>JABFQW010000036.1 GCA_013141455.1 Bacteroidales bacterium
TGGGAGTAAATTATTAGGAACAAAAGAGACCATCAAATTGTGGCTTGCAACCATCCTTGCATCACCACAAGCGTATGATTTGTTTTTGCAATTTAAGGAAAATGCTGTTAATATTAGAACTTAGCCCTTTGGTTTTAAAATGGAATGAACTGGTAGAATAGTATTGAACAAAGCCAATTTAATGAATGCAATTCATCTGTTAGTATTAAGTGTTAATGGGTGTAGAATACAAATTCGCTCTTATTGAAGGAACTAACTGACCAATTCTGAGCGAGTCTTTTAGCCAAATAATGTATCTGTCAATATTGAATATAACTTTCTCTCAATAATAATATCAGCATCATCAATATTTCCAATCAATAACGGTGAATTTGCATCATGATTCTTTATATTCTCAATTACTTTTTCGTTACTGTAATTAGCATAGCAATACAGGCAGTTATGCTGACATGAATTATACCCGCCAATATCAATACTTTCGATGCATCCGCATGTTTTCCTCTGATTTTTATCCTTTTGGGCTATTATCTGCTTCTTCGTAATTCTTTCTATCAGTTTATCATCAATACATTTCCCGTGGTTAATCCCAAAACGGCTTAAATCATATTCCTCGGCACAGGTTTCAAGGATTAAACCATTGGCTGATGCCATGCGTTGCATTTGATTTGCTAATGTGTAAATCTCTGATTCGGTGAGTGTTCTGACAGAAGTTCCTTTCAGGTTTCTTTCCGATTTCTTGTAAAAATCGATAAAACTAATAATGCATTTCTCAGTGTATGGGGCTAAACTTTTAAGAAGCAGTTCGAACCACCTGATATGGTAATCAACAGTATATTCATTGCTTAGTAGAATCGGATCGTATCTCCAGATCATTCTTTCCTTACCAAGCTTTCGGGATAATTTTTTGAATGACTCAATGATAATTGGTTTCTTTGGAACATGCTGCTCAATCGCTGATTCATAGGTGTTTATAGTGAATTGGAAATAATAATTGTAATCAGATAACAGATGTAAATTTTCGATAAATTCATAAGATGGATTTTTCGTCCAGAAGACGATGCAGTCAATGACATTTGGATGCAGCGAAATCCTGGAAACGGCATTTGCCTTGAAAGGATTGCGGGTGTAAACAAATCCCTCTTTTATTCTGTTAAAAAACCAGGCAGAATAAAATGCAGGAATATCAGTTCGTCGGCTTACACTTAAAATCATGCGGTAAATTTACAGCTAAACTGAATAATTCATCTCGCAAAGGGGCAAAGTTATGAATTACAACAGTTTAATGCCAGGAATACAACCATCTATTTTTTTTCAATAGTTTTCACTCAAATACATATACACTGTGACTTAGTGGATTTGCAACTTTTTTTTGTGAATAAGACAGGCTAAACCCATGTAATAACAAAGTCATGGATTTAAGCGTTAGTAAGAAATGAAATAAACTGGCAGGTCAGTTTATTCAATTGCTCCGGAAAAGCTGTTTTAAACCGTTCATGCATTATTGTTAACTTTGTCAATCAATTTCAAACGCTCTCGTATGATTCTCAGAACCGAAAACCTGATTAAGAAATATCGCCAACGCACTGTGGTAAAGGATGTTTCAGTATATGTAAACCAGGGTGAAATTGTCGGTTTGTTAGGCCCGAACGGAGCCGGAAAAACCACCACTTTCTATATGATCGTTGGTTTGATTAAGCCCTTATCGGGTCATGTTTGGCTCGAAGATACTGAGATTACTGATGAACCTATGTTCAGGCGGGCGCAAAAAGGAATTGGTTATTTAGCTCAGGAAGCCTCGGTATTCCGTCAGATGAGTGTTGAGGATAATATTCTCTCGGTGATGCAGTTCAAAAAGAATATGACGAAAGATCAGCAACACGAGAAATTGGAAAGTCTTTTGGATGAATTTGGGTTGATGCACCTGCGAAAAAGCAAAGGAATCCAACTTTCAGGCGGTGAACGCCGTCGAACCGAGATTGCGCGTGCACTGGCCGTTGATCCGAAATTTATTTTGTTGGATGAACCATTCGCAGGTGTTGACCCTATTGCCGTGGAAGATATCCAGACGATTGTTGCTAAGTTGAAAAACAAGAATATCGGTATTTTAATCACCGATCACAATGTGCACGAAACTCTTTCAATTACTGACAGGGCTTATTTGTTATTCGAGGGGGCAATCCTTATGGCAGGCACTTCGGAGGAACTTGCGGCAGACGAACATGTACGTAAAGTTTACCTTGGACAGAATTTTGAACTAAGGCGCAAGGATATTTAGTACTTGCCTTGAGATACTAAAGCTCGTCAAGTTTTTAAAGTGTTATATTGAGATTATCGTACCTCCCACTTCTCTCGTCGTTCCGCCGAGGCAGGTTACTTCCTACTGAATATCAGTCAAAAACACCACCAATGACAGGAAAAGATAAGTCAGGACGATAAAGGGTATGGCCACAAACTGCAGTGTGATCACTAATGTGAGCGAGATTAGAATAAACAGGTATCGAACCTCGTTTCCTTTTATCTTGAACGATTTGAATTTCATGGCAAAAAGCGGAAGCTCGGCAACCATTAGCAACGACATCATGATGGCTATTCCAAGATAGAAATAGGTATTTGTTACCACCATATAAAACAATGTCTGTCCTTCGTAGAGCTGTGCCTTCATCAAAGGTAATGCAGCAATGAGTAGGCCCGCAGCAGGCGACGGCAGACCGATAAATGATGTGGTTTGTCGTTCATCGACATTAAATTTTGCTAATCGCAAGGCAGCAAAAAGTGGTACGATGAAGGCGATAAAGGGTATGATATCAATTTCGAAAAGCATAAAACTTTGTCTTCCATGACTATCGAGTATCAACTGATACATGATAAACCCGGGAGCCACTCCAAAGGAAACCATATCGGCAAGCGAATCAAGATCACCACCTATTTTTGAAAATACCTTCAAAATACGAGCAAGGAAACCATCAAAAAAATCAAAAATGGCAGCGACAAATATCATTATGCCTGCCATTTTTAAATTCCCCTGCGAAAAAAACAGTATTGAAATGACGCCTGACAATAGGTTCATCAGGGTGATAAAATTCGGGATGTAGTTCTTGATTTTCATAGCAGGCTTATTGTTGATGGTTACAATTCCAAACAAAGATAAGAAGGCAATTCAAAATTAGCCGGATTTAACCATATTAATTCGTTTTTCAACAAAAAACGATCGAAGATGGTTCGTCATTACAAGCTTTGTATCTTTGCAAACGGATATGGAAAACTTAAAATTGATTGAGTCTGCGGCGTTCGACTACACCTTGCCCGACAACAAAATAGCGCGTTACCCCCTTGCCCGGCGCGAAGATTCGAAGTTATTGGTCTTGAAAAATGATGGAATTGTAAAGAGTCAATTCATTAATATCGGTGATTTTTTACCCGAAAAGGCAATATTGGTTTTTAACGACACAAAAGTAGTTAAGGCGCGTTTACTTTTCCATAACGCCAGCGGGGCGGCCATTGAATTGTTTACGTTGGAACCGGAAGATAAAAGCGCCGATTTGCAACTGGCATTCGCACACGAATCACCTGTCATCTGGAAATGTTTGGTAGGCAATTCGAAGCGGTGGAAATCTGGCACACTGGAGATGAATTTACTTGATAATCATAAGCAAATCACCTTATCTGTCGAAAGAATACGAAAAGAAGATGATTATTCGGTGATACAGTTTTCGTGGGATCAGTCTGGGATTTCATTTGCCGAAATACTTGAGTTGGCTGGTGAAATGCCGCTTCCTCCCTATTTAAACCGTAAGGCAGAAAGTTCGGATCTGGAGCGGTATCAAACTGTGTTTGCTACGTATGAAGGATCAGTTGCGGCGCCAACAGCCGGGCTTCACCTAACAGAAGAGCTGATAAAAAGTTTGAAATCGAAAAATATCTTTTTTGAACGGCTTACTTTGCATGTAGGCGCCGGAACTTTTAAACCATTGTCGGCGCTAACCATCGGCAATCATGCAATGCATGACGAGAAAATCAGCATCACCCGCGCAACAATCCAGCGCTTGCTGCAACTTGCCGGTAATCCTGTTATCGCGGTTGGAACAACAAGTTTAAGGTCACTTGAAAGCTTGTTTTGGATTGCAACACTGATCAGGAATAATAAGGATATCCATGATATTACTGTAGATCAATGGTTTGCTTATGAAAATCATGTTTCGGAGATTAACAGTTCAACAGAAGCTTTACAGCTTCTGATCGATTATCTCGACCACCATCATGCAGATGTTTTACATGCTACAACTTCAATCATGATTGTTCCGGGTTACCGGTTCAGGATAATCAATGGTTTGGTTACTAATTTTCACCAACCAAAAAGTACATTATTATTGCTTGTTTCGGCTCTGATTGGCGATACCTGGAAAGAGGTGTATCAGTACGCGCTCGAAAACGATTTCAGGTTTTTAAGTTATGGAGACAGCTGTTTGTTTATGCAGAAACAAGAAATTCAATAGGTTATGATTTGATTCCTTGTTATAGCTTGTTATCGTACCGAATATGTCTAATTTTGCAAGGTTCAAATAATTTTAAACATGAAAATAACAATCGCTAAACTATCGATTTTAAGTGCTTTTATCTATATCGCGGCTCATTTTTCTGCATGTAGTACTGTCCCGATCACTGGCCGCCAACAACTCAATATTGTACCGGCATCGCAAATGATGTCGATGAGTTTTCAACAGTATGACGAATTTCTGAAGACAAATAAATTGTCTTCCGATTCAAAGCAAACCGCTGTTGTTAAGAATGTTGGCAAGAAAATTCAATATGCAGTGGAGAACTATTTTGCGCAAAAAGGAATGTCGGCAGAACTCAAAGGATACAAATGGGAGTTCAACCTTATCGATAGTAAGGAAGTGAATGCATGGTGTATGCCTGGTGGAAAAGTAGTCGTTTATTCAGGAATTTTACCGGTAACCCTCGACGAAACCGGCTTAGCCGTTGTGATGGGTCACGAGATTGCACATGCCATTGCCGAACATGGCAGTGAACGAATGAGTCAGGGACTAATGGCTGAATTGGGTGGTATGGCGCTGGCAACAGCCTTGCAGGAGAAACCTGAGCAAACACAAATGCTTTGGATGACCGCATTTGGTATTGGCAGTCAGGTTGGGGTTATGTTGCCTTTCAGCCGGTTGCATGAGAGTGAGGCCGATCATCTGGGATTGATTTTTATGGCAATGGCAGGTTACAATCCTGAAAAAGCCATTGGTTTTTGGGAGCGCATGGCTAAGATGAAGAACGGACAGGCGCCTCCGGAGTTTTTAAGCACGCATCCGTCTGATGCCACCCGTATCGCTGGCATTAAGAAGGTTTTACCTGAAGCGATGAAGTATTATAAAAAGTAAAATTGTAAAAAGAAAATGCAGAATTCAAAATATGTTCAATGTGATTGAATCATCTTTTTATTCGTAATGAATTCGGTAGTTTTGAACTTTGGATAAGCCTTTTTTAGCATATTGTTTTGTTGGATTTCTGACTGACCCTGGAGTGATTACTCCTTCACTTCCAATTTGAAACCAATACCATGAATGTTTGAGATGGCAACATTAGGGTCATCTTTTAGATATTTCCTGAGCCGTGTGATAAAAACATCCATGCTCCTGCCGATAAAATAATCGTTGTTGCCCCAAACTGTTTTTAAAGCGTGATCGCGTGTTAAGAGTTTGTTTTTGTTTAAACACAGCAATTTCAATAAGTTCGACTCTTTTTGGGTTAAAGTCTGTATGCCGAAATCAGATTTCAGAATCATATTTGGAGCATCGAAAACAAATTTACCAATATCAAAAACCTCATTCATTTGTTCGGGATCGTCAAGAATATTTCTTGAGCATCTTCGCAGTATCGCTTTGATACGAAGGTTTAGTTCTTCCGTGCTGAAAGGCTTGGTAATATAGTCGTCGCATCCCTGGTGAAATCCTTTGAGCCGGTCCTCATTCAGCGATTTTGCCGTTAAAAAGATGATTGGTATCTGATTATTCTTTTTGCGAATAAGTGCCGCAAGCGAAAATCCGTCCATCCTGGGCATCATCACATCAAGGATGCACAAATCAGGCGTTTCTGACTGAAAAATTGCATAACCTTGTTCACCATCATGAGCCACAGAAATCTTGTAATGCATTAGTTCGAGAAAATCCTGAAGCAACATGCAAAGATTTGGGTCGTCTTCAACGAGCAATATGCGGGCGTTATTCTCCATAACTAATCGTTAGACAGGGAATTATAAGGTAAAAAAACTTCGAATCTGGAACCATGTCCAAGCTGACTTGTGAGCGTTATTGAACCATGATGCATTTCAACAATTTGTTTAACATAATAAAGTCCAAGGCCAAAACCCTTTACATCATGCACATCTCCTGTGTGGACACGATACAGATTTTTGAAGACAAGATGTTGATTATCAGATGAAATACCGATCCCATTGTCACTAATTACAATTGTAACGCCTTTTTTATCGGAATGGGTTGATAATTCGATCTGTGGATCGTCCTTTGAATATTTCAATGCATTATCGATCAGGTTTGCCAAAACATTGGTCAGGTGCATACGATCACCGGCGATAAGTGCATTTTCGGCCTTAAAACTTGTCGTGATTTTTGCCGATTTTTCAATTGCCTTTATCTCGAAATTTTCGACCGTTATTGATATAAGTTTATGAATGTCAACTTCTTTCAATTGCATTTTCGCCTCACCTTTATCGAGAATAGCGATCTGCAACACCTGCTCAACCTGATTTTGAAGACGGAAATTTTCGTTGTAAATAACCGAAGCATACTTCATCGTTTTCAAAGCGGATTGATTAACTTCGGGTTTCATGAGCATCTCCGAGGCCAGCGAAATGGTTGCAATCGGTGTTTTGAGCTCATGTGTCATATTGTTAATGAAGTCTGTTTTCATCTCCGAAAGCTTTTTCTGGCGGATGATCGTTACAATCGTAAACCAGAAACTAAAGATTACAATAAGTAAAAATACGGCTGAGAGCAGCATCCATTTTACCATCTGTCCAAAGAGCAGACTTTGCTGTTTTGGAAAATACATGGTAAAATAGTAATCGCCTGGTTTGAATAACGCCTGGATTGTTTGCTGATGCTCCGATTCGAGAAGTTGCTGTTTGTATTTGTCAAAATTACCCATCACGAATTTATCATTGCGACGGTTATAGATGGCATATTCATAGCCCTTGGATATCTGCATACATCCAAGTTCGGCTTCTATCAATGAGTCTAATACTTTGGGTTTTACAACATCCAGAATATTGCTTTTATCCATATAGCAAGGCGAAGCCATACATAATCTCCGAAGGGTAGAATCGTTGTTAGACTCTATTAAGCGGTTCAGCACTGTTTTCATCGCGATACGCACACTGTGATTGAAATGACTTTCTTTCAGTTCAATAGCATTACGAACCCAGTAAACTTGTGTAAACACTACGCCAAGAAGTGAAATAAATGTGATGATAATGAGTAAAGTAAATAGTTTTGGCTTCATCAACTTGCTGTATTTCAAAGCAAAAGTAAACGATCTGCCTTAACTTAACCGGCTATTAACATTTCGTTAACAGTATTTAACAGGCCATTAACAACGACAGTAATATTTAGTGGATACATTTGCCTCACAAACATAAAAAATAACTCAAATGAAAAAATTAGCTTTAAGTCTGTCAATGATTGTTTTTCTTGCCTTAGGTAGCACCGCATTTGCTCAGGATGTTAAACCGGAAGCAAAAAAAGCAGAAACAAAAAAAGAATGTACTGCACCTGAGAAAAAAAGCTGCTGCGCTGATAAAAAAGCCTGCGCTGATTCAAAAAGCTGCACAAAAGAAGAAAAAAAATCATGCACTACTGAAACCAAAACTCCGGATAAGAAATAATTATTTGGTTGTGTTTAATACAATGAGAAGCCTTTCGAACAATTCGGAAGGCTTTTTCGTTTTCTACATTTTCAATCACTACTTTTGCACAAAATAAATAATATGGCAACATCAGAAACAATATATGTGGGCGGTCTGAGAACCGAAATGACCCATGTTCAATCGGGTAATACGGTAATAACCGATGCACCGGTTGACAACCAGGGCAAAGGAGAAAAATTTTCACCAACCGATCTTGTAGCTTCAGCCTTAGGAAGCTGTATGCTCACTATCATGGGAATCGCCGCCAACGAGCACAAATTCAGCATCGACGGGGCAAAAGCATCTATCACGAAGATCATGGCCTCCGATCCAAGGCGGATAGCCGAAATAATCGTTGATTTAAGTTTTCCGGGTGTTTATACCGATAAACAAAAGAGGATTATTAAAGTAATCTCTGAAACCTGCCCGGTAGCATTAAGTTTGCATCCTGATCTGAAACAAACAATTTCGATAAAGTTCGGAGAGTAAACATGATTTCGATTCAGATACAAAAGGGTGTGAAGGGGACACAGGAACTCACTGTGACAGAGAATGATACTGCCTTAAAATATGGTTCGGGTCTGGTTGCCGTTTTTGCAACGCCAGCCATGATCGCCCTGATGGAAACCACAGCGCTTAAAAGTATTGCATCCTATTTGCCTGAGAATGCAACAAGTGTTGGTACCGAAGTGAATATGAAGCATTTACGGGCTTCGGCTGTTGGTCATACCTTGCGGTGCGAAAGCGTAATCACTGAAGTGAAAGGTAATAAGATCACTTTTGAACTTACAGTTTGGGATGATTCAATATTGGTGGGACATGGCATGCATGTTCGGCATATTATTGATACGGAAAAATTTTTGACACAATTATAACAATTACCAAACCAACACCAACCACCGAATATGAATTTTAAGATGCTCTGGTTTACTTGTTTAATTGCCCTTGTAACCACACTATTGTTGTCATCCTGCCAGGATGAAATGGTTAGTCAGCAGATGAATTGTCAATTACTCACTGCCCCGATACAGTTTGCTGAAGACAGCATCCAGGTGGTTTACCATCTCGAGGCAAAAGGTGATTGTGAATTGGAGAGTTTCTTTTATAATACCGATAATCAAAAAGTTACAATCACAAATCCAGATACAATCGTCGAAGTTTTTGTTACACTTTCTGCACAAAAATCGATTCAGGCAGGCGCTTTCGGAACGGCTATGGATGGTTCAATCAGAGTAAGTTTCAAGGCAACTGGCATCGGCAAAACCTATGAGGCTATGGATCAATGCCAGCAAAATATCTTGAAGGACAAATAAAAAACTACAATTTTCCTGATATCTATTGTATCAGAATCTTTGCTGTTTCAATCTTATCACCGCCTTTGATTACAACAAAGTAGAAACCATCCGGTACATTCATCAGCGATTCAAATTTTATTGATTGCTGACCTGATTGTGAAAAATGATGGTCTATTTGATCAATTACCTGGCCAATTGAATTGTAAATCAATATATTATATTCGCCAACTTCCTTAACCTCCACCTGTAATTCGATATTACCATTTGAAGGATTCGGAATAACTTTTATTGAAGAATTATTTCCGTATTTATTCTCATTCACCCCGATTGTGGGTGATACCAATCGTTTTGTTGTGTAAACCCTGAATTCACCGGCACCTAACAAAATAGGTGCATTGGCATTTACCACATCAATGGAGTCGTTATGGAAATAGTCGAACCATTTACCCAGTTTTAAAAACTTTGGGTCGATTTCATTCTCCCACACATCAAAATTTGCCAATACAGCCACCGACATATCTGTATTTACCAGATGCAGACTTTTGTTCAGTCCGGTTGCATTTAAAGTGTAATCAGTCGTTTTAAACACCTCATGCGATTTACGCAGCTCCATCAGGGCCGAGTAATAGTTGTAGAGTCTTTTTCTGTCGGGGTTATCGAAATAATTCCACAGTATGGGTTTCGGACATACCCTACAATCCTGATAATTGATACTAATATCATAGCCGAGTTCTCCAAATTGCCATATCATTTTTGGCCCCGGTATAAGCAGGAACATGGCGGCTGCTGCGGCGCTCCGACGGGTAGCGATATCGATTAGTTTCACATTGTGGTTCGGATTTTCGCTATTACCATAGGTGATGTTTTTAAACATCTGGCGTTCTTCGTCGTGACTTTCCATATATCCCACCAGATGTGGTTTCGAAAAACCCCTTTTCTCATACGAAACCCACGAAAAATCCGATTCACTTTCATAGCCCATCGTCGCCTGGTTGTAATTGTGTACGCTGTTTCCCCACACCATCATGCCATAAGCAGTCAAAACCTTTTCTTCTGAATTGTCGGCGAAATGTTCAAGAATCACGTAAGCGCTATCATTCACCTCCCAGATTTTGTCGGCCATTCTTTCCAGGATAGCGATCCGCCAGGGATTGTAGGCACCTCCATCACCCACCACATTGGAGAACCCTTTCGTGAAATCGAAACGGAATCCGTCCACCTTAAATTCATTCAGCCAGAAAGCATTTACCCGGTCAACAAAGTCTTTTGTGTTTTGACTTTCGTGGTTAAAATCGTTACCCCAGCAATAAGGTTCGTGTGGACAAACCTGGTTATACCATGGATTATTCGCAGCCGGCCGGTTGTTTGCGGCATCGTAATACAATTGTACCATCGGTGATTGCCCGTAAGAATGGTTCAGTACCATATCGATAATTACAGCAATGCCTCTCCGGTGGCATTCATCAATAAAGGCTTTGTAATCGTTGTAAGTGCCATAGGCTTTGTCGGTCGCGAAATAATATGCCGGATTATAACCCCAGGAGTCATTGCCTTCAAACTCGTTGATTGGCATCAGTTCGATGGCTGTAACACCAAGATTTTGGAGATAATCCAATGTATCTTTCACTGTTTTGATGTCACGCGTTGATACAAAATCACGGATGAGAAGTTCATAAATGAGTAATTCATCATTCGGTCTTGGGTTGAAATGCTCTATCTGCCAGGTGTAAGCTTGTTGCGCTGTTTGAAATATACTCACGAAACCAGTAGTTTTTCCAACGGGATAAGGTTTCAGATTTGGATAGGTCGTGTTTGGGATGTATAAATCGTTCCATGGATCAAGCACCTTGTTGCAATATGGATCGCCAATCTTTAATTCACCATCAACAAGATACTGGTAGGCATATTCTTTACCTGGTTCTAAATTATTGATCTGTAACCAGTAACGTCTCGAATCGGGGGTGCGTTTCATATAATTTCCATCTTCAATCTGCCAATTGTTAAATTCACCCAACACAAAAGCAAATGATTTGTAAGGAGCAAACAGACAAAGTAAAACGGTTGAATCGTTGAGGTAATTGATTCCATCCACCATGCCTGAAGGGAGCTCAGCAATGGTGACGGCTGAACGGATAAAATAGCTGAATGAGTCGGCCACTACTTCGGTGTTTGCATAGGCGATGGCTTTCACCATCGATGTTCCCGAACCGTTGGCAGTTATGGTGTATTCAAGGGTCGATGAAGTTGTCGAGGTAACTCTGGTATTGTTAATGAGTAATACGGTTGAGTCAGCGTTATTTGAAGCGACTGACACCGGTATGATGGCTCCTGATTCAACAAGTACCTGATCGAGTGTGGGTTGAATAAAAGCCACATTCAATCCTGCAGGATAAACATCATAAAATATATCACCACCTTCGGCAGTTTTACCTTCGAGCCAGCTACCATTAACCTGCACACCGCTTCGGAAAACGAAAGCGAGTTTCAATATCGTTTCACCCACCGGTACACCATAATAATCACGGATTCCGGGTGTGATCGATAAGGTATAAACATCCGTGGCGATACGGGTGAGTTTCGTTTCGGGGAGGTTCTGGCCCCAATCGGATACCACATATTTCCAGTCGGAGCCACCGGTCGAGTTATTCGTAATTACACCGGTATGGGCATAAACATCGCCGGTGTAGCCTGCCAAACCACCGCTACCTTCGGCAGCATGAAAAGTGACAACCACTGCATCCAAATCAGTTGGAAACGCCGGATCAACCACAATCACCTGTCCGTTGACGGTGTAGAGTGTTGACATTATGATAAGTAAAAAGAATAGTTTTTTCATGGTAAAAGTATTATCGTGATTAAATCGTAATGTTGTTTATTTATTGAGTCCCCTCCGAAAAGCAAACTATTGCCACAAAAACACCAAATTTCACCAATGGTGAAACACTGATTGTGCGTGTTTGGAGTATTTTGGAGATTTGGAGTATTCGTAGCATTTCTTTTTTTAACAGTTTTCGGAGTGGGCTCTTTATTGAAATTCAAAAGTATAATGCTTAATCTGTCAATCAGTCTGATTTTTTTATAATTCAAATTCATCGCCCGATTTTGGAATGAGGATATTTTTGAATCCTTTCGTTTGCAACTCGGCGGAATATTTCTGCTGTACCGGATACTCTCCATGAACAAGATAAATACGTTTCATTACGTCTTTGTCCTGACAGCCTAAGTAATCCGACATTTCGTTGTAGTCGGCATGTCCGCTGAATGAATCGATTTTAAAAATCTCAGCCCTAACCGGATGTGGAATCCCAAAGATTGATATTTCATCATCGCCCCGGGTGATCCTGGCACCAAGCGTTGTTGGTGCGCAATAACCAACGATGAGAACAGAATTTGCCTGATTTTCGATATTGTTAGCCAGATGATGTTTGATGCGTCCGGCTTCCATCATTCCTGAAGCAGAGATGATGACACAGGGTTCGTTTTTATCGTTCAGTTTTTTCGAATCTTCCACATTTTTAATATAGTGCAATCCACCAAAACCAAATGGATCAGGATCGGTTTGAAGCATTTCGGTAACTTCATTGTTAAAACATTCGGCATGCATGCTGAATATATCGGTTGCGTTTACGGCAAGCGGACTATCAACGTAAATAGGTATTTTGGGTAATAATCCCTCGTTGGAAAATTTATTCAGTACGTAAACGATTTCCTGGGTTCGGCCAATGGCAAAAGAAGGAATAATCAGTTTTCCCTTTTTTTCGACACAGGTTCGTTTCACGATGCGTAATAGTTCAGCTTCAGCACCCTGCCGATCCTTATGAAGGCGGTCGCCATAGGTTGATTCGGCAATCAGGTAATCACACTGTGGAAATGCATCGGGAGGTCTGAGAATATAATTTTGCGGACGGCCAATGTCGCCTGTGTAGGCTAATCGTGTTTTTATGCCATTTTCCTCTAACTCAAGTGTAACAATACCACTACCCAACAGATGACCCGAATTGGTAAATTTGACTTTTGTGTGTTTATCAATCTGAAGTTTACGGTTATAAGCCACACCAATAAACAGCTCCATGCAATTGATGGCATCCTGTTTGGTGTAAATTGGCTGAACAGGAGGGAGGCCTTTCCGGGCTTGTTTTTTATTGAACCAAAGGGTGTCGTGTTCCTGAATAAAACCACTGTCGGCCAGCATGATAGCGCATAAATCGCGTGTAGCTGAGGTGCAGATCACAGAACCGCGGAATCCTTTTTTGTAAAAATAGGGTATCATCCCTGAATGGTCGATGTGGGCATGTGAAAGTATGATATGGTCAATCTCTGCCGGATCAACACCGGGATTACGGTTCATACTATCCGTTTCGAGGCCTTTACCCTGAAAGGCACCGCAATCGAGCAGTATTTTCTTTCCTTGTGCAGTGGTAATGAGGTGTTTACTACCTGTTACTTCGCGGGCTGCGCCTAAGAATTTAATTTTCATGCTATTTTATTTTCGGGAAATGAGAATACCCATTTATATCATCAAAGATAATGCTTTTTTTTGCCTACTTATCAGATAAGCCATTCAACAGCAACTATGGAATTTCCATCGGTTGCGGGATTAGTTTCGGCCATGCATATGATTAAAATTGCATGCGTGTTATATGCTCAATGGTGTATTCAACAGATGTGTATGCGTGCAGAGAGCAAATCGGCAACAGTCAGGAATTTATTTATAAGTTTATACAATAGCCTTACACGGTGAATGTTTCGAAAACTATTGAGGTTTATAGGTTCGGTATAAGCAAATATTTCCAAACAGGTATTATTTCAATTATTCCGGATTCAAGCCTGATACTTTCTGTTTCTTTTTGGGTTATGATAAATCCAGTATTTACATTCAACTCTATCATGGCGGTTTTTAATGCATTGATTTCTCTCATCCGCGTAGTAGGATTTACCAGCGTTTCGCAAACTTGCAGAAGAATAAGCTTGCCCTCAGCATTGTTAAAAACAAAATCAACCTCCAGATTTCCCTTTGTTTTGTAATAGAAAATATCAGCTGTTAATCGCCTGATAGCCAAAAAGATAATATTTTCCAAAATATGTCCGGTATTTGTTAAAATACCCGATGATACTGACCGAATCAATGCATGGTCAACGCAATATATTTTTTTTGAATTGGCGTTTGAACGACGAAATGATGCATCAAACAAACGTACTGTGTAGAGAAAGTAAGCGTCTTCGAACCATTTAAGGTACTCCGAAACAGAACTCTTGGGTACATTATATCCAAGGGATTTTAGAAATCCGGTGAGGCTGTTAATAGTGTACATGGAGGCGATATTTTCCAGTAAATTTTTTGCCAGATCAACCAGGGCTCTTGGATGGGAGATATCGTATCGTTCAATTAAATCGCGAAAAAGTATCGAGTCGAAATACTCCTGATGTACTTTGATCCGCAACGATTTTTCTAATCCAACAACTTCCGGAAATCCACCACAATTCCAATAACTCTGGTATGCATTTTCAATAAAATGACGCTGTTGTGAGTTGAGTGGAAGGTCATTTTTAATGGTAAGATGATCAGTATATTCTTTAAAAGAGAAGGGGAAAAGTTCCCATGACAACGCCCGACCCCGCATTTGCGTCGCAATTTCCTTTGATAACATTTGTGCCGAAGACCCTGATATATAGACGACTACATTTTCTGTTCTTAAAATTCGATCGACGTACGCTTCCCAGCCTGGTACGTTTTGTATTTCATCAAAAAAACAATAGATGGTTTCCTGAGATTTTTTATGTGGATAAAGTGAATAAAATGATTGTAACACCATATCTAATCCAAATGAGTAAAGATTTGAAAGGCGGTCGTCAAAGAAGTTAAGATACAAAATGTTTTCTTTAGAAACACCTTCCAACATCAAGTTCGCCGCTATCTGATGCAGTAACGTGGATTTTCCTGATCTGCGAACACCAATGATTATTGTTGCTTTGTTATTTACCCGCGTTGGCTTAAGATGCCGTGTAGTACCTGTAAACAATGACCCTGACTGTGCATCAATTATCATTTCTTTCAACAATTCTTTCATCTTGCAATTATATTAAGTGGTAAATATTATTACCGATTTAATGCAAAATTAGTAATTCTCGTTACCGATTGTTGTTTTGCTTCAATTATTTTCGATTCTTGTACCCTATCTCACATGCCGACAGCTTTCGTGCTATTTAAAATTTCTAATCGTTGCCCGGCCGGGGTTGAATAGTTACGAATGTTTAATAGAGTTAATTGCTAATATTCTTTCAGGCTGAGCAGCCTGACTCGGCAACTTGACGAGGAAGTCGAGGCCCACTAAAAAAAGTCTGATACTGCGTGTTTTAAAGCTTAACGATTACATTTCGACTCCCTCGTCATATTTCCG
Source organism: Bacteroidales bacterium (assembly GCA_013141455.1). Lineage (GTDB taxonomy): Bacteria > Bacteroidota > Bacteroidia > Bacteroidales > F082 > CAJBPB01. Next base: position 15,624 of record JABFQW010000036.1, read on the forward strand.
AGGTAAGCTGCTCAATGTTACAGTGATTCAAGTTTTTCCCAATTGAAAATTATTATCATCAAATTAAACAGATACTAAGTGTTTGTAATTCAGCGTGAATTATCATCCTTTAAAAAGACTCTTGGTTGGGCTTATCAAAAAAAACAGATAGTTTGCTTTTTTTAGTCTCATACTGATAAATTTTGGGTAAATAAAAAAATACTACTGAATAAACTTCAGAAAATTTCTTGTTCTAAATTTTAAATTTTCAGGTTTGTGTATCTCAATGGAGAAAACATAAAAAAAGAGGCCATCTCCTGAGAGCGGCCTCTTTTCAGAGTGAGTTATCGATCAGTTTTTAACGATCGAATAGGTTGGTATTGTACCATTCAGATACAATTTAATGGTGTAATTTCCAGCTTCGGTAACCGCAATATTTGGTCCACCATATTCGAGGTTATCTGTTGTTCCTCCCAAATTAACTGCCCAATCATCGTTGGCCCTGAATTTGAATTCACCCGCAATAAGGTCAACAGTGATAGTCATCGCGTTGTTGATTGCATCCCAACTCATATTCTGATCCGAGTCCCATCCACCAGGTGTGGCACTTCCGATCAATCCCCATCTGTTGGCACTGTATGTGTAGGCAAATGGGTTACTCAGGTCGAGGGTAAAGAAATAATCATCTTCCAGACTAACCGGGATATTCGAACCACCTGCGTCTAATGTTCCGTTAGCGGCAGTACTGCCATAATTGTAATCCCAGTTATGGTTAGCTCTGAATTTGAATTCAGCAGCAGTCAGGTGAATAGCACCTTTCCAGGTTCTGGATTCTGGCTCATAGCTTAATGCGGTTTCATCATCCCAGCCTGATGGAGTTGCACTGCCAATTACTCCCCATTGGGTAGCAACGGCTGTATATGTCAATGTTGCAGCATCGGCATTCAATTTATAATATCCGGCAGGTGAGTTCATGTTTCCACCATTAGGATCTAAAATACCAGCGCCGCCATCGCCATAATTAGGACCATCCCAATTAGGCTGGGTAGCAAATTTCCATTCATTTGTTCCATTTGCCATATACACATAACCTTCCAACTGATCAGGGGCAGTTTCTAAGCTTTTTACCTGAGGTGAGTTTTCAGGGCTCCAATCAGCATAGGTTGTGCCCGGATAACTTGCTGCTACATAATTCCCCGGAACATACCAAACACGGATCGGGATCAGGGTTGTGAACGAAAATTCTTCGCCGTAAGCCGTCCCAACACTGTTGGTGGCATAAGCACGAACGTAATAGGTCGTCAGGCCTTGCAAACCTGTCATCGGACTTTGGAATTCACCCAAACCGGCACCATTTTTCGTGGTATCATCGTTTATTGTTGGATTGGATAAAATACCGAAACAAACACCACGTGCTGTGACTTCTACACCACCGTTATTTGTAACATTTCCACCACTGACGGCTGATAATCCGGTGATATTGGTAACCGCTGAAGTGCTGACAACAGGAACAACAGGGGCAAGGGTGGTAAACTCAACTTGCTGGCCGTAAGTCGTTCCTACGCTATTTGTTGCATAAGCACGGACATAATACTTAGTAGAAGCGCTCAGGCTTGTAAATGAACTGAAAAATTCTCCTACTCCGGCAGTGTCTGCAATAACATTATCGGCGAGGGTGGGTTCAGGATTCAAACCAAAACATATACCCCGTGCAGTAATTGCTGAACCGCCATCGGAAGTAATATTTCCACCTCCATTGGCTGAAGTGCTTTGGATGTTTGTAATTGCTGAAGTAGTGATAAATGGAAGTACGGGTAGTGTGGTAAAATTAAATTCTTCCCCGTACATAACACCACCAGCATTAACCGCATAAGCTCTGACATAATAGGTCGTGAAGAAACTTAATCCGCTAAGGGTAATGGTATAGGCAGCATTCTTTGTATCGCCTGTAAACGCGATCTTATTGTTGTCGATAGTAGGATTGGCGGCGGTATTGTAACAAACGCCCCTTTCGGTAAAGCCATCACTGCCAGCTACAACAAAACCAACGACAGTGGCTGAATCTGATGTAACATCGAATACCTGTGAAGTGGACAACTTTGGATCCAATTTCACATCCGGATTCTCCTTGGTACATGAAACGGCTAATAAGGCCGTTATTACCAGGACCGAAAATATTTTCAAAATTGAAATTCTTTTCATATTCTATTTTATTTATTGATTTAGTTTCAAAAACTTTGGTGGTTCACTGTGCCGGTTTTAAGCGAGGCCCCGAACAAGCACAGTGAGCCCAAAGTTTAAGGAATTTTAGTTTTTAACAATTGTACATGTACCGGTAGCATCGTTAATGATGGTCAGGTTGATGGTATAATTCCCTGCTGTTACAGGGAGGTTGGCGCCGCCTTGTACCAGATTGTCAGGGGTTCCACCGAGGTTCCATGCCCAACCATCATCTTTTCTGAATTTTATTTCACCATCAACCAGGTCAATCGTGATATACCAGGTCTCAGTTTGTGAATCGTAATCCATTTTCTGGTCAGGGGTATCCCAGCCGTTAGGAGTAGCAGAACCAATAAGTCCAATCATATAAGGGGTCAGGCTATAAGTAAGATCATTGGTGTTAGCATTAAGCTTGTGCCATCCCGCTGCTGCCGGAACAAACGCGGCACCATCTATTACAAGATTGCTTCCGCTTGCTCCATATACAATGTTTGCATCCGGATCTAATAAAGTAAACGGGTTTGCTGGATCAAGTTTCACAAATCCGAAATATGTACCATCGCCAAGAGCAGACTCAATTTTCTGATCAATACCAGAATCGATAAGGTTCAATCGTGGTAAACCATATAAGGTAACTTCAGCTGTTTTTATTTCAGATGAATATTCCAATGGATTTGAACTGGTTCCTAACGCACCTGTTCCGGCATCAACAACCAAAACAGCTCTGATGCGAAAATCGATAGTTGAAACAGCATCGGCCGGGAATTTTTTCAGTAACAATCCATTCAGGTCGCTTACCGTAATTTCAAGATTGACAAGATTAACCGCGGTAAGGATGGTTGTAGATTCTGCGAAATTATTCCCTGAAGCACAGGCTTCCAGAAAATAGTTGGCAGAGGCTGCAAATCCGGGATTGACCGGGGTACCGGTAAATACAAGCACGTTTGTCCCATTGTTTCGCGTTAGTGTTAAGTCGGGAACTGTTGTAAGTGATGGGGCAACAGGATTGGCTAACATCGTGATTTTGTCTCCATCCTTCTTGCAACCGGTGAAAATACCAATCAACCCTATCAATGTTATAGTTAAAATTAGATTTCTTTTCATTTTCTAATGTTTTAGAGATTAATAACCAGGATTTTGATTGATATTCGGATTAGCTGACACTTCAGCTCCCGGGATCGGGAAAAGGTTCATGTGATTATCTGTTGATGAACCGTCAAAGGAACCACCTTTCCATGCCCAGGTATAGGTTCCGTCAGTGAATTGACCAAAGCGAATTAAATCAGTGCGTCTTTGGGCTTCATAATAGAACTCTTTACCGCGTTCGTTCAATAAAAATTGATCGGACAGATCGGCTGAGGTTATATTACCTGAATTATCACCATAAGCACGTTCTCTAATCGAATTGATGTCTGCAACTGCAGTTGACAGGTCCCCGAGATTATAGGATGCTTCAGCTCTCATTAATAAGGCATCTGCATAACGGAAAATCGGAAAATCGGTGCATGCATAAGCATTATTATAGTTGGTAGCTTGCGAGCCATCGGTATTCTTTGCAGTAAATTTATAAACGCCGATTCCATAATCGCCACTTGAAGAAGCACTTGGGATATCGGCACTCTTTTTAACGCGCAGATATACCCTTTGGTCTTTGCATTGCTCAAAGAATGGATCAGTATCCCATGGAACAGGGACATCGCCATAAGTAGCGAGGGTATCAACCATCACATTCATGAACTGTTTCCTTGCTCTGTTTCCATTCCAGTTAGTGTTGTTGGTCAGGCCATGAAAATCTTCTGCCCTAAGATAATTGGCATCGCTGCTCGATTCAATGATAAAAGTGGTTCCGACAAAACCCTGGGTATTGATTCCATCCTGAGCCCAGGCAAAAATCATTTCAGGATTATGATAACCATCATTATCAGCACTGAAATTCTGTCTGTAATCGGCAGCAAGGGTGTATGCACCGCTATTAACAACCATATCGGTATAAATTTTGCAACTATCCCATTTGGCAGTTCCGGTATAAACTTCGGCATTCAGATAGAGCCTGCCAAGCAACATCCAGCATGCAGCCTGATCGGCCTGTGGATAGGAGAATCCTGGTTCGCCCAACTTACTTTCAATACTGAGCAATTCAGAAACTACATATTTGAACAATTTCGCACGGGCTACGGTAACATCCGGATCCAATTGCTTTGGATAAAACGTTCCGACTCCATCGGCCTCCGTGGTAAACGGGGGATTGCCAAACAGATCCATATGCCAGTAATAAGCAAGTGCCCTCAGATAACGGGCTTCGGCATTGTACCGAATTACTTTAGGATCAGTGTTGTCCTTGGTAAATTTAATGAATTCGTTGGCATAAGTGATACTTAAACCCAAACGCTGGTATAATGCAGTAAGAAACGGATTACTTGAACTCCAGGTTTGTGTGTTTAAATCGGCAATACCAACATCGCCCCATGCACAGATTGCTTCATCAGTCGTAATTTCCTGCACATTCCATAATGCCCGGGTGGTCGTGAAGAAATTCCCATCGGATGCTGTGATATCATCCCCACCAGTACCGCCTTGTCCTGAAATGATAAAGCTGGCGTAGATTTTACCCAAAACTTCTTTCAGATACTCAGGGTCATCACCTAAATTTTCTGACAGGATAGTACTCGGGTCTTTTGGTTTTATATCGAGGTCTTTCACGCAGGATACTATCATCAGCGTTGAAAGCAAAATTCCTATAAATAGTTTATTTTTTTTCATATCTGTTTTTATTTAAGGTATTAATAACCCAAACTTATTCCAATTAAAAAAGTACGTGGCCTGGGATAAAAATTGTTATCAATACCAGGTACACTCATGCCATTCACGGTTGAATAGGCAACTTCAGGATCAATACCGCTGTAGTTAGTGATAGTAAGCACATTTTGAACCGTAAAGCTCACACGTGCACTTAGTTTTTTGCCCACATTATTAAATTTGTAGCCAATGCTTAAATTGTCCAATTTAAAGAATGAAGCATTCTCTACAAAATAGTCGCTTGTAAACTGGCGTTTTACGAATTTGGTATCATCCAGCGCTGTGGTCTGATTTTTCCAGTATCCAATCTGGGACATCTGATCATAAGAAGCACCGGCTGCTACCTGATTATAAACATAATTCCCTATACTGGCACGCGTTGAAGCAGCCACATCGAAATTCTTGTAGGTAAAACGTGCCGAGAGACCCATGAGATAATCAGGTGCAGGATTGTGGTAGATATATTTATCGCTGTTATCCCCGTTAACAAAGCCACCTTCACCGGATAGGTCAACATACAAACCTTCAATCGGGTTGCCATTGTTATCGTAAACCTGTTGGTTCATGAAGAATGAATAAGCAGGCTGTCCTACACGGGTAACCTGTTTCTGACCTGTGAAGGCATCTCCGTAAAGAATTCCAATAAATTTAGGATCATCGGTTGAGAGTAGTTTTGTAACCTCATTTTTGTTGTAGGTTAAATTAAACCCGATATTTAAAGACATATCATTTTCAAGTATCGGGACAAGGTTCAAGGTCAGTTCAGCTCCTTTGTTCTCGAGGCTCCCTACATTGGTAATCAATGTGTTGGAGAAATTACTTCCGGTAGGAATGGTGATTAAACTTAACAGGTCATTCGTTACCCGTTTGTATAAATCAAACGATCCTGTAATGCGATCTTTTAAAAAGCCAAAATCGATACCAATATTCTGGGTTGTGGTTTCTTCCCATTTGATATTGGGGTCGTAGGCACTCGGTCGTAAGGTCGGGATAAATTCGCCATCGATCATATAATAATTACCTGACGTAGAGCTAATGTATCGGGCCATATATGGATAATAATTATCGCCTATATCCTGCTGTCCGGTAATACCCCAGCCCACGCGGAGTTTTAAATCAGAGAGGTAACCAACGTCTTTCAGGAAGCCTTCCTCATTGATTTTCCATGCAAAAGCAGCGGCAGGGAACAAACCCCAACGATTGTTTTTGGGAAAACGAGACGAACCATCGTCACGAATCGTTAAGGTTAACAGGTACTTTTCATCGAATGTATAATTCAAACGACCAAAGAAAGAAAGTAGTTGTAACTCAGAGATTCTTGTAGTACTGTCATTCTTTTCATATGGATGTATTGGTTTCCCTGTTTCAGGATTAATGGTGTTATCAACATAGCCTCGGCGATAATTAAAATTCTCAAGTTCGAAATGTTGCCATGAATATCCACCGGTTAAATCAATTTTACTATTGATCTGGCTGATTTCTTTGGTGTAGTTCAGATAAAAATCAAGAAGATTATTTTTGTTGGTTCCGTTGTAGTCGGTAAGCTGACCCCAAAGATTACTTGTGAGTGCAGTTGGAGAGGTTGTTGGACGATTATTATGCCCTTCGCTCTTTGTATAGTCGGTAGCCAGGTTCAGATTTGCGCGCAATTCGGGAAGGAACGGTATTGTATAATCCAATTGTATATTGCCTATAAACCTGTTTACTGTAGATTTATTATCGGCTTCCAATAATTGTTCAACCGGATTAGGTGTCCCAAGGTTTGCTCCTAAACTACTCCATTGAAAATAACCATTGGTAAGTTCATTATCACTTTTAACAGGATGCGAAGGATCCATATTTATTGCATTGCCCACAGCACCTGCATCACCAAAGTTATTATTTGTGCTCATTCCTTTAGCATTAATGTTCACCTTCAGCCTATTGTTCAGGAAAGTGGGATTAAGGCTAACTGTTCCGGTGAATCTTTGCATATCAGTATTTCTCAAAATACCTTCCTGACTCGAATAACCTAAGGAAACCCTGTACGGAAGTATTTTATAGGCACCAGTTATACCAATATTATGATCATGCGATATAGCAGTACGGTAGATTTCCTTTTGCCAGTCTGTGTTTCCGGAACCTAATTTCAAATGAGTATCAGGGTCGTACAATGCAGGATTATTAAATGCAATTTCTCTGATCTGATCCCCTGAATACACATCTAATAATTTCGTAGCAGATGAAACCGAAGCGGTTCCATCGTAAGTGATTTTCATCCGTGAACCTATCGCACCCTTTTTGGTTGTGATAAGGATTACACCATTCGATGCCCTTGATCCGTAAATAGCTGTTGCAGAGGCATCTTTCAATACCGTAAATGACTCAATATCATTTGGATTAACAAATGACAGGAAGTTTGAACTTCCCGAAATATTGTTATTGTCAATAGGAATTCCATCGATAATAATGAGTGGATCGTTCGACGCTTGCAACGAAGAACCACCCCGGATGCGAATGGTAGAACCGCTTCCCGGAGCACCACCGGCAGTTGTAACGACTACACCGGCGCTTTTACCAACCAACAGATCCTGGGGTGACGTGATTGCCCCCTTATTGAAATCTTTTGAGCTGATTGTCGAAATTGAGCCCGTTGCATCACTTTTTTTGACCGTACCATAGCCAATAACAACGATCTCGGAAAGATCGGTTGCCGATTGTTTCAGGCTTACTTTGACAGGTGAGGTTGAGGTTACTTCAACTTCAGCGTTTTCGTAACCGATGTAAGAAAAGACCAATAATGATCCTTTCGGGACGCTTAAGGTGAAACCACCGTTGATATCGGTAGTTGTACCTGTAGCTGTATTCTTTACCACGATGGTTACGCCGGGTATGGGTGTTCCGTCGGTGGCATCTTTGACTGTTCCGGTAACCATCAGATTTTGGGCAAACGATGTTATACCAATCGCCCAGAATAAGATGAGAAACAATCCTTGCATCAACTTAATGTGTTTCTTCATACATTAGATTTGTTAAAAATTAGACATATTATTGATTTGAATTAGTGAAAAAAATTCGAATAACTTTTTCTGAGGTGTGTCAAATGTACACAATCTCAGGCAACAATCAAAATTAACATAAAATTAATACTTGTAAACATTTATTAACATTTGTATGTTAAATTTGATGGATAAAATTTTTCAAACGATTGCATTAATATTTTTGTCCTGTTTTTGAGTATGATTTCGTATCCTTTTGATCGATATTGTTTAATACAAAGATCATCATTTACTTGTTAGATATGCTTTTTCATGCAATACTTTTGAAAATATGGCATGAAATCCAAAGTTTTGTGAATAGAAAAATGGGGCATTTTTTGGTAGTTATTTCAAATAAGGGCATCAGGCTGTACGGTAATTGTAAAAACCCTACATTTGAATGATGACCCGGTTGAAGTTATTAAATCATAACATGGGAGTAAGGTAAATCTATTTAAAAATTAAATTAAGATATATAGCAATAAATCAATTAATTATACTATATCTCCAACGTATGGGAATATATTTTGTTGTATCAATGTTTTTAAAGTATTTCTGAAGATGAAAAATAAAATAATTGCCCTTTTGGCCATAGTTTTGATCAATATAATGGGATGTGCCTGCCAGACAAAAACGGACGGAATTGTGAATAAGAATCCACCCGGATGGGCTTCTGAAGCTATTTGGTACCAGATTTTTGTCGAGCGCTTTAGCAATGGGGATACGATGAATGATCCCCTCGCAGAGAATATACGTACTGCTTCTGATTTTTTTACTGTACCAGCCAATTGGCACACAACACCGTGGACGCAAAACTGGTATTTGCCTGATGATTGGACAAGTGATCTGGGCAAAGACTTCTATTCTAACCTCCAACTCCGTCGATATGGCGGAGATTTACAAGGGGTTATGGATAAGCTTGATTATCTCTCCGATCTGGGGATTAATGCGGTTTATTTTAACCCGCTCAATGATGCCCCCTCACTACATAAATATGATGCCCGTAATTACCATCATGTCGATGTAAATTTTGGACCCGATCCTGAAGGCGATAACGCGATCATTGCCTCCGAGGATCCTGCTGATCCAGCCACCTGGAAATGGACATCAGCTGATAAGCTCTTCCTTGAGGTGGTTGATTCATTGCATCATCGTAACATAAGGGTAATACTGGATTATTCGTGGAACCATACCGGGGTCGAGTTTTGGGCCTGGAAAGATATTATGAGTAAGGGAGAAAACTCGCGTTATGCTGACTGGTATAATATTGTTTCATTTGACAAGCTTGAAACGCCTGAAAATGAGTTTGATTATAAGGGTTGGCTGAATATCAAAGCCCTTCCCGAAATAAAAAAGGTGAATACAAAAGAAGCGCATCGCAATGGTTTTCCATTTGAAGGGGACCTCGATGCCGGGGCTAAGGCGCATATTTTGGCGGTTACCAAACGTTGGCTGGCACCAGATGGTGACGTTACGAAAGGAATTGACGGTTATCGGCTCGATGTGGCCGACCATGTACCCATGGGATTCTGGCGCGATTACAGAAAATTTGTTAAAAAAATAAATCCCGATGCTTATCTGGTTGGCGAAATATGGTGGCAGGAGTGGCCCGATATTTTAATGAATCCTGTTCCTTATATCAGTGGAGACGTATTCGATGGAATCATGTTTTATCATTTATATCGCCCGGCAAGATATTTCTTCGCTAACACCGACTTTAGTATATCTGCCGGACAGCTCACGGATAGTCTGAAATTTCAATGGAATAGGATTCCCGTTGAAACCCGGACTGCCATGATGAATACTGCCTCAACCCACGATACGCCACGCTTGTTGAGCTCTTTTTATAACAAGGGCAAGTATAAATTTCACGCCAAACCTAACGAAGATGAAAATTACAAGGCAGGAAAACCTGACCATGAAACCTATCAACGGCTTCGGCTTTACCTGATGCATCAATTCACCAATATTGGCGCACCACATATCTGGAATGGAGAAGAAATGGGCATGTGGGGTTCAGATGATCCTGATTGTCGCAAACCTTTGTGGTGGCCCGGAATGGAATTTGAATCCGAAAACCGTTTATCGGTTTCGGGAACCGACTTGTCGGTGGATCAGGTTAGATTCGATAGCCTTATATATTCGTTTTATAAGAAACTTATTCAGATCAGGAAAGATAACAAGGTGTTGGCGCACGGAGAAATCGGGTTTTTGAATGCCGTTGGCAAACAATGGTCATACCGTCGATTTGATGATCGGGAAGAAATTGTGGTTTGTTTTAATTTGGATACAATACCCTACACCATGGCATTGCCTTCGAAAGCAAAATACAAAGAGTTAATTGATCAGCAAATAATATCTGATAGCGTTGTATTACAGCCACTTACTGGAAATATATTGAAACGGCTGAATCCATGAATAAAGTAATTAAGTTATCGTTTTGGGATTAACTTTTCTCTGATTTTCGTTTTCTAAAACAATGATTATTATTGGCTTGAAACCATGAATGCTGTCGCAATCGGTTGAAATATTTCCGCTATGCTTTTTTTTAAAGTCAATAATCATTTATTGTACTAATTTTATACTGTTCTTTGTAAGAAATTGTATTGTCTTCACATTGATTAAAAAGCATGAAACACCAGATAACGATTAAAGATATTGCGAATAAACTCGGGCTTTCGACCTCCACTGTTTCCCGGGCGTTAAAAGACCATCCCGATATCAGCCCGAAAACAAGGACAGCGGTGAAGGAACTCGCCGGACTGCTGGGTTATCGCCCGAACAGGATCGCACTGAACCTTCGGAATAGTTCTACCCGCACCCTTGGTTTGATCATTCCTGAGATTGAACACTATTTCTTCTCGGCTATAATCAATGGTATCGAAGAGGTGGCGTACAAAAACGATTATAGTGTGATGGTGTTTCAATCGAATGAATCATACAAACGTGAGGTAATCAACACACAAGCCGTACTTACCAACAGGGTGGATGGGGTGTTGGTATCCTTCTCGAAAGAAACGCGCGATTTCAGCCATTTTCAACGCCTGATTGACAATGAAATACCCGTTGTTTTTTTCGACCGGGTTACCGAGGAGCTACAGGCCGATCAGGTGGTTGCCGACGATTACCAGGGTGCTTTTCTGGCTGTAAACCATCTGATCGAAAAAGGGTGCAAACGTATTGCACATTTTGCTGCCCCGCAAACACTTGCTATTGGTAAGAACCGCTTATTGGGCTACCACGATGCCTTGTTGAAACACAATATACCTTTTGTACAGTCGCTTGTTGTTTTGGCAGATACTTTTGAAACTGCGAAAAAAGCCGCCCACGACATTCTCCGTAAACCTGATCACCCCGACGGTTTTTTTGCCGTGAATGATATGTCGGCTATTGCAATCATAAAAGCAGCCTATGAATTAGGTATAAAAGTGCCTTCCGATATTAAGGTTGTTGGATTTGAAAACAGCAAATCATCTGCTTTAATTGAACCTGAACTTACCTCGGTGGATCAGTTCGGATTCGAACTTGGCCGGGAAGCTTGTTTGTTGCTGCTCAAACGCCTGAAAGATGATGAAGACATCACTACGTTTAAAGCGGTGAAGAAAGTGATTAAAACCAAATTAGTTATTCGGGGTACAAGTTGAAAAGTCAGGAGTGAATCTATTCCCAGGGTTTCCAGAGATTCTCTCTGAAATTTACTATTTTGTTATTTTCAATTATAAAACCTTCGTTTTCAAGTAGTTTCTGCATTAAATCGGGGCTTCCGAAATGAAATTTACCGGTAAGCATACCATTACGGTTCACCACACGATGGGCCGGAACAGGCTCAGTGTTGTGGTGCGACTGGTTCATGGCCCAGCCAACCATACGCGCCGATCCTTTCGTTCCTAAATATTCAGCAATGGCACCATAAGTGGTAACCTTACCATACGGAACACACTGTGCTACTTCGAGTACCCGTTTGAAGAAATTATCTTTTTCACTCATTTTTTAAGCTGAAAAGTAACATATTTGATAGTCAATCCCTCATTTAGCCATCGTTGTTCATAAAACGTGCGTATGTTTTTTACTTCCATAGGCTGTTCAATAGCATACAGGTCATCGGTCGAAAACAGCAGGGTATGCTTCTCTTTTTCGATCATTTCGCACGTAAAATCATATAATAAAACACTGTCTGTCTTCAAATGGATGATTCCATCTTTTGATAGAAAATTCCGGTAAACATCCAAAAATTTTGGGGAGGTCAGTCGCTTGCGTTCGCGCGATTGCCGGGGTTGCGGATCGGGGAAGGTGATCCAGATTTCACTTATCTCATCAGGGTCAAAGTAATGGCCGATCAATTCGATGCGTGAGCGTATGAAAGCAACATTGGGCAGTGATTCTTCGTCTGCGGTTTTCAGTCCCCGCCATAACCGGGCACCTTTAACATCGATACCTATGAAATTTTTATCAGGATTGGTACGGGCCAGACCAACAGTATATTCACCTTTACCGCAACCAAGCTCAAGCACAATGGGGTTTTGGTTTTTAAAGAAATCAGTATGCCAATTTCCTTTTAAAGGGAATTCCTCTGCCTGTACCTGTTCGAATGTTCGTTGAAATAAATTGCCGAATGTCTCATTTTCAACAAAATGATGGAGTTTTTTCTTTCTTCCCACAACAATAAAATTCTGAATTACACTTTAAGGAGCCAATAATCTGACTGCTCTTCTTTACGGATAACATTGAGTCTTTCTCTGGCCTGCTCAAGATAATCGAAGCGCTCGATACTTACCATCCACAATCCCCGTTTATTTTGGCCAATATGTTCGGCTGTGAAACCTTTGGCCTGTAAATCGAGAATGAGTTTATCGGCGTTCGATTTTTCGCGAAAAGCGCCTGCAATAATCAGATACTGAGGCCCCTGTGGTTTTGAAATAATCACTTCAGGTTCAGGTGTACTTACAACTACTTCCTGAGGGACTTCTTCATCTTTTGTTTGTGATTGAATAGTATCGATGTCTGATGAAGAAGAAAGATAAGGTAATGAAGCTGTATCTTGTTGATAAGCCGAATCCTGTGTAATCTCAGTATTCATGGTAACTGATTCCAGATTATTATCTATCGTGTTCGTTTGTGCAATCGCTGTTTCGCTTTCAGGTGAATTACTGGCTTTTACTTTTGGCAGTATCTTTTCGAGTGGGAATTTTTCGCTATTCACAGCGATATAATCGTTTGGGCTGGAATAGAAGAATGGAACCAACCCCGCGTAGGCGTTGTAATAGCGCTGAACGACATGTTTGTTCATATAGGCCCAGCCGGCTCCCATCATAACGACCAGAGCACCAATAAACATCAGTTGCCTGACGTATGGATTCGGCCTTTTCGAAGCTACCATGGTTTTGCGGTGATCCGGTCTCTTCTGATCTTTTTGTTCGGAAACCTGTGTCTTTTTCGGCGAATCAGCAGTTTCAACACTTTCGTGATTCTTTCTGAAAATCTTGTTCTCAATCTTTTCGGGTAGGCCTTCCCTCATGATAGCCGGTGAAACGAAACTGCTAAGGCCAAAGGAAGAGGCCATGAAATTCTGATTTTCATCGGGATGAAAAACGATCTGCTTATCCTGATTATAGGCAAGACTTCCGATATTTCGGAAACTAATCCTATGCCCTTTGTTTAGCCCATCAATACATTTGTGAACAAACCGGTCAAGATTCGATTTGGCATCCTGATACGATATGTTTTCGGAACGGGCAACTAATGAGAGTAATAAACCATCGTTTGCACGAAGATGCGGATTAAACACGATTTCGCGTGAAGGGGGTTTAAACTGATGTTTGAGTGGATGGATTTGGGCGCCATGGTCCTTCGATATGAAACCACCCAAACCAGGAATGACAACACATTCATGCTCGTAAAGTAAATCAGAAATGTAAAGCGCTATTTTCATTTACGTTTTGTAGTTCAATCCTGTTAAAAAATCAGGCAGCTAAGATACGAAGTTTACGTCTTTTCAGGTAAAAAGTTTCAATACTTTTTCGAGATCGGCAGGTGTGTCAATACCAACACTTTCGGTGGTCGTAATGCCGACAGCGATTTCGATTCCGTTTTCGAGCCAGCGTAATTGTTCGAGTGATTCGGCCTTTTCGAGTGTTGAAGGAACAAGTAGGTTGATTGCTTTCAGGCTTGATGTCAGGTATCCATAAATACCAAGATGCTTATAAAAACGATGTGTTGAAAGCCATTGTGCCGGCTCAATATTACGCAGGTACGGGATGGCATGACGACTGAAATAGAGTGCCTTGCCCGAACTTGTGAAAACGACTTTGACTGTGTTCGGATTGAAAAGTTCTTCTTCTGTTTGAATCCTGAATGCCAGCGTACTTATCCCGGCATTTTTGTTTTCGAGTAAGCTGACTACCTGGTCGATCTGCTCAGGCTGAATAAAGGGCTCGTCGCCCTGAATGTTGACAACCGCATCAAAATCAGTATTTTGTAATTTCAATGCTTCATAACATCGGTCGGTACCGCTCACATGGTCAGTACGTGTGAGTACGACATGGCCGCCAAATGATTTTACTTCATCCTGAATCCGGGTATCATCTGTTGCAACAACAACTTCATGGAGTAAAGAGGCTTTGGTTGCTTGTTCATACACCCGCCTGATCATGCTTTTACCATTGATCATGGCGAGTGGTTTGCCCGGGTAACGGGTTGATGCAAAGCGGGCAGGAATAATGCCTAATGTTTTCATACGTAATAGTTCAGAGTTCGGAGTTCGGAGTTTGCAAAGCCATAATTAAGATTCTAAAATGATGAAATCAAAATTCTTAACATTATTTTGATCAGGAAACCTATAAACTTATCAACTTATCAACCCATCAACTGTCACCCTGAGCGAAGGGCATCAACTTATCAACTTATCAACCAGTCCCCTAAAACAACCCATGTAAGTTTGTGTTTACTTTCTCATTCACAAAACTCAGGTCTTCCGGTTTTTCGAGATCGATATCATCCACCTCAAAAATGAGTAGTTTCCCGATGGTATAGGTCGAAATCCAGGCTTCATAGCGTTCGTTAAGTAATTTCAGGTAATCGATCCTGATACTGGCTTCATATTCGCGGCCACGTTTCTGAATCTGATTAACTAAGGTGGGAACCGAAGCCCTTAGGTAAATAAGCAAATCGGGAGGTTGAATAAATTTACTCATGAGTTCGAACAACGAGCTGTAATTATCGAAATCGCGTGTTGACATCAGGTTCATGGCATGAAGGTTGGGAGCGAAAATGTACGCGTCTTCATAAATGGTACGATCCTGAATAATGGTTTTACCGCTGTTTCGAATATCAATCACCTGCCGGAACCGGCTGTTCAGGAAATAGACCTGTAGATTGAAAGACCAGCGTTGCATATCTTCATAAAAACTATGCAGATAAGGATTGTTTTCAACATCCTCATAATGAGGTGTCCAATTAAATTGTTTCGATAACAATCGTGTCAGGGTTGTTTTGCCCGAACCAATGTTTCCTGCTATTGCGATATGCATGGTGCTTTATTTTAGGGGTGCGAATATAATAAGATTCTCAGTTTATTTTGCGGGATTGATAGCAGATAAAATTTGTTCCACGATGTCGCGGTTATTCGAAAGGCGCGGAACCTTATGCTGACCGCCTAATTTACCATTGATTTTTAACCACTTATAAAATGTTCCGGATTCCATTTGCCTGATAACCGGAGGGCGAAGTATCATATTGTGGTAGCGTTTGGCTTCATAGTCCGAATTAAGCGATTTAAGTGCATTATCGAACGTTTCGGCAAAATAGTCAATATTTGGCGGAGGCGTTTCAAATTCGATCAGCCATTCATGGGCGCCCGAATCCTTTTCTGAAAGGTAGAGTGGGGCGGCAGTGTATTCTACAATATTTACCTGGCATTTGCTGCAGGCGATGGCAAGCGCTTTTTCGGCATTGTCAACAATCAGTTCTTCACCAAAGGCGTTTATGAAATTTTTTGTTCGTCCCGTGATTTTTATTCTGTATGGATTTATTGATGTGAATATCACGATATCTCCGATCAGATAACGCCACAATCCCGCGTTCGTACTGATAATAAGCGCATAGCTGTGATTTATTTCGACCCGATCGAGCTGAACTACTTTTGGTTGCTGATCATTCAGGTTCTCCACCGGTATAAATTCATAAAAAATTCCATAATCGAGCATCAACAACAAATCTCCTGATGTTATTTGATCCTGTATCCCGAAAAATCCTTCCGATGCATTATACGTCTCCATATAATTCATGGTTGGCGAGGGGATGAGTTGTTTGAATTGCAGACGATAGGGATCAAAATTGACACCGCCATGAAAGAAAACTTCGAGGTTAGGCCAAACTTCACAGAGGTTTTCTTTACCGGTGAGTTCGAGCACTTTTTTTATCAATACCATTGTCCATGAGGGTACTCCCGAAATACTTGTTACATCATGATGCATGGTCTCACGTGCCATCAGATCTATTTTTTCCTCCCATTCGTCCATCAGGGCGATGGAAAGGTTTGGTGTTTTCATAAACTGTGCCCAGAAAGGTAAATTCTGTATGATTATCGCCGATAAATCACCATCGTAATACGATTCATTGTTTACCTCGCTTATGCTGTGACTTCCACCCATCACCAGACCTTTTCCATCGAAGATCATGGTTTCAGGGTGATTATGTACGTAAAGCGAAAGCATATCTTTACCACCCTTAAAATGGCATTCATCTAACGATGAGTTACTTACAGGAATAAACTTACTTTTGCTTGAGGTTGTGCCCGAAGATTTGGCAAACCATTTTATCTCTTCGGGCCATAATATGTTTTGTTCGCCATTTCGCAACCTGTCGATATATGGTTTCAGGTCTTCGTAGGTGCTTATCGGAACCCTTTCGTTGAATTGCCTGACGTCTTTAATGCTTTTAAAATCGTACTTCTTGCCCCATTCGGTCGTTTTTCCCATATAAATAAGCCGGTTAAACCATTCAGCCTGAACGTCATGCGGGTATTTTATAAACAACTCTATCTGATGAATTCTTTTGTTCATCAACCAGGATACCAATGTATTGATTATAGCCATAAACTTGTTGGGTACTTTTTTAGAAAAAACAAATTTACAAAATGGCGGCGTGTAATTCGAATTAATTCAGGAATTTTAACGCAATGTTGTTTAGTTTAAAATTCTTACGCTGACAGGACCTACGGACGCTGTCAGGTTAACCAGACCTTTCAGCGTCAAAAGACCTGAAAGCGTCAAAAATAAATTTACTAACTAAACAACAATGAATTTTAACGCTCGATTATTTTGGTGCTTTTAAAATCAGGTAAACACCAAGGATCGCGAAAATTATATTGGGCAGCCAGGCTGCAAAAGCGGGATGTAGATTTCCATAGGTTGCAAACACAGTTGAAAATTGCATGAATAGGATATAGGAGAAGGTGATACCAATTCCCAATCCGAGGTGCATCCCGATTCCTCCCCTAACTTTTCGGCTTGATAAAGCAACACCGATAAAAGTCAGTACGATTATGGCCACCGGTGAAGCAAGTCGTTTATGCATCTCCACCTCATATTTGACAACACTGGCGCTTCCTTTCAGGTGCTCGCTTTCGATATGGTGTCTTAGTTCCCAAAAATTCATTACCTCAAAATCCTGGCTTATTTTATAGAGATCGGTAGGCAGCAGGTTTAGCGTAGTGTCTTTCTCTTTTCCTTTCACGATAGTTTCATGTAAACTGTCGATTTGGCGTTCTAAATAATTGACAATACGCCATTTATGAAAGATGGAATCGAACTCAATGCGCTCTGAACTTAATTTATAGGTCATCTGCTGATTTTCGAATCGTTCCAATGTAAACTTATAACCTGTGTTTACTTTGTTATTGAATGATTCAACATAAACAAAAACACCTTTTTCAATTTGTATGTGAATATTTTTGCCTTTATCATCAGCGAGCTTTCCCATGTATTTATTTTTGAAATCGCGACGAACCTGATCGGTGCGTGGAATAAGGAAATTGCCCAGATAAAGTGAAACTGCACCCAGGAATAAGGCTGCCATCAGATAAGGACGAAGCAAGCGTATGAAGCTTACACCACTGCTCAGGATAGCAACAATTTCAGTATTTCCTGCCATTTTTGAAGTGAAGAAAATGACCGAGATAAAGGTGAACAGATAAACATAAAGATTGATAAAATAAGGGATGAAGTTAATGTAGTAGTCAAATACGATGGCTTTTATCGGTGCATTACTTTTCAAATAATCTTCAATATTTTCAGAGATATCGAAAATGATCACGATGATTATAAGCAACGAAATGGCGTACACGAATGTCCCCAGGAATTTTTTAAATATGTACCAATCAATTATTTTCATTTCGCTATATCAACCGGGTTACAATTGTTTTATTGTTTGTCATGCACTTAACCTTCATTCTTAATTATCTTCGTCTGATTAATTTCGGTACCATCTGATCTTTCCATGTACTGAAATCACCTTCGATGATGTGTTTTCGTGCTTCTTTAACCAACCAAAGGTAGAATCCAAGATTATGCAGACTTGCCACCATGCTTCCCAACATTTCTTTGGCAGCGAAAAGATGGCGCAGGTATGCTTTCGAATAGTGTGAATCAACAAATACCAGTCCGTTTTCGTCTATCGGGCTAAAATCATCTTTCCACTTCTCATTTTTGATATTGATGATGCCTTCGCTCGTAAAAAGCATTCCGTTGCGTCCATTTCGTGTAGGCATAACGCAATCGAACATATCAATACCAAGTGCGATGCTCTCCAGGATATTGGCTGGTGTTCCCACACCCATCAGGTATCGTGGTTTATCCTGTGGTAAAATACCACATACCAGTTCGGTCATTTCATACATTATCTCGTGGGGCTCACCCACCGATAATCCGCCAATAGCATTGCCATCGGCGCCTTTCGATGCGACAAATTCGGCCGATTGCGCTCGGAGGTCCCTGAACGTACTTCCCTGAACGATGGGGAACAACGATTGCTGGTAACCGTATAAGGGCGTTACTTTCTGAAGGTGTTCGAAACAACGGTCCAGCCAATGATTTGTTATGGTTAGGGATTTTGCAGCATATTGATAATCACAGGGGTAGGGTGTACATTCGTCGAATGCCATGATGATATCGGCGCCGATCGATCGTTGTATTTCCATCACGCGTTCGGGTGTGAACTTATGCCGTGATCCATCGATATGCGATTGAAAAGTGACACCTTCTTCGGTGAGCTTGCGTCTTGCACTTAATGAGTAAACCTGATATCCGCCGCTATCTGTCAAAATCGGTTTGTCCCAACCGTTAAAACGGTGCAGACCACCAGCCTGTTCAAGGATTCCGGTGCCGGGTCGCAGATAAAGGTGATAGGTGTTTCCAAGAATAATCTGGGCTTGAATATCGTTTTTCAATTCGCGCTGATGAACCGCTTTCACTGTGCCCGCCGTTCCGACAGGCATAAAAATGGGTGTTTCTATGTCGCCATGATCGGTTGTCAGTTTTCCGGCACGTGCCGAAGACCTGGCATCACGACCAATTAATTCAAAATCCATTCAATAATTTTTCCACAAATATACGGTTTATCTTAAAGTTTGGATAAATTTGCCAAACCAAAAGCGATTCCACCTTGATCGAAACTTATATTAAAACACTGACATATATTGTTTTAGGTATTGCAGGCTCAAGCTTGCTTATTCATTTGATATATTATTGGGCAGTTTTTGCAAGGGTATCCTTCTTTAAAAGCAAAAAGGCTGTACCAGCGCAGTCGCCCCAGGTAGCTGTTTCGATCGTAATCAGTGCCCGGAACGAATATTTGAAACTCGAACGCAATCTCCCTTTACTTTTCGCACAAGATTATCCTGATTTTGAAGTAGTAGTGGTCAATGATTGTTCGGATGATGGTTCGGAGGAAATGTTGACGGATTATGCCCGTCGCGAGCCAAGGTTAAAGCTTGTACATATAAGGCAGAGTCTTAATTTTTTTCAGGGAAAGAAATTTCCATTGAGTATTGGCATAAAATCGGCCAAAAACGAAATATTGCTCCTTACAGATGCTGATTGTGCACCCCGGAGCAATCAGTGGATAAATTCCATGGTTGCGGCTTATCGTGAAAAAACCGAGATGGTGCTTGGTTACGGCCCTTACCAGCGGAAAGCAGGATTACTAAATCTTCTTATCCGTTTCGACACCCTTCATATCGGACTTCAATACCTTTCCTACGCACATGCAGGCGCACCGTATATGGGTGTTGGTCGTAATATGTCGTATCGTAAGTCGTTGTTTTTGAAGAATAAAGGATTCACTTCACACTATAGCATCCCTTCGGGCGATGATGATCTTTTTGTTGCCAAAGTAGCAAATAAGAGAAATACACGCATCGTGATTCATGAAGATTCGAGGACTTATTCGGAACCTTCAAAGAATTTTTCGGCCTGGGTGCGGCAAAAACGCAGGCATTTATCAACAGGTAAATATTACAGTGCAGGAGTGAAATTTAAGTTGGGTTTGTATTATTTTACCCAGTTTTCGTTTTATGCTGCCTGTGCCGGCTTGTATTTTTTACCCATTCATTTTGTTTTTCCAACTGCCTTGCTGGCTTTCAGGCTGATCAATCAACTGATAATATTTGGCGCCGCCTCCAAAAGGCTTGGCGAAAGAAGTATCTGGTTGATTACACCCTTCGCCGAATTGTTTTTCATGTTTTTTAATCCAATTGTCGCGTTCACCAATATCTTTTCGAAACAGGTGCGATGGAAGTAAACGAGCGCCTTTCGGAGAAAGGTCAGCGTGATTTTCACCTTGTTCAGCGGGCACTGAATGAATCTGATCAGAAAGCATATGCCGAATTACTTTACTATTATCGTGATTCGCTTTATTTTTTGATGATGAAGATGACCAATAACGCAACTGATGCTGAGGACCTTACTATTGAGGCATTTGGTAAAGCTTTTAAAAAACTTGATCAATATACATCTGATTATGCTTTTAGTACCTGGTTGTTCAGGATTGCCGCCAACAATTGCATCGATTTTATCAGGCGAAAACGAAAAGATGCATTAAACCAAAGCTCGGATATCGACATTGATTTCTCTTCAAATTTTGCCCGTAAAACAGCTTCAACCGGCTTAGATCCTGAAGAGAATATTATAAATGATCAAAAGATAAGATTAATGCGCAGTGTTGTTGAAAAACTAAAACCTCACTACCGGCAGCTTGTCGAATTGCGCTATTTTGAGGAAATGAGTTATGATGAAATTTCGGTTCAGCTTCATTTACCATTAGGTACCGTGAAAGCACAACTATTTCGTGCACGTGAATTACTTTACCAAATCCTGAAAAACAGTAAAGAGAAACTATAAACACCGAAAAACCAGACCCCTGAATAATTAAACTTACTATGTTAATGCAGACCAATTTTACTGTTAATTAATTATCAGTAAATTTGCCAAAAAATCAAACATATATTCTATGAAACAAGTTCCAATGGTTGACCTGATTGGTCAATATAACAAAATTAAGCCGGAGGTGGAT
Organism: Bacteroidales bacterium; assembly: GCA_013141455.1. GTDB lineage: Bacteria > Bacteroidota > Bacteroidia > Bacteroidales > F082 > CAJBPB01. The sequence continues at coordinate 37,202 of JABFQW010000036.1, forward strand.
GCAGCAATTGCTGAAGTATTAGGCAATGCTTCGTTTATTAATGGTCCGGCAGTAAAGAAATTTCAGGCTGATCTTGAAAAATATCTTGGTGTGAAGCATGTGATCCCTTGCGCCAATGGCACTGATGCCTTACAGGTGGCGATGATGGCGTTGAACCTGCAACCTGGTGATGAGGTGATTACTACTTCGTTCACTTTTATTGCAACAGCTGAAGTAATTGCATTACTGCATCTTACACCTGTATTAGTTGATGTATTGCCCGACACGTATAATATTGACCCTGCGGCTATCGAGCGTGCGATCACACCAAAAACAAAGGCCATCGTTCCGGTACATCTTTTTGGACAATGTTCGGATATGGACGCCGTTATGGCTATTGCAGATAAATATAATTTGTTGGTTATTGAGGACAATGCCCAGGCTATTGGCGCCGATTATCACTCAAAAGATGGCTCGGTAAAGAAAGCAGGAACAATCGGACAAATTGGGTGTACTTCATTTTTCCCTTCCAAAAACTTAGGTTGTTATGGTGATGGCGGTGCCATTTTTACCAATGATGATGCCCTTGCCGCACAAATGCGCGTGGTTGTAAATCATGGGATGACGGTGCGTTATTATCACGATTATGTTGGGGTAAACTCACGATTGGATAGTATTCAGGCTGCGATTCTGGATATTAAACTGAAACATCTTGACGAATACGCCGACGCCCGCCGGTTTGCTGCAAATTTTTATAACGAGGCTTTCGCATCATGCAGCAAACTCACAACCCCCAGAACCGCTTCATTTACAAATCATGTTTTTCACCAATATACGTTGGTAACTGATGGAATTGACCGTCAGAAACTGATGGACCATTTGCAATCGAAAGGGATTTCGAGCGCCATTTATTATCCGGTTCCATTGCATGAACAAAAGGCGTATCTCGATCCCCGCTACAAAAGCGGCGATTTCCCTGTAACTGAAGCGCTGTGTAAAACCGTTTTCTCACTGCCTATTCACACTGAATTCGACATTGAAACACTGCAGTACGTAGTTGATTCTGTTTTGGAGTTTGTCGGAGCGTAGCTCACTTTTTAAACCTCATTTTATGAATAACAAACCACTTTATTTTGCCCACGAATCAGCCATTATTGACGAAGGATGTGAGATCGGAGAAGGAACAAAAATCTGGCATTTTTCACATATCATGTCGGATTGCATTATTGGTGAACGTTGTAACATCGGTCAGAATGTTGTTGTTTCACCCGGAGTAATACTTGGGAGAAATGTCAAAATTCAGAACAATGTTTCCATCTATACCGGCGTTATCTGCGAAGATGATGTATTTTTAGGCCCCTCAATGGTTTTTACGAATGTCATCAATCCGAGAAGCGCCGTTAACCGTAAGAGTGAGTATGCGCGGACTTTAGTTAAAAAAGGAGCATCCATCGGGGCAAATGCAACCATTGTGTGCGGTCATGATATTGGTGAATTCGCGTTTATCGGTGCCGGCGCTGTGGTAACAAAGGAAGTCCCGGCCTATGCTTTGGTGGTTGGAAATCCGGCCCGGCAGATCGGTTGGATGAGCGAGTTTGGTCAGCGCCTGCATTTTGATAAAGATGGTGTTGCTATTTGCGAAGAAAGCAAAGAAAAGTACCAACTCGAAGGCAATCTTGTCAGAAAAATCCAATAGCATCAAATAAACATTTGTATATCTTTGATTTAAATAAACGACTATGAAAATATTGGTGACAGGTGGTACGGGATTTATCGGATCACATACGGTAGTGGAATTGCAACAACAAGGGTATGAAGTGGTTATCGTTGATAATCTTTCAAACTCACAGGCCGATGTTGTTGATGCAATTACTTCAATAACAGGAATTAAACCACATTTCGAACAGTTCGACCTGATTGATCGTGAAAAGACTTCTGCATTTTTTAAAAAGCATAACGACCTGTCAGGGGTGATTCATTTTGCAGCTTTCAAGGCCGTTGGTGAGTCGGTTGAGAAACCATTGCTCTATTATCGTAATAACTTAGTTTCGCTCATGAATATTCTCGAAAGCATGATCGAAAATAATATCCCGAATCTTGTATTTTCATCCTCCTGCACCGTATATGGCCAGCCTGATGTATTGCCGGTATCAGAAAAGGCGCCAATCAAAAAAGCCGAATCACCTTACGGAAACACAAAACAGATATCGGAGGAGGTGATTTTCGACACGGTTAAATCGTCGAAACTGAATGCCATCGCACTGCGGTATTTTAATCCTATCGGCGCGCATGAATCGGCTAAAATAGGGGAGTTGCCTATTGGTGTGCCTAACAATCTTGTTCCGTTTATCACCCAGACTGCCATTGGATTACGTAATCAACTGAGTGTATTTGGTGAGGATTATAACACCCACGATGGTACAGCGGTTCGCGATTATATTCATGTGGTTGATCTGGCCAAAGCACATGTTGTTGCTGTGAGAAGAATGATTGAGTCGAAGATGAAACAGTCATTTGAAATTTTTAATCTTGGCACAGGAACCGGACTATCAGTTTTGGATGTGATAAAGTCATTTGAGAGAGTCTCGGGAGAGAAATTGAATTACAAGATCGTAGGACGACGTGCCGGTGATGTGGAGCAGGTGTGGGCCGATCCGACCTATTCGAATGAAGAGCTGGGATGGAAAGCGATGAAAACTGTTGATGAGATGACAGCCTCTGCCTGGAAGTGGGAAAAAGTGTATCGTGGAAAAAGATAGGCAACAGATTGAACCAGATTTATTGATTCAGATAAATTAAGTTAATACCACAGATTCACAGATCAAAAAAAATTGAAAATAACTGATTAGGTTAAAAGCATAGATTCAAAATAATTATGGTGTATTCTGATGAAATATATCCACTTCAAATCGAAACCTATGCAATAATTGGGATTTGTATGGAAGTTCATCGTGTATTGGGCAGAGGATTTTTTGGAAGTAGTTTATAAAGATGCATTAGAAATAGAGTTTCAACAAAACAGTATTCCTTATGAAAGGGAGAAAAAATATGATCTGGCCTATAAAGGACATAAATTGAATCGTACATATTTTGCTGATTTTGTAATCTTTGACAAAATATTGTTGGAGGTAAAGGCTTAAAATGGAATTGTTGCAGAACATTATAAGTGGGTAACTAATTATCTTGCTATTTCAAAGTTACCATTAGGATTACTTGTTAACTTTGGGGAGAAATCATTAGTATCAAAAAGAATTATACTATAATCTGTGAATCTGTGGCTCTAATTTTTTAATCATCATAATTAAATCTGAAAATGAAAAAGATCCTCATCACCGGCGGAGCCGGTTTCATCGGTTCGCATGTCGTGCGACTTTTTGTTAACAAATACCCAAGGTACCAGATTTATAACCTCGATGCACTTACCTATGCCGGTAATTTATTCAATCTCAAAGATGTAGAGAGTTATCCAAACTATCATTTCATCAAAGCTGATATTACGGATGGTGAGAGAATGATGCAGTTATTCGAAAAATATGAATTCGATAGTGTAATACACCTTGCCGCCGAATCGCATGTTGATCGTTCCATAGCCAACCCGATGGAGTTTATCATGACCAATATCGTGGGCACTGTGAACCTGTTGAATGCAGCGAATCATTCCTGGAAAAATGACTTTGAAGGCAAACGGTTTTATCATATCTCAACCGATGAGGTATATGGATCATTGGGTGCGAAAGGTTTTTTTACCGAATCGACGGCTTATGAACCACATAGTCCGTATTCGGCATCCAAGGCAAGCAGCGACCATTTGGTGAGGGCTTATCATGATACATATAAGTTGCCAATGGTTATTTCGAATTGTTCGAACAACTATGGTCCAAACCAGTTCCCAGAGAAACTCATCCCTTTGTTTATCAATAATATACGTAATAATAAGCCCTTACCCGTTTATGGTAAAGGTGAAAATATCCGTGATTGGTTATATGTGGTTGACCATGCCCGTGCTATCGATGATATTTTTCATAAAGGCAGTGATGGACAAACATATAATATCGGGGGTCACAACGAGTGGACCAATATCGACCTGATCAAACTGATGTGTAAGGTGATGGATGAAAAGCTGTTCAGGGAAGAAGGGACATCAGAGAAATTGATAACTTATGTGAAAGACCGTGCCGGTCACGATCTGCGCTATGCTATCGATTCAACGAAATTGCAACGTGAATTGGGCTGGGTTCCATCGCTTCAATTTGAAGAAGGTATCCGGTTGACCGTTGACTGGTATCTGGGTAACCAGGAATGGCTCGATGAAGTTACATCGGGTAACTACCTGAAATACTATGAGAAACAGTATGAGGAGAGATAGGCAATTTAAGAATTGTCTTGTCATTGTTTTTAAATAGAGTGATACAAATGAACTCACTCGGTAGAAATGACTAAGTACAGAAATTCTTTTAGTAATTACTGACAGATTTATTTTTCGTAACTGCTTAGATTTTATATGAATTTTAAATGAAATTTCGCATCAATTGGTCGTTTGTTAACGAGAGAAACGTATTCATTCTTTTCACTGTTGCAAATCTGATCCCGGTATTTTTGACCTATTATGTAGGATCGTTGGATGGCCCTAAGCATCTGCAGGTTTCAAATATGATGATTCAACTGTGGAAAGGGAATGAAACTTACCGGCAGTTTTATGTTTTCGATCCGCTTTTCAACGGGAATGTATTGGGGAACTATATAATTGCTTTATTCAATCTGGTGCTTCCGGCATGGCTTGCTGAAAAATTGTTTATAACAACTTATCTTATCTCGCTTGTTACCGGATTCAGATATTTGGTTGTCTCAATAAAAGGGAAGTCGGATTATCTTACCCTATTGATTTTCCCTTTTACCTATACATCATTGTTCATGTTGGGTTACTACAATTTTAGCTTGGCGATTGGCCTCATGTTTTATACACTTGGATATTGGATACGGCAGCATAAGTCCATGAATATTCTAAAATCAATCGTGCTGACATTGCTGATCCTGTTTACTTATTTTGCACATCTTTTCATTTTTGGATTTTTATTGGCGATAACCGGATTTTATACTGTATTTGAATTTTTTAATGAATTAGCTTTAAAGGAGCCGAATACATTCAAAAAATTCCTGAACAGGACGGGGATTCTGATTGCCAGCGCCATGCCGTCATTAATACTCTCAGTTTTTTATATTAGAGAGATACTTAAATACCCTGCCGGCGATGGGGCGACAGGTCAGTTCGGTTTTTTGAAGAAGATTAACGATCTTAATATATTGATTGGTTACCATCGCAATATGGAATTGGTGTATGTGAGGGTGATATACTTTCTTGTTATATCGTTGGTGGTCTGGATACTTATCAGCAGGATTATTGGTTATATAACACGATACAGATCAGTGAAATATCGTTTGATTGATTTCCTGCTGAAAAGTGATTTTTGGTTTTTGGTAACCATCCTTATCTTCGGATTTTACCTTTTTCTTCCGAATCAAATGAATTCTGCCGGAAATGTATCCATGAGAGTGGCCATACTACTGATTTATATGTTAATACTCTGGATAAGTCTTCAGGATTTTCCAAAAAAACTCGTTTTTATACCGGTTTTAATCATTCTTTATGCCGGAATTTCGTTAAAGAGCATCCATGTAAAATTTCTTAAACCCCTTGATGAGATTGCTCTTGAACTTCAATCTGTTGAAAAACTGATTCCTGAAAACTCAGTGATTCTGACAGCTAATTTCAGCGAGAACTGGATATTAAATCATTTCCGGAGTTATATTGGTACGAAAAGGCCGGTGATTGACCTGAGAAACCAATCCTGCTCGAAACTTTTTGTTGTGAACTGGAACCATAAGGAAATGCCATTTACTTTTGTGGGAGCAAAAGATGCCCAACATTTTACTGGATTTCATAACAATCCACGAAATCAGTTCGTTACGATAGTTGACTATATTGTGATTATCGATTTCTTGCAATTTGAAAAGTTTGATCAAAATGATCCATTACCACAAACACTGAAAAGAGATTACGAATTGGTATATAAAGCTGAGAATAAATTTGTGGCTGTATTTAAATTCGCTGCACAGGAAAAGGTGGAAGCATACCGTAAATATATTTTGGGGAATTCCAAATCAATGGAAATGATCAAAAAGAAGGCCCAACATTTTGAAGTTCCTTTAGAAACTGCTTTAGAAAGAGACGCTTTGTGGCTTTATGATCAGGCATTTCCTATACCAGAAGAAAATTAGATCTTTAAGGAATGTTGAAAATAATATTAGAGATAGACAGTTATATTGCAGCATGTTATGATTTGTTGTTGAGTATTTGTTCCAAGGTTTAAGAAGGAAAGCGCACAGCGTTTTCGCGTATATTTAACATTAGTTTTCGTTAATTATCGATCAATAGAAATGTGGGATACACAAAATTTAACCATTAAAAAAACATCCATGATTGTTGTTTGGATGCTGATAATTTTGTTGGGCATTCTTAAATTTTCCTATCTTCAAACCAATATCCTGAGTTATGATTATTTTGGATTATATCTTTATCTTCCGGCAACATTTATATACCACGATCCGGCAATAAGTGATATAAGCTGGTTGGAACAGATCAACGCGACCTATCACAATACCCCCATGTTTTACCAGTTGCAAACTCTGGGTGATTTGCACCTGATACGATTCTTTTGCGGGATGGCTATATTACTGTCTCCTTTCTTTTTTCTGGGGCATTTCATCGCTTTGTTGACGGCGTATCCGGCGGATGGTTTTTCTTTTCCCTATCAGCTTTCAATGGCGATAGCGGCGTTTTTTTATGTTGCTTTGGGCTTATGGTTTGCCCGGAAGATACTGCTGAAATATTTCGATGACAAAACTACTGTTATAACGCTGATATCCGTCTATTTGGGAACCAACCTGTTATTCTGGACAACTTTTGATGCAGGGGCACCACACACTATTTTGTTTACTTTATATACCATATTGATTTGGTTTACAATCAAATGGCACGAAAGGCCTCGTAAAAGTTCTGCTATCATAATCGGGATCATATTAGGACTGATCATTGTTTCAAGGCCAAGTGAAATTATTGCTATACTTATACCAATGTGCTGGAATATAAGCGGAAAAGAGTCGTTTCTGAATAAAATCAGAATGGTTTGGAAGTATAGGTTTCACGTGATTCTTTTGGGGACAGCAGCTTTTTTGATGGGACTTCCCCAGATGGCTTATTTTTATCATTACACAGGTAAAATATTTCTCTCAACCTATACCGATCCACAGTCGATACTCGACCTGTGGAATCCACGATTTGCCTGGGTTCTATTCAGTTACCGTAAAGGATGGTTTGTGTATGCACCATTGATGGTTTTCTCTGTCATCGGCTTATGGTGGATGGTTAAACGGAAAATCACACTGGCTTTGCCTGTCATTCTTTTCTTCTTGATAAACCTATATATTATTGCTTCCTTTACAAGTCTGATAAGCTTTGGCTACAGGGCGTTTATCCAATCATACGCATTAATGATGATTCCATTGGGATTTGGTGTCAGCTATCTGAGAAATAGAGGAATTTATATTCGAACCATATCATTGGTGATACTTATCTTTTTTATGTTTTTTTCTTTAATTCAGGTTTGGCAAATCAAAGACGAAGTTATACATGCGACCAGGATGACCCGGGAATACTATTGGAAGATCTTTGGTAAAACCAAAGCAAGTATGGACGACAAAAAATTGCTTATGATCAATCCATTTCTTGATGATGAAACTGGAAATAAATTAGTTGATTCACTTAAATATTCAAAATCTATTTTGGCTTTTATTGATATGAACCAGCCTTTGAAGGGACTTGAAAAGTTTCAGAAACTGAAGGGCGATACCGATACAATTGATAAATGTTTCGAAACCGGGATTGATATGCAGTTCTCGCCAAGTGTTAAAATACCCTATGAACAGATTACAAACAAGGACCATTTCTGGGCCAGGGTATCATTTGCATATAAATCCGATTCAATTGTTAACCCTTCTGAATTGGTTTTGGTAGTGACTTTTACATATCGTGGAAAAGTGAAAGCCAATTATGGGATTCCCTATAAATACCGGTATTTCGAAATCCCCTTCGACATGGCAAAAGTAGGCTCTTGGCAAAATTTTACAATCGATTATTTATCACCGGAAGTTACCACATATCAGGATAGGTTTGAGACATATGTTTTGAATAAGGGGAAAGCAAAAGTACAAATCGACGATTTTAAAGTGATTAAATTTGAACCATAATATTTTTTTACGATCTTTTATATCTGATTTTTTTCTAATCAATACGTTGGTTCATATGCAGTTATGCGAATATTGTCAAGATAAACATCCGCTTTGCCTTTCAAGTAAAAGTTTGTCTGGAACCTATCGTTAGGACGGCGAACTTCTGGCGTAAGGTAATCCATACTCACTTTATTCCATTGTCCGGCAATTAATTGCGTTGAATCAAAGCTGGTTATTCTTTCACTATAAGGATATTCATTATGTTCAAAATTCATTCCAAGCAGCAGTGGATTCGTCATGACATTCCCAGTTACCAAGACATCTGCTTCTACCCGAATAATAGCGTATTCCTTGTTTGTTAATAGTTCATACGGAATCTCAAATTTCAGGAAGCAACAATTTTCCTCACTAAGTTTAAACACTTTTGTCAGGTTTATTGTATCGGGATTATTTTTAATAAAATGGCCGTTTTTTTCAAAATCTTGAAAATCAAGTTGTTTTAAGGTGTATTTTGAACTGTCTTGTAATAAGTAGGTTGGATTAGCATTTCGGTCTATTAGCAATAAATCATTTTTTATAACAGATTTATTCTTCTGTAGAAATACTGCTGCATAAGCCTTCTTTGTCATCCGTGTTGGATGAATCATCCCATTTAAAAATTGCCACGATTGAAAAATATTGAAAATCAATAGAATACCAAGCAACATCAAAAAACCGGCGAATATTTTGTTACTTCTTCCCCTGACATAGGTTAACAAGCTCCCGAAGGGAAATGCCAACATAACATACATTGGAATGACGGCCCGTTGACTGAAGCAATCGGCATACCACCAGCAGGACCAGCTGGCAATCACATAAAATGAAACTATAAAAAACAGAAATATAGCCGGAAACAAATTTTTCATCGAACGATACATGGTAAAAAAACCGGCCAATGCAAATGCCATAACTGGTGTATAAATGAGCCAACCTTTCCTGAAGCTGAACAAAACTTCCATCAGGTACGGATGGAGAAATTCCATGCCTTCACCCGCGTTTCCTCCATAACTATTGAATAGAAATTTCCCGGTCATTTGCTTCCAGTAAATAAGCTGAAAAAATCCAATTATGAAAATTATCAAAAGCATCAGACCAATTGATTTCCAGTTTTTTAAAAGAAATTGAATCCTTTTTTTGAATTGAATTCCTGGCATATTCCAAAGTAGTGGGATCATTAAAACCAATATCTCTGTCGGACGACTCAATGCTGATAATCCGATAGTAATTCCAAGCCCGATTGAATACTTTATTTGTAAAGTTTCGTGCCAGCGAATCGTGAACCAAAGGATCAATGAAAACACGAAAAAAAGATAGTTATGCGACATTAAACCCTGTCCATGAATACTGGTGTGTAACATGAAATTCGTTCCGAAAACCAAGACAATCAACAAAATAGAAGTAATGAATTCATCAAAATATTTTAGTAATGACTTTCTAAAAAAAAAGAGGCCAACACCTGTATAGATGAAACTTCCATATAATAGTGACAATTGATACGGGAGAGAGAAACCGTCAGCATCATATCCTGTAAGAAGTGATATCATGTGACCTGTAAAAAACCAGGGGCTGTAAAGAAGTGCCATGCCCATTGGATATTTCATTACCCAGTTCCCGTTTAGCATAGGCAATGCCTGGTAAAATGTCGGAGTGTTATGGTATTTTGCGAGTATCTGTTCAACAACCGCGTGGTCCTTCAAACCTAAGTCATTGTATATAAATGTAAATGGAAGATAGAGATAATAACCAAAGATGTCCCACGACAAGACTGAATGTGGAATAACGGTAAAAATGTTCAAGGCCAATATCAAAAGAACGAGGACAAGAGTATAGAATGATAGGCCTTTTTTTATCATCTTCATTATTTAAAGAAATATCAAACTGAAATTCGGTTAATATTCCCACGCAGCAAATTATACTTCATAATGCACCAAATCGCCCTAAATCCATCCGAAGCTTTTATCTTTTTACCTTCATCGTAAGTACGTCCATAATACGAAATGCCTACCTCATAAATTCTTATTCTTTTGACGCGCGACATTTTTGCTGTTACTTCAGGTTCAAAACCGAATCGTTTCTCTTTGAGGTTCAGGTTTTTAATAACAGGTGATCTGAATAATTTATAACATGTTTCCATATCAGTCAGATTCAGGTTGGTAAACATATTCGACAGAAAAGTAAGGAATTTGTTACCTAAGGTATGCCAGAAGAACAATATTCTGTGGGGGTTGCCTCCCATGAATCGTGAGCCATACACTACATCGGCAAAACCATCCAACATTGGTTTTAACAGGATATTAAAATCTTCAGGATCATATTCAAGGTCAGCATCCTGCACAATGATGAAATCGCCGGTTGCCAGTTCAATCCCTTTATGAATTGCGGCACCTTTGCCCTGGTTTTTTGATTGATTAAATAGCCTGATATTTAGTTTGTTATTTGAATTTTGAAAATCATTTACAACGTCAGCAGTTTGATCGGTAGAACAGTCGTTTACAACAATGATTTCTTTGCTAATATCATCTATCAGCGTCACATTTGTTACCTTTTGAAGGATTTTCGTGATCGTTTTTTCTTCATTAAAAGCCGGAATGATGATAGAAAGTGTAAATGGCATGGAATAATACAGATTTATAGTTTCTGAAATTAATATACAAATCCCATTTTATCGGGATGTTTTTTTGAAGTAACAAAGGTAAGAAAAGACTTACATTGTCGAAAAAAGGATTTTGTTTCTGCAATGTCTTTATAGAGCAATGGATTTTTGCCAGATAAGCAGAGAGCTAAACTGTAACTTAGTCCATCGGAAAACGACAAATATATTTCAATGTCATTTATTTGGTGATTAATCATCATAGAAAATTCATAAACTTTCCTTCGACTCCATTTAGGATGACTGTCATTCTGAGCAGCCTGTCTCTCCTTCAAGACAAGGGAGTCGAAGACTGTTTTTCATAACTTTTCGTACTCTATCCAGAATGAATCCAGTATTGGTACAGTAATAGTAGATATGGATGGCATTAATTCCCTATTTCATAGAACGGTATCAAGTTGTCACTATGCCGTTTCTTTGTTAAAATCTTAGCAGCATTCATCTGTTAAACAGAAATTTTAAACTAATTTTGATAGCGTAAATGTAAGGATTGATCGTGTAGTGATTTGTAATTCATTACATTCGTTGAGAATTCAATTATATTTGTTTTCAATTTTACAATTAAGCATAGATAATATTAGCATTATTGCTAAATTTCAGGGTTAATCAATTTCGATGATTTTCGTCCTGAAATATAATTTATTAAGATGAAACAGGACAAAATAACAGGGATTCCACCCATTGGTATCCGGCATGCCAACTTATGAAGCATGAAAAATAGTATGTCGGAAATTAACCATAAAAAATTATTGCAATGGGTACCGGCAATACTTGTTTTTGCCTTTATCTTTCCTTTTTTTAAAGATGTTCTGCTATCACCTGGTAGTTTTTTGCTGTTAATGGGTTCCGATGGCATCAAGAACTACTATACCTATTCATGGTATATCGTTAACAATAAGGAGTTATTGAATTTTACCGGGATGAATTACCCGTATGGCGAAAGTATTTTTTATCTCGATAGCCAGCCCTTTTTATCTGTTATGTTTTATTTTATTAAAAACATATTTCCAGGCTTTGGGCACTATATTATTGCATTATTGAATCTGATCATTATTTTTTCTCCTGTGATATCTGCTTTTGTGTTGTTCCATATCTTTAAAGTATTGAAGGTATCCACCTTACTTTCGATAACTGCATCGGTAGGGATTGCCTTGCTTTCACCTCAATTTCACCGGTTTGCAAGTCATTTTGCGCTCTCTTTTTCTTTTTTTATTCCGGTAACCATTTATTTATTAATTAAAGATGATCGTTGGCGATGTTTAACGCGTAACAGTGTTTCTCTGTCTGTTTTTACCATGGTTATGTTTCTGGTTCACGCCTATCTTGGGATGATTGTAGCCTTTATGACAGCTTTGTTTTTTATGTTTCGGTTTTTAATTCAACCAGATTTTAAATCATTCAAAATACATTTTATAAAAGCTACGGTGATATCAATTTTACCGTCTGTTATTTTTTTCTTATTAATCAGTTTAACTGATTCGCACACAGGTCGAAATACGAATCCTTCCGGTTTTTTTACTTATGTAGCGTCATTTGTTACTATTCTATTCCAAAGTGAACCATTTGCAATTTTGAAAATACACTTTTCAACGAAATGGGAACAATGGGAAGGTTGGGCCTATATCGGTCTTTTTTCGATCGTTTTCTTTGTGCCATCAGTTATATTGCTAATATACAGGAGATTAAAACACCTTGGAAATGATACAGATAGCTTGATATCAGGTTTATTATTCGCTTCTTTGATTATGCTTGCTTTTTCGTTTTCTTTCCCTTTCAATATGGGATTGGAGCATTGGGTTGAAGCATTCCCTATCATCAAGAAATTCAGATCAGTTGGGCGTTTTGCCTGGGTGTTTTATTATGTTTCCGGCGTTTTGGCGGTCTGGTTTTTAAATTCAGTTGCAACAACTAAATTCAGAAAACTTATTATTGGAGTATTGCCAATATTATTTGTCATTGAAGCATTTCCTGTTTATAAATCTTATGCCAAATTCACGAATAAAACACCTAACCTCTTTGATATCAATATGGTAGGCGAAGAATTGAAGGAAGTTATTTCCGAAATTGAAAGTAAGAATTATCAGGCGATCTTACCTTTGCCTTATTACCATATTGGCTCAGAAAACTACGGTAAAATTGGTGCCTCCAAAGTTTATAAGGAATCGATGATTATTTCATATCATACCCGTCTCCCACTTTTTTCGACGTATTTAACGCATACCAGTATCTGGGAAAGCAAAAATTGTGTGCAATTACTTTCACCGGTTTACTACGATAAAGCAATTAAAGAGTCGATTCCGAATACTAAGGATATTTTAATTTACTGGAGCAACGAACCTATAAATCAATATGAAAAAGATTTGCTTAAAAGATCAACTGAAGTATTCAGGAACCCAACCGGCTCACTTTACCGGATAAGCATTCATGATCTTTTTAGCATAGATCCGGCTGCAGGTGTATTACATTTTGAACAGATAAAACAAGGTTTAACATTTAAAAATGATCATTATCTAAAAAGTGGAACTGCTACTTTCTATTATGATAATTTTGATCGCCTCGGTCATGATACAGTGTACAGTGGAAGTGGATCATATTTAGGATACGATGGCATGTCGAATCTACTTGCCAGATTAGACTCAGGTTTTCTTGCCCCAAATCGAACGTATATCTTGTCGTACTGGAAATATAATAAGGGAAAAAATTTTGGACAGGGAATGTTAAATGCTCTTGGTATTGTTACAGAAAATAAAGGTTGGATAAAGTATGCGGCGCCTAAGTGGAGTTGTGTTATCAATGGCGACTGGACTCTGTTCGAATTAGAATTTACGCCGAAATTGGATAATAGTTTAATAGAGATATGGGAGAATGAGTATTCGATTAGTACAAAGGGAATCAAATCAATCATTGATGAACTACTGATTTATGAAAAGAACGATACAATTTACAGAGAAATTTACAGCAACAATGGTGAATTTCTTGGCGTGTTCATGAATAACCATCCGCTTTTGAAGAAAAATATTCCATATCTTCCATCAAAGAAAGATAAAGAATACAAGTAATGCAGAACCACAGGTAGTAACACACTATTAAATTAAAATCAGGTGAACAGCTAAAACCTTTTCCCGTTAAAACCTAAAATAAATAAAGGGATTAAATCCGGAAGCTGTTATCGAACTCAGGCTGATGATGAACAGGATGATCGAAGCAAAAGTCATGAAAACAAGCGTACGCAACTTATGTTCTTTGCCCAGCATTTTGTTTTGCCACGGCTCGTTCGATGGTAAATAGGCCATGAAAGCAAATATGGCAGCTATTCCCAGCATCACCCAAACCTGTTGTGTAACGTAAATTGACTCTCCTCCGCGGAAAGCAAACATACCGTTGATGAAATCTGTAGCATGTGTCAGCGTATCTGCCCGGAAAAGCACCCAACCAACCATGGTGATAATGAATGTGATTGCCACACTCGGAAATTTACCGATTTTGCTATACAGTTTTATTAAAAATAATCGGTCGGCAACCAAAAATGTGCCATGAAATGCACCCCAGACGATAAAATTCCATGCTGCGCCATGCCAGAGGCCTGAGACAAGGAATACAAACCAAAGATTGAAATAAAGCCGTCCTGCACTCACCCTGTTACCGCCCAAAGGCAAATAAAGATAATTTCGCATCCATCTGCCTAAGCTGATATGCCAACGGCGCCAAAACTCAGAAATATTTTGCGAAATGTATGGATTGTTGAAGTTTTCGATGATGTCAAAACCTATCATACGCAACAATCCGATAGCCATGGCCGAATAGCCCGCAAAGTCATAATAAATCTGAAAAGTATATGCTAACACCCCCATCCATAAGGTATATGAGGAGGTAGTGGCAGCATCGCTTGCAAAAACCAGATCGGCATAAGCTCCTAACGGATTGGCTATCATTACTTTCATCCCGAGTCCGATGGCGAAACGGAAGAAACCGGTCAGTTTGTTGTCGGTGGTGTCGTTTTGCGATCGGTCAGTAATCTGATCGGCCAGCTCGTGATAACGAATAATGGGTCCGGCAATTAATTTTGGAAAAAGGATAATATATAACTGATAGTCCCAAAAATTATAGAGTGGTTTGTGAACCCTGCGATACACATCAACAACGTAAGTGATTGTCTCAAAGGTGTAGAACGAAATCCCTATGGGTAATATCAGTTTCGTCCATGTTATATTTGATCCGCCAAATACTGATAACACAGCATTTACGTTCTCAATAAAAAAATTAGAGTATTTAAAATAGAAAAGCAATCCAAGATTTACCGATACCGAAAGCGTTAACATCAAACGCCGATGGAGCACACTTTTGGTATTCGACATCCATTTTACAAGATGAAAATCGAGAAAGGTTGTCCCGAGAATTACAAAAATGAAACGTGGGGCTCCCCAGCTATAGAAAAAGATACTGAAGATGAGGATGACAATATTCTTTAACTTTTTGGGAACCAGATAGTAAGTGATTAAAAACGCGGGAAGAAAGTAAACCAAAAAAAGACTACTGCTAAATACCATACCTGATCTGGTGAATATTTGTTTCATGCAAATTTAGAAGAAATATCTGTTAGAAATGTATTATTCGATATTTATCAAATTAGCCGTTTTTATCAATTGGTATTTATTTTTTACTTCTTCTGAACCCTTAATTAAGAAAATGATTAAACGTCAAATGATTAATGAAAAATTAATATACTGTTAAATTGCTATAAATCAATCGTGTATGCGCTTATATGTTTTTTAACATATTTTAGCATTGCTATATTCTTCGTCTTAAATTCGCCTAAGGTTACCAAAAACTTATTATTCATTGATTGTTAATCAGAAAATCAATCGTTACAACTAAATCTACAAAGTATGAAAAAAAGACTATTTTTTTTGATGTTACTGTGTTTGTCGATAGGCAGCGCAGTATTTTCACAGGGTGTCACTACGGCATCGTTGTCAGGCACTGTTTCTGACGAAAAAGGCGAGGCAGTGATGATGGCCAATGTTTTAGCGGTTCACACACCCAGCGGAACACAATATGCAACAACCACCATGGAGGACGGTCGTTTTCAAATGCGGAATATGCGTATTGGTGGACCGTATAAGGTAACAGTTACCTATGTTGGATTTGAAAATACCAGCGCAACTGACATTTTTCTGCAATTGAACAACACATCATTTGTTAAATTGATAATGAAAAGCACCAGCCAGCAATTGGGCGAAATAGAAGTAAAAGCCGACCGGGAGATCATACGCGAACAAACCGGTGCAATGACCAATCTCGAAAGCAAACAGATCACCTCCTTACCTGGTATCACCCGCAGCCAGCAAGACTTAACCCGTCTGACGCCCCAAAGCGATGGTAACAGTTTTGGCGGTAGAAATGTGTTGTACAATAACTTTTCATTGGATGGTTCTATTTTCAATAACTCATTTGGATTAGATTATGCAACTCCTGGCGGGCAGTCGGATGCTCAGCCTGTTTCATTGGATGCCATCGATCAGATACAGGTTTCATTGGCTCCATTCGATGTGCGCGAAGGTGGTTTTACAGGAGCTGGAGTAAATGTTGTTACCAAATCGGGAACCAACGATTTTAAAGCAACTGCCTATCATTATTTCAGGAACGAAGGCATGATTGGTAAAAAAATCAGTGGCGAAGACGCGCCAAACCTCGATTTCAGTACAAGTCAAACAGGCTTGAGTGTTGGCGGACCTATCATAAAAAACAAATTGTTTTTCTTTGTGAATGCCGAAATGGAACGCGCCAATCAGTTGGCACATGGATTTGTTGCCAACAATGGCACAAACGATGGTCAGCCGAATGTAACGAGTGTTTCGGAAGCCGATATAAAAGCCGTTCACGACCATCTTTTAAATGAATGGGGATATGAAGCCGGTGCCTATCAAGGCTATAACCACGAAAAATCGAACAACAAATTCCTTGTAAAACTGAATTATAATATCAGCAATAACCACAAATTAGTGCTTCGTTATAATATGCTCGATGCATCGAAAGACATTCTTCCACACCCTGAAGCTATTATCGGACGCGGCCCGACCAGTTACCGGCTTCCTTTCGAAAATTCATCCTATACAATCTTCAATAAAATTCACTCATTTGTTGGTGAGTTGAACTCTAATTTCTCGAACAAGATTTCGAATAAATTATTGGTTGGTTACACCGTTTTTGATGATAGTCGTGAACCAAAATCAGCGCAGTTCCCTGTGATTGACATCTTTGATCAAAACGTACTCGCCATCTCAGCAGGCTCTGAAATGTTTTCAACACATAATACTTTGAAACAAAATGTGTTGCAGTTTACCGATAATGTAACCTATTATGCTGAACGTCATACTATTACGGGTGGTGTCAACTTCGAAAAATTCTATTTTGAAAACTCATTTAATCTTTTTTATTACCCCTGGCATACGTTTGGAGGCGTTGACGGATTTTTATCACAAACAAAAGATTCAATCGATTTTAATGCCGAAGTGGCCACTGCCAATGCTAAACCTTATTCCTTATCAATCGTCGATGTGGCTCAGTTGGGTATATATGGTCAGGATGAGTTTCAGCTTAATGAAAACTTCAAACTCACCTTTGGTCTTCGTGTTGATATTCCTATTTATTTAAATAAGCTCGCCGTTACGACTGCTTCGGAGGAAGCTGCAAATTTTGATGGATGGGTCGATAAAGACGGGAATACGGCAAAACTTGATCCTGCTGTCTGGCCAAAATCGCGATTGATGTGGTCGCCACGTCTTGGATTCAATTATGATGTTCATGGCGATAATACCCTTCGTTTCCGTGGAGGAACCGGAATCTTTACAGGCCGCATTCCCTTTGTATGGTTAGGAAATCAAGCCTCAAACCCGGGTATCAATCCTGGCTACACTTTCCAGGTTAATTCTACCACCGAAAACTTCAAATTCCCGCAAGTCTGGAAAACAGATATCGCCGTTGACTGGGCTTTCAGCGAAGGTTGGGTAAGCACTTTCGAAGCTATATATGGCAAAGATATCAATGCGATCGTTCATCGTAATTACAATATGAAGGCTCCTTCACAAAAATTATCCGGAGCCGACGATCGTGAAATTTTTGCCGGATTTAACGAGACAAATATCTATTCGGCTTCAGAAGGTTCGGTTGGTTTCCTCGAAGCAGGTTATATCGTGATGGACAACGTGAAGGAAGGTCATCAACTGAGTTTGACCGGTAAGATTGCAAAAGAGTGGGGATTCGGTTTAAAAGGCGATCTCGCTTACACCTATCAGCAATCGAAAGATTATACCTCGATACCTGCCGAAATTGCCGCAGATGCTTTCCAGCGTAATCCTGTGGTAGGTAATCCAAATACACCTTCTGTTTCCTGGTCACGATATGGGTTGAAACACCGTTTCATTTCGAGCTGGATGTATGCAAAGGAGTATAAATCAATGGTTTCTACCTTTGGTATGTTTATCGAACTTGGACAGGGGAACCGTTATTCCTATACTTATGCCGGCGACCTTAACCGCGATGCCATCGTAAACAATGATTTACTTTACGTTCCTTCGGCTAAAGCTGATATTAATTTTGGCAGTGTTGACAGCGAAGGGAATGGCTCACTTGCCGCTGATGCTGATGAACAATGGGCTGCTTTGAGTGCTTTTATCGATCAGGATCCATACCTGAAAAACCGGAAAGGCGATTATGCCGAACGCAACGGCGCTTCATTACCCTGGTTCTCTCAGATTGACTTCCGCTTTATGCAGGATTTTAATTTCAAGGTGAAAGAACGTAAACATACGATTCAGGTGTCATTGGATATCATGAACTTAGGTAACCTGATCAATTCAAACTGGGGTGTTCGCCAGTTGGCCCGCACTTATAACCCAATTAGTGTTACAGGTATCGACAAAGATAATGTACCTTATTATCATTTTAATTCCGATTTAAAGACCTCGTATGTTGACGATTTTTCGACCCGTTCGAAATGGCAGATGCAATTGGGGATTCGCTATATCTTATAATAAATCAAGTGTTTAGCTAATTGAAAGGTCGTTTATCGAAAGATGAACGGCCTTTTTTTATCTCAAAATGTAAAATGCAAAATGCAAATGGTGGGTCGGATTTTTAGAGCAGGAACAATTTGAATGTAATGAAGGAGTTCACTCCGAAAACTGATTATAATTGGAATGCCACCAACAACGAAGCCCTGACCAACGATAAATTCTAAGCTTCTAAAACGTACCAAAGCCTCACAATCAGTGTTTTATCTTTATTAAAATTTGGTGTTTTTGTATTTTGGGGGCAATATTTGAGTTATAGAAGTGATCTCAACAATCAAACCGTAATTTTTGGTTATTTTTACCCTGTATTTTACCAAAAAGTATGAAGTTAGCTTTTTTTCATTATAACTGGATCATTTTCACTGGTACGCTTTTAGTGAATGTATGTTTTTTGGCATCAGTTAACAGACTCTGCGCTGAAAGTCATATCAGCGTCAACAGTTATAAAAAAGCTGATTATGGCGGAGGAAATCAAAACTGGGATATCAGCATCAATGAAAAAGGTGTTGTTTTCGTCGCTAACAATGCCGGCCTGTTGGTACTCGATGGGTCGGGAACCCATTTGTATAAAATCCCCGGCAACCAGATCATTCGTTCAGTTGCAGCTATCGGTGATAGAGTTTATACCGGATCATTTGAAGAATTCGGCTATTGGCAACTAAATGAATCTACAGCCTGGGAGTATCATTCATTGGTTTCACTACTTAAAAACTTTGATTTTCATAATGAGGAAATCTGGTCAATCGTTCAGCATAAAAACAAGATTTATTTCCAAAGCTTTGGAGCAATATTCTATTACGATCAACAAACCATCGAACCATTACAGATTCCAGGCTCGGTTTTGTTTTTATTACAATGTGGCGAACATCTTTATACACAACATGTTCAGGGGAAACTCTATGAAATTATTGATAAACAATTGATTGGTGTTTCAGGAAGTGAGATTTTCAGCCAGACTGAAATCAAAACAATCTTAGCACTCGATCATAATAATTTACTTATCGGAACAAGTTCGAAAGGATTGTTTAAATACAATGGTTCAAATTTTGAACCCTGGAAAACTGAAATTAATGCAAGTTTGATCGAAAGCACGGTGAATAAAGGATTGCGAATTGGGAACAATTTGGTTTTTGGCACGATACTGAATGGTGTTTTTATCATGGATATGACCGGAAAAGCGATTGACCACTTTCACAGTGGTAATTCGTTACAGAACAATACCATACTTGCTTTGAAAAGCGATACAGATGGCAATCTCTGGGTTGGGATGGACAAAGGCATCGATTATCTATCGTTCAATACCCCGATCGATGTCTATCACGAAACGGAACTGAACATCGGAATGGTTTATACGGCTGCACTTTACAACAATGAACTTTATGTTGGAACAAATCAGGGTGTTTATTATTATTCACTTAACGGTGATGGTTTGGTTGATGATTGCCGTTTTTTGCCAAATAGCCAGGGGCAGGTTTGGTTTTTAAAGAAAATCAGTGGTAAACTCTATTGTGGAATGAATAGTGGAACCTATGTAATTGAAAATCATAATCTTATTCGTGTTTGTGATGTCAGTGGTGGATACAATCTGGTGAATGCACGTGCAGGAAACAAAGAATTGTATTTGCAAAGCACCTATTATTCCATCGTGGTTTTCGAAAAAAATGAGAATATCTGGGAGAAATCGCATCTTCTCGACGGATTTGTTGCCCCCGTCAGATATCTTGAGATGGATCATCTGGGTAATATTTTGCTCGGGCATTCAATTACAGGCCTTTATCTTTTGCAACCCGATGCCACTTATCGTTCCTCCGCAATGGTGAAAAAAATAGGTGAACCGGAAGGGCTTTTTTTTCCGGCGAGCCGGGTTTGTAAAGTGGACAACCGTATCGTTATTCCTGGAAGTGATTCACTATACCAATGGGATGCCATACATGGTAAAATTGTTCCGTTCACCGAATTAAATATTCAACTTGGTGATTTTAAGGCTTCTAAAAATATTATTCCGGTTTCAGATGATCAATATTGGATGGTAAACGGTAAGGAAGCAGGGCTTTTTGAAATCCGGTTTGGTAAGGCCAGACTGATTTACCGTATCATACCGGAAGCATTTGGTATTGAATTAGTTGAGAATAATGAAAATATCGTCGCACTCAATGATAGTCTGCATCTTATCTGTATAGAAAACGGTTTTGCTATATTGAATATACACAAAATGAATCAGTTAACTGAGTTGACCGGACCTCCGGTGATCAAAAAGATTACGATAAGTAATGGTGACAATGAAATTAAAACGTATTCCAAGCCATGGGAATCACAAAAAAGTTTGAAAAATGTATTCAACAACATCCGGATTACTTTCGCCTCTGAAGAACCTGTTGGAAAAAAAAATTACTTCCGCTATCAGTTGCAGGGCTTCGAAAGTGACTGGAATGAATGGGAAACCACTTCGACAGTTACATACAACCGTTTACCTCCGGGAGAATATAAATTCAGGGTGAAAACACTCACAAACAAGGGAATTGAAACGGATACAAGCGTGCTTTCCTTTGAGATATTACAACCCTGGTACCTGACTTATTTCGCGTTTTTTGTATATTTTATTCTCACTATCACTTTTGTATCATTGATTAGAACGAATTATAAGCGCAGACGATGGCGCCATCAGGAACAAGCCTTGAAATTAGAAAACGAAAAAATGCGGGCCTTGAAGGATAAAGCTGAGGCTGAGATGATAAAAGTTGCCAATGAGCGGTTGCAATCGGTGGTTTCTTTGAAAAACATGGAGCTGGCAAAAAATACAATGTCAATTATCCGCAAAAATGAAGCGTTGATTGAGGTAAAGGATGAAATCGGGAAACAGAAGGAAGAGTTGGGGTATCGGTTGCCCAACAAATACTTTGATAATATCGTACGTTTGATTGACAAAAATATAACGAGTGATCATGACTGGGAAATATTCGAATCACATTTCGATCAGGCGCATGAGAATTTTTTCAAGAAGCTTAAGGCACAATACCCCGACCTTACCCCGCACGATTTCCGTTTATGCGCTTATCTTAAGTTAAATCTTTCCTCTAAAGAGATTGCACCATTACTTAATATCACGATACGTGGTGTTGAAGAAAAGCGTTATCGTTTGCGAAAACGTCTTAATCTGGCTTCTGACCAGGGTCTGACCGAATTTATCATGAAATTTTAGTATAAGTTTCTTCGTTTGGATTATATAATAAATATTGAAATTTTAATTTCATAAATTCCTAATATTGAAATCATTATAATTGTGTTTCGATTCATTGACGTGTTGATGACTAGGCGTTTTTATATGGCTTTTTTTATTGAAGTAATGAAATTGAAGTAAACTTTATACTTTTCATTTCTGCTTGTTATACATTAGCTGCTCAATCCCTGCAATCGATTGAAATATTTTCATCGAAAGCTTATTTGGGATGATCACCAGGCGTAGATACAATGGATAGTTCTTTATTTACGAATCGAAAATCAGCAACACAAAAAGCGCTGCATGCAGTGTTTTTACAATCATAAATCAAAATAATTCACTAATCCTAAAATCATCAAAACCAATGTTATGAAGAAACATTTACTACAAACTCAAGTAAATAGGTGGATGAAAAGCATGTTATTGCTTTTTCTGGCCTTTATTGGTACTGCTGTATTCGGGCAGGGTCGCAATATCAGCGGGACCGTTTACGATCAGTTGACAAACGAATCATTGCCAGGAGCCTCAGTACTGATAAAGGGTACAACAAAAGGTACTTCAACTGATATCAACGGCCAATTCAACCTGATGGTCAACGCAGGTGAAAACACGCTGGTTATTAGTTTTATCGGTTATGAAACTACTGAGGTAGCCTTAGGCAGCCAAAATGTTGTGAGTATCATGCTTACTCCCGAAAAAACATCATTACAGGAAGTAGTCGTTGTAGGGTATGGAACAATTAAAGTGAAAGATCTGACTTCCTCCATTACAACCATTAAATCGGAGGAACTGAGCAAAACGCCATCTTCAATGCCAATGCAGGCTTTGCAGGGAAAAGTTGCCGGTTTACAGATAGTGACAAACGGTGGCCCCGGAAACTCACCAACTGTTAGGGTTCGTGGTATTGGTTCATTCCCCGGACATGATAACGAAGCACCCTTATATGTTGTTGATGGAATGTTTTTTGATAATATCGATTTTCTGAATCCTTCAGAAATTGCTTCTATCTCTATATTGAAAGATGCTTCAGCAGCAGCCATCTATGGCGTAAGAGCAGCCAACGGTGTTGTATTAATCGAAACCAAATCGGGATCATACAATCAAAAACCGGAGTTTACCTATAGTGGTTATGCAGGTTATCAGGTTGCACAGGATGTTGTGAAAATGGCCAATGCCGAGCAGTTTACAGCTATGGCCATGGAATCGGGTTCAGCGGCAGATAAATCTTTTATCGAGGAAGCGATGCAACGCTATGGCAGAAGTCGCGTTAATCCATTTATACCGGATGTAAATACCGATTGGTACAATGAAATACTTCGTCCGGCAAAGATCAGCAATCACAGTCTTGATTTTTCGGGTGGTAACGAAATTGCAAAATATTCAATCGGCACAAACTACTTCTTTCAGGAAGGTCTCCTGAATATGAAAAATGAATACGAAAGAATGAACCTCCACTCAAAAATTGATTTGAAAGCTACTGATTGGCTCACTATCGGATGCAACATTGTTTATAGTAATGCTACCAAGTATAATGATCAGGCAGGTGCATGGAATCAGGCTTATTTTGCGGTTCCGATTATGCCGGTGCATGATGAGTTTAATACCAACGCATCACCTACCAATTATGCCAGCGCCCGGAGTTTAGGTTATAGAGATGGCCAAAACCCTTTCCCGGCAATGGATTTTAATATCGATGGTATGAAAATCAAGAAGATAATCGCCAACTTCTATATGGAGTTCGATCTGGTTCCCAAAACATTGACTTTCAAAACAACGTACAACAATTATTTTATGGCCATTGATCAAAGGGTTGTCAATCTTCCCTGGTATATTGATGACGGTTTTCAGAATGTAGATGCGACGCTGACACGCACTATCTCTAAGGATGACAACAAAATATGGGATAACATCCTTACATTTACCGAGAGTTTTGGTGCCCACAATCTGACGATTATGGCAGGTACTTCATTTAAGGATGAGAGTTTTCAGAAACTCACTGCACAAGGTAAAGATTTCCCGACCAATATGGAGCAATCATGGTATATCAGCCAATCAGCAAATATTCCTTCTGAACAAGTTTCGGATGATGGAATCCGTATGTACGGAATGTCTTATTTCAGCAGATTAGCATATAATTTTAAGGATAAATACCTGTTATATGCTACAGTACGTGCTGATGGAAGTAATAAATATCAGCAAACCTGGGGCTATTTCCCAACGATAGGTGTCGGCTGGATTTTGTCTGAAGAAAACTTCCTGAAAGGCAACGTAAATATCCCTTTCCTTAAACTTCGTGCAAGTTGGGGTCAGCTTGGAAACGATCATATTCAGGCCAGCGATGGAGCATATACAACAAGTATTGCCAATACCACACTTGGTGGAATTCAATATGCAGGTACTGTCGTATCAAATTCCTTTTCTTATCTCAAATGGGAATTGGTTGAAGAAACAAATATTGGTATAACAGCCAAATTATTGAATGATAAATTGTCAGCCGATCTGGATTATTATATTCGTGATACCAAGAAAGCAGCCATACCGGTAATCATTCCGGCTGTTGGCACCAGTGTTATGAGACCTGTTGGGACAATCAGGAATTCAGGAATCGAACTTTCATTGGGTTGGTCGGATAGAATCAACGATAAACTATCTTATAGCGTTGGGGCCAATGTTTCAACACTGAAAAATGAAGTACGTGATTTGTATGGCCAATCATATCTTGATGGTGGCACAGCCGAATTTCGTCAACGTACTTATGTTGGAGAGCCTTTGATGGCATTCTATGGTAGAGAAGTTGCCGGCATTTATCAAAACCAGGCTGAAATTGATGCTGATCCTGTTGCAATTACCAATGGCCTTGTCCCAGGTGATTTCAAGTATAAAGATCAGAATGGCGATGATGTTATTGATGATGACGACCGTGTGATCCTGGGGTCTTACTTCCCGAATTTGATCTATGGTGGTAATTTTAGTATCAATTATTCTGATTTTGACCTCTCATGCAGTGTGTATGGCCAGTCGGGCAATAAAATTCTGAACCGTAAACGCGGTGAACTCATCTGGACAGCGGATGGAAACTTAGATGCCGATCTGGCAACGAACCGTTGGCATGGTGAAGGAACTTCCAATATTTATCCTTCATCTGCAGGGTTACGGAAAGGTTGGAACCAAAAAATGAGCGATTATTTTGTTGAAGACGGTTCATTCTTCCGAATCCAGAATGTTCAGGTCGGTTATACGATTAGAGACAGTAAATGGCTTGGTGGACAATTCCCCGAGACAAGAATTTCATTTACCGCTGAACGCCCGCTAACCTTGTTTTCTTACAATGGTTTTACGCCTGAAGTTGCCAATGGTGTGGATACTCAAACCTATCCTATACCTGCAATTTATACAATTGGCCTGAATGTTAAATTCTAATCCTCAAAACTTTTTAAAAATGAAACGAAATAAATACTTCATAATAATAACTCTTTCGGTGGGTGTGCTTTTTTTGTCAAACGGTTGTAAGAAATACCTTGACGATCCTAAAGAAAACCTTGCATACACTGATGAGACTGATTATACAATCAGTAGCAATATGATAAAACCTATTTTGGGTACATACTCAGAATTTAATAATACCGAATGGGAGGATTTTCCGTTGATAGCCGTGCGCGGCGATGATGTAAATGCCGGTGGGCTTGGCGATCAGCAGGATTTTGCTGAAACTGACAGATACAACTATAACAAGGATTTTTGGATGTATAATTCCTTATGGCAAAATTACTATACGAATATGTTCTCTGCCAATTCGGCCATAGAACAAATTGTACTGTACAAGGAAAATGGTGCAAATCAAACCTTGGCCGACCAATATATTGCCGAAGCAAATGTGTTGAAATCATGGTGGTTGTTCAACCTGAGCCGTGTTTGGGGCAGCATTTTAATCCCGGCAGATGCAACTCCTTCATCATTGTATGTAACGCCCTTATCATCAAAAGAAGAGGTTATGCAATATATTTCTGATCTGATGGATGAGGCCATTCCTAATCTCGTAGCCGTTAGACCAAACGAACGTGCCGATATACCTGGCGGTGTAACAAAATACACGGCATTGGCCATGAAAGCTCTGGCAAATCTTGAGTTGAAAAACTATCAGGCTGTTGCTGAAGCGACTGGTGAAATCATCAATTCAGGAAAATATTCACTTGAGGTCGATTATTATAATTTATTTAAAATCCCGGGTAAACTGAGCAATGAAAATTTATGGGAAATGCAATATTCTGACCTTGGACAGGGTTCGGGTGATAACTTTTCATATTTGTTTGCATTTTTCGGCCCATCTGATTGGAATCCCGCTGTCGCCGGTTCTGGACCTGGTTGGGGTTTCTGGGAACCAAGTTTGAAGTATATCAAATTCATGCTCGACAGGGGTGAATCCATACGTCTCGAAACAAGTGTAATCTTCACCAATCGGGGAATCACAGAATTGAAATCGGACCCTAATTATACTAATTTGCCTACATGGATTTCGAATACAACCAGATCTGGAGATGAGTTTAAAGATTATGCACGTGCTATGTTTGCCAGTGGAAAACACTATCTGCCTTCCGACCAGCTTACCGAGGGCCGAACTGAATATGGCACAAACAAAAACTTCATTTGTATCAGGTATTCCGAAATACTGCTTATGTATGCCGAAGCACTTACACAAGGCGCATCCGGTTCGGCCGGTAGCGCTGACGAAGCCGTAAATCTTGTGAGAGCCAGAGCAGGATTGTCAAACGTTTCCGGGGTTACAACTGCACAGGTAATGGACGAGAAATTTGCCGAACTTGCCATGGAATGGGGTACACGTTTTTATGATATGGTACGTCTTGGCAGAACAGCTGATTTGAGTTATGAAGGTAGAAATTTTGAAATCGGAAAAGCCTTCCTTCCTTATCCTCAGAATCAGATTGATCAATTACCGGTTTTAGGTCAGTAAGCTTATTTATGAACCATTAAAAAATATTGAAATGAAAATACTAAAATATTTATTCATTTTTACAATGATAGCGGTTTCAACCCTGTCCTGTAAAAAAGGCCTCGATCCGATAACCGCAATTTCTCCCAGAGCAGATGAGGATAAGCCGGAAATTTTAATCAGCAACCCATCCGAAGGTAAAATTGTTAAATCGGGCGATGAGGTGATGACGATAACCTTTGAACTGGTTGCCAGCGATGATATCGAACTTAAATCGATCGTTATGCAGTTAGATGGTGCAGAAATAGGCTCATTAACTTCTTTCAGGGATTACAGAAGAGCCGATGTGGCTTACGAATATGCCGGTCTCGCTGATGGTGAGCATGTGTTTTCGGTAACCGTAACTGACCTGACAGGTAAAACTGAGAGCAAATCAGTCAATTTCAAAAAGATTACCGTTCCTCCATACACTCCACTCGAAGGAGAAGTGTTTTATATGGCTTTTGAGGACGAATTTCTTGATTATTTTACAGGTAGTTATGCTACAACAGTTGGTACTCCTGGCTTTGCCGAGGGTAAAGTTGGTCAGGCTTATTCCGGGGCAACCGATGCATATCTGACATTCCCAACGACAGATATGATTAAAACATCAGAAATTAGTGCAGCATTCTGGATGAAAGTGAATGCTACTCCCGACAGGGCCGGTATTCTGACACTCTCGCCTGAAGATACTGAAAACGCCGGTTATCCAACTATTCAGAACAAGCGCACAAGCGGGTTCCGGTTCTTTAGGGAAGGAAACGCAACTGAGCAACGGTTCAAATTGAATGTCGGGCTGGGCGGTACCAACGAAAGCTGGAACGATGGTGGAACTACCGATCCGACAACAGGCGAATGGGTGCATTTTGCATTCACCGTTTCGGGTGACACAAATATCATTTATATAAATGGTGAAGTAGCCCGTGAATCGGCGATGCTTAATGCAATCGACTGGACAGGTTGTGATGTTTTGACAATTATGTCAGGGGTTCCACGTTTTACCGAATGGAGTCATTTTTCGGACCTGAGTTTAATTGACGAGTTGCATATCTTTAACAGGGTTCTCACACCTGCCGAAGTACAGAGCTTTTATGCAATAGAATAAACTCGATTATTGAACCCAGACTTATAAAAAGAGGGAATGGGGAAATCCCTTCCCTCTTTTTGGCTTTATTGGTTGATTATATTCCCGGAAAATAAAAATTTGATGATTCTGCACATGACTAACTTATTATTAATCACCAATAAATATAAAATTTGATGACTAATTTTGAAAAGAACAAAACCACTTTATTTTTTTTACTAAAGCTTGCATCTGTCTTTCTTATGCTTTTTGCCCTCGCTATTTCTTGTAAAAAAGATACAGTTTCGAAAAGGGAGAAGATGGAATTAATATCGTGCTATGTGGGAAGTGTACAACTTCAATTGGCTGCCAATATTTCGGATGTACCATTAAATCAGGATATTATCATTACTTTCTCAACGGCTGTCGATTCAAACTCGGCCAGACAAAACATTGCATTGAAAACTGAAAATGATATAACATTTGGTGTACAATATACATTTTCAACAGATTACAAGACAGTATATTTGAAACATGGTCAGAATTTATCGAAACTTCAACAATATAAACTCTCGCTTACGAATAAGCTGATTGGCAGTGCAGGTCAGTCATTTGCCGGTGCAGATTTCAGTTTCAAAACATCGGCTGGGGTATTTACACTCGAAAAAATAACACTCGACGACAGAGATTTTTCGACCAATTCGAAATTCTATCATGTGAATCGTCAGGGTTTGACGTTGCAAATGGAATTTTCAGAGGCTGTGGATACGACTCAGATTAGGTCGAAAATCAGTTTTACTGATAGCACGGCTTTCACTATTGGTTTTCAGGATAATTTTAAAACGGTTCAAATTGTTTGTACCGATGAACTCGAAGGCTATAAAAAGTACAGTTTCACCGTTTCTACGAACCTCGTTTCAGCTAACGGAAATAATTTTAAAGGCTTTAGCAACTCATTTCTTACAGAACTCGATTCCACCCTGAAATTTCCATTAATAACCGATGATGAGTTACTTACTCTCGTTCAAAGACAGACCTTCAAATTTTTTTATGACTATGCGCATCCGGTAAGTGGGATGGCTCGCGAGCGCTTCAGTTCAGGTGATTTTGTCACTTCGGGAGGTTCCGGTTTCGGTGTTATGGCGCTCATCGTTGGTATGGAACGAGGCTTCATCAGCCGCGAAGAAGGTGTTGCACATCTTGGCAAAATGATTCATTTTCTCGAAACCTGTGATCGGTTTCATGGCGCCTGGTCGCATTGGATCAATGGCAGCACGGGCAGTGTAATTCCTTTCGGAACAAAGGATAACGGTGGTGATTTGGTCGAGACAGCTTATATGGCACAGGGTTTAATCGCCATGCGACAATATCTTCAACCCGAAGACACATTAGGTAACGACTTGATTAACAGAATAACATCACTTTGCAAAGGAATTGAATGGGATTGGTACACCCGTGGCGGACAGAATACATTGTATTGGCATTGGTCGCCAAACTATGGATGGGATATGAATATGCGGATTTCAGGTTACAACGAAACATTGATAACCTATATCATGGCTGCGGCTTCGGCCACCCACACCATTCCTGCATCAGCCTATCATATTGGATATGCCCGAAGTGGTGCAATCAAAAACGGGAAATCGTTTTATGGCTATCAACTGCCTGTTGGATATGATTTTGGCGGACCATTGTTTTTTGCCCATTATTCTTTCCTTGGGCTCGATCCACGTAATTTATCTGATATCTATGCCGATTACTGGACACAGAATGTAAATCATTCACTTATAAACTGGTCATATTGTGCCGATAACCCTAAAAACTATCCGAATTACAGCGACCATTGCTGGGGACTGACAGCCGGCGATATCCCGGATGGTTACGGTGTAAGCGAACCCACAAATGACCGGGGTGTAATTACACCTACTGCTGCTGTTTCTTCGCTTCCGTATTCACCGGAGCAGTCGATGGAAGCGATTCGTTTTTTCTATTTTATTCTGGGCGACAAGCTTTGGGGCGATTATGGTTTTTATGATGCCTTTGACGTACATACCGGTTGGTGGGCCGATTCGTATATTGCCATCGATCAGGGTCCTGAAATTGTCATGATCGAAAACTACAGAACAGGTCTGGTTTGGGATCTGTTTATGAGCGCTCCGGAAGTGCAATCAGGCCTGGATAAACTTGGATTTACTTACAGTAAGTAAGTTATTCGATGCTTGAATCGAATAATTTGTTTTTTGTCAGAATATCCCACGTAGAATTTACGGATGTAATTTCATCATATAATACGTTCATTCATTTATAGTTAACACAAAATATCATGAAATATCACAAAATATTTTATATTTTAATGATTATCGGAACAGTATTCTGTCAGTTTCAGACTGGCGCTAACGCACAGAAATCGGATGCGCCTGTTATCTCCGATGATTCATTATTGAATCTCATTGAATACCGCACTTTCCAATACTTCTGGGAAGGTGCTGAGCCTGTTTCCGGACTTGCCTGCGAAAGGATTCATCTGGATGGTAAATATCCTCAGAATGATCAGACTGTCATTACATCGGGAGGTTCTGGTTTTGGTGTAATGGCCATCCTGATTGGGATTGAGCGGGGTTTCATAAGCCGTGAACAAGGTTTCAATCATCTCAAAAAAAGCGTGGATTGGCTAACTAAAGCGGATCGTTTTCATGGTGCCTGGCCCCATTGGCTGTATGGTGAAACAGGAAAAGTAAAACCATTCAGCTTGAACGACAATGGCGCCGATCTGGTAGAAACAGCCTATCTGATGCAGGGGTTATTATGTGTGAAACAATACTTTATGGATGGAAATGAGGCTGAGAAAAAATTGGCTGCCGCTATTGATACCTTGTGGAAAGAAATTGAATGGTCATGGTTTACCCGTGGCGGACAGGATGTGTTGTACTGGCATTGGTCGCCCGACAAGGAGTGGATGATGAATTTTGCGGTTGAAGGTTACAACGAATGTCCTATTCTTTATGTGATGGCTGCTTCATCACCAACATATAGTATTCCGGTTGAGGCATATACCAAAGGCTGGGCCCGCAATGGCAATATAAAAGCCAAATCGGTGAAGTACGGACACGAACTTACCCTGAAACATAATTATGCTGAAGAATATGGTGGACCATTATTTTGGTCACATTATTCCTTTTTAGGGTTGGATCCGCGGGGACTGAAGGATCAATATGCCGATTACTGGTCTCATAATGTGAATCATACGTTGATTAACAGGCAATGGTGCATCGAAAATCCCAACAAATTCAAAGGCTATGGTGAAAGTTGCTGGGGACTTAGCGCGAGTTATTCACCCATTGGATACAGTGCCCATGCACCCGGCGAATTGAATGACCTCGGTGTAATTTCTCCTACGGCAGCCTTATCGTCATTTCCATACACACCTGAATACTCGATGAAAGCACTCAAACATTTTTATTTTGACCTGGGAGATAAAATCTGGGGTAAATATGGTTTTTATGATGCCTTCAGCGAACAAAACAACTGGTATCCGAATCATTATTTAGCCATTGATCAGGGACCGGCCATCGTGATGATAGAAAATTATAGAAGCGGATTATTGTGGAATATGTTTATGCAGAATCCTGATATTCAAACCGGATTGAAAAAATTGGGTTTCAAAAGCAAATGGATAAAAGAATAAGGATTACTATTCAATCAGCAAGGTGATGTCAGTGAAGATTTAATGAAAGTAATTTTAAAAAAAGAACTGTCGAAATAAAAGAAAACAAAGAATATGAAAAAATTCCTGCTATTTTGCCTTATTCTTTTGTGGGTGATGCGAATTGAGGCACAGCAAAAAACTTACTGCAATCCGGTCAATATCGATTATGGCTACACCCCGATCCCGAATTTAAGTGAATGGGGACTGCATCGTGCAACAGCCGATCCGGTGATAGTCAATTACAAAGGCGATTATTTTCTGTTCTCAACCAACCAATGGGGATATTGGTGGAGCGATGATTTGATTAAATGGAATTTTATTTCACGAAAATTCCTTCGCCCCTGGAACGAAGGCTACGATGAACTTTGTGCTCCGGCTGTTGGCATCATTGGTGATACCATGCTCGTTTTTGGTTCAACCTACACCAGCGATTTCACAATATGGATGAGCACAAATCCAAAAGTTGATGATTGGAAACCGTTGGTTGATTCACTCACCATTGGTGGCTGGGACCCGGCCTTCTTTACAGACGATAACGGACGGTTTTATATGTACAATGGCAGCAGCAACCGTTTTCCGGTTTATGGTGTTGAGCTTGACCGAAAGACAATGCAGCCTCTGACAGGACGTTCAGAGATGTATCTGCTCGAACCCTATCGTTATGGTTGGCAACGCTTTGGCGAAAACATGGATGATACCTTCCTCGATCCGTTTATCGAAGGTTCGTGGATGACAAAACATAACGGCAAATATTACTTTCAGTATGGCGCACCCGGAACCGAATTCAGCGGGTATGCAGATGGCGTTGTGGTGGGTGATAGTCCCCTCGGACCGTTTGTACCACAGTCGTTGCCAATGAGTTATAAACCCGGAGGATTTGCCCGTGGAGCGGGTCATGGATCAACTTTTCAGGATAACTGGAACAATTACTGGCATGTTTCGACGATTGCCATCTCGGTAAAAAATAATTTTGAACGACGGATCGGTATCTGGCCAACCGGTTTCGATGATGAAGGTGTCATGTATTGCAACACCGCTTTTGGCGATTATCCTACCTATCTGCCTGATGGAAGCGAAGATCATCTGAAAAACAGGTTCACCGGCTGGATGCTGCTCAATTACAACAAGCCGGTTACCGTTTCATCAACCTTTGGAAACTATGCGGCCAACAATGCCGTTGACGAACTCATTAAGACCTATTGGTGTGCCGCCACAGCCAACGAAAACGAATGGATCCAGACTGATTTGGGCGCTGTTTCAACAGTCAGGGCGATACAGATCAACTATGCCGATCAGGATGCTGAGTTTAAAGGGAAATCATTGGGAGTTTCTCATCAATACAAGATATTTGAATCGAAGGACGGCAAAAAATGGAACCTTTTGGTCGATAAAAGTCAAAACGAAACCGATGTTCCGCACGATTATGTCGAATTGGATCAAGCTGTAGAGACCCGCTATCTTAAATTGGTGAATATTCACATGCCAACGGGTAAATTTGCCATCAGCGGATTTCGTGTTTTTGGCAATGGAAATGGCGAGATTCCTCAGGCGGTAGATGATTTAATTGTGTTGCGCACCGAAAAAGACAAACGATCGGCCTGGTTACGGTGGGATCCGGTTGATAATGCGTATGCCTATAACATTTATATGGGAACCGAACCTGATAAACTTTACAACGCCATCATGGTTTATAACGCAAACGAATACTGGCTCAAATCAATGGACAAGGAAATGACCTATTATTTTACAATAGAAGCGATCAACGAAAACGGGGTAAGTAGCAGAAGTCAACTATTGGAGGTGAAATAATGATATACAGTGATTGTCTGAGATTATTACAAATACAAACACTAACGCATAAAAAATGAAACACACGAAATTATTACTCATATTTTTCTTCATCCTCGGTTCATTCACAGCTTTTGCCCAACAGAAAGGCTCGCCTTTTGCCAGTGATATTCGAAGATTCAAACAAATAGATTTTGCCAATCCTCCGAAAACAAATTCAATACTGTTTTATGGCAGTTCATCGTTTACCAAATGGACGGATGTGCAGCAATATTTCCCCGGTTACGACATCATCAACAGAGGGTTTGGTGGATCGTGCCTCACCGATCTGATCATGTATGCCAACGAAATCGTTTTTCCATATCAGCCAAGGCAGATTTTCATCTATTGTGGCGAAAACGATTTTGCTGTCAACGATACTGTTTCGGCTGGCCTTGTGACTAATCGCTTTATAAAATTATTCAATCTTATCAGAGCAAAACTACCTGGCGTTCAGATAAGCTATATCTCCATGAAACCCAGTCCGAGCCGATGGTATCTGGCTGATAAATTCGTGACTTCAAACCAACAAATAAGCGATTTTCTTGAATCACAAGTAAATACTTCCTATATCAATATTTGGGATAAAATGTTGAATAAGAATAATTTACCTGACAGTGCCCTTTATGTTGACGATTGGTTGCACATGAATGCCGAAGGTTATAAAATTTGGCAGAAAGAAATAAATCCACGATTAATCAAATAACAACATATACCTATGAAATCAAAATTAATACTGTTGACATCAGTTCTGATCATGAATTGTATGTTTGTTTTCGCTCAGGATAAAGTAGTTCAGTCAAATGGGGAAATGAAGGTTTTCATCGATGCATTGATGAAAAAGATGACAATTGACGAAAAACTCGGACAGTTAAATCTTCCCGGATCGGGCGACATAGTAACGGGTCAGACATCTAATTCTGACATTGGAAAAAAGATAAAAGAAGGAAAAGTGGGCGGTTTGTTCAATATCAAAACCGTGGATAAGATTCGTGACGCCCAAAAAGTGGCTGTTGAAGAGAGCCGGCTCAATATACCATTGATATTTGGTATGGACGTTATTCATGGTTACCAGACTGTTTTTCCGATCCCGCTTGGATTGGCCGCCAGCTGGGACATGGCGTTGATCGAAAAAAGTGCGCGCATCGCTGCTGTTGAAGCCAGCGCCGATGGCATCTGCTGGACCTTTTCGCCCATGGTGGATATCGCCCGCGATCCGCGCTGGGGCCGTATTGCCGAAAGTGCCGGCGAAGATGCCTATCTGGGATCACAGATTGCAAAAGCTTTTGTTCGCGGTTATCAGGGTGACGACCTCACCAAAAACAACACCATCATGGCTTGTGTGAAGCATTTCGCACTGTATGGCGCTGCCGAAGCCGGCCGCGATTACAATACCACCGATATGAGCCGTCAACGCATGTACAACGAGTATCTTCCTCCATACAAAGCCGCCGTTGATGCCGGCATTGGAAGCGTGATGTGTTCGTTCAATGAAATCGACGGTATACCAGCCACCGGAAACAAATGGTTGCTGACTGAGCTGCTTCGCGATGAATGGGGTTTCGGTGGCTTTGTTGTGACCGACTATACGGGTATCAACGAGATGATCGATCATGGTATGGGCGATCTGCAAACTGTATCGGCCTTAGCCTTGAATGCCGGTGTGGATATGGATATGGTTGGCGAAGGACTTCTTACGACATTGAAAAAGTCGATGGATGAAGGAAAAATAACAGAAGCGCAGATTGATATTGCCTGTCGGAGGGTTCTCGAAGCAAAATACAAACTCGGACTTTTCGATGATCCTTATAAGTATTGCGATAGTAAACGCGCTAAAATAGAGATATTTACACCTGAACATCTGAAGGCAGCCCGTGAAACTGCAGCCCAGACGATCGTTCTGTTGAAAAATGAAAACCAACTGTTGCCACTTCCGATAAAGGGAAAGATTGCCCTCATCGGGCCATTGGCGGATAATAAAGAAAATATGCCAGGCACCTGGAGCGTGGCTGCCGATTTTACCCGGTCGGTATCGCTGTTGCAGGGTTTGAAAGATGTGGTTGGTGACCGTGCTGAAGTTGCTTATGCCATGGGAACCAATATCGTGAATGACTCTGCCTTGGATGCACGCATCAGCGTTTTTGGCAAACCTACCTATACCGATAAACGTTCACTAAAGGAATTGATTGACGAAGCTGTTGAAATTGCTTCAAAATCAGATGTCATCGTTGCAGCTTTGGGCGAAGCTGCCGAAATGAGTGGTGAATGTTCGAGCCGTTCCGATATTTCACTTCCGGTAAATCAACAGGATCTGTTGAAGGCCTTATTGGCAACCGGCAAACCGGTTGTTCTCGTTCTTTTCGCCGGAAGACCACTTACCTTGCCATGGGAAAATGAAAATATTCCTGCAATCCTGAACGTATGGTTTGGTGGTACTGAAGCCGGGCACGCGATTGCCGATGTTTTGTTTGGAAGTGTAAATCCCTCAGGTAAACTCCCGGCAACTTTCCCGCAAAATGTCGGGCAGATTCCGATTTTCTACAATCACAAAAATACCGGACGACCGCTTGCCGAAGGTCAAGGATTTCAGAAATTCCGCTCCAATTACCTCGATGTTACCAACGAACCTCTTTTTCCTTTCGGATATGGGCTGAGCTATACACAATTCACTTATGGTGAACTGATTCTCAGTAAATCACAATTGAAAGGTAATCAAACCATTACAGCAAG
This sequence comes from Bacteroidales bacterium, assembly GCA_013141455.1. Classification (GTDB taxonomy): domain Bacteria; phylum Bacteroidota; class Bacteroidia; order Bacteroidales; family F082; genus CAJBPB01. The sequence goes on from JABFQW010000036.1 coordinate 73,758, forward strand.
TATCAGCCTCACGAATACGGGTAAATACGATGGCGCCGAGGTGGTTCAGCTTTATATCCGCGATCTGATTGGCAGCGTGACCCGTCCGGTGAAGGAGTTAAAAGGATTTCAAAAGGTATTCCTGAAAGCCGGTGAGACCAAAACAGTAATTTTCACCATCAGTCCGGAAGACCTGAAATTCTATAATTACGATTTGAAATACGACTGGGAGGCCGGGGATTTTGTGATCATGATCGGTGGTAACTCACGCGATGTGAAGTCGGCACAGGTGAACTGGCTTAAATGATCAGGAATGTATGTCGTTTAGTTAAGTAAAATAGTCTTCGACTCCGCTCAGACTGACAGTCATCCTGAGCGGAGTCGAAGGATAGTAGATTAATCTTTTATTGATGATAAATCCATTAGCTAAACGACATTGAATCAGGAATAGAAATCATACTAAAATAAAACAAAAATGAAGCAAATATTCAAAATCCTGTTGGCGGCGGTGCTCTTTCTGGTTATTCAATCGGGATTCGCCCAGACAGCGCTTTTTCAGAAAAAGATTTATGTAAACGGCCCGGATACATTGCCCTACAGAATACTTTATCCTGATAATTTTGATCCCGGTCAGCAGTATCCGCTCATCCTGATTTTGCATGGCATGGGCGAAAGGGGTAACGACAATGAACTGCAATTGAAACATGGCGGAAACTTCTTTTCTTCTCCCGAAACACGCCGTGATTTTCCCGCCATTGTTGTTTTCCCCCAATGTTCAATACGGAGTTTCTGGGCTTCGATGGAAGTTATCAATGAAAATACCCGGGAGGAATCTTTCGTCTTTAATCCTTCCGGTGAACCCACAACATCCATGAAATTGGTGTTGGGATTTATTGATCAACTTATTGAAAATAAATATGTTAATAAATCGAAGATGTATGTTGGCGGTATTTCGATGGGCGGCATGGGAACCTATGAATTGCTTTATCGCCGCCCGGATGTTTTTGCAGCCGCATTTCCAATCTGTGGAGGCGGCAATCCGGTATCAGCCGTAACATTTGCCGGAAAGGTGAAAGTGTGGGCTTTTCATGGTGCCAAAGATGATGTTGTTTTACCCCAATATACCAAACAGATGGTTGATGCGATCAATAAAGCGGGTGGCGATGCCAGACTGACCCTTTATCCGGAAGGCAATCATGGCGTTTGGGACAATGTGTTTGCCGAACCTGAATTGTTGAAATGGTTACTGTTAGTGAATAAATAGTGCTTGCCGCAACTGAGGCTGTCAATGTTTGGCAGCCTCTTTGCTTTTCAGCAAAATTGGAGCCGGAATAATTTCATGATATCGGCCCCGGCAGACACATTCACACAATTCGTAAAAATTTTCTGAAATAAAATGGAATTTATCATTTACTTACTTATTAGTAAGTATATTTGCAATGATTTTAAATACCATAAATGATGTCAGGAACAAGGGAAAAGATCATCGAGTTGGGCGAAAACCTCATCCGTACCAAGGGATACAATGCCTTTAGCTATCAGGATATTTCAACGGAACTCGGAATAAAAAATGCAGCCGTGCATTATTATTTTCCTTCAAAGGAAAATCTGGGTACCAGCATTGTAAAGACCAACATCCAGCGTTTTGAGGAGATGACGGAAAACATGAAGAGCCTCGGTTTCGACGAGTGGCAGCAATTGGATGCATTTGTTAAAATATATGTGAAGAGTCATCGCGAGCAGAAATTATGTATCGTTGGTTCACTCGGTCCCGATTATAACACACTGAGCGAAACCACGCGTGCCGAGCTCGTCAGAATGACCGATATCATTCTCAATTGGCTTACCGGTCTTTTGACAAGCGGGAAAGCGAAACAGGTTTTTTCGTTTGGCGAAGAACCCCGGGTAAAGGCGAATAGGATCATTACAAACCTGATGGCAAGTTTGCTCTTGTCGCGAATCATCGAAAAGTTTGATTTTAAGGCTGTTTATCAGTCTGTTACAGAAGAATTGCGTTCTTAAAAAAATTTATCCCCAATACTTACTTATTAGTAAATAAATACATTGAATTTTTATTGAACGATTTAACAACATACTATGAAAAGAGCAGTGATAACTGGTTTAGGGGCGATTACCCCCATTGGGAATGAGGTAACTGAATTTTGGAAAAACCTGATCCATGGTAAGAGTGGCGCTGTCATGATTACGAGATTTGACACGAGTTTTCATAAAACGAAATTTGCCTGCGAAGTGAAAGAATTTGATCCTTTGCGCTACTTTGAAAGACAGGAAGTGAGAAAAACGGATCTCTATACACAGTTTGCCATGGCGGCGACGGATGAATGTCTGAAAGATTCGGGATTGGACTTGAAAACCTGTGACTTAACCAGAACCGGGGTCATCATGGCTACCGGAATTGGCGGGATGCAGACCCTGGAAGAGGACCTGATCAGTTTTGCGGAAGGAGGGAAGATACCACGTTTTAGTCCGTTTTTTGTGACAAAAATGATTTCAAATATGGCCGCCGGACAGATATCGATCCGGTATGGATTCAACGGAATCAGTTATTCCATTTCGTCGGCTTGTTCTTCTTCCAATCATGCCATTGGGAATGCCCTGGACCTGATACGATTGGGTCGCGCGAACGTGATTTTTGCCGGAGGTTCTGAAGCTTCGATCACCCAGGCGGCGATCGGAGGATTCAACTCGATGAAAGCCTTGTCAAAACGCAATGATGCGCCCGAATTGGCTTCACGGCCTTTTGACATTTCCCGGGACGGTTTTGTATCGGGCGAAGGAGCGGGTGTGCTGATGATAGAAGAACTTGAACATGCTTTGAAACGGGGCGCACGGATTTATTGTGAATTAGCCGGTTATGGCGCTGCTTCGGACGCCTGGCATGTTGCCGCCACACATCCCGAAGGTCTTGGTGCTGTTCTCGCTATGCAGGAAGCTCTTGCTGATGCCCGAATCACGAAGGACGATGTTACCTATATCAATGCTCATGCAACATCCACACCTGTTGGTGATATCAGCGAATGTAAGGCCATTGAAAAGGTTTTTCAAAATTCGTTGGACAAAATCAGGATCAGCGCTACGAAATCGATGACAGGTCATTTGTTGGGAGCCGCCGGAGCCATCGAATCCATTGCCTGTGTCAAAGCCATTGAAACGGGAATTGTTCCACCAACAATCAACCTTGAGGAGGTTGATCCGGCAATTCATCCGCAGTTGAATTTTACTGCTAATGAAGCCATCACAACGGAAGTTAAGGTTGCCATGAACAATACCTTTGGATTTGGAGGGCATACATCTACCACTGTTTTTAAAAGGTATATCCCTTAAACTGAAGAGAAGTTCGGAAATTAATTTCCGATAATTTCCCTCAGTATTCTTAACCCGAAATTCTTAACCCATTGACTACTTTTTTCAAGTGTCTGGCCATGTTCGGTGATTGACTACTCCATGGTGGTAGGAAAAGTAAAGTGAATGGTTCGTTTTACAAGCTGGTCCATTTCCAGGACTTTCAATTCTTTGGAAAGCATATTATCGGTAATGCCGCCAATTTCCTTTGATATTTCCTTAAATCGTTTTACTCCGAATTTTATCGCGAGGATAAACGGAAGTTTCGAACGGCCATGCAAAACTCAGACCCTTAGCGAGCCACGGAATCCCCTGACGCCGTAGTATGATTCGGCGCCATTGTGATACACAAAGACTTTCCCGTAACGGAAATCGGCAAAGATGGCTCCACCAAGTTTTCTGATTTCAGCAGGCGTTTTCAGCCAGTTCGATGTTTTTGTATCGAAATTTCCTCCCGCTTTTTGAAGGGACTGCAACTCATGGTATTGATCTTCGGTTAAAATTTCAGTTCCCATAGCTTCAGCCATATCCATGGCATTGTTTTCCGGTTTGTGTTCTTTCCTCGATTCGAGCGCCACGCGGTCGTAACAGATACTTCTGCGACCCTTGGGACTTTCAGCCGAGCAATCATAAAAAATGTATTCGTCAGTCACGGAATCATGACCCACAACATCCGGTTCACCACCGGTTCTTTCCATTTCGTTGAGTGACCATAGTTTGTCAGTCCGGGTTTCTAATTTTGCCTGTATCTCCGCCCATAGGATACCTTTGTGACGGTGCATGTTTTTTTCGAAACGGACTTTCAATATGCTGAGCAATTCGTTACATTGCTCCCGGGTTAATATTTTTATATTTTCCATTTGTACGATGTTTTATTTTGGTTTGTTTTGCATTTAGGACAACTACCCAAGACGGGATTTGGAATCTGAACTCGTTGCCAATTCGTTACAAATATATGGATTAAGAGATATGAATTCCGGATCATTTTGATCCAGGCCTTCAGTGGGCTGAAACACGATTTCGTATGGGATGGTTTGGTTTTCCATCTCTCAAAATATGTCGTTACTCAATCAAAATTTTTTCTGAATAAATTTTTTCTCTGCCATCAATTTTTATAAAATACATTCCTTTTGCAAGATCAGAAATATCCAATTCGTTAACGGCTAATAGTTTGACTTTAGAAGTTGAAAAAACTTTGGTTCCCATCGCATTGTAAATCTCAATTGCATTTATACTGCCAATGTTTGCCGAAACGGTAAACTTTCCGGTGGATGGATTCGGGAAAACAGCTACTTGCTGAGAATTTTGCTCTGTATCTGCTATACTTGTATTTTGATTCCAACGGCAAGAAATGCCCATAACCACCATGCAGCATACGCTTTTTGATTCGCGTTCAGGGGTTGCGAATGTGCAGATCCACATTCATACCAGTCAACATCAACAGTGTGGCTGTTTTGCCATTCTATTGCCCAGTTCCCAAGCAGATCACCCGTAGCAGAATAGTAACTGCAATCATCACCTGCAAACTGGAAAAAGCTATCGTCAGGATCATAACTTTCGATATCTGAGAAATCATAAAGGATCTTATGATCAACCAGGCAGAAATCCCTGATTACCTGGTTTGCAGCTTTGTTGTCGGCATCCTGCCAATGATCTAAATGACCGGTCATATATACAAACTTAATTCCGAAATAATCGGTTTCCAGCTGAACCATCGGATCAATATATTCACTGATTAAGGTTCCTGATTGGTATTTTGTAGTGACTTGTCCGCACCACGACCAAATAATTACATTTACATCGGCATTTTCTCCGGTTCCCCTGCCTGTAATCATATCAGGTGCACCCAGATAATTGCGCGTATTGTTCACCCAGTCAGGATAATAGCCGACATCACCTTCCATGGCGTAATCATTTAAATCCAACGCTCCATCGGTACCCCCATTATTCCATGTATAAAGATCATTCGTATAGCCATTTCCGTTCATGAAGGCTACCAAACCTGTCATTCCATCTGTGATTTGACTGCCGTGAGAGGTATGGCCATAGGCAATATGCAGATTTTGCTTCGCCGTTTGAATGGCTGATTCGGGAATCTGTTCGATTTTGGTGCAGGTATGATTAACGATAATACCTTGCGAAAATGTCTGAGATGTGCAAAATATTGCAATCGAAACAAGAAGGATGATTTTTTTCATGGTTTTAAGATTTGAATTCTACAAATCAAATAGCTTTTCGGTGGCATCCTGTTTTTTTAGCGTGCTTATAGGTTCCCACTTTTGTTTTTCTAAGTCGTAAAGAATCTTTAAAAGTAGTCAAATTGAACAGAAAAAAACAAGTTCAAAGTATTAAAAGCAATAATCGGAATCTACTTAGCCAACCAAAATTCAATCCTATTTCCATAACAAAATTTCCGGGTACGGATTATAGGTCACCCTTGGGCTTCCTCGGAAGTGGGAGGGTACCACATGAAGCTCTTCTATTAGTACACATTATTTCTTAATAATTTTGAATGTACTTACAGCATTATCGGAATGAATTTTTAAAATGTATAAGCCTTTTTTCAATTCGCTTATACTCAAAATCGATTCATTATAGAAAGTTTTAACCAAGGCACCTGAGACATCGGTTAATTCGATTTTGCTGGGTGGTAAAGTTAAGTAGAGAACAATATTGTCTCCTACCGGATTCGGATATATTATTAAATCTGATTCAATGTTTTCACCTATGGAAATTACATCAATATAGATGCTATCTGATACACTTTCACAGCCATGCACATTTGTCCCTTTGACATAATAATAGCCTGTGTGCGTTGCCTCAATTGACTGACAATTTGCAAATTCAGGCAATTCATTCCCGTCAAAATACCATATAACAGAATCATTATAACTACTCTGAAGCCAAATAGAATTATTTAATTTGTGCAATGAAAGGATTGGTGTAGGATTAATATTTACAGTTAACGAATCTACGCTCATGCAACCACTTAATTCATTTAATACTTCGACATAAAAAACCATCGAATCTTTTTTTACTGTCATTTCAATTTCTATACTATGACCTGTTGTATCTGAATGTGTAAGCATTTCAGGAACAATCCAGCTATATATGTAATTGTCATCTGAAGGTGTAGAAAGAAACAAGGTTTCACCTAAACATACTGTTTCTGTCCCCTCAATATTAGCTTGGGGTTTAGCATAAATTGTTATATCCGTATTTTCATCTTGATTTTGCATCCTATCCACATAAAAGGTAATTTCCGGAACAGGACATCTCGAATTTTCATTTATCAGTACCTTGTAAATGCCTTCTTCTTTTATAAATATCTGTTTTTCATTATCATAATTTAAACTTTCTTCATTTCGAAACCATTTCGTATATGTAGCATAACTATTATCAATTGAGATAAGGACAGAATCGCCTTCGCAAATGATACTTGGATAAGTGACCTGTAAACTATCAATATCTGGGCACAGAATAATAGAAGTAGTGTCAGTTAGCTTTGTTAAAAAGAAATCTTTATCATTATTTCCACTATTATTGTTAATTGTAAGATCGTCAAAACTAAGATGGCTGCTAGCATAATCACCTGCTACATAGATATTATTACCAATAGAAGACAATCGCAAACCTTCGTCATTATCTGTACCCTGGCCAACAGTAAGCCATTGTGGGTAACCCACTTCATTAAATTTGATAATCGCAATATCTTTCTCCCCTATTGAATTAAAACTCAAATGATCAATATTAAAATTGCCTGTAAGACCTGCAGAGAAATAAACGCATCTATCGTTTGATGTTAAATCCATTCTTTTTCTACCAAAAATACCCTCAACATAACCATCTGGATAACCGGAGTTATTAATTAATTGATTGTTTAATAATTTCCCATTTGCGCTAAATTTTGCAATTGATATTTTATTGTCAACATAGAAGTTGCCTTCTGACCACAAACTAGCTACTATTGCTTCACCATCCATATTGGTGGTTACTGAGTATGATTCCGAAAATAAAGGTGCATTTATTGTATTAATCCATTCTAACTCTCCTGAATGCGAATATTTAAATATGCAGCCTAAATTATTTTTTGGGCTATTATATACCAACGAATCAAATTCAATAGTGCTTCCGCCAAGATGACCAGCTACATATATACCATCAGAATTAATAGATAGATCATAAATAAATTCCACCGAAGTACTGCCTGGATTTTTTACTGAAAGCACTTCTCCATCTGATGAAAGCTTGATAAGTAGCATGTCGGAGTCAAAACCACTTTGTCCCCTGACAGTATAAATGGAATCACCGATGCTGATGCTATTTTGAAAGTTTCCACCCAAAAAAATATTGTTATCTGAGTCAATCTCTATTGCATTAACATACGTGTTGTTATTCCCAATGCTTTTTGCCCATATAAGTTCTCCATTATTATTGAATTTCATCAAAAAAATTCTTGATTGAGAACCACCAGGAAAAATAATACCTTCGATAATAAATGGACCGGCATATAATCCTGCAAGGTAGACATTGCCATCAGAGTCTATAGCAATATCTACACCAAAGGTATCAGATGTCCCAAAACTTGTAGCCCATTTTACAATTCCTGTATTTGAAAACTTGACAAGATATGCCCCCCAATCATTGAAAGTAGTATCGCCAATTGTGGTCCCGAAATTTAGATGGCCAGTCAGGTAAACATTACTGTCTGAATCTGACTCTAATCCTATGGCACTATCATCAACCCAGGCACCAGCGCTAAAAGTCCATTTATACTCCTGACAATATAAATTATTCAGGAGGAAAATTGGCATTAGAAAAGTTAATATTTTTCTCATTTTTAGTATGTTATTCATTTGTTTATAATGTTCGTTCCGAACATTCCCCAATGTGTGCTAAATAATTGGTTTAATTTTACGTTCTCCTGCAAATATAATAACAAAGAACTGACTATCAGTATTTATTTATGAATAAAATGAAAAAAGCAGGTGAATGATGAGTATAACCAGATTGGACTGCACCGCTTTATTACGGGAGTCTATTTATTCAATTAATTTCATTTTGGTGATCAATAGACAAAAATCCAATCCAATTTCCATAACAAAAGTTCAGGGCATTGATTTCGTTCAACCGGTTATGAAACTTCGGGATCATAGCCTATCCAGGAAGTATGACGGGGATTGGTTCCCGATATTCACGACAAGCTCTCGATGCCAGTTACAAGTAGTGTCGACCACATGAACTTCCGGGCGGAAAGATGCCCACCGAAAACCACTGCGGCCGCATTTGCGCGAAGCTGATATTAGCGGTTCGTTGTTTTTAGTTCCTTACTTCACTTTTTTGATGCTTTTGCAGTTTTATTAAATTCAAGGCACAGATTTACAAAATATTCGAAGTCGTTTTTTGCTTTAATGCCTTCAGGTTTTATGTAGCAATATCCTTTAATTTCCTTCCCTTTCATAATCATACGTTGGTAACCATGTCTTTCTGCAACTTCTTCCTGCAAATTGGGGTCGAAACGACACATTAAATTTTCACCACTTACATTTACACACATTTTCCCGTTTACCATAAAAGTCAGACCACGAAACATTTTCTTTTCCTCGATTTCCAGATTTGGAATTTCGACAAGGTATTCTCTTATCCGGTCCGCAAGTTTGGTGTCGTAAGCCATGCTTTACATTTATTTTGTATTGTTTGCAAAAGTCAAGGTGTCAAAATAAATTCTCAATGATTGCAATTTGTCGTTTTTAATTGTCCATAGTTCCGATACATTTCCATTGATTTTTTGTCCGTTAGGAAAATGTAAATCATAGCTTCCAATAACACAAGCTTTGTCTCCCTGAATTATCATTTCTTTCACTGTCATGGTTTCCCATACACGTGAAAATCGTTTAATTGCTTCAACGAATGCTTGTTTTCCGATGATTGGATTCGGGTCTGTCATATAACCGCCGATATATTCAAAGTCGTCAGCAATTACACTATCCCAATTCGCCTTTTCGGCAAATCCTTTGTAATAAAAGTCAAGAATTTCTTTTGTTGTCATAATTTGTTCTTTTTTGTTTGTTAGTTATCAGTTGTGGGTTTTGGTACAATGATCGTCTTGTTGGCGAGGATTTGAAATCTGTGCCATTTGAAAACAAATCAATACAAAAATATCAAAAAAAGCACAGTTCCGTTGGAATAAGGTTGGAACAAACGGATTACTTAATCATTTGGCATGGATTACAATTCCTCGCCAGCTGAGGGATTGAGCGGAAAGATACACCCCGAAAACCACCGCTGCCGCACTTGACGGCTATCTGATGTTATGCGGTCGTGTTCTTTTTGTCCAGCTAATCATTGTTGTTCAGTTCTTCTTTTTCAAATTCCTCATGAGTCAGTCCATATGGAAATCCTCCAGAAGTGTGTCCAACTATAAAAGCGAAATTGTCGTCAGAGTCATAACCTGCAATGTCGGGAACTTTGGTTTTTTCTTTTGCTAATTTTCTTAGTTCTATTCTCCTTTTATGCGAATCAACGATCTGATTCTCTAAATTATCCGGGATAATTACTCCGAGAGTTTTCAACTCATTTATCGCGCAAATTTTATCCACACCAAACCATTTCGCGTATTCTGAAATTAAATTTTGTCCGTCATACGTTGTAATCCAGTCTTTTGCAGAGTCTACGCGTCCTTTTTTAGTTAAGGTTTTTCGTCTTGGTGTCTGTTTTTTACTCACGATCTGAAATTTACTGTCCTATCTTGCTGTGTCCTTTTACCTACCGCATAACCTTTATATCTCTGTGAAAGAACTCACTTTTTATCCAGGATTTTTTTAATTGAAAATCCGAGTAATCCACCTAGAATCGTTGTCATTATAGCTATAGGTATCAATGAAACAGGCTCTTTCCAGCCAATCAAAATTGCAGTAGGTAATAAAACCAAAAAAGCTGTTAAAATCCCTTTGATTATCGGATTGATTTTTAAATCAATTGTCGCAATTAGAAGTCCGACAACTATCCACATGGTAAATGCAGAAATATTTGCGTCCCAAGTCAGATTTTGCATAATCATTGGAATTACGTCAATAATCCCGGCAACAACGCCTAATAATATCCCAATTATAATTTTTTTCATATCGTATCAATTTGGTAGTCTGTCCTTTTAACATGCCGCAAACGTTTCGAAGCTACCCGCATGCAGGGATTTTTAGCACTGAACTTACTACGAAGAACTGAATTCCAAATTAAGCACTAAACTGTCACAGAATCACTTAACCCCTGCTTACGTGCAGGTGCTGTTATCGGTTCGCCCTTATTTTTCGGTCTTTGTAAGCCAATCTAATGCATTTATTTTTTTTATTCCGTTATATGTACCTGTGTCGTAGTCCATTGTGATTAAAAGTTTCTCGTGATGGTCTGTAATTCTGTCAAATGGGGCTAACTCACGTTCTAAAGTCGTTGCGTTTTGTACTGTTTGCGAAACTTGTATGTATTGTGTAAAACCTTCGTTGTTGCGAACAACAAAATCAACTTCTAAATTGTTGGTTTTTCCTATCCATACCTGGTTGTTTCTGCGTTTTAGCTCAAGATAAATTATATTTTCAAGTAAATGCCCTGCATCGCTTGCCAATTCTTTTCCAAGTAATGCGTTGCGAAAACCTAAATCCACCAAATAGTATTTTTCTAGCGTTGCCAAATGTTGTTTGCCTTTGATGTCATAGCGGTTTACTTTGTAAAACAAATAGGCTTCAACCAAAGTTTCAATGTACTTTGATACCGTTTTGTTGTCAATTTTCTTTTTGTTTGTCGTTAAAATTTTGGCAATGTTTCCTGCTGAAACACTTGAACCAACTGAATCTATTAAGAAGTTTACAACTTCCTGATATGATTCTTCGGCATAAATAGTATAGCGTTTAGAAATATCGTTGTCGTAAATGTTTTTGAAAACCATTTGCAAATATTCATTTGCAAAATGATTTCCGTCTGCTGAAAGTCTTACAGCTTCGGGAAAACCACCTGTACGCACATATTCAGCAAAAGCACGGTCAGGGTTCGTAGTTTTGCCTGTGAACTCTAAATATTCAGCAAAAGAAAAAGGCAATACATTTATTTCATAAGCTCTACCTGTGAGCAAAGTTGCCAATTCGCCTGATAATAAAAATGCGTTTGAACCTGTAACGTACAAATCTATGTTTGGGTGAACGTACAAGCCTTCCAACAGTTTTTCAAATTCGGGAACGTTTTGCACTTCGTCTATAAACACATAATTGGTTACGTTTTTTTTGAGATGCTTAATGATGTAATCGTAAATCTCTTTCCAATTTTTTTCTGATAAAAACCGAAATTCGGGCATATCCATATTGATTGCCAAAATGGAAATTTTGCCGTTTTCTTTACGCAACAAGTCTTGAAATTGTGTCATTAACGTTGATTTTCCACTACGTCTAACACCTGTGGCAACCTTAATTAAATTCTTGTCTTTAAGAACACTTAGTGTATCTAAGTACCGTTTACGTGCTATTGTTTGCATAGGGTAAAGATAAACAAAATTCCTAAAACTAATCAAAAATAAAAACTTTTAGGAATTTTATAATCGCTTTTTTTGGTCAGGTTTGGTTTATTGCGTTTTTAAAATAACCATAGTTTTTGTCAACTAAAATTCGTCTGTTCAATGTCATTTGTGTTTGTCTTGATGTGTCGTTTTAGGGTGACCGATTATGTAGGAAGCTACACGCAGGGGCGGATTATTCGGCTGCGCCTCATGAGATTGCTTCGCTTTGTTGCGGGGTGGTTTCCTGTCAAGCTGAAAGACGGAGCGGAAAGATGCTCACCGAAAACCACCGCTGCCGCACTTTACGGGTAGCTGAAGTTATAAGCCGTTTTTTCACCATTCGTCAATCTCTTTTAATCTTTCTAATTTTTCTTCTTCAAGTTTATTTTGAATTTCTTTCTGTAAACGTTGAATTGTGGGATGAAGTTTTGTTGCAGGAACTCTGTCCGCTAATAGCTCATAATATTCCGGATTTTCTTTAAGCATTTCGCTTACTGCTATTGCTTCTTGGTCATCTTTAATGTCTTGGAGCATTAGATCAAAAACTTCCATTGCATTATATCTATTGCACCAAAAAGAAGCAAAGAGAGTCATTCTCATAGCCTTCAGTTTTGTTTCAAATTCTTTAGACCCTTTAAAAATCATTTTCATTGCGTCTGCTACGAGTTCTGCATCTGAAAAATTGATTCTGGATTCCTTAAAATAAGTTTCTGTAGTTGAGACATATATGTCAATTAGGTTTGAGCAAAGAGCAGGGAAATTACTTGCTATTATTTCTAGTATTGGTTTTGGTATATCATTAAATTTTTTGAAAAATGTCTCTGGGTAGTCTTTGAAATGGAAAAGTGTACTTATAATATTTTCTACATTTTCTTTGTCATATGTTTTTAGCTTCAAGTTGTCTTTTGCAACATTTATTAAATTCTCATATACATTCGCTGGATTTGCCTGCGGTTTAAGTGATAGTAAATAATTGTTCAGAGCATTCTCCAACTCTCCAACGGATTTATATCGGTCTTCAGGATTATCTGCGATACACTTTCTGACAATATAAAGAAGTCCACCAGGTAGACGATCCTTCTCAATTAAGGTTGGATTTGAATTTGTAAAGACATTATAGATGGTTTTACCTAACTGATAAATATCACTCTTCACATTTGCATTTTTTGTGCCACCCGATTTAAAAAACTCTGGTGGAATATATCCTTGAGTTCCCATATAAACATTGGAACTGGTCAATATAGAACTGTCTCGATCATTAAATTTCCCTAATCCTAAATCACTTACTTTAACAACATTAGCTTTGTCAACTAAAACATTTTTAGGCTTAATATCTCTATGAATTATGCCTGAGATATGAAGTGCATTTATTCCATTACAAACCTGTAAAAGAATATTGATTGCTAATTCTTGATTTGCTTGAAGTTTGTCTAATTTTTTATCTATAGAAAACTTACATAAAGGCATTATGAAATATGGCGAGTCACCATCTAAATTATCTGAGAGAACTTCAATTACATTTTCGTGTTTGACACTAGCCATTAACCGAACTTCTCTTTTAAATCTCTTTATTGTTTCTTCGTCTTTTTCAAGACATACTTTTAATGCAAAATGTTCTCCTTCTTGTTCAACCTCATAAACCTTACCCATACCTCCTTCTCCTATTTCTTCGAGAATTAAATATTTTCCGTCAATTCTGTCACCTATATTCATATTTTAAATTGTTTAGTTTCGTGTCACACTTAAAATGGCTTATAACTAGGATATATCACCAAAGATATAGTACTTTATTGAGATTCCATAGGTGTTAATTTTTATGTTTCCAATCCTATCCGATTATAGCGTATCGGGCATACTGACAATATTCCTTGCTGCTTTGGGCGTTAAAAACCTGTAAACCAGTGTTGTTTTCATGTTGCTATGCCTTTGCAATTGCTATATGTATCGTATGTCAATGCCGGTTTCTGTCCAATGGCTGTCTATATTATGCCGCAAGGTAGGTTACCTTGCTTTCTTATTGATCCCGGCCTAATTATTTTGTGTATGTTCCGGTTGTAATAAAAATTTTTCAATGCTTGCTTTGGCTGGAGGTGCTATTGTTCAGGTTAGAGGTATTATATATTCAGGTTAGAGGCGCGTTAGTTTAGGTTGGAGGTATTATATATTCAGGTTGGAGGTGCGTTAATTCAGGTTGGAGGTATTATATATTCAGGTTGAAGGTGCTTTCGTTCAGGTTGGAGGTGCGTTAGTTCAGGTTGGAGGTGCGTTAGTTCAGGTTAGAGGTGCGTTAGTTCAGGTTGGAGGTGCTCTCGTTCGGGTTGGAGGCGCTCTTCATTGTAGTCCGGGGGTAAGTAATTAATCCAGAGGTTTCTACTTTATGCCGGAGGCTCTCTACGCTATTATGAAAGTTCTTTACTATCAACCAATCAACCCATCAACCTATCAACTTATCAACCTATCAAACAATCTCTTCCGATTCATCATTCATCGTAATCACCGATATCCTTTTCTTCCCGTCCATCCGCACGGCAAGCGGTTCGGCGAATCGTACATGTCTGAAGTATTTCCTGTCGGAGATGATTTCCTGTTTGTTCAGTATCTTCCAGTTAATATAACTTCTCGAAATCTCGGGCTGCACCGTGAAATAACCCACATTCATCGAGGTAACATTATGAAAAAAGTGTGAGCCCGAAGAGGCGTCTAAGGGGAAATCCTCAAGGCTTGTTTCCACAATCACCTTGGCCTGACTGATCTGCGGCCAGTTTACCGGAATACCGATCCATTTGTCACGCGTTCCCCAACGGCCGGGACCGATGAGCAGATAAGGTGTTTTGGAAGCAACGAATTCATCATTTAATTTGCTGATTTCCTTAGCCATTTCCTCCGTAAAGCGCTTATCAAAACGATCTTTATCAATATAAACCACGTCACGTATGTTTTTGATAAGACCATTTCCCATCCCTTTTTCCGAAAAAAGCAGGATATTTTCTTTTTTGATTTTGTTCATCTCCACCGTATAATCTTCGGCGCTTCCGATCAGTGGTTTAATCTGGAGCAGATAGAACGAACATTTACCGTTTTCATCGCGATCCAGATCGAGGGCAAACTCAATTTCGATGGCTGTGCCAAGCGCCTCTTTCACCACATCGAGCACTATCTCAATGGTCTGGGCTAAGGGTGTATAATTGTATTTCAGGATATTGGCAAAATTGAGAATACGCGGTCCCGGCTTACTGATGCCCGGGTAAATGGTGTTATTGTCGGCATTATACACCGAGGCACAATGACGCAGCGTGCCATGCTCCTCAGCTTCAGCGATATCCAATTTCGTAAGACCGGCCATATCGCCTTCGAGCAGGTTAGGTGAGGTCTTGTTCAGGTCAACAGCCAGAAAGTCGATCTGTGAATTTTTGAACTGGTCTTTTGGGGTATTGATGTCGATGCCCGGATATTTTGGTGAAAAACGATATGCTTTATCGCCTTCAACCACATATTTACCCAACCCTAACGCTGTTACGGCAAAACCTTCTTCGGGTTTCATGTGGCCGAAGGGATAATAATTATACGATTGTGCCACACCGCTTACATGCGGATAATAATAGTTACCATACTGTTTACCAACGAGTTCCTGAATGACAACCGCCATTTTCTCTTCTTCGATATGATAATTGATCGCTTTAACATAGCCACGTGCTACATCGGAATACACCGAGGCGAAAACTAATTTTATGGCATCCATCAATTGATTGAGCCTCTCGTCGATATCCGGATGGTTGTTGGGCAGGATGTAGGTTTCAAAAATACCCGCGAAGGGCTGCGACAGGCTATCTTCAAACAAACCTGAAGAGCGGACGGCGAGCGGCTTGGGAATCATTTGAAGCAGCGTTTTTAACCGTTTGGTGAGCGTTGGTGTTAGTTTTCCGTTTACGAAAGCCAATTTTATGGTTTCGTAGTTCGTCTCTTTCAGAGTGAGTTCGTGAAGATTATTACGTTCTAAAAACAATTGAAATTCTTCTGTTCCGATCACCGATGTTTTTGGGGTACGGATGTTGATATCCGGTATGTGTTCCGAAAAATCGTAATTATGGATGAGTGAATTGATGAATGCCAATCCGCGACCTTTTCCACCAAGTGATCCATCGGCCAGGCTAACGATATTTTTCTCGTCAAGAATAGCCTGTTCTTCGTAAGGGATTATTTTGCCAACATTTTGTTCGTTTCTGAACTGTTGTATCATGGTTATCAGTTCCTTACGCAATTGTTCAGCGTTCTCAAAGTCG
Source organism: Bacteroidales bacterium (assembly GCA_013141455.1). Classification (GTDB taxonomy): domain Bacteria; phylum Bacteroidota; class Bacteroidia; order Bacteroidales; family F082; genus CAJBPB01. Next base: position 89,919 of record JABFQW010000036.1, read on the forward strand.
GTAACACGTTTGGGATTGATGATTTTGGCAACCCGAATCTCACCACGGGCCATTAGCCAAAGCGAAAAATGGTTGCGACGGGCATGGTAAATCAACGATTCGGCAGGAATGGTACGCAGGTTGGCTTCAAATTCTTTCAGCGTATTTGCCTGAGCAATCTGTTTCCCATAACGGTCGCGATAAATGAAATTTCCGAAACCAAGATAATGGGTGATAAAACTTTGAAAATCCTGCGATAGTGTCTCGCTGTTCTTGTCGATAAAAGTCGATTTGTATCGATAGGCAATCTTAACATTTTGCGGGTCAGACGATTGTATGATAATAGGAAGTTCGGGTATCAGGCGTTTCGAAAATTCGACAAGGTTAACCCCGGCGTTTTCATCCAGTTCATTGTTTCTGTCGAATTTCATATCCGTGATCAGGCAAAGCATAAATTCCTTGTATTCCTGCATGATATGACAGGCCTCCTCGTATGAACTCGCGAGTAGAATTTTGGGCCTGGCACGCATGCGCAACACCTTATACAATTCGTCGGTACTCACATCATCGATGATACGACGGGTTTGATCCATCACGATTTTATAAAGTATCGGCAGGTAACGCGAATAATATTTCGGCGAATCCTCTACCAGCAGTATCACACGCACCAGACCGACTTTCGTGTCATTCACCACGTTGATCCGGTCTTCCACCATTTTTATCATCGAGAAGAACACATTCGAATCGCCGTTCCAGGTGAAAATGCGGTCGATGGAATAATTGGTACGGACTGCATGGCTGAAATAGGCTATTTCGGCATTATTGTTGAGTAAAAAGAAAATCGGGATATAGGTGAATTCCTTTTTGATCCGTTTACTGAGTTCTAACGGAGTTTTTTTATCGACACTCACCATGAAAATGATCAGGTCGAAATGGCGTGCCCTGAGTTCTTCAAACGCTTCCGAATCGGTTGTTACACCGGTAATACGCGGAACCGAGGTGAGGTTCAATTGATGATAATGACCAAGCACATGTTCCGAAAAACGACCTTCACGTTCGATGGAATAGGCATCATAGAGATTCGAAACCAACAGGATTTCTTTTACTTTAAAAGTCATCAGATCGTGGTAAACATCACGGTCCGAATTATTTTTATTGAGGAAGTTCTGCAGGAGCTGACGACTATATTTTGGTGGCTCCACATCACACGAGGGATAAACTTTGGCTTTTTTTTGCGGTTTGTCGCCTAAGATGTTCTTTCCGGTTAAACCGTTCAGATAACCACTGATGAGGTTGGCCAGGTTGAGCATCAAATCACGTTCCTCTTCCAGAAAAGGTCCTTCGTCACATTCCGGAAATTCCTTGGTATAATTGATTTCTATGAAGCCTCTTTTCCCATCAATGGTTTCAAATTCCTGAAGCTGTCTCCATTGTGTGAGTCCGAAATTTGGTGAAAAAAAGTAATCATTGTCATACATGATACGGGCACCCGTGAATTCAGGATATTGCCAGCCATCGGGCAACACCATGGTGATATGCTTGAGCGTTTCTTCGATGGATTTATTCTCACGGATAATCTGGGTGGTCCGGTTTAAGGTGGAGAGCTCCTTCAGCCGCTCTAAATTTTCTGCTCTCAGGCGTTCATACCTGCCGTCGGGTTCGGTGCCAGTTGCCATGGATTCTGAATTAATACTGTTCCAACAAAGGTAGTAAATTGGATGAATTCAGGTAAAGTAAAACAATTTGTAATGGTTTGTTGTCGCATTATCTGAGTTACCAACAATACAAAAGACATCTATAGCGTTAATAATCAAAAAATAAATAATGGATAGTTTTGCAATAATTACAGGGGCAGCAGGAGGGCTTGGTAAAGCTTTTTCGTATGAATTATCAAAAAAAGGATTTAATACAAT
>JABFQW010000073.1 GCA_013141455.1 Bacteroidales bacterium
GAGAATGATCAGAATCCATTCGAAATAGCCGAAAAGTTAGTTAGTTTGTCGTTACAATTCGACCTTCCGCTTATCTTCAAAGGCTCATACAAAAAAGCGAACCGTTCCCGATTAGATTCATTTTCCGGAATTGGAGACGAAAAGGCGCTGAAAATCCTGAAAGCAGTTGGGCAACAGTTTCAAATTCCGGTTGTTACCGATATTCATGCCGTTGAAGAAGCAGCACTTGCAGCTGAATATGTTGATGTTTTGCAGATACCGGCTTTTCTTTGCCGTCAAACGGAATTGCTTGTTGCTGCTGCCAAAACCGGTAAAATTGTCAACATCAAAAAAGGGCAGTTTCTATCGGGAAAGGCCATGCGTTTTGCAGTTGACAAGGTAAAACAGTCAGGAAATGAACATGTTATGCTAACCGAACGGGGCAATATGTTTGGTTATAAAGATATGGTGGTCGATTTCAGAAATATTGCAGATATGAAGGAGATTGGCGTTCCGGTAATCATGGATATCACGCATTCGCTTCAACAACCAAATCAGGAATCGGGCGTCACCGGAGGTAAACCTGAATTAATTGGATTGATTGCCAAAGCGGCCATCGCGAGTGGATCAGATGGAATTTTTCTGGAAACACATCCTAATCCGGCCATTGCCTTATCTGATGGTGCGAATATGCTTCGTCTTGATTATTTGGAGGCATTGCTCGAAAAGCTTGTCAGGATTAAGGAGGCAATTGCCTGAATCAGTCGCGTTTCACGGTGGTCACCATACCGGTATTTGCATCAAAAATCAATCGTGTCTTGCTTATCGGAACGACCGAAATATAGCCTAACTGACTGATTAACAATTTTTCTTCGGTAATAACCGCACCTTTATATATAACTTTTACATTGACATATTCCGGTACACGACTGTAAAGGTTATTTACTATCTTATTTTTTCCCGAATTACGGTTTGCTATCGGATTTGAATTTCCGACTAACGAAATTTCGATTTGAACGGGCTCGGCTTTCGATTCTATTCCAGATATTCCACTTGATTCGCTGAATCGGGCAAGCAGTTGCAAACCGGTATTTTCTTTCGTGGGCAAATATTCAATACTTTTTTCTTCGAGGGTTTTAATCTGTTTTCCAACAAAGAGACTCAGATACTCGTCCTCCATATCTGAAAGTTTTTCATCCATAAATGAAATACTGCTACCATAATTTATCTCCTGATAACCACTTATCAGATTGAAACGACTTTCACGGATTTTATGAATATAATCAGCTGCTGCCCTTGCTTTTTGTTCAGGACTGCGGTCAACCCAGGTTGATTGAAGCAAATTTCTCCGGATGATGGTCGTATCAATGGTGATTTTGCGGATTATTGTGTCCACTTTTTGATACAGATTGCTTTCGGCATAATATTGAAACTCCTTGGTATCGTTACCATTAACAAGTGTTTTACTTGTAAAGGAAGTTTTTTGTTCACCTTTTGATTCACTATCGTTCGCACTTAAAATTATTCCATCGGCCTGTAAATTAAAAATCAGGCTTTTATCTTCCTTTGAAGCTTTTTCATCAAATTCGACAAAAAAAGTTGCTTCCGGATCAGGTTCCGTGAGGCTTGAAACGATAACATCGACCAATGAATATTTGGTTTCATCTTTGGTAATGACATCATCAATCCCCAGAATTTTTGGAGCGAATTCACTGTAGGGTCCCTTGTAGCATTTGTTTTTCTCGATAATAAAATCTACTTTGATCAGATTACGAGGCAAAGAATAGTAAAATCCGGCTGATTCTGAATTAATTCCTGAGGAACCTGAAGGAGAAACGATTATCTGAGCATTTATTTGTTCCGATTGAAATATACAGACTGTTAAAATTAACAGGGACGAAATTTTTATAACGAATCTTTTCATTTTATCCATATAACTGATTGAGTTCAAATTTGATACAAAACATTACTACAAAAGTATGGTAAAAAGATCAGAATACATTTATCGTTGGCTTGTTTTTTCGGTGATAAATCAGAAACTCATGTTTTGGCAGGATTGAATTTAGAGTCGCTACTATTACCATAACATAAGGTTCATGAAATAAAAAAAGAGGACGATAGTACGTCCTCTTTTTTATAAATAACAAGAAATCAATTTATTACTTAATAAACATTAACTCACGGTATTTAGGAAGTGGCCACAATCTGTCATCAATTACCATCTCGAGTTTATCAACATGGTATCTGATTTCATCGAAATATGGTTTTACTTTGTTGCAATATGCCTGGGCTTTTTCCTCTTCCGATTCCAATCTGTTTGCAATTTTCCGTTCTTCGGTCATTAGTTCAACGAAATTTCGAATTTCAGAAATATGTTCTGATATTTCCTTGATTGTCTGAACCTGATTCCGGCTTAATTTCACATAGGTTTTCTGATCCAGCACATCTTTCAATCCCCGTGCATTTTCAATGAGGGTGTTTTGATACAGTATCGAGGTCGGAATGATATGATTGATAGACAAATCGCCTACCATACGCGATTCAATTTGCACTTTGCGTGCATATTTATCGAGTTGAATTTCGTGTCTGGCTTCGAGTTCACGTTTGGTAAGTACATTGTTCTTTTCGAAAAGCGCAATTACTTTAGGTGAGATGAAAGCCTTGATTGCATCCGGCGTTGTGGCATGGTTCGATAAACCTCTTTTGGCGGCTTCTTTCTTCCATTCTTCACTGTAACTGTTTCCTTCGAAACGAATTGGTTTCGACTCTTTAATATACTTTTTGATTACGGTAAAAATGGCGTCTTCTTTTTCGATTTTTTTATCCATGAGCGCCATCACCTCGGTATAAAAGTGACCGAATTGTTCGGCAACGATGGTATTGAGTACGAACATCGGTTTCGCCGAATTGGCCATTGATCCAACGGCTCTAAATTCGAATTTATTCCCGGTAAAAGCGAAAGGAGAAGTACGGTTTCGGTCGGTATTGTCCAATAATATTTCAGGAATTTTTGGAACACCCTTTAACACCTCTTTTTCCGATTCACTTTTCATGCCTTTGTGATTTGGCATTTTTTCGATAGCATCGAGTGTTGCAGTTAATTGTTCGCCGATAAATGCCGAAATGATGGCTGGAGGCGCTTCGTTACCACCCAATCGAAGGTCATTCGATGCAGATGCTATACTCGCACGGACCAATTCTTCATAGGTATGCAACGCTTTTAAAATGTTAACCAGAACACTGATAAACCGCAGGTTATCGATAGGTGTTTTTCCAGGTGCAAGTAAATTGATCCCTGTGTTTGTAGCTAACGACCAGTTGTTGTGTTTCCCGCTTCCGTTTACACTTTCGTAAGGTTTCTCGTGCAGTAACACTTTGAAATGATGTTTACGGCTAACCGTATCCAACAAGTGCATAAGCAATTGGTTATGGTCAACAGCTACATTCACCTCTTCATAAACCGGGGCACATTCAAACTGACTCGGCGCTACCTCATTATGTCTTGTTTTTAAAGGGATTCCTAATTTATGCGATTCTATCTCCAGATCACGCATAAAAGCCCTTGCACGACTGTGAATAGTGCCGAAATAATGATCGTGTAACTGCTGATCTTTGGCCGATAGATGACCGAAGACAGTTCTGCCGGTCAATACAAGGTCAGGGCGGGCAGCAAATAAGGCTGAATCGACTAAGAAATATTCCTGTTCCCAACCCAATGTTGGATAAACCTTTGTTATATCGCTGTTAAACAACTGACATACTTTGACCGCTGCATGATCGATGGCATCAATAGATTTTAAAAGTGGTGTTTTGTAATCGAGCGATTCACCGGTATATGAAACGAATATGGTTGGAATACATAAGGTTTTATCGATGATAAATGCCGGTGATGTAGGATCCCATGCTGTATATCCGCGAGCTTCGAAAGTGTTACGTATTCCACCGCTTGGAAATGAAGATGCATCAGGTTCCTGCTGAATCAACTCATTGCCCTGAAATTCTTCAATTGCTTTTCCTCCTGAAGTAGGATTTACGAATGCATCGTGTTTTTCGGCAGTTGTTCCGGTTAACGGGTGAAACCAGTGCGTATAATGTGTCGCACCTTTATTCATTGCCCAGGCTTTTACTGCTGAAGCTACCTGATCAGCAACTTTTCTGTCGATTTTTTCTCCTTTATCGATGGCAAGTTGTACACTCTGAAAAGCCTCCTTGGTGAGATATTCACGCATTACTGTTGCGTTGAAAACCATTGATCCATAATAATCAGAGATTTTCAATGATGGATAATCCACCGGAACAACTTGACGATCAAGTGTTTGTGATAGTGCTGTAAATCTGAAATTTTCCATATTACTCATGTTGTTAAGTTATTGTGGTATTAGGATTACGAATAAACCATAGCCCGAGATACATAAGCAGTCCATTCAATATTAACAACTCGAATCCGAATTTATAACCATTGAACCATACTTGTGATTGCGAACTGATGATATAGCATATGACCGGCGCAGTCAATGCAATAACCGGTACGAATTTATCTTTTATCCCTTTTTTACTGAACAGGCCGAATGCAAATAGCCCTAACAATGGTCCATAGGTATATCCAGCAATGGTAAAAAGTTTATCGATCACACTCCTATCGTTGATAATACTAAACATACCAATGAGTAAGAGAAGCACAACTGCAAAAGAAAAATGAACGATTAACCTGATTCTCTTTTTATGTTGTTCCGACCAGGGACTATTGTTTATTCCAACTATATCGATCGAAAAGGAAGTCGTTAACGAAGTAATAGCCCCATCTGCACTTGGATACGCGGCTGATATTAGTCCAACCAGAAAAACTATTCCAGCCAATGGCGTAAGATATTGCAACGAAATGGTAGCAAATAAATCATCTTTCAGTTCGGGAATTGTTATACCACTTTCATTTGCATAAATAAATAGTGTGGCTCCCAGAAATAAAAAAATCATGTTTACAAATACCAGTACCACGCTGAATGAAAGCATGTTTTTTTGGGCATCACGCAAATTACGGCAACTCAGGTTTTTTTGCATCATTTCCTGGTCAAGTCCGGTCATGGTGATGGTGATGAATGCACCGCTGAGGATCTGTTTGAGCCAGTGATTTCTTGCACTGAAATCAGTTACTATTAAATTACTATAGTCAGAATCCATCACCTTCGTGAACAACTCGCCAAGGCCAAGCCCCATGCGGTTAGCGATGATCACAATCGTCATCACGACAGCAACAAGCATGAAAGTTGTTTGTAACGTATCTGTCCATACAATCGTTTTTATTCCACCCTGAAAAGTGTAAAGTAAGACGAGTAATATAAAAATGGAGGCTGTTACAAAGAAAGGAACCCCAAGGTCTTTAAACAGAAAAATCTGTAATACGTTTACAACGAGAAACATACGAAGTGAGGCGCCTATGAGTCTTGAAACGATAAACAATAATGAACCTGTTTTATAACTGGTAAAACCAAAACGTCCACCAAGGTAGCTATAAATCGAGGTCAGGTTTAATTTATAGTATAAGGGTAATAATACGAAAGAAATCACCAGATAACCTAACCAATAACCAACCACCACCATGAAATACGAAAAACCTGTTTCGCCAACCCAACCAGGTACCGACATAAATGTTACCCCGGATAATGAAGCCCCGATCATTCCATATGCAACCACATACCACAACGAACGGCGATTCCCGATGAAATAGCTCTCGTTGTTAGCCTTACGTGATGTAATATATGTTACCAAAAATATAAAAGCTGTGTAAACCACGAATACCGAAAGGATGATTGTAGTGTTCAGCATACTTCTCCTTTCTTCCTTATATAGTCCGATTCCTTTACAATATTAATTGCCAGTTCATATAAGGAATCAAAAACAAAGTCAGAATGCGATGGAACATCATGGTTTCCAATGAATATTGTGGTCATCCCGAGTCTGCTACCAAATTCGATGTCAGAATGGGAATCGCCAATCATGACGGATTTCGAAAATTCAATTTCCGGGAAATCATATTTTGCCTGAAAGGCCATACTATTTCCCGGTTTTCTGCAATTTGCCGGCTCGGAATCAAGACTTGGACAAAAATATATTTTATCGATATTTCCTCCGGCCTGAACTATCATAGTAATCATTTGATTATGGATATCCTCAAGCATTTCGACAGTCATCAGTTTTTTTCCAATACCCTGTTGGTTGGTTACAACGATAATTCTGTTGAAGAAGTTGGTAAGAATCTGTAAACTTTCGGTAACACCTTCGATAAATTCAAAATCATGAATAGTCTTAACATATTCATTTGGAAGCCGTTTGTTAATCACACCATCTCTGTCGAGAAATAGTGTCCAGTCGTTCGACAGGGCATTAACAAATTGCTTAAAGTCCTTCATCCTTTGGAAAGAGAGTTTTTTCGATTAATTCACAAATAATATGGCCGATCAAAATATGGATTTCCTGTATCCGTGCTGTGTTCGTGCTTGGAACATTCAATAGAATTTCACTTGAGCTTAGCTTTCCGCCGCCTGAACCAGTAAATGCAATGGTTTTCATGCCAATTTTTTTTGCAGTTTCAAGGGCATTCACAACATTGGCCGAATTTCCCGATGTGCTGATACCAATGAATACATCATCTTTACGACCGGCAGCTAAAACCATCCTGCTGTAAACCTGATCAAAATGATAATCATTGGCCACAGCTGTCAAATAAGAAGTGTTTACATGGAGTGCTTCAGCGTAAAGCGGTGGACGGTCATAATTAAACCTTCCTGATAATTCAGCGGCAATATGTTGGGCATCTGAAGCGCTGCCACCATTCCCACACAAAAGAATTTTACCGTCATTTTGCAGCGATTTCACACAAACATCTGCTGCTATTTGAATTCTTTCTAAAAGAATTTTGTCAGCAAGAATCATTTTGTGTACTGATATTGAATCACTTACAATTTCGATGATGGTCATTGGGTATCAGTTTTCAGCCGCAAAAATAGCATTAATTTTTATATGCTTCTTATCTTATTCTCAATCCTGTTTTTTTTGAATGGTAAAATACTGCGATAATCCTAAATATGTGCTTTATCGATTTTATGATTAATATGCATATTGCTCAAAAGCAACGACTTGAGATTTTTTTTTAATTAGGTGTTATAAAACTAAAAATAAGTGGATATTTGCGGCAAATTTTGATCTTGATGAAAAATCTTACCACCATTGGTTTGCTGGTGATGTCGAATATTTTTATGACTTTCGCATGGTATGGGCATTTGAAATTCAAGGAAATGAAAGGTTTTGATACAATTGGCTTGTTTTTAATTGTCATTATCAGTTGGTCGATAGCTTTGTTCGAATATATGTTTCAGGTGCCGGCGAATAGGATTGGTTATGCCGGAAACGGAGGACCATATAGTCTGGTTCAATTGAAAGTTTTACAGGAGGTGATAACATTATTGGTATTTGTTGTATTTTCGCTGCTTGTTTTCAAAAACGAAACTTTTAGGCTTAACCACTTAATCGGATTCGTTTTTTTAGTGATGGCTGTTTACTTTATCTTTAAAAAATGAATATAAACATCTGATAACTAATAATTAACAAATATTAAAAAAAAGTTGACATTATTTTAAAATCTATTACTTTTACATTAATCATTAACACAAATATTGTTTTATGAAATTTTATGATGTTGAATCGGAGTTCTCATTTGGAAAATACGAGGGAAAAACTTTACAGGAAGTTTTTGAAAAAGATCCAAAGTACATCGATTTTTGTTTCAACAATTATGATGAGTTTTACGTTTCTCCTGATGTTATGAAAGAACTAAGGAATCTGAATCTTCAGGCAGCAAGTCCTGTTTTGGATGATACTGATGATTTAAACGATGATGAGTTGGATTCATTCTTTGACGAAGTTGAAGAAGTGAATGATCTTGAACCTGAAAATTTCAATGAGGAAGAGCTCGATTGGGAGAATGATGATATTAGCGCTATAACTGATGATGACTTTGAAAGTTTTGATGATTTTGATGACGATGATGATTATTAAAAAGTGATAAAAAAATAGCTGCTACCGGGTTGTCCGATAGCAGCTTTCTTATTTTAGCATAGCCGTTACTTTAGCAATCCCATAATACTTTTCGCGTAGTTTGCCCAGCTCATCTCGCGTGTAGTTTCAGCAACTGACACACGATTAATCGGACTTTCTATTGCTTTTTCCATAACCTGTTTCATCGACTGAACGTCCTGATCTTCGGCCAGATAGCCATTGAAGCCATCTTTAACAGTATCGGTAAAATGTCCGACTTTTGTTGCAAGCATTGGCATCGAAAAATTATAACCGATCGATTCGACACCCGACGGCGTTGCTGTGAGATAAAACAATATCAGGTTATCACTAACCTGAAAATACGTATGCACGTCTTCATTTGGAACAAATTCGTTTACAACAACTACTGAATCCTTCAGCTTCAACTGATCGATCAGGTCAAGTGGCCGGTAATTTCGTTCATCATCCTGTTTTTTAAGGAAGATTGTTTTTGCCAGTCCGAACAATTTATTTTTTATGCGTGTTGATATTTTTTTTTCATCCAATGTTTGCCAAAACGACTCCCCAACAACCAACAAACTCACATCGTCCCGTTCTTTATTCAATTGAGCAAATGCCTCGATAGCCTGATGTAAACCCTTATATTTACGTATAAAACCAAAGAAAAGAAATACATGCTTTTTTAACCCAAGATCCTTTTTCATTTTCTCTTTATCAAAAAGAGGGTCAGGTTTAAACATATCATACACAGGATGATACAATTGAATAACCGGTGTACCATCGTTTACGTTGAGATTATCAATGTGTTTCGTGATGGTAAAACGTTGATCAGGAAACAAAATCTGTAATTGTTCAGCAGTTTGTCTTGCATGAACCACGTAGGCACAGGCCCATTTGATACCAAATTTTGTGAAGCGGTTATCGAGAGCGCTTCCCTCCTTTTGAATCACAAAATGAAGATCGAAAACAACTTTTATTCGTTTGTTTTTCGATAATTTGCGGGCAATAAATCCGAGTGGAATTCCCTGGACTGCGATCGCCCATTGAAATACAACAATATCAGGTTCAAGTGATTGTATCAGTTTCGCTGTTGCATTCCAGGTTGCCGGATTATTGTAGTTCGTTATATAATGAACTTTGATACCCGTTCCTTCCAACTGGTCTTCCTTACTTTTACGATCGAGGAAATCACGGGGAATAATTGCCGGATATTGCTGCGTCCAGGAAACAATTGATACTTCAGTTTCATCAATTTTATCAAAAGCTTTGGCTAATGAAGTATTATAATTGGCAATTCCTCCCTTAAAATGCGGGCCAGGTCCAAAACAAACTATCTTTTTCATAATAAGGATAAAGGCTAAAGTTTAAAGTAGAAAGTTTAAAGGCGAAATCTAAATATTTAAATCTTTTGCTTGCGCAAAACAATTGTATAATACTTTTTACTTCGCTTCGTTTTTAATCCTTTCAAGTTGCTTATTATACACCCTGGTCATACCTTCTTTTATCGAAATCTTTGGTTTCCAACCAAACGTGTCAGTTACCAATTGCATATTTGCATAACGTGAATGAACACCTACCGGTTTATCAAGCAATGGTTTAACCGTTGGTTCATAGCCAGCAATCTCTCCGAATACTTCTATCAGATCGAGAAATGAGGTAAGTTTTCCGGAACCGATATTGTAAGCTGATCCATCAGACACCCTGTCTAACAGGATAAAAATGAAATCGATTACATCGTCAATATGAACAAAATCGCGTCCCTGTTTGCCTGTTCCCCAAACTTCGAATGGGTTTTCCTTTCCGGCGGCCCTTGCAGCAATGGCAGGCACCGGATATGCCAGTTCCTGATCTTCACCATATCCTGAAAATGGACGGATACAAGCAATTTTTATTCCATAATATTTCGCAGCAATCTTAGCCAGAAATTCGCCTGTAAGTTTCGACCAACCGTAGGTCATATCTGGTGTTCCAAGGTTTTTGTTGAAATCAATGTCACCCTCACTCAATGCAATAGCATCTGTTGTTGTTTGTAAGCTGATCGGATAGGCTGCACTCGAACTTGGATACAACACCCGTGCTGGTTTATGCTGGGTTAGCCAGTAAAAGAACTCAGCATCAATCGATAAATCGAGGGCAACGATCATCGGATCACCATCTATTTTCAACCTGCCTCCTACAATGGCAGCAAAATGAAAAACATCGCTGAACCTTTCAAATTCGATTCCGTACTTATCCTGAATATAGCGTGGATTTTCGCGCATATAGAATAATAGGTTTCTGAAATCACCTTTCCAGAAATACAGACGTTCGTCGCTGCCGATAAGCTCAAGATCATTTAACATCTTCGATTCAAAATTGTCGAGCCAATCCGAAGGATGACGGCCAATTGACAGGTCATCCACCATAAATACCTTATCTTTTGTAGTGCTTAATAATCTCTTAACCATATTGCGGCCTACAAAACCACAACCACCCGACACCAAATGTATCTTCATTACTATAAGTTTAAAAAATATATGATTTAATTAATTGTTTCTGAAACTGCATATCCGCTGTTGCGGTCACGGTTGCCAAGCGAAACCATCTCCGCTAAAAAACCCGTCATAAATAATTGAGTACCAACAATCATGGCCAACAATCCCGCATAAAATAAGGGGCGATCGGTCATTTTATATTCTGAAAGCATAAACTTGGCATAGGTTAAATATGCGGCAATCACGAATCCTATTCCAAAAAGTATCGTACCCAACGTCCCAAAAAGATGCATCGGCCGCTTACCAAATTTCGAAATGAAAGTAATCGATAGCAAATCGAGAAATCCTTTAATGAACCGGCTCATGCCATATTTCGTAACGCCATATTTCCTTTCACGATGGTTTACTACCTTCTCGCCAATTTTCACAAAACCACCCCATTTTGCTATAACAGGTATATACCGGTGCATCTCGCCATGCACTTCAATATTTTTGATAAGTTCCGATTTATAGGCTTTCAATCCGCAATTAAAATCATGCAGTTTGATATGAGATATTTTGCTTGTAAACCAATTAAAAAATTTCGATGGGACAGTTTTGGAAATAGGGTCGTGACGTGTTTTCTTCCAGCCCGAAACAAGGTCGTAATTTTGAAAAGCGATCATGTTGTAAAGTTCGGGAATCTCATCCGGACTATCCTGCATATCGGCATCCATGGTGATAACAACACGACCCTGCGATGCCCTGAAACCTTCGTTGAGTGCGGCCGATTTACCGTAATTTCGTCTGAACCTGATTCCTTTAACCGACGGAAATTTGTCGGCAAATGACTGAATAACGCTCCATGAATCGTCTGTTGATCCGTCATCAACAAAAAGTATTTCGTAGCTGAATCCTTCTTTTTCAACTACTTCAATGATCCACTTTGTTAACTCAGGAAGTGATCCCTCCTCGTTTAACAGCGGAATAACAATAGATAAATCCATATTTGATTTAAACCGGAATTTGTTCGGTTTTGTCTTTTTTGATAAATAATGCGATAATTGCGCCTATGATTGCTGATGCGAGCGGTGAAATCCATAATGATTTTACAAAGTTGCCTGTAGCATCTTTGGCTTCCTCAAATTTTATTGCTATTTCATTCATTTGCGCTTCAGGAATATTGCTTTCTTCGTATGCTGCAATGGCGCTATCAATCTTATTTGGCATATATTCCGGATCAATTATACCATTGAGCAGATAACTGAAAACACCATTTAAATACATTGAAATCAATAAAATAGCGAATGTTCCGAGGGCTGCCTGAAGATAGGTAATTTTTTTTCCGAGGTCTTCGTCTCTCAATTTATTCACTCCGAGCACAGCCATAACAATCATAATGCCAAGAGTCAGCAGACCATTAATAAGCGAGAATGCGATACTGAAAAGATCTACATCAAGTACATAAAGAAGTACAGTATAAATAATCAAGGCAAATCCGGTGATCAGGCCGAATTTCACGGGTTTCTGAAATGGAATCATAGCTTTATTTATTAAGGGTTAATAACTTATTCAATAAATCGATTTTTTCTTCTTGCAAAAATAGCAATTATCAGTGCAAAAAATGGAGTTAAAACAATATTCAACAGGAAGTACATAAAAGCAATCGAAAATGGCGAAAGAAACTGTTGCAATTGCTCCTTCTTATCCTCGATTTCTTCAAAGCTTAATCCCTGACGGCCAAGCTGATATTCCGATTCAATCAGGGTTGATCGTGCGCCGGTTGAAGGTTGATTCAGATAGGTATATACGAAATACATCCCTATCGAAAAAACAATGGCAGAAAAAAAGGAGGTCAACAATGACAATCGGAAGGCGTGTTTAAAACGAAGTACACCCAACCCGAAAAAATGCCGGAGAATATAACATGCTATCCAGAGTGAGAACAGCGGAAAAAAATAAATAAAAATGTAATATACTGAAAAATAATTATTTGCAAGATAATTCACACTAAAATATAGCACAAGCATGATTAGACCGGAGAACAATCCGGTAAGGGTTCCAACCAACCAAAAATGCCATAATTTATGCATAACTCCGCTAAAATTTTACTGACCTGATGCAAACTTATGAAATCAAACGATACGAATGCAATATAACAGGATATTGTATTTGGCCCAAATCAGGCATTTTAATGTTCAACCTACTGAGACCATTGAATCATGAGAATCTTTCAAACTCAAAAAAGCAGGTTTTGCTATTACTGGCAAAAAATTGTATGCTACCATTTTATTCGGTTTTTACTTAATCGAAGTTAGTGCCTCGTACAAAGTTGAAACTAATTTTCATCATGGATTTGGAGCGAGCCAGAAAAAGTGTACTTTTGCATCGGGTAAGTCTTATACGACCAGCTCCTATCGAATTCCACCAGGTCCGGAAGGAAGCAAGGGTAGATGGTTGAGCGGTGCGATATAAGTAGCTTACCCATTTTTTGTGCCTATTTTGAAAATTTCAATATCTTAGCAAAAATTAATACAAAGGACAATGTTGCTTAAGATTTACCCTGAAAACATTTCACCCCGTCAAATTCAAACCATTGTTGATTGCCTGAACCAGGGCGGATTGGTTATTTTTCCTACAGATACGGTTTATGGGATGGGTTGCAGCATCAACCAATCGAAGGCGGTTGATCGTATTGCACAGATCAAAGGCATCAAAAAAGAAAAGGCAAACTTTTCTTTCATATTCAATAACCTGAGCATGTTGTCCGATTTCACCCGTCCGATTTCGGGTGAAGTATTTAAGATGATGAAACGAAACCTGCCCGGACCATTTACTTTTATTTTGGAGGCAAATAATAATATCCCCAAACTTTTCCAGAGTAAGAAAAAAACAGTCGGTATAAGAATCCCTGATGAACGAATCATACAGGCAATCGTTCAGGAGCTTGGTCACCCACTCATGACAACCTCAATACTTGATGATGATAAGATTATCGAATATACCACTGACCCTGAAATTATTTATGAGAAATTCAAAGACAAGGTGGATATCGTTGTTGACGGAGGTTTTGGAGGCAATCAGGCGAGTACGGTGGTTAATTGCACTGGAAATGAAATAGTTATTACCCGACAGGGAAAAGGAATACTTGATTAGCCTAAAAAAATCACTTTTTTTGTTGGATATATTGAATATAACAGTACTTTTGCACCTCGTTTTGATGATTCGTTAGCTCAGCTGGTAGAGCATTTGCCTTTTAAGCAAAGGGTCTCGGGTTCGAATCCCGAACGGATCACACAATAAAAAAGAGACCTTATCAAGGGTCTCTTTTTTTATTTACATCATCCGGTAAACAGTCTTTGGATTAATTTACACGTGTTCTATAATTATTTCTTTTTAACGAGCAATATTCGTCGAAAACAATATCTTACTAAAGATGTCGATATTCTGGTAAAGACCCGTGAAATATTCTGACGATGGTCCGAAAGCAAAAACCGGTACAAAACAAGCGGTGTGATCGCCAGTCGAAAAGGCATAACGCACGCCCGTTTTACTTCCTTCGGTAAGTCCAGGCAACGTAAAGCCGCCTGTTTCATGGTCTGCTGTTACAACCACAAGCGTGTTTCTGTCCTTTGCAGCAAAATCAAGTACTTCACCCAACACCTGATCAAAATCGCGCATTTCGGCAGCCAGATAGGCTGAGTCATTACTATGGCAAGCCCAATCGATTTGTGAACCTTCAACCATCAAAAAAAAGCCTTCATTATCTTTCGAGAGCGCGTCAATGGCTGCCTTTACCGAAACAGCAAGCTCTTCTCCCCTGCCCTGGTTTGCCTGAACAGGATGTTCATCGGCGGTAAATACAACAAATCTGCCAGTCTTACCTTCCACGTCGCGTAAACAGGTGAATACTTCCATCCCGTTTGCTTTCATGACTGAAGTAAGGTCTTTACCATCAGTTCTTTTAATAAAATTGTTCAATCCACCTCCGATTAAAACATCCACAGGACTTTTGGTGATGTCTTCGGCAATGGCTTCGAGGTTTTTGCGTGAAATATCATGGGCCAGAAAATCGGCAGGCGTAGCATGGGTGAGCGCACAGCTGGTCACGACGCCCGTTGCTTTCCCCAAAGAAGAGAAAATATCAATCAGGCTGGGCATTTCCAAACTGTCGGGTGACATGCCGATCATGCCGTTACGAGTCTTTTTTCCACAGGCAAGGGCAGTTCCACCGGCTCCAGAATCGGTAATAACTTTGTCAGAAGCCTGGGTTCGGCTGATCCCTGTAACGGGGAAACGCAGGAAATTCGATGGCGTTTCCGACATCAGTATCGCTGATTGAACTTGAGCAAATCCCATCCCATCGCCAATAAGCAAAATAACATTTTTTGGTTTTTCAGGATTACCGGTATTTGAAGCCTGGAGCAATGAAACCGAGACAAAGCCGGTTAACAGAAAAGTTAATAGAAATTTTTTCATTTTAAATAGTTGATTTTAAGGTTAATACCGTTATTTCTGGTAAAATTCCGATTCGGCCGGGATATCCAATTGAACCGATCCCGCGGTTTACATAAAGTTTCTGATTTGTTAAAGGGTCAGTATATAATCCGGCCCATTCATTATAAATATATTGGGCCGGGCTCCACTTTATCCCCGGAATTTCGATGCCAAACTGAAAACCATGGGTATGTCCGGCCATCATGAGATCAATATCATGATGTTGTTTTAAAACGACAGATTTCCAATGACTTGGGTCATGAGATAATAAAATCTTTGCAGAAACTTTCTCAATTCCTTTTTCGGCGCTAACAATATTACCAAGCTGCGGGAAACGTGGATTGCTGCCCCAGTTTTCCACACCGATAATACCAATTTTTTCGCCTTCATTTTCTATAATTATATGCTCGTTGCGAAGAAGATTCCAACCGATTTCGTCATAAAACCGGTATAAATCTTCCATATTCTTCTTTTTATCTCCAACAGTTGGCCAATTGGTATAATCGCCATAATCATGGTTTCCAAGTATAGCCAATACACCATGCTTTGCCCTGATACCAGACAGCACTTCACTAAACCGAAATGCTTCATCAGTTGCATAATTCACAAGGTCACCCGTGAAGACTACCAGGTCAGCTTCTTCAGCATTTATGATATCAATAGCTTCCTGTAAAGGATCTAAAGTTGGCCAGGAACCAAGATGTAAATCAGAAATCTGAATGATTTTAAATCCATCAAAAACTGAAGGCAACGTACTTATCGGAATATTGTGACGAAATATTCTGAAATCGTGCACCCATTTAAACATACCTGTGATTAAACTCCCCAATACAATTCCGCCGCTGACATAAGCCATATTCTCAATAAACCGTGCCCGGCTCATGCGGGCGGCACTTGTGACATGTTCCGTCTTTCTTTTTCCAAATAATAATTCAACAAGGCGGCGAAAACTACTGACTAATTTATAGGATAATAAAATCAGCCCCGGAATAAGTTTAGCGAGGTAAAAAACGAAGATAAAACCGAAAAGGTATATGGTGAAGGTAACATTCCAGGCGGTGGTAGGAATATAAACAGCTACAAAAGTACTGAATCCTAATGCGAAAAGTGGAAGCCAATAAAGGAGGATAAGTGATATACGAACCCAAAGATGGTAAATAAAAATCTTCTTTTTAATGAATGACCACAGATATAGTTCAAGGAGTATAATCAGAACAAGCCCGGGGTATCGGTTCAGGTTTTTCGGAAACACGATACTCGTCAGGAAATATCCTGCTATAATCAGCGCAAAAGCAATAAGGTAGGGTAAAAGCTTTTTTAATCTCATTTCTCAGTCGGCAAAGGTATTAAATGCCTTGAAACAGCAGGTTAATTCATGTTAACTTTATATTAATTCGATAGTTTGAGAAATATCAATTGTGACCTATATGGTTATTTATCTGTACATTATGAAATGAATAATGGTCATACCCAGAAAGAAACTATTTCAGGAGGAAGATTTTTATTAAATTATTTGCATAGATGAGATAAATCTTTAATTTTGCACCTCCAATTGAACAGCCTTACACCTGTAAGTAGTAAAATTGAGAAGTTCATAAGCATAAGGAGAGGTGGGTGAGTGGCTGAAACCAACAGTTTGCTAAACTGTCGTACTCGAAAGGGTACCGGGGGTTCGAATCCCCCCTTCTCCGCCAATATTCGGGGCATAGCGCAGTCCGGTTAGCGTACCTGCTTTGGGAGCAGGGGGTCGTAGGTTCGAATCCTACTGCCCCGACTTACAAAAGCCGTTTCATGAAAATGAGACGGCTTTTTTTGTTAGCGTATCCCGATTTTTGATCGGGAGGGTCTTTAGGTTTTGTTTCATTCTGAAGTGACTACAAGAAACCGTTTCATGAAAATGAGACGGTTTTTTTCTTGTTAGCGTATGCCAATATATAGTTAGTGTATCCCGATTTAGATCTGGAGGGTCGTCTCGTCAGCGAATCCTACTGCCCCGACTACAAGAAACCGTTTCATGAAAATG
>JABFQW010000135.1 GCA_013141455.1 Bacteroidales bacterium
GTTCTTGCCAACGATGAGGTTAGCGAAGGACTCTCGGTAAGGGGCGGCCATGCTGTCGAACGTAAGTTAATGAAACAATGGTCGTTGCGTATTACAGCATATGCTGATCGCCTGCTCGCTGGTTTAGACACACTCGAATGGTCGGAATCGTTGAAAGACATACAACGAAATTGGATCGGCAAGTCAGTCGGAGGGTCATTACATTTTGACGTGGTCGGGAAAAAGGAGAAAATCGAGGTATTTACTACACGTCCTGATACCATTTTTGGAGCAACTTTCATGGTTTTGGCACCTGAACATGAGCTGGTGCAACATATCACTTCTGCTGAACAAAAGCAGGAAGTTGACAGCTATATACGCAAGACAAAAAACCGATCGGAGCGCGAACGTATGTCTGAGGTGAAGAAGGTAAGTGGGGCATTCACCGGCGCCTATGCAATCAATCCGTTCACCAATAAAGAGATCCCGGTCTGGATTGCCGATTATGTGCTTATGGGTTATGGAACCGGTGCCATCATGGCCGTTCCGGCACATGACAGTCGCGATTTTGCATTTGCACGTTATTTTAAACTCCTTGTCATACAGGTGATTGGCCAGGCCGGAAAAGAACCAACAGATCCAACAGGCTGGGAAGAATCGTACGATGCCAAAGAAGGAGTATTGATAAACTCAGGGAAATTTAACGGAATGGAAGTCAAACAAGCCATTTCGTCGATTGTGTCTGAGGCTGAAGACAGGAAAATCGGTTCCGGTAAAATCAACTTCAGGCTTCGCGATGCCATTTTCAGCAGACAACGTTACTGGGGTGAACCCTTCCCGATGTATTATGTCGATGGGACACCCTATGCCATGGAAGAAAAGATACTCCCACTCGAGTTACCGTCAGTTGACGCGTATCTCCCGACCGAAAGCGGTGAACCACCGCTTGCCCGTGCAAAAAACTGGATCACCAACGAGGGATACCCGGTGGAAACGAATACCATGCCGGGTTTTGCAGGTTCAAGTGGATATTACCTCAGGTATATGGATCCGCAAAATAAATCTGAATATTTCTCGAAAGAGGCAGTGAATTATTGGGAAAATGTCGATTTATATATCGGTGGAGCCGAACATGCTACCGGCCATTTGATTTATGCCAGGGTTTGGAATATGTTCCTGTATGATATTGGTATGGCAGTGAAACAGGAACCCTTTAAAAAACTGATTAACCAGGGGATGATTCAGGGAAGATCGAGCATGGTTTATCGTGCCAACTTAGAAAAAATGGCCGAATTTATGCTTTGGGAGCAACTCAAAGACAAGAAATTGGGTGTTTCATTTACGCAGGATTTCAGAGATGGTCGCCGTAAATTTGACTTCTATAGTGAAGAGATTAAGTTGATCATCGAAGTGAAATCCTTAGGTTCTCACGAAAAACTTACTGATTATTATATTGAGTACAGCCACGAGAAAGGCTATCGTCTGTTATTGATACCGATCCATGAATTTGTTGATGATTTCGCAGGAATCATTCATAAAATAATAAACTTGATCAATGGTGGTGATGTTCCGGTTTTTGAGGAAAAAGAAGTCGTGAAACCGGGTAATGTGTTCGTGTCGAAAAATATTCCAGGACGTGAATACTTTACTGATCCGATACATACTGATATCAGCTTGGTTCACAATGATATACTTGATACTGAGGGATTCAAAAACTGGCAACCTCACCTCGCCAACTCACGCTTCATACTCGAGGATGGAAAATATGTTTGTGACTGGGAAGTAGAAAAGATGTCAAAATCGAAGTATAATGTACAGAATCCTGATGAACTCATTGAGAAATACGGCGCTGATACCCTTCGCTTATATGAAATGTTTCTCGGTCCGCTCGAACAATCCAAACCCTGGGATACACAGGGTATTGAAGGTGTGTTTCGTTTCATTCGTAAACTGTGGCGCCTGTATCATAACGATCTGAATGAACTGAACATTTCGGAAGTTCCTGCTACAAAAGAAGAATTGAAAGCACTTCACAAGACGATTAAAAAAATTGAAGACGATACGGAACGATTCTCATTCAATACAGCCGTGTCGGCCTTTATGATCGGATTGAATGAGCTCGCTGATCTTAAGTGTAATAAACGTGAAATACTTGAGCCGTTAACGATTCTCGTTTCTTCCTATGCACCACATATTGCCGAGGAATTGTGGATGTTATTAGGTCATAGCGAATCGGTCGTGATACAGCAATTCCCGGTTTTGAATGAAAGCTACCTTGTTGAGGATACTTTTTCGTACCCGGTTTCGTTTAATGGTAAAACGAGGTTTAAAATTGATCTCCCTTTCGCTATGGATGCCAAAGGTGTTGAAGAATCGGTTCTAAACTCCGATGAAGCTCAGAAATGGATCGAAGGAAAAAGCATTAAAAAAATTATTGTTGTTCCGCAACGTATTGTTAATATAGTAGTTTAATCCTGTCTCAAGACTAACAATTAGAAAACAACTGATATACTGATGAAACATTTACGTAACTATGGGTTTTTCTTAGGTTTTGTACTCCTCTCGCTAATAACAACCGGGCAAAACCTGCGCAAACATCTCAACGAAGCGTTTGACGATAAGGAATTTACCCGTTATTCAGTATATTATAACTCGATGATTACCGGCAATGTGACAGCCGGAGAGGCTACCATTGAAGTGAAAACATCAAAACAAAATGTATTCGACCGGGAAGTTTGGCAAATTGTTGGCGAAGGAAAAAGTAAAGGTGCATTTAACTGGTTTTTCAAAGTACGCGACCGTTTTGAATCATTTGTCGATAAAGAAGCCTATATCCCTTATGTATTTGTAAGACGGACTAAGGAAGGCAGTTATGAAAAAGATGATGATGTGGTTTTTTACCATGAAGACGGTTTTGCCGTGAGTCGTACTGCTAAAACAACTATTCCGCCAAATGTCCAGGATTTTGTTTCGGCTTTGTTCTATATGCGTACACTTTCAATCAGCAATTTTGATGCCGACAGCAACTATTTCATCGATTTCCTGCTCAATGATTCGGTGTATGTGAGTAAAGTAAAATTCGAAGGAATCGAAAATGTTAAAATCGGACTTGGTACCTTTCGTTGCTTAAAAATCGCACCGATGATGGCAACCGGTGAAGTATTTTCCGATGCTTATCCGGTGATAGTTTGGGTTACCGACGATAAAAATCATCTCCCCATCCTTGCCGAAGCCAAGGTGGTCGTTGGAAGTGTTAAGATGGAACTCGTTGAGTTTAAACATCTTAAAAATTCGATCGAAGCAAAACTCGATTAAATTCTGCCTGATTTTTTGGCTCAATATTTGTCTAATATTGAGTAATTTAGTCATTTATTCTATTAATCCTATCCAATATGAAATCGGCTTTAGCATATTTCCTACCCTTCATTCTGATTTTTTTTATCAGTAACAGCATTCTTGCAACAGATAGTGATAAAACATTTGAGCAACTCTGGAAAGATATTGACAAAGCAGTTGATAAAAGCCTGCCAAAATCGGCCATGCAGTTTCTTGATATCCTGCATGATAAAGCAGTTAAAGAAAAAAATGATCCGCAGCTCTTGAAATCAATATTGTTTCGTTTCAAACTTTACGAAATGGTGGAGGAGGATCATCTTCAACTGTCGGTTGCTTATGCAAATTCACAGTTGAATTTGTTGGAAAGTCCTTCAAAACAGTGGTTACATTCCATCCTTGCCGAGCTGTATGTGTTTTATTATCAGCAACATCGTCACGAATGGCTCAACCGGACGAATGTTGTGAATAACGATGCTGAAGATATGAATGAATGGGATTTGGCAAAGCTACAATCAGTCATTCAATCGCATTACGAATTGTCGGTTGAAGATGTCTCATCTCTCAAAACGATTCAATTGTCAGCGTATAAAGATGTTCTTGACCAGTTTGAGGATGAGTCATTTACAATTCAACCAACCGTATTTGACTTTTTAACCCAAAGGCTGATCAGTTATTATCTTTCGGAAGATGCGGGTGTGTTGAAAACCGAAACTAACCTTTTGGTCACAGACCCTAAGTTGTGGATATCCGGCGCTGAATTCGTCCGTTTGACACTTCCTGAATCGGAAAACAGACAAATGAAAGTATTACGACTTATGCAGCAATTGATGCAGTTTCATATCAACGATAAAAAACCGGATGCTTATTTTTCTGTTGATCTCCAACGTTTTGAGTTTGTAAAAAACATGCTTGCCAGACAATCGGATACAGATGCAAAGTATCTGAAATCGCTCGAAAATCTGCAGAATACATATCAAAAGGACACCATCTCAACCGAAGCAGCTTCCCTGCGGGCCCGTTTTCTGATCGATCAGCCATTTGGCGAAGGTTCGACCCAGGACACCAATATCAGATGGAACAATAGTAAAGCGCTTGCACTATGTGAAGATGCCATTGCGAAATTTCCTGAAAGCCGTGGTGCAAAAGCCTGTCAGGTTATGAAACAACAAATTCTGGCGAAATCCCTGAATCTGAACCTCCAAAGCGTAGAAATACCAAAAAAACCAATCGCATTACGTCTTGGATATCAAAATATTACCAATGCTTCGTTCAGATTGTGCAAAATCACTTATCCCGAACTGGAATCAATTCTGGAGAATGACGATCTGGAAGAAAGAAACAGCGACCTTTTGAAACTGAAGCCTGCCAAGATCTGGCAGGTTACCATCCCTTTCGAAAGTGATTATCGCCCGCATTCAACCATTTTAACTATACCATCCATCGAAACAGGCATTTACATTCTCCTCGCCTCGCCCGATGATGGTTTTAAAAAGGGGAGCCTGATTGCTTTTTCGCATTTTCAGGTAAGCAGTCTGAGTTTTATCCATAAGAAGCAGGAAAACTCGAATGTTTTTTATGTGCTTGACCGTGAGACAGGTAAGTCAGTGAAAGATGCAAAAGTGATCATCAAATCAAAGAAATACGATTATGCAAGCCAAAAATATAAGGTAAATTTTCTGAACAGCCTGATCACCGGGAAAGACGGGAAAATTGTTGTAGAGAAAAATATAGTCTATGATGACAATACTTTTTTTATTGAAATTAAATCGAATGACGATTTCCTTTACAGCGAAAATCATTTTAATACCTATTTCCACAAACCTGACCAGACTAAATGGTTAGAAACATTTTTCTTTACGGATCGCGCCATTTACCGACCCGGTCAGACTGTATTTTTCAAGGGAATCGTGCTCGAAAAAGTCAGTAACGATTATTCGATCAAAACAAAACAAACAGAGAAAATCAAGTTTTTTGATGCCAACAACCAGGAAATCAGTTCAGTAAAATTGACTACCAATGATTTTGGCTCTTTCGAAGGAAGTTTCGTGATTCCGATGGGATTGCTGAATGGTGATATGCATCTCGTTTCGGATAATGGATCAATCTATTTCAAAGTGGAAGAATACAAACGCCCCACGTTTGAAGTCAGAATTGATTCTCCGGTGAAGCAATACGCATTAAATGAGTTGGTTACCATGAAAGGTAGCGCGATGGCCTATGCCGGTTTTGGATTGGACAGTGTTGCTTTTTCGTACAAAATTGAACGCGGGCAACAATTCCCATTCTGGAAATACTGGTGGGGATTCCCTCCTTACAGGAATGAAAATACGATTATTGCGAGCGGAGAATCCTTCACCAAAAACGACGGCGGTTTTGAAATTGATTTTACCCTTCTCCCCGATGAAACAACGTTGAACCGCTATGAGCCTGTTTTCGTTTACACACTCACCGTGGATGTTACCGATCGCAACGGCGAAACACATTCAGGAACCGGAACCTTGTCAGCATCCTCCCTTGCCCTGATTATCAGCACAAACACCGAAGGCGAAATCGAACTGACAAACCCCGATCAATACAAAGTCAACTGCACGAACCTTGATGGGAAAGCCGTTAAAGCAGATGTGAAGATTGCCTTTTACCAGTTCACTGAAACAGAACTCCATCGCAAACCCTTGTTGGATGCGGTTGACAGACAATTACTCACCAATGAATCATTGAAATCACTCTTCCCGCTTGATGATTTTTATGCAGCAAAAGATCCTGAAAAAAGACCAAAAAAACTCATTTTCACGCGCCAGGTGGAAGTTGACAGCACCGCATTGCTCTTCCCTATGGAAGCCCAATCCTGGGAACAGGGTTCTTATTTTGTGGAATTGACGGCCATGGATGATTTTGGAAAAAAAGTGAGCCTCATCAAAGAATTCAACCTCTTCGATAAATCTTCGCTTGAAATGCCATTGAAAACACTCAACTGGGCCGGTAATCTGAAAAAAACCGCTGAACCGGGCGATACCATTGAATTTCAGTTTGGTTCATCCTCCAAAAACAATTGGGTTTTGGTCGAACTTACAGCAGCCGACCGGATCATTCAACACGAATGGATTCAGCTATCGGATGAGAGATTCCGACTGCCTTATGTTGTGAAGGAGGAGGATCGTGGTGCAATTGGCTGCGTCTTCACCTATATCCGATATAATCGTTTGATAAACAACACACTGGATGTGAGTGTTCCATTTACCAACAAACAACTCGATATCCGACTCGAAACCAAACGCAACCGGTTGATCCCCGGTTCAAAAGAAAGCTGGACTGTTTCGGTCAAAGGTAAAAAAGGCGAACTCTTCAAGTCAGAAGTATTGGCCGCCATGTACGATGCTTCACTCGATCAGTTTGTGTCGCATAACTGGTATTTTCTGCGTCCGCCCGATCGTCTGTTCCTGCCATCCTGGTCGGCTGATAATGGCTTTTCAACCGCATTCTCCTTCGAACTTTTCGGACGGCAAATTACGGATTCGTACCCCCAACCTATTCAAATTCCAACACTAAATTGGTTTGGATTATCCACTTTTGGTAATTATGGAAGATATGCCATGATGGATGGTATGTTAAGGAAATCAGCAGCTAATCCGGCTTTTGAGAAAATAACGGAATCTAAATTGACAGTTTCCGTTGTGAATATGGAGGTACTTGAGGAAATCCAGGTTTCAGTGTTGAAAAAACCGGATGCTCCTTCCAACATTCCACGAACCAATTTCAACGAAACGGCTTTCTTTTTTCCTCAACTCGTCACCGGCAAAGACGGACAGGTGACATTCAGTTTCCAGCTACCTGATGCACTCACGAAATGGAAAATGATGCTGCTGGCTCACACCAAAGACCTGAAATCGGGAATGGACGACTTTACCTTCACCGCCTCGAAAGATGTGATGATCATGCCCAACCTGCCCCGGTTTTTCAGGGAAGGCGATACCGTATTTGTGCAGGCAAAAATCGTGAATACCGGCAAAGAAACCATTCAGGGAAATGCAAGGCTTGCACTATCTGATGCATTGGGCGACCAGCAAATTTCATCGTATTATCTCGATGAACCAACACAAAGCTTCGAAGCCATTGAGCCCGGAAAAAGTAAATCCATCCGTTGGAAAATCGCCATTGGCAGGGCAACAAATCTGATAACAATGCAATTTTCGGCAACTACCGGAACTTTCACCGACAGCGAAGAACACCAGATTCCGGTCTTGCCACAGAAAACCTTGGTTACCGAAAGCCTTGTCCTGAACACACAGGCCAACACAACACGAAAATTTGCATTCAAACCATTGAACAGCAAGGATGTTAGCCAGGTTGAGCGGCTTGAGATACAAGTCTGTTCCAACCCGTCCTGGTATGCCATTCAGGCCTTACCTTATCTGATTGAAAGTGATTTCAACAATGCGGAAAGTATATTTAACAGGCTATACGCCAATTCATTGGCTTCCATCATCGCGAAAAATATTCCGGGAGCCATGAAAGTGATTGAACAATGGAAAACGCAGAACCCCGGAGAATTACTTTCAAATCTTGAAAAGAACCAGCACCTGAAAGCCGTGTTATTGCAGGAAACGCCATGGGTAATGGAAGCAAAGGACGAAAAGGATCAGAAAAGCCGGATCGCTTTACTCTTCGACATCAACCGGATGCAGTACGAAAAATCGGCTTCTATGCGGCAACTCAAAGCCTTACAGACAGCAAACGGCGCGTGGACCTGGTTTCCGGGCATGCCCGAAAGCGAATATATCACCAACCGTATCGTTGGCGGATTGGGTAAACTGAACAAGCTAAAACCTGGCTTTTGCGATGAAAATGATATAAACGAGATGCTTGTTCCGGCAGTTCGCTACCTCGACCAAAAGCTTAGCAGCGACTATGAAAAAATCCTACGGGAGAAACAAAAAACCGATTACAAACTACAGGAAAACCATCTTCAATACCTGTATGCAAGAAGTTTTATCGAAACGATCGCTGTTGCCGAAACAACAAAACCTGCTTTTGATTTCGTGTTGCAACATCTCGAAACAGATTGGAAAACTTTCGATAAAGGCATACAGGCCATGGCAGCCGTGGTTTTAAATCGTTATGGGAAAACTGAACCTGCCAAAGCCATTCTTGCTTCGTTACGCGAACATGCACTCAAAAACCCTGAACTTGGAATGTACTGGAAAAACACAGCTTCGTACCGCTGGTTTGAGGCTCCGATAGAATCGCAGGCATTGATCATCAACGCGTTTGAAGAGATCGAAGGGAAATCGGCTGACATCGACCTGATGCGTACCTGGTTGCTCAGCCAGAAACAAACCAATCGCTGGAAAACCAACAGCGCGACAGCAGAGGCAATTTATGCGTTACTATTGCGCGGAACCGACTGGACCGGTAACAGCAAACCACTTGTAATAAAGGCTGGAAATCAATTAATTGACCAATCCATGAATCAATCCTCGCCGGTATTCACCAAAGTTTGGAAAACGACTGAAATTAAACCGGAAATGTCAGAAGTTGAAATACAAAATCCAAATGCTTCCATGTCGTGGGGAGGTGCCTTCCGTCAGTATTTCGTTGATATCGACAAGATTACCGCGAGTAAAACCCCGCTTCAGCTCACGAAGGAAATGTATATCGAAAGAATTGGCAAGACTGGAAAAGAACTGGTTTCAATCAGCGATCAACCGGTCAAAATCGGTGACAAAATCGTTGTCAGAATCGTGCTTACCGTGGATCGTGATATGGAATACGTTCACATGCGCGACCAGCGCGCTGCGTCATTTGAACCGGTGACTGTGATTTCGGCTTATGAATACAAAGGCGGACTTGGCTATTACCAAAGCACCAAAGACGCTTCGACCGATTTCTTTTTCGATTATCTGCGCAAAGGAAAATATGTGTTTGAATATGAGTTGATTGCCTCACAGGCAGGTGAGTTCTCGAACGGACGGGCGATTATCGAGTGTTATTACGCACCTGAGTTTTCGAGTCATAGCGGAGGGTTGAGGGTGAAGATTGGGAATGAGTGAACTAACTGGCTGCACTGGTAGACAGGAAGTTTCGGGTACCGAAAGTTGTGGATAACACATTGGGAAAGAGAATATTTATTCAGTAATTAATTAAATGCTGATGATTTTGCATCAATTTGGGCTACCTTTACTTATGAATTTAAAACGGAGATGAAAAGACCATTATTTAGTTAAATGAAAGAATTGTGTTTTTGATGTAATGTATCAATGATGTCAACTAAAAACCATCTATAAACTACGCCTGGCAACCATAAATCTGAACTTTCAGTGTTTGGTATCCGGGATATTGGGTTGTTTTGTTCGTATGTATGAATCTAACAATCAGATAAAAGCGACATTGATAATCTCATTGAATTTGAGCCGGAAAACGAAAATTTTAATAATTTGATGTCTGTTTGCGAATTTTTTAAGCAATTCTTTCAAAACGAGAAAATAGAAATCGTAACAAAAAACGGCTTGAGCCTATAAATGAAGTGATATATGCCTAAACACCAAAATAATGAAACCAAAAACAATCCTTTTAGTAATTTTCTTATTGGTTGGGAGTAAAACAACCTTTAGTCAACTAAACCCAATACAGAATTTACAGTTATCTATGACTTATGATTATCCCGATGGTTTTTTATGCCCCGCATACCATTGTTTTCTCTTTACCTGGGATATACCCAATCCTTTGGCTGACACGTTATTGGGTTATAATCTTTATAAAAACAATGTGTATTGGTTTTTTACCCTGACGCCTTATGTCGAATGCCTTGGCGAATCTACATGTGAACATATGGATATTTTTGACACCTTGCCCTGTTATTATAAAGTCAAGGCGGTTTATAACTACGATTCACTGGAATCTGTTGCTAATGATTCTATCTATATCGAAGATATTGCCATTGGAATTAACGAACAAGAAAGGAATACGTTTACTGTGCTAAAAAATCCTGTGTCAAGGGGTGAACAAATTACACTACAAATGGCTGATAATATATCGGGTAATTATATCATTACGATTGCATCTGTTGAAGGACAGTTGGTCTATGAGTCAAAAACATGTAATCTCGCCGACCATGTTGTTAAAATACGATCGGATCAACTCCACCCCGGACTCTACATACTTCTTTTGCAAACAGACAACAAAATTATTTCATCGAAGGTAATTATCAAATAAACCACAGCTATCGCCAATCTGGTTACATACTTACCTCCCATCGAAATCTCATAACTTCAACTTTTAACTATTCATCATTTGGAAAGAATTTTAATTGTTATTATATTTGAAATCATTTTCATGTCATTTTCATAGCATGAAAATTAAATATGTTGTTTTTTGGAATGACCACTAATCCTTAATTTAAACATACCAAACCATGAAAAAAACAATTTTTCTTTTAGCTGTTGCCTTTCTTCTTCAGAAAGTTATGTTTTCACAATGTCCTAATTACCTTCAATTTACAAGCCAGGAACAAGTTGACAATTTTCTGATTGAATATCCTGATTGTACTGAAATTAACAATACCGTTTCAATTTCAGGCGATCAGATTACAAATCTTAACGGACTGATTAATATCACCAGTATCGGTCAGGATTTAATTATCGGAAGCACATCAGTTCTCAACGATTTAACAGGACTTGATAATCTCAGTTATGTCGGAGGGAATTTATCCATTATCGAAACTTCAGGCTTATCCAGTTTGCATGGACTTAATAGTTTGTTGGCTATTCAGGGTTATGCACGATTTGATTATAATGAAACCCTTACAAGTTTATCAGAACTTAGTAGTTTGACTTCAGTAGGACAAACCTTGTATATCAATTTCAATACTAATCTGAGTAGTATTGGTATGTTTAATCTTGAAGGCAATATCCAGAGTCTATATTTGGAAAGCAATCCTCAATTACTTAATTTGATTGGTCTTGAGAAAATCACAAGTATTACGGAGGATGCCTATATTGTTGACAATGCGAGTTTAGCAAGTTTAATGGGTCTAAATAATCTGGATTCTGTAGGTTTTGCTCTTACTATTCGAAACAATCCACCTCTTCAAAATTTGGAAGGATTGAATAATCTTCGTGTAGTTGAATTGTTTTTAACAATTAGTAATAATGAAAACCTATCATCACTTACAGGCCTCGAATCACTTTCAACCATCCATTACACTCTTTACATATTGAACAACCCATCATTGAGTCATTTAACAGGTTTGACCGGTTTGAATAACATAGATGCTGACCTTGATATTTACGACAACATCGCACTCATCGATCTTACAGGTCTTGAAAATTTAATGTATACAACAAAAAGCATCACAATAGCAGGTAACAATACATTAAGTAGTTTAACAGGTCTTGAAAGTTTAACGCATATTGAACAACATATAAACATACTCAATAATATTTCATTAACCAGCTTGAATGGATTAGAAAATCTTGATACAATCGTTGGAAATTTCAATATTTTGTACAATCCGGCATTAACTGAACTGACCGAATTTAATGACCTGAGATGCATTTTGGGAGAATTGGAATTCACTGGTAATTATGCTTTGCAAAGTTTAAACGGGTTTACGAAACTCAATTCGCTCGGACTTGGTTTAAAAATAAATCAATGTAACAGCCTGATTAATATGATTGGTCTTGATAGCCTACGGTCAGTAGGTGGAATACTTCATATAAATGAAAATAATGCACTTGAAAGTTTAGATGGATTAGATCAAATTGATCCTGAATCTATTACACAATTAAGGATTACAAACAACCCGCATCTATCAAAATGTGAAATTCAGACTATCTGTGATTTCCTGGCTGGACCGAACGAAAATATTACCATTTATGTGAATGCCCCCGGTTGCAACAATTCATCAGAAATAGAATATGAATGTTTAGTTTCTTCAGAAGAAACAGATTATCAGGATAATATTACACTTTATCCAAATCCGGTAAGTAACGATTTGTTTTTTAGTTGTAATAACGGTTTGGAAATCAAATCGATAAGGCTGTATAATCAATTTGGTCAAAACTTTCAATTTGGAAAGCCTATCCAACAATCTATTAATGTTTCAGGTATGCAAGCAGGATTATATGTTGTTGAAATTGAATCAAATGGACAATTGTCCCGACAGAAACTGATGATATATTGAATTTGCCTTATTTAAAATTGTTTTGATATCATCACAAATATTTTTGAGCGATTTTGATTTTTTATATCTTTGCACCCCCAACGTTCTTTGCCCGGATGGCGGAATTGGTAGACGCGCTGGTCTCAAAAACCAGTGAGGTTACACTCGTGCCGGTTCGATCCCGGCTCCGGGTACATGCACAAAAGGTTGTCTTGTTTCAAGGCAACCTTTTTTATTTTATTACGATATCCCGGGCTACAACTATGCAATCCTGACAATTAATCCACTCGCTTAATCCTGATTACCCAATGTCCATTGCCAATAAAAATATGGATAAATCGGAAACGGTATTGAAATCCATTCTTTTGCATCCTGAAAGTAATCAAAAAAGGCCGTTCCCTCAATCCTCATTGTCCGTAATACGCCATATTTGGAGCGATAAAACGGAGCAAGCCTGAAACCATACGCAATTTGGGTTTTTCGCGTAACATTATCAAGATAAACGAATGTTTGCCCATACGAAGCTGTCAGATGCAGCGATAACCACGGCTTCGTTCTCCAGTCAAGACTTAATGAGGCATCGGGCGACAGCAGTTTCGTAAATTTCCGGCCTAGTAAATATGTGCGGTTACGATTTTCGATTGTGATCGATTGTGTCCATGAAAAACCAGCCGAGATATGCAATTGCATGCTGTGATTTAAGCGTGTGCTTACATTCATCCTGTTAAAGAAATTAGCGCCGTCTTTAACGATACGAACCGTATTTTTGGGATTAAGTTGTCCATCGAACGGTTCCCATAAATAAAAAAACATTGCCTCGTAAGCGATAGCCGGCCGACGTTTGGTTGGTTTCAGAATTCTAAACCGGGTATTTATTGAAGGCAAAGGGAGATGTGGTTCTATTGCCAGACCTCCTAAAATAGCCACCAAATCAATATTTACCGTTAGCCAGTCAGTAACACCAATCATCGCCCAGCTTGGCAAGGGTAATGATACAATTGACTGATTATAAATTACTTCTCCTTTTTTTAAGGTATAGGCTGTGAAAGCATCAACCGGATGAAGCATGATTTCTTCCTGAAGTCCGGTTAATTTGTCCTTGCGTCTGAATGTTGTGCTGTCAGTTTGTGAAAATGTAGACAAACCAAGGATCAGCCATAGTGATATCAGGCTGAATTTTGGAGCAAAATACTTAATCATAAACTTGATCAGGCAAAATATTTGTATTCATAATCAGCGTGTTACAATCATTAAAGGTATTGTTATTCAATGGGAATGTATAAATCAACGATACATTTCTTTTCGGGGTGATCATGATAGTTGTTATGGAAAATCTCGAATGGATTTCGGTCGGCTTTTTTGTAAGCGTTCTCATTCATCCAGATAAAGAGTCCGCTCCAGGCTTTTTCAAAATCCTTTGGCTCAATTACAAAATGACCGACAATACATTTCCCCTTCCCAATTGTTGTTAATCCAATTTCACCACCTACTTTAACGGGGTCTTTTAGAATAATGCAGGCACTCATCCTGACTTTACCAGGTTCGGTTATTTTAAAACTGTCGTGGTAAATTCGCACTAATTTAAATTCATCACTTTCGGTCAATCCTTTTGGTTTTGCCCATTTTATCAGTCTTTCAAAAGCGCTGTCTAATCCATTTACACCAAGTTGGGTAATAAAAGCCAAATCAATTTTTTGTATTTCCTTTATCTCAATTTTTGCATTCATTTTTGTCTGGTTTATCAGTTCATTCATGTTGCAAAAGTATTCTTCAATCATGTACTTCTCTTGCCTATTCTTGCTTTCTACTTTACTAATCTTGCTATATTTATCCGGTATTGATTTCCGAAACGCTGTAGGACTTTGTCCGTAATACTTTTTAAATGCGCGGGTGAATGACGAATTACTGTTAAATCCGTATTGCATAGCAAGTTCCGAAACTGTCAATTCCTTTCGGTTTATCAGCAATGAAGCTGCTTTTTCAATTCGTTTACGCGTTATGTAAGCATTTAATGTTTCGTTGGTTATTGCCTTAAAAAGTCGGTGTAAATGAAATGGTGAATAGAAGGCTATTGACGAAATCAGTACTAATGATAAGTCATTTTCGAGGTTTTCATCAATATAAATCAAGGTCTTATTAATTCGATTGATATATTCTTCGTTCATTATTTATCGGTTATTGTTTTAAAATTGCCGTCGGACGATTCGGTAATGCATTGCATGACTTGCATCGACGGCAGAACTTTCCGGCTCCAAAATTACAATTTACAATCAATCGAAGCACTCCGACCGAAATTGTTGACAAGAAATACAAAACTCAACAAAGGATTGGTTTGAACCCGGAGGTGTCGTGCATTTCGTGAAAATTATGTTGTCGAAAATTGATCAATAATGATGAGCCTACTCCGAAAACAGTTAAAAAAAGAAATGCCACGATCTCGTCATGCATGCTATGACGAGATTGTGGCAATATTTTGC
The DNA here is from genome assembly GCA_013141455.1 of Bacteroidales bacterium. Classification (GTDB taxonomy): domain Bacteria; phylum Bacteroidota; class Bacteroidia; order Bacteroidales; family F082; genus CAJBPB01. Next base: position 14,950 of record JABFQW010000135.1, read on the forward strand.
TTTTCGGAGGGGACTCAATGATTAAGTTTTGATCAATTTTCGGTAGGCAAAATATCGCTCCCCGATAATTTTTTAAAAGATAGCAATGCTACATGCAGGTATTTTTCAGCAAACCCTTACTAGCCCTGATTTAACCTTCATGAGGAGCCGGACTGCCTTTACCCGTAGCGATCAGATTCCGTAAACTTTGCTGTATATACTGGTTCCATCCATTTGAACAGGCCTCAAAACATTCAGACTCAGGAACCAAACCTAAGTGTGTGAAAATGATTTGGGTGGTTTTGTCCTTTACAGATATCTCAAAACTAATCTTTGTGCCTGTCCATTCCTGTTTGTCATCCAGAAAAGTAAGCTCGCTATCTGTTACAAGCCAGACTATTTTTTGGTCAGGAATAATCTCCACTACTTTTTGTGTCGATCTATGCAGGTTGCCAAACCTGACTGTAAATTCATCATTCAGTTTTTGTGAACTGCCTTGCAGATTCTCTTTCCACCAGCCCTGAACATTGTTGATGGCATCGAATGCTTCTTTCTGACTCTGGCTTACCAATAAAGTGGTTGTATAATTTAATTGATTCATGATCTGGATTTTTAAAAGTTTAACGATGCAAATGTATTGTCTAAATGTTGGCTGTCTGGGGTGCAAAACAGACATAGTAGTGGGTTGATCCGGACAATATTCGAATTGTATCTTTGCTTAAAAAAATGAAACATCTTACCATACTCGTTCCCAACGGTCAAAACAACCTGAGTAGCATCGTTGGCGCTTACAAAATATTTACAAGGGCCAATGAATATTGGAAGGAAACAGGCAGAGCGCAGTTGTTTACAATTCAGTTGGCCGGAATTTCGAATGAGGTGGCATTCCATGATGGCTTGTTTAGTGTGCATCCACATACCAACATTTCTGCAATAAGCAAAACCAATCTCATCATAATACCTTCGTTGAATCACAATTATCAAAATGCAGTAACAGGAAACGAATTGCTTATCGACTGGATCGGGAAACAATATAAGGAAGGCGCTGAAATAGCAAGTATTTGCACTGGTGCATTTATGCTGGCTGCATCAGGTGTACTTGATGGTAAAAGGTGCTCAACGCATTGGGCTGCCGCGGATACTTTCAGGGCTATGTTTCCAACCGTGAATTTACAAGCCGATCAGTTGATTACCGATGAAAATGGAATTTATACGAATGGAGGCGCCTATTCATTTCTGAACCTGATGATTTATCTTGTTGAGAAATATTATGACCGGCAAACGGCCATCTTTTGTTCCAAAGTGTTTCAGATTGAAATGGACAGGCAAAGTCAGTCAGTTTTTACAATATTCACAGGTCAGAAATTACATGGGGATGAGATGGTAAAACAGGCACAGGCCTATATTGAAAGCAAATTACATGAAAAAATATCCGTCGAACAATTGTCATCCAGGTTCGCTGTTGGCAGACGGAACTTCGACAGAAGGTTTGCCAGGGCAACCGGAAATACTCCTGTTGAATATTCGCAACGCGTAAAAATTGAATCGGCGAAAAAGGCATTCGAAACGACCCGCAAAACCATCAACGAGGTTATGTATGAGGTTGGATATATGGATGTGAAGGCATTTCGGGAGGTTTTTAGAAAAATTACCGGAATGTCGCCATTGGAATACCGCAGCAGATACAATAAGGAAGCGGCTTTGTAAGGATTTCGTTTTCGGCAGACGAAACATCGACAGACGGTTTAACAAGGCAACCCGAAAATACCTTTCTGTCAAATTGTATCCTACTATTATTTGGTTGACTTACTGCCCATTTTGGTCAGCCTCAACAGGTTCCCATAGTTCAATCTTGTTGCCTTCTGAATCCAAAATATGTACAAATTTTCCAAAGTCGTAAGTTTCAATACTGTCGAGTATCGTTACTCCGTTGACTTTGAGTTTGTTCACAAGTCCTTCAATATTCTGTACCTGAT
>JABFQW010000099.1 GCA_013141455.1 Bacteroidales bacterium
GATCATTCCATCTTTCTCAAGGAGTTTCAGTGCGTGAAAAACTTCCAAAGCCGGGAAACCATAATTTTTTGAAAAATGAATCAGATCGAAATCAAAGGCTGAATCGCGGCCTGTTCCAACCGGTATCTGGAAATAATTTCCAAGAGCCTGATATATTGTACGAATCTGGTTTAATTCAGGAAATGAAGCCTCAAAATTCAACTTCAGCTGACCAATATCCTGATCCGAAACCAATAAATATGTCCCCGATTCTTTTCCATCCCTTCCGGCACGGCCTGCTTCCTGAAAATATGCTTCGAGTGAATCGGGCAAATCAAAATGAACCACCAGCCTGACATCAGGTTTATCGATCCCCATACCAAAAGCATTTGTCGATACAATCACTCTGTTGCGGCCCGCCATCCAAAGTTTCTGACGATCGTCGCGCAAGCGGGCATCTAATCCGGCATGGTAATAAGTGGATGAAACACCCTTCGATTGTAAATAATCAGAGATATCATGTGTTCGTTTCCTGTTTCTAACATACACGATAACGCTTCCGGCAGGCGATTTTTGGATAAGTCGTAATAAAACACCATACTTATCGGCTTCATGTAACACATTGTATGTTAAATTTTTACGCTCATAGCTTGTTTGAAATACGTTTTGCTTTTTAAACAATAAGCGTTGTTGAATATCCAATACGACCAATTTGGTAGCTGTTGCGGTTAATGCCAGCACCGGCGTTCCGGCCAAGAAAGGTCTTATCAGGGCAATCTGCAAGTAAGGTGGCCGGAAATCGTAGCCCCATTGCGATATACAATGTGACTCGTCAACGGCAATCAGATTCACTCTCATACGCCGTACCAAATCCTGAAAACGTTCAGTCTGAATGCGTTCTGGTGAGATATATAAAAATTTCAAGCGGCCAAAAACAGCCTGGTTATAGGCAAGTTCAACCTCGCTGTGATGTAATCCTGAATAGATAGCCGCGGCAGGAATATTGATCTTTTTAAGATGCTGCACCTGATCTTTCATCAAGGCAATCAAAGGTGTGATTACCAGACACATCCCGTCTTTCATCATGGCCGGAACCTGAAAACATACCGATTTACCACCACCGGTGGGCAACAGGGCCAATGTATCGTTTCCGGCCAATACCGAAGCAATAATTTCTTCCTGCATGGGACGGAAACTGGCATGTCCCCAATATTTCAACAGTACTTTATTTGCTTCTCCGGCCATAATTACAGTTTAAATTATTCCAGATTTGTGTTCCCTTTTATATGCTTTGGCCAGTAAGGGCAATGCCGGCATCCATTCGAACAACAATATCCCCGTTTTGTCAAATATTCCTTCGTTAATACGCGGTATCCGTTTTCGAGATAAAAATCCTCCCCTTCGGTGAGCTTATTGTTGAATCGTGTAAATCGATCATCCAATGGTTTTCCCATATTTTAAATATCGTTTGTCAGAAAAAACTCAATTTTTATATCATCGAGCAGGAATTTGTTTTTTGAAGGATTCCACACATATACCTTTACTTGCGATAAGTCGTTGTCCCAGGCAGAAACCTTAAACCCAAAATCAGATTCCAGCCACGTATTGGTTGTTTTCGTTGGCATATCCAATAGCCGGAATGCTTTATAAAAACAAACATTATTTTTTTTATTTGTCGCGGCATAAACCAACAAAGCCCGGTTATCAAGTATTGGTTCCTGCAAATTATAATGCAGCTTTACCTTAACATACACGGGTGACATCGTCTCAATCAAACGATCTGGCCCAAGTACCAAGGTGGGGCTATATTCAAATTTTTCGTTTAAAAGGGCTACTTTTTTCCCCGAGAGTGCATTGTTCGATTCAATGATACCATTTTCGGTAAAATCAGGGATCGGTTTTTCCATATCACAGAAAAACGAAAATCCACCCACAGGCACCGGATCGATAAATAATGGCTCAATGTCGCTACCCAACACATCCTCATAATCAGCCGATGATTTTAAAAAGACATAGCTGTATTTTGCGAAATTCATGCTGTCGCGATGCAGAATACCTTTATTATATTGATAGGTTTGAAATAAATTGAAGCAAATAAACGTGAGAGATGTAAGGATAAAAAGGAGGAATCCCGGTTTCCATTTTAAGAAACGGTCAACAGTAAAGGCAAGCAAAACAGCCAACAATGGATATAAATCGATCATAGCGCGCATACCAAAACTATCACCATAAAACCAGTTCCACCAACTGGATAAAATGAACACCGAAAGAATAAGGAAAAGCAATATGGCATAGAAGCTGAATCTCAATTTCCTGTACATTAAAATCAAAGCCGGTACAATGGCAAGCATAACTGGTGTGTAGATGAAAAAACCCTTTTTAAATCCAAAAAGAAAGCCAAAAAAATGAGAATGCAAAAAGTCGAATCCTTCATTTTTGTAGGACCAGACGAAAAGGGAACCGGTTTGAACAAGATTGAAAATAAACTGAATGCACAACACCGACATTACCATCATGATCGCCAGTAACCAATACCACCATTTCTCTTTCAACAAATAAAATCCTTCTTTAAATCGCTCGCTACTACCGGCAATAAATGGCAACACGCCAACTATCAATACGTTAGTTGGTCTGATTAAACAAACAAAACCCAGCGAAACTGCCGCAAAAAATAAATCCTGTATTTTCAGATAAAGAAAAAACCTCCGGCTGTATAATAAGAAAACAGAAATGGCGGCAAAGGAATAAACATGCGAATGTGAAGGATGCAACAAGGCGTAATAAAACAGGTTGGTTCCAAAAAAAAGTACAATGATCACCAACAGGGCGATGTGTTTTTCGAAACCAAACAGCCTGATCAATTTCAATGTGGCAAGTAAGCCTATCGCGAGATAGAAAGCTGCTGCCATGGCGACGGCCAACTGATACAGGATGTTATAACCATCCGTTGGTAACCGAAAGATCGCCGAGTAAAATGTAGCCACCAGATAAAAGGGGGAAATCGCTAATGCCGTTCCCAAAAAATACTTGTTAATCAACACACTGTCATGACGATGATAGTAATGACCATCGTAACTCAGACTCTTATGCAGTTTTTCAAACTCAAAAACAGCTGTAAAATCGGTCGTTTTATGATGAAAGACGGATGGCAGATAAGCATAATATCCTGCACCGTCGCCGTCAATGATTGATTTGGCACCCGATCCGCGATAGAGTTGGATTCCTATAAAAAGTATTAAAATCGTGCTTACAACCAGGGTTCGCATAATATAACCAGCGATTAATATTTATAAT
>JABFQW010000132.1 GCA_013141455.1 Bacteroidales bacterium
TCTTATAGGAGTTAACCAAGCTTTTTAGTTTTTGGGCCGACTGTTTCACTTCGTGAACAGGTGGATGCGGATAAATTGTTTCGTTGTGAAGCAATTGACCAAACTCATTAATGATGATTAACTTACAACCGGTTCTGAAACCGGGATCCAAGGCCAGAATCCTTTTTTGACCCAAAGGAGGCGCCAATAACAACTGCCGGAGGTTTTCGGCGAAAACCCTGATTGCCACCTCATCGGCTTTGGTTTTATAAAACGCCCTTACTTCATTTTCGATGGAGGGTTCCAACAGGCGTTTCCAGGAATCGCTGATTGCCAATTTTATCTGACCTGCCTCCTCACCATTGGTTTTAATAAATATTTTCTCAAGCGCTGACAGGGCTGTTTCTTTCTCAACCTCCAGCCTGACTTTCAGAAAGCCCTCTGTTTCACCCCTGAAAAGCGCCAGAATCCTGTGAGATGGTGCAGCATGAAGGCTCTCATTCCATTCAAAATAATTCTGGTAAGTCTGCCCTTCCTGTTCTTTTCCTTTCACCACAACAGAAGTGATGGCTGAAGTGCGGTGATAAATATTTCTGATTCTGTCGCGTCCGGTTTTATTCTCCGAAACCCATTCGGCGATAATATCGCGGGCGCCATCAAGTGCCTGATCAATATCCGAAACACCTTTCGTTTCATTTACAAATTGCTGTGCCTTACCAGTCAGGTTGCCAATGGTTTGATTCAGGATTAAAATTGCCAGAGGTTCCAGCCCCTTTTCCTTTGCTATGGTTGCCTTGGTACAACGTTTCGGCTTATAGGGCAGATAAATATCTTCGATATCCTGCATTGTTGATGCATCATGCAATGATTTCAATAATTCGGGAGTCATTTTTCCCTGTTCATTGATCGATTCGATGATGGCTTCGCGGCGTTTATCGAGGGCAACAAGTTGTTGAAAACGCTTTTGAACAGCCACAATCACCTCCTCATTCATTGTACCTGTCATTTCTTTCCGGTAACGGGCAATAAATGGAACAGTGGCTCCGTCAATCAACAAATTCAATGTATTGATAATATGTTCATTGGAGAGATGCAACTCAGATGCAATCAATCGGGAATAGGTAGTGGTATCGGACATAAATTTTCAAAATATTTGATCATGACTGACAACAGCCGGAAGCAAAAATAATGAAAATAGCTATGGAAAATTACCTGAGCAAGGTAACAGTGCCACGCTCTGTGATTGATAATGCCGACTGATAACGACTTTCGGTACTGTTAAAACTTACCACCCAGACATATACGCCTGTCGGAGCATCCCCACCACTAAAAGTGCCATCCCAACCTTTGTCAGGATCATGTGAGCTAAATACCATCTGGCCCCATCGGTTATACACATTTAAACTAAAATTGAGGAGCGCCGATGTTGCACCAAGCGTTTTAAATGTTTTGTTTTCAACGACAGAACTCTCAGGTTTGAAAGCTGTAGGGAAGTATATTTTCGCAAATTTTATTTCAATCTGATCTTCATTTACACAACAATTTGTATCAGTCACAGTTACTTTATAAATACCTTCCTGACTTACATCGATGTATCGTTCGGTACTTCCATCCGGATCCCACAAATATTCATCAAACTCGCCTGCATCAAGTGTAACAGAAGAACCTGGCAAAATATAAAGGACCGGATCACCAAGTTCAACCGGTGGAAGTGGGTGAATGGTGATATCACGTTCGTAAGCGTATGAATTCCCACCATAATTTTCGGTAACGCTGACAGTATAATTACCTGGCTGACTGAACGTATAATTGCTTTGCAGATCGTTTGAAGTGGCACCATTATCGTCAAAATCCCACAACGGAGTCCCAACATTTGTTTCATTCCGTAAATTGAAATAGGTTATTTGTGTATGACATTGGTTTATCCAGGTGAAATGTGGAATATCGAGGAAGCTGGTGACAAAATTGGGGAGACCGGTATAACTCGCAGTAATTGCTGCAAGCGGTACGGCATCAAATTTAAAATTACAGGCATCACCAATTCTGTCAGGGTTTTCGATAACATTTAAAGTATTGAATGCATAGTTCCCTTCAAGATAATTGGCTACATATATTTTACCATCGATTCCTAATTGTAACGCACCGAGGTTTCTATTTACATCTGCCAATTCATAAATAGTGCTGTAATTAGTAAAACATTCCGGATTATTCAGATCAAACTGATATAGATAACAAGACAAATTTCCTGTTGTAGTGGTGGTTACATAAAGTTTAGAATTATCTGGTGAAAACTCCAATCCATAAGGAGAATTAAATGCACCGGCTGCACTCACTTTATCTATTGAAATTAATCCGTTTTCAGTGTTGAAATTAAAAACTTCAATAATACCATCATTTGGAACTACAAGTGCAATTTTCGATCCATCAGGAGAAGCTTTCATATACCCACCATTATTCGCAAAACTAACACCTGTGCCAGTGTGAACAACACCAGTATTAATCGTGATAGGTGTTGGATCAAGCCCGGCATCTGTTAATTGATAAACCATAAAATTTCCACCCTCAGTGTCATATCCATGAATAATAACCCAGTAATCTTTTAGATTTTTCTGTTTAACAGCGGTAATTTTTTGTGCATTTTTTTCAAAAAGCAATTGATTTTTTGAAGTCACATTCCATAAACCACCAACTCTTTCTATAACAGAATAATAGATCCCTTTATGTCCACTGTTTGGAATATAGTAATCAACAGAAAATACATAATATTTATCTGCATTTCCTGGAGTTGGTACGAATAATGACGACTGTGCTGACATAACATTCCCTTTCAGGTCATTCGTATTATCCAATAGGTAGAACCCATTTGAATAAAGTTTTTTCCCATCTGAAAAAAAAAGCAGATTACCATCAACATCACTGATGGATGCACATCCATAGAACAAGTCAATATTACCAGTACCCATTCGACCAGGAATAGCGTCACCCTGACTGAAATCAATCAATGCATTTTGTCCGAATGTCCACATATCCGCTTCATGCGGTCTTACATAATCGCATTTTGTAGGTTGCTGTGCAAATGCAAAAGTTTGAAATAATATGAACAAAAAAATGAATACTGTTCTGTATGAGCACAATTGCGTCGTTTTCAATAAAATCATAGTTATAATACGAAGAGTCTCGCTGCTATTAATTTTTAATAATCTGTTTTACTGCGCGGTAACTCTTTGACGAGAACCAGATAAGATAAACTCCCTTCGGATAAGGAGTTAAATCGAAAATCGAAATTATCGGTTTTAAACCATTCATTGAAATGGGTCTTTCTTCGAGAACGGTTCCATTCGTATTACCAATACTTATATTACCATCTTCATTGATATTACCTAATTCTACTGTAAACACACCTTTCGTCGGATTAGGTCCTAATTTCAGATTACTTGAAACATCAGATTTATCATCAATACCCAGATTACATGCTGTAAAGTCGAAAAATAATGTGATAATATCTGAACTCTGACATCCGGTAACAGGATTGGATACAAGTACACTATATGTCTGAAAATCGACCCAAACACCATTTGTTAATGCCTTGACCCGTTGATCGGTGGAACCATTATTCCATAAATATTCCATATTGGGACCGGCATCTAACCATACGGAATCACGGACACACACATTGATGGTATCCGTCTTATACCAATTAATATTAGCGGGTTTAAGTTCTACCACAGGTAGTGTATTTACCACAATCTGCACAGAATTAGAAGCATGCAGACCAAATTCATCAGTAACATTTACTGTATAAGTTGTCGTTTCGTTAGGTTGAACATTAACTATACTTTGGTCAGAAGTAAAACCTCCGATATTTGAGCTCCATAAGTAAGTATAATTATTACCTCCACCAGCAGGGGAAGCGGTGATTGTTGTAGATTCACCATAACACAATACATCCTTTTCAGCATTGGCAAAAACTGAAAGTAGTTCTCCACCTACAGTAACTACAACATTGTCCGGTTCACTTACACAACCGTTCTCATCCTGTATAATTAATGTGTAAACTGTTTGATTTATTGTGTCATACAACAATTTAGTCAGCGGATTTTGTTCGAACTGGCTGGTTGTCGGATTAGATAATGAATCTGCAGGGCTCCAGACAAACGTATGATTACCCGATCCACCAAATGTTGATCCATATAAAGTTGTGGCGGTACCAATATTGATTGTTTTATCATTTCCTGCAACCGCAATAGGGAATTGTTTCACATTAACCGTAACCGTACTATTAACAGTTACTTGTCCATCAAAAACAGCAACATAATATATTGTTGTAACTAATGGTGATACACTTGGGTCGGCAATATTGGAAGTAAATCCGGCAGGATCGGATGTCCATGAATACGTATAACTACCTGCACCACCGCTTGCATAGGCAAACAATCCGGTACTTTCACCCTTGCACAGAACATTCGGTGTAGCAGTTGCCTGCACATACAGTGAACCTCCGGTAACATTGACAGTCATTTGATCACTTGAAACACAACCAGTTACCTGATCCGTTGTAGTTAAAGTGTATTGTTGCGACTGGGTGAGACTAATCGTAGTTGGGTTAAGAACATTGGGATTAATCAGAAATTCGGCAGGTGACCAGATATAGGTAAGGCTTCCTGAACCGCCACCAACACTGCCATCCAGATTCGTGGTCCATCCTGAAGGAATTGACTGATCATCACCTGCATTAGTCTCCGGATATTCTGAGGCTATGGCCGTATGTGAAATAGATTGTTCGCAACTATGATCTCCTGTATAACAGGTCAGTGTAACATTATATGTCCCCGGGTTTGCAAAGGAATGTGTTGGGTTTTCGAGTGTGGATGTCACATCATCACCAAAATCCCACAAATAACTCGTTATTGTTTCACCAGGAGGATTGGTTTCTGATTGATTTGTGAAATGTGTCACCTCACCAAAGCAAACATTTTCAGTTGTAAATGCCGGAACCGGAACAGTATTTAGAGCAACATCATGGGTAACTGACTGTTCGCAATTGTTCATCCCTGTAGAACAGGTCAACGTTACTGTATATACATCGGGATCTGTATAGGTATGCGTTGGGTTTTCGAGCGTTGAAGTTACACCATCGCCAAAATCCCACAAATAGCCGGTTATTGTTTGACCGGCAGGATTGGTTGTCGATTCGTTTACAAATACAGTTTCCTCACCGAAGCAAACCGCCTCAGCACTGAACGCAGGAACAGGCATTGCATTCACCACAACCACATGTGAAATAGTTTCCTGACAATTAAACATCCCGGTATAACATGTTAAGGTAACTGTGAAATTTCCGGCACTTGCATACGTATGCGTTGGGTTTTCGAGTGCCGAGGTCTGACCGTCACCAAAATTCCATAACCGACTGGTAATGGATTCTCCGGCAGGATTGGTTGTCGATTGGTTGGTAAAATGTGTTACTTCTCCAAAACATACATTTTCACCGGTGAATTGCGGAATTGGCACGGCATTTACAACAACATTCAACGAGATAGGATCGCTCGAACTGCCACCAACAGTAATAACTAATGAATATAAACCTGAATCACTGAGTTCAGCATTCGGGATAACCGGATTTTGCTGGTTCGATGACCAACCATTCGGGCCTGACCATGCATAAGTAGCTCCAGCAAAATCATCAGCAGTCAATAATATATCCTCACCATAACATAACGGGCTGTTGCTATCAATTGGTGGCGGAACGATGGTGCAGTCAGTGGCACCTACACCTCCGGTTTTTTGAAATGTAATATTACATGGATTATTCGAAAAATTAGTAATCAATAAAATATAATATTTGCCCAGAATACCATTGGAAATATCACAAAATTCAGTGGCAGCCGTAGAATAGCTGCAATCGATAATTTTATTTGCTGTTAAACCGCCTGCACAGGGAGTGACCGGATCATCGAAAGGTCCCCACAAAATGAAATCTATATCACGCTGAGGCGTACTAAACATTTTAATTGTCAACGAACCTGCTATAGCAATTTTCATATGATACCAGGCCGGATTGGGTGTTGATCCAAGACAACCATAATTCGGTCCATTTTGCCCTTCCCCAGACCCCACTCCGGCAGGAAAATTATAAATCAAATCCGTACAAAAAGGCAGTGAATTATGGCAGGAGTCATTCTCGGTATCAGTAACTGACCGCATTAAATGATCCGTTGTTGTGAATCCATATTTCGCCGCAAAATCAGTAAGAACTACCGTTTGACTTTCTTTCGAAAGTGATTCATTATCGCGTGAAAAACGCTCAACGGCAGCCTCATAATAACTTTGTAATTCTTTTTGAGACAAGACATTACTACTGACAATCACTTTTGAGGCATTGTCGAAAGGCATAATACCGATGTCGTTGTTCGATTTCAGGAAATCGTAAACCTCTGCCCGGGTAATGAGCGATGTAATCTCAGTAAGATCGATCATCAGAGATTGGGTATCCGGATTAAACCTGGTTAACTGTTGTGCCTGAAATGGCAGATATAACAAGGTAAAACCGACTGTCAAAATAAACAGTCGCACGCCACTAAGGCTAAAATTTTTAACCATGACTAAAATTTTTTTTGAATATTCCTAAACAGCAATGATGAAGCAACGCATCTAAACGGGGCGCAAAATACAAAAAAAAAGATTCCGTGCTATTTTTTTTTGTAAGTGTTTTGATATTTCTGAAACCTTGTAAACCTGACAGATTCATTACTTTTGCATGGCTTGCCAAATTCAGGCTTCAATCTCGTAAAAAGCAAAAAAGCTATGATACTTTCGCATCACTTTTTCAATGGTTATTACAGCAAATTAATACTTTTATTACTTGTTTTACAGGCCAATACCGCCTATCCGCAAAACTTTTTATCCGGAGAGATTCAGTCGTGTTCAAATCAATTCGTGTCAATTTACAGGATGAAAGGTGAAAAACGATATTTGATTGATTCTGTAGCGACTGACGAAAACGGGAAATTCAGGTATGAACTACCATCGGCATTACAACCTGGAATGCTGTTATTACTCGACGAAAAGGGAAAAAAGTTAAAATTCGTCTACGACCGGCACGATATTCAGTTCAGTTTGGAAGACATGGACAGACTGCAAACAATACAGTTTATTGGATCAGACGAAAATGAAATCTGGTTCAGGTATTTAAAATTGAGAGACGAATCCAACTTAAAATTGAAGTTATTGGGTCAGTTACTTGATGCATATCCCCAACAAACAGCCTATTACAAAAGAAGCGAAAAAGAATATAACAATCTGCAAAACAACTATTTATCATTTATAAAACGAGTCAACAAGCATCATGGTAATTCCTACGTTTATTCATTGATCCGAACCGATTTTCCAACTGTTGTTCCGGTTCAACGTAAGCTGACTGATAAAAAAGAATTCTTGATTGAACATTTTCTCGATTCTGTCGATTTCACCGATACTCTGTTGTTGAATTCCGATATTCTGACAAAAAAAATGGTTGATTTTGTTGCTTTGTTTCAACGTGATGAGCTTACTATCAACGAAGTACAAATAGAATTCAACAAGGCGCTCGATCAGATTTTAGTACGTGCCGCAGAAAAGGAAAGCATGTACATTTTCGTTCTCGAATTTTTTATTGAAGGATTCACCGAAATGGGTTTATCAACAGTGACAGATTATCTGAGCGGACTGCCTCATTATAAAACAGATTGCCTTACTCAGGAAACCATGTTGAAAATCGAAAAATTAGTCGAACCGTTTCGTAATGTTCAAATTGGTGCCATTGCGCCTCCCATCAACTGTAATTTACTCGATGGAAAACCTTTTTCACTTAACCAGGTAAATTCGAAATCCACGATTATCGTGTTCTGGTCGGTTCACTGCCCGTTTTGCCTCGAATTGCTTCCGAAATTGAAAACATTGAAGCTGCAACATCCGGAAATTGAAATTGTTTCGATAATTGTTGGTAAGCAACGCGATGATGTGGAGATGTTTATTAAACAGGAAAAATTAGATTGGTTTCATGTTTTTGATGGTCTGAATTGGAAGAGTCCAATCACCGATGCTTATAAAGTGTATGGCACGCCAACGTTATTTCTTTTGAACGAAAAACATCAGATCATTGCTAAACCCATGACTTTTCAGGAGCTTGATACCATCATAAAGAATTGAAAGATAAATTGATAGCACATTTTTATTCAATCATTAATCCTTAACGAAATAATTGTAATTTTGGCCATATCGAATCCTTCATTACCATGACGTTCTCACACAAATTTTTCATATCAATCTTTGTTCTTCTTTTTCTGTTCAGCAAAATCAATTATTCCCAGACAATTATTCCGGAGGAAACCTGGGTCGATTCGGTTTACAACAGCCTGAGCCAGGAGGAGCGAATTGCGCAATTGATGGTGGTGAGGGCAAACAAATCGGGCGAACCCTACGATGAAAATGTTACCGGATTAATTAAGAAGTATAATATAGGTGGGGTCACTTTTTTTAAGGGTGATGCCGTTGATCAGCTTAACAAAACCAATCAATGGCAATCGATGGCCAAAACGCCGCTTTTTGTTACAATAGATGGTGAATGGGGATTGGGAATGCGTTTGAATAAAACAATCAGTTATCCATATCAAATGACGCTTGGCGCCATCGATAACGATAGTCTGATTTACAAAATGGGTTGTCAGATTGCTGAACAATGTAAGCGCATGGGCATACATTCAAATTTTGCTCCGGTGGTAGATGTCAACAATAATGCTTCAAATCCGGTGATTGGGATGCGAAGCTTTGGCGATGATCCTCAGGCCGTTGCAAAAAAAGCTTCAATTTACGCGAAAGCGCTGCAACATAACAGGATATTAGCCACAGCTAAACATTTTCCGGGCCATGGTGATACCCAAAATGATTCACATAAAACACTTCCTACGATAACCGGTGACCGCAAACACCTGAATGAAAATGAATTACTACCATTTGATTATTTAATCAGTCAGGGTATTGATGGAATAATGGTTGCTCATCTGAATGTTCCTGCCCTCGATTCATCCAATTTACCTTCCACGCTTTCGAACAAGATGATAAGCGGATTGTTAAAAGAAGAAATGGGCTTCGAGGGACTTATAATTACTGATGCACTCGATATGAAAGGAGTGACCAATTCATTTCCGTCCGGACTGATTGAGTTGAAAGCGCTTCAGGCCGGTAACGATGTTTTGCTTTTACCCGCCGATGTGCCTAAAGCTATTCAAACCATCAAAACGGCGATTGACTCAGGACAACTTTTGCCCCAACGCATCGAGGAAAGTTGCCGTAAAATGCTAACTTATAAGTACCGGGCCAGGTTATATAATCACCAAACTATAGCTGTAGAAAATTTATTAATCGATTTACAAAAAACTGAATATCAAAATCTTGTAAGTGAGTTGTATGAAAATGCAATCACACTGCTGCGGACTGATATCATGTTGCCCCTGTCGGCAGGTTCTAAACTCAAAATTGCAACCCTTGCAACCGGCAATGGCAAATTGACTGGTTTCCAGAAAGAAATAACGAAAAACAGCCTGACGGTCAGGCATTTTTTATTACCCAATAAAGCCGATGCAAACAAAATAGCGCTGCTGAAAAAAGAATTAGCCAATTTCGATTTGGTGATCGTTAGCATTCAGAATACAAATATCCTGGCAGCGAAAAATTTTGGCATCGAAGACCAGGTCATTCGCTTCGTGAATGAGCTCACCACGAAAAAATCGGTAATTTTTAACCTTTTTGCATCACCTTATGCTTTGAACCTTTTCAAGGTAAACGACAATTATAAATCGATTCTGATTGCCTATCAGGATAATCCATTTGCTGAGAAGGCAGCAGCAAATATTTTAATTGGTAACCTTCCGGCTAAAGGCCATCTTCCTGTTATGCTTAACGATTCCTTTCCGTCGGGTATGGGATTAATAGGTGCAAATATTATCGATGACAAACTCATTCCGAAACAAGCGGCGATTGACAATCTATTTATTAAAAAAATCGACTCATTCGCTATGGAAGGCATTCAAAAAAAAGCCTATCCCGGTTGTCAGGTTGTTGCCTTGAAACAGGGTGAGATCATTTTTCAACAATCGTACGGCTTTCATACCTATGAAAATACGGATTCAGTAAAAAACACCGACATCTACGACCTGGCTTCGCTAACCAAAATGCTGGCTTCCACCCTGGCAATCATGAAGTTATACGAACAGAATAAAATTAAATTAGATGACTCATTAGGTAAATTCTTCCCGTATCTGATTGGCACCAATAAATCGGGTTTAAAAATTATTGATTTAATGACACACCAATCAGGACTTGATGGCTGGATTCCGTTTCATCTGCAAACATTTACCGAACTCGGGCCAAAACCAGCGCTTTACAGTAATAATTTAGATGAAAATCATCCATTTCGCGTTGCCAATAATCTGTTCATCTCGCGCACATTCAAAAACCTGATGTTCTCTCAAATTGCTGAAAGTAAATTAAAAACGAAGGAATACCGCTATAGCGATCTGGGGTTTTATTATATACCTGAAATTGTTGAATTGATCACCAATAAGAAGTTTGATGCCTTTGTCGATGAATATTTCTATACACCACTCGGTTTAGAATCGACCTGTTTCAGGCCATTGCTACGGTTTCCCAAAAGCCAGATCGTTCCTACTGAACAAGATAAGGAATTCAGACATCAG
Organism: Bacteroidales bacterium; assembly: GCA_013141455.1. GTDB lineage: Bacteria > Bacteroidota > Bacteroidia > Bacteroidales > F082 > CAJBPB01. The sequence continues at coordinate 10,713 of JABFQW010000132.1, forward strand.
CTGTTGCAGGGTGACGTACATGATTACGGTGCGGCCCTGTTAGGAGGAATCTCGGGACATGCGGGTTTATTTTCGAATGCAACCGAAGTGGCCATCATTATGCAAATGCTGTTGAACGAAGGCACATATAATGGTGTAAGAATATTGGAACCGGAAACGATAAAGAAATTTACTTCAGCGCCATTTGCTGCAAAAAAGAACAGGCGGGGAATCGGTTTCGATAAACCTCCCTTAGACAAAAAAGAAGATGGGATGCCAGCCACTGAGGCTTCAGCGAAAAGCTATGGCCACTCAGGGTTCACGGGTACTTTCGCCTGGGCTGATCCTGAAAACCAATTGGTTTTTGTTTTTTTATCAAACCGAATCCATCCTGATGCAACCAATTCGATGCTCAGTAAATTGAGTACACGGACCAACATCCACGAGATGTTTTATAAAGCATTGAAGGCAAATAAATTAAACGTTTCAAACTAAGCTATGCACGAGGCAGCAGGACATATTCATCAACATACGAATGAAAACAGGAATCTGTTGGTCACTGTATTGCTGAATATTTTCATTTCAGTTGCTGAATTAGCAGGTGGGATTTTTTCGAATAGCCTTGCGCTCATATCCGATGCAATTCATAATTTCAGCGATGGTCTGGCGATTGCAATAACGTATATCAGTCAGAGAATCAGCAACAAACAATCGGACAACACGAATACATTTGGCTACAAAAGGATTCAGATTCTGGCTGCACTTTTCAATGCCGTGACTTTGATTGCCATCTGTATTTTCCTTCTGTTTGAGGCATATCAACGCTTTTTGAATCCAGAGCCCGTTCAAAGTGCGCCCATGTTTATTGTGGCAACGATAGGATTAATCGCAAATATTGCCGGCGTATTTTTACTAAAAGATTTTTCGGCGTCTAACCTCAATATCAGGGCTGCATATCTGCATTTGATTGGTGATAGTTTATCATCAGTTGCTGTGATTGCCGGAGGTGGACTGATGTATTTTTTTGATGTGCCCTGGATCGACCCGCTGATAACGGTTCTCATCAGTCTTTATATTATCAGGGAAACCTATCATGTGTTGGCCGAAACCTATTCAATTCTCATGCAATCGTCACCTAAATCTATCGACATCAACCTGATACGCGAACAGATAACGATGATACCCGGAATAAATGATATCCACCATGTTCATATCTGGAGCCTGACCGATCAAATGGTTCATTTCGAAGGTCATATCGAGTTTTCGGAAGATCTCAGGATCAGTGAGAGTCAGGATATTTATCGTCAGATAAAAGAATTGTTAGAAAATCACCATGGCATTCACCACATTACCTTACAGGCTGAGTTTAATTTCTGCTGCGAAAAACACTTAGTTTCACCAACACACCTCTGTTAATAAATATATTCTATGATTAATAAAATCAAATCTTACCAACTTTGGATCATATCATTCGTTTTGATGCTCGCGCTGGGCATTTATCAACGGACAACCGGCCCAACGTATCCGGTAAAGGGGAAAGTTGAAATTGCCGGAAAGATGTACGGTTACAAATTATTACGTTCGCACGATACTAAGATTGATGCTCCCTTTGAAATGAAGGTACCTGATCACACGAGCGGTACTCTACGATTCAAGCGTTTTAAAAGCAATGACGAATGGACAAGTATTCAGTTACAACCCGAAAATGGTGTGATCAGGGCTCAGCTTCCACATCAACCGGCTGCCGGAAAAATAGAATACGAAATCATACTTCATGATGGCTCCAGGAATATTCCATTGACCGACGAACCGGTTGTAATCCGGTTTAAAGGAGCAGTGCCGCCATATATCCTGATCCCACATATTTTCTTCATGTTTTTCGCGATGGTATTCAGTATCAGGACTGGTTTTGAAGCATTGTTGAAACGAGATAACACCTATATTTTCAATACGATTACCATGATGTTGTTTTTGGTTGGCGGACTTATACTTGGACCCATTGTTCAGAAATATGCGTTTAATGCGTATTGGACAGGATGGCCCTGGGGATACGATTTGACTGACAATAAGACGATTATCGCGTTTGCATTCTCACTGATTTCATGGTTTGTATTGCGAAAAAACAAGACAAACAGAGCATGGCCGATTACCGCTACCATCATCATGCTGGCAGTTTATTTAATCCCACATAGTGTGCTGGGCTCGGAAATTGATCACACGAAAACCGGAACGATGGTTACTCCAAAAAACGAAATAAAACCATGACAATTGCCATAATCCTCATCACCGCCTTAATCTCCATTGGTGCATTTAGCAATCATGAACTATTCAATCAGTTAAAGTTCAATGCATGGCTGATTAAAGATAAAAATCAGGGTTGGCGGTTCTTCACCTATGCTTTCGTGCATGCCGGATGGTTTCATTTGCTTATCAATATGTTCGTTTTGTGGTCGTTTGGACGACTCGTTGAGCACGGCTTCACTATTATCTTCGGTTTTCCGAAAGGACTCTTATATTATATTCTGTTGTATGTTGGCGGAATAATTTTCGCTACTTTACTCGACTTCGGAAAACAAAAGCATAATCCGTATTACGATGCAGTGGGTGCATCAGGTGCTGTTTCGGCTGTTCTTTTTTCGAGTATCATACTTGCCCCCGACAATTCCCTTATTGTCTTTCCGATCCCTTTTCCTGTGCCGGCATATATTTTCGGGATTTTATACCTGATTTATTCGGTCTATATGGGAAAGCAAGCCAAAGATAATATTGGCCATAACGCACATTTTCTGGGCGCCATTTTCGGTATATTCTTTACAATAATATTGAAACCGAGCCTGTTTCAACTATTCCTCTCGAGGTTGTTTTAGAATTAATTCATCTCCGGATTTACCGGGAATCTGTTCCACAACTCGTATTCGGAACCAAGTTGGCTTACAAATTGCGACCACATACGGTTATGTTTGGTTCGTAGTAATTTACCCGTGGTGGTTTTCGTAACTACCCATGCATTACGTTCCAATTCATTATTTAATTGTTCCGATTCCCAACCTGAATAACCCATAAAAAACCTGACTTCATTCGGGTTAACGGTTCCTAATAAAATCTGTTCCCTGATGGCCTCCAAATCACCACCCCAATAAAGTCCTTCAATAATTTCAACACTTCCCTCAACCCGGTCGCCAAGTGTATGCAAAATAAACATATTATCGGGTTGAACAGGGCCACCAATGAAAACATGGGCATCGAAAGGAGGAAAATCAGCGATGATATCATTAAATTTTTCAGGGACAGGCTTATTCATTATCAAGCCAAATGAACCATCCGAATCATGTGAAATTAACAGGATGACCGATCGGCCAAAGTAGAAATCATCCATAAACGGCTCCGAAATAAGCAATCTGCCCTTTCCGGGTGCCAGTTCATTCTTTTTTATAACGAGTAGTTTTTCGATATCCATTTTTTCAAAGTCAATACATTAAAAACCTGCTGATTAATCGCTACTTTTGCCGTTCAAATTCAATTCAGCGACATTTTAACAACATGAATAACTCCATACTTTTTAACAATTTACGTGGTCGGTTTCCCTTTTTGGTTTTTCAAAGTTATACCATCCATAAATTAAACGGCAATTATACCATAAAATTTTTATTCAACCTGTCGGATATCTATTTATTTGAACCTGAAATCGAGATTCCTTCCCGATCATTCTTTATAAACGACAGTATATCAAACGATGAACTTGAGACATTTATTTTCCAGATTGGAATGATTGAAATGATCAGTTATTGGAAATGTGCCTGCCCACCTGTAGTAATTGTTAAACCTTTTAAACTGAACGATAAACAAATATTATGGTGGAAAAATTTGTATTTCAATGGCTTGGGTGAGTTTTTCTATCTAAATGAAATCGAAACGGATGTTATTTCCTTCATGAACATCATTTCCGAATCTGACCGGCAATTCGTTGTTTCCGACCTACCGTTGAACGAAACCATTCTTGTTCCGATTGGTGGAGGCAAAGATTCAATTGTAAGTCTCGAATTATTGAAAACCAATAATTTAACGATCATCCCATTGATCGTAAATCCGAGGGATGCCACCACCCGAAGCGCTGAATTGGCCGGCTTTTCACCAGAAAAATGTATCATCATCCATCGAAGTATCGATCCCCGGCTTATAAAATTAAACAGCGAAGGTTTTTTAAATGGCCACACGCCTTTTTCTGCCTTGTTGGCTTTTCTAACCAGTTTTGCAGCCTTTCTGACCGGTGCAAAACACATCGCCTTATCGAATGAATCGAGTGCAAATGAAGCCACCGTTGCCGGATCAAACATCAATCACCAATACAGCAAATCGTTCGAATTTGAAAGTGATTTCCGCCAATACAGCCGGTCGTATCTTCATCATGAATTGAATTATTTCAGTTTGCTCCGGCCACTCAACGAGCTTCAGATTGGGAAGATTTTTAGTCGTAACGAATTGTATTTCAAAACTTTTAAAAGCTGTAATGTCGGAAGTAAGACCGATAGCTGGTGTTGTAACTGTCCGAAATGTCTTTTCACCTATATCATTCTTTCTCCCTTTATTTCCCTGCTTACTCTGAACCAGATATTTGACCGCGATTTAGCAGATAATGAATCGCTCGTACCGATTCTGAATGAGTTACGCGGACTGAGTTCGGCCAAGCCGTTTGAATGCGTCGGTACTGTGGAAGAAGTTGAAGCTGCCATTCAACAATTGCTGGTTTCCAATCCTGAAGTTAAAAACTCCAAACTTTTCAGTCAGATAATTGTTCATCATCATGTCGAAAAAGATAGTGAATCATTGCTTACTAATTTCGACACACATCATTTTCTACTTCCTAAGTTTGAAAGTATTGTAAAAAACGCCGTCTATGCTAAATAAAATCATCGAAACACTTACAAACGGAAGAATTTTGATTTTGGGTTTCGGGCGCGAAGGAAAATCAAGTTTTCGATTCATCAGGACACATCTTCCAGATTGCCAGATCGGAATTGCAGATGCAAACCCGGAAGCATTTGATAGCCTGACAATTGACGAACGAAAAGATGTCAGCCTTTATTCAGGCCAAAACTACCTTGAGGCTATCCAATTGTATGATATCGTGCTGAAATCGCCAGGGATATCATTACTTGGAGTGAACCTCAATAAAACACACATCAGTTCGCAAACCGATCTTTTCATGATGGCATACTCGTCACAAACAATTGGTATCACCGGAACGAAGGGAAAAAGTACGACCACCAGCCTGATACTTCATTTACTTAAAACAAGCGGTTTCGATTGTGTTTTAGCCGGAAACATCGGCATACCCTGTTTTGATGTTATTCCTGATATCCATGAAAACACCTGGGTTGTTTTTGAACTATCGGCCAACCAGTTACAAAGCATACAGCATTCGCCACATATTGCAGTATTACTGAATATTTTCGAGGAGCATCTCGACCATTTCGGAACTTTTGAAAAATATAAAGAGGCCAAATATAACATCTGTAAATTTCAACATAAGGAAGATGCTTTTGTGTGCCACCGCGATTTTGTGCCTGTGCTAAGGATTCCACATGAAATGTTGCTTCAGTTCCCGCTTGGTCTGATCAGTGGAAATGAAGATCAAATGCCAATCAAAGGCGCCCATAACCGGCTAAATATGGAAGCCGCGCTGTTGGCTGTACATGAGGCCGGTGTTGATATGGATCAGGCAATCAGCCATCTGCAATCATTCAAAGGATTACCACATCGGCTCGAAAGGATAGGGA
>JABFQW010000125.1 GCA_013141455.1 Bacteroidales bacterium
TCAGTAGCTTGTTTACCGAATTCCTCAAAAATTTCTGTCTTCTTTTCAGCGGTTAAATACATATCCTATTCTTTTCTTTTTTTGGACTGCAAAAGTAGATAAATTGTTGAAACTGTGCAATATTTTTAATAAAAAAATAAATTCGTCCATTTTAATTCTGAATAATATTTCATAAATGGCAGTATATCAAACAGATAATCTGATTTTCTATTTTTAACAATCGTTCTCTTATTTAGCTTGCCTGATAGTCTAAGTATCGCTTTCCTGAATTTGAGAAATATTCGGAGGTATCATATATTTTTGTTCAGCAAAATGACTGAAATTTGCAAAAAATATTAAAAATGGAAATTGAAAAAGTAATATTGGTTAATACAAATGATGAGGCTATCGGCTTGATGGAAAAGATGGAGGCACATGAGAAAGCTATTCTTCACCGGGCTTTTTCTGTTTTTATTTTTAATAGTAAAAATGAATTTTTAATTCAACAACGGGCATTTACAAAGTATCACTCACCTGGTTTGTGGACAAACACCTGTTGCAGTCATCCAAGATCGGGCGAAACTGCATTGGATGCAGCCAAACGACGATTGTCAGAAGAAATGGGAATGGAATGTGAGTTAAACGAAATATTTACATTTATTTATAAGGCCGATGTTGGTCAGGGTTTGGTTGAACATGAATATGATCATGTTTTTGTTGGTTATACCGATCTCTTGCCATCAATAAATAAAATGGAAGTCGAAAGCTGGAAATATATAAATGGTGAAAATTTACGGAATGATATGAATCTGAATCCGCAAAATTATACGGTTTGGTTTCATATCGCATTCGGGCGGGTTGAATCGTTTCTATTATCAGGAAATTCAAATGCCTGACATTGATTAACAATGCCAGGCATTAATTGGAATGTATTCTGTAAGAATTAAAACCTAAATCAGATTTTTTTCTTCAATGAGATAAAACCCGGATATGCCAAATTATATAGCCCGACTTTGATATATGGTTTAATACGGATTTCAACCTCAGTTTGTTTGCTTTCGCTACCCGAAATTCTAAATCCAAGGTTTACAACCGCATCGCTCGATTTGCCTGAAAGTACCTGAAAAAGATCGGCGCCGATCGGTATTTTTATTTTGCTTGAATCTTTTGCCGGAATATAAATCGGTTCATCTAAGCTACCTGTTATCAGTTTATTACCATCCAGATACACTTCGTAATCCATCCTGTTTAAAGAAGCGTTTTTGTCGTTAGGATTCGTTGCTTTCAACCAGATATCAAAATCTAAGGGAAGCTTTGCTGCAAACAATGCGGCTGTTAACTGCATCATTTGCCCTGCATTCAGGTCAGAACGCTTCATTCCTTCCACAAGGGGTATGCCGGTTAAATGAACATCCGAAACTTTCTGAAAATAAAAGTTGCATTGGCTGAATTGCCTGACCTCAGTTATTTGATCGGTAATCGAACATGAGCCAAATAATCCCGTAATAACAACAAAGCTTAAAAAAATAAGCCTGAACCTATTCATTTCCACTGCTTTTATTGGCTCGTTTGCGATCAGTTTCATCCAATAAAATCTTGCGTAAACGAAGCGAACGTGGTGTGATCTCGAGGAATTCGTCATCACGGATATACTCCATAAATTCTTCCAACGAGAACCGGATGGCAGGTACAATCATGATTTTTTCGTCAGTTCCTGATGCCCTTACATTGGTTAGTTTCTTGGTTTTGTTGATGTTAAGCACCATATCAGATGCGCGGTTGTTTTCACCGATTACCTGACCGGCATAAATATCTTCGTTGGGATTGGTGAAAAATCTGCCCCGATCTTGTAATTTCCAGATAGCGTAGGGGATGGCTGTGCCGGTTTCCATCGAAATTAATGCACCGTTCGTTTTGGTGGTTATTTCACCTCTCCAGGGTTCATAGCCTTTAAAACGGTGGCCGATAATAGCCTCGCCTTCAGTTGCAGTAAGCAGATTATTACGTAACCCAATTATACCACGTGCAGGTATGCTGAATTCAAGTTGCATACGATCACCTTTGGGACTCATTTCCATCAGCTCGCCTCTGCGTTGCGTAACCTGTTCAATAACTTTACCTGAAAAGTCCTCCGGAACTAAAACCGTAAGTATTTCGATTGGCTCATTCTTAACACCATCAATCGTTTTAATAATAACGCGTGGTTGACCAATCTGGAATTCGTAGCCCTCACGACGCATGGTTTCGATGAGAATACTCAAATGTAAAATACCTCTTCCGAAAACCAACATGGCATCAGGTGAATCAGTGTCCTGAATCCGCATGGCAAGGTTCTTTTCGAGTTCTTTATAAAGCCTGTCGCGTAAATGTCTCGATGTTACGTATTTACCTTCCTTGCCGAAGAAAGGTGAGTTGTTGATGGTAAACAACATGCTCATGGTAGGCTCATCAATCCTGATAGGAGGGAGTCCTTCAGGATTTTCAAAATCAGCAACCGTATCACCGATTTCAAAATCATCAATACCCATTACAGCAATCAGATCACCTGCATAAATAGGATCTTTTGTCCGTTCTTTTCCCAATCCAACAAATGTATATAACTCTTTAATTACTGATTTGGTAATTCTTCCATCGCGTTTTACCAAACTCACACTCATGCCGGTTTGCAACATACCACGTGACAACCGTCCTACGGCGATGCGTCCTACATAAGAACTGTAATCCAACGAGGTAATCTGCATCTGCGGTGTTCCGTCTTCGAATACAGCCCTGGGAATATGTTGAATGATCATATCGAGCAGATACGAAACATCAGTGGTTTCATTTTCCCAATGATCCGACATCCAGCCGTTTTTCGAAGATCCAAATACGGTTGGAAAATTCAACTGGTCTTCGGTAGCACCCAGATTAAACATCAGATCGAAAACGGCTTCCTGTACTTCATCGGGACGACAATTTGGTTTGTCAACCTTGTTGATAACAACAATTGGTTTCAACCCAAGCTCGATTGCTTTCTGAAGAACAAACCTCGTTTGTGGCATGGGGCCTTCAAAGGCATCAACCAATAAGATTACGCCATCAGCCATATTCAACACACGTTCAACCTCTCCGCCAAAGTCAGCGTGGCCGGGTGTATCAATGATATTGATTTTAATATCTTTATACCGGACGGATACGTTTTTCGCCAAAATAGTTATACCACGTTCACGCTCCAAATCGTTCGAATCGAGGCTGAGTTCGCCCATTTCCTGGTTGTCGCGGAATAGTTTTACCTGGTGTAGAATTCGGT
>JABFQW010000015.1 GCA_013141455.1 Bacteroidales bacterium
GTGCCGATGTTGGATATTCACTCTTTTCAATCCTTTGCATTCCTTCAAACCTTATCGGTCGAGTTAGAAACTTGTGATTGAGTTGGTTAAGAACCGACTGAAGTAGCACAATCAGATTTCCTTCTTCAGTTTCCTGAAATATTAAGTCGGCATCATTTTTACTAAATCTACCAATTTTTACAAAGGTGTTTGGGAAAAATTTAGAGGGTTCTTTTCCGAACAAAATAATAGCCGCCCGCTTCAGTTTACCGTCTTCCGTAAGCCTTAATTTTTCGAGCAATTCAGGAATGGATAACCCCCTATTTTCAGGCAGTCGTCCTGCATTTTCAGATGCTTGCAAAAAACTGGAAACCGTTTTTTCATCAATGTCGTCGAAAGTAGCTTTTGGTTCAATAATGTCATCCCATGTTTTACCTGATTTTTTTAATAAAAACTCATTCAGAGATGCTCCGGTGAGTTCATGTTTCGTGCTTCCACAACGATAATAATACCTTCCTCTAACTGAAATCGCAACAGAGTAAGGATAAGTTATGATTTCAATAAAATACTTTTCATTTTCTTCATATAGATTAACTTCAACGGATATACCCATCGAGTTTCTAACTTTGTTGGGGATATCATCCAACAATCTTTTAAAATCATTTACTCCAATAACCTTTCCGTAATCATCTTTACCAATATAGATTATACCACCCGAAGCATTGGCAAACCCACAAACCCATTTCAGGTAGTCATCATGCCAACTTTGCTTATATTCTATATTTTGATTTTCGGGCATTTTCATTGAAGTACAAATCTCGATATATGAAGTAAAATAACTGAAACTACAATCCTAAAAAGCCCTGAAACCTATTATCTCACGCACTTCACTGATTGTTTTACGCGCACTTTCGTGGGCTTTTTCAGCTCCCATACGTGCCACTTTGCTCAAATATTCCGGATTATTCGATAATTCGATGATACGCTGGCGAACCGGTTCGGTGAAAACGATGATGTCTTCGGCTAATTGTTTTTTCATATCTCCGTAACGAATCGCGCATTTGTTGTATTGCTCATCGAAAAAGGCCACTGCATCAGGTGTTGAAACAAGTTTCATCAAACTGAACAGATTGTCGATATAATCTGGTTTTTGCTGGTTAGGTTCAGTCGGACCTGCATCGGTCAATGCCCGCATCACTTTCTTACGAATGGTTATCGGGTCATCAGCCAAAAACACGGCATTCCCCTCGCCTTCCGATTTGCCCATTTTTCCAGTGCCATCCAGACCGGGAACTTTCACCAATTCTTCACCAAAATTATACGCCGTTGGTATCGGGAAAAAATCCTCCTTATACATACGGTTAAACCGGCGGGCAAAGGTCCGGGTCATTTCGAGATGCTGTTCCTGATCCTTGCCAACCGGAACTTTGTTGGCTTTGTGAATGATGATATCGGCTGCCATCAGGCTTGGATAAGTTAGTAATCCGGCGTTGATGTTTTCGGGCTGTTGGCGCGCCTTGTCCTTGAAGGTGGTAACACGTTCAAGCTCACCCATATACGCATTCATGTTCAAAAAGAGATACAATTCTGCAATTTCGGGCAGGTCGCTCTGAATATAAATTGTCGATTTTTCAGGATCGAGGCCGGTAGCCAGATACTCAACCAACACCTGCTTCACATTGCCATGCAGATCGGCAGGTGTGGGATGTGTTGTAAGCGAATGATAATCAGCAATAAAGAAGAAACACTTGTTCTCTTCCTGCATTTTGATAAAATTTTTTACCGCACCAAAGTAATTACCCAGGTGCAGATTTCCTGTTGGTCTTATACCACTTAATACTATTTCCATATCGGCAAAAGTAGAAATTATTCATGAAAAAAATCCCGGTAACTTTAAGGGAAACCGGGAATTTTAGGTTATTATTACGTTAATAATCAGTTCATCAACGATCAAATCTTGATTTCGTCGTGATTCTTGTTAAAAAATTTATATTCGAGCATATGGTAATTTGCCATTGACTCAATCGTAACCGGTTTCTTGTATTTCCAGGCCCATTTACGCCTGATAGATATAAGACCTTTGGTCAGGTAAGCAAATATAAATGGATGAACGGCAACTGAAATAGACTTCTCGTTTTGATCGAGCAGCAGATATTTAAGGTTGTTTTCAATCTCATCCACAAGGATGATACTTGGTTTACTTTTGCCGGTTCCCTCACAAACAGGGCAACTCTCTAATATTTCGATATTCATTTCCGGACGTACGCGTTGCCTTGTAATCTGTACCAATCCAAATTTACTTGGTGGCAGAATTGTATGCTTGGCATGATCGCGTGCCATTTCATCCATTAATCGTTGGTAGAGTTCCCGACGGTTTTTACCATCGTGCATGTCGATAAAATCGACAACAATAATGCCTCCCATATCGCGTAAACGCAATTGTCGGGCAATCTCAGCGGCAGCTTCCAGGTTAACTGCCATGGCATTTTCTTCCTGGGTATTCTCTTTATTCACGCGATGACCGCTGTTAACATCGATCACGTGCATGGCTTCGGTATGTTCAATAATGAGGTAAACGCCACTCTTGATGGTGACTGTTTTACCGAAAAGACCTTTAATTTGCTTGTCAACACCAAATGTTTCGAAAATTGGAACTTTACCTTTGTAAAGTTTTACAATATCCAATTTCTGTGGGGCAATGGTATTGATATAGATTTTAATTTCTTCAAATAATGTTGCATCGTTCACGTGCACATTGTTAAACGATTCGTTAAGCAAATCGCGCAACAAGGCAGATGTCCTGTCAATTTCGCTGATGATTTTCACAGGTGCTTTGGCTTCGAAAAGTTTTACGGTGGTTTTTTCCCACTTTTCGACGAGTGAACGAAGATCTGAATCGAGCTCGGCTACCTTTTTGTTTTCGGCAACCGTACGGATTATGACGCCGTAATTATTAGGTTTAATACTCTGAATCAATCTTTTAAGACGATTTCGCTCCTCACTGCTGCGTATTTTTTGTGAAACCGAGATACGGTTCGAAAATGGCACCAACACGAGATAACGGCCTGCAAATGAAACTTCTGACGAGATACGTGGACCTTTGGTCGAAATAGGCTCTTTCGCTATCTGAACAAGGATTTGAGCTCCGGTCGCCAATACCTGAGTAATTTTTCCGGTTTTTTCGATATCCGGATCCAGGTGAAAGGAGTCTAATTTCAAGGGGTTCGATTTTCCATCGAGCGCGATCCTGACATATTTGTTCAGCGATCTGATCTGTGGGCCTAAATCGAGGTAATGCAGGAATGCATCTTTTTCGTAACCAACATCAACGAAGGCGGCGTTTAACCCGGGCATGATTTTCTTCACCCTTCCCAGATATACATCGCCAACGGCATAATTGTTATTTGTCTTTTCTTTGTGGAGTTCTACTAAAAGTTTGTCCTCCAACAAAACAATGTCAACCTCCGAAGCACGAGAATCGATAATTAATTCTCTGTTCACTTTCTTTCTTAGGTTTTTTTAGTTTCCACTCAATGAGTGAAATAGGTTAATAAATAGTAGGAAACGACATGCTGCCGGCCATAAAACTGAATAACACAATGCCACAATATAAAATGCAGCATTGTGTTAATCAATGTAATGCGACAAGGAAGAATACTATTTCTTCTTATGTCTGTTTTTTCTCAAGCGTTTTTTTCGCTTGTGGGTCGCCATTTTATGTCTTTTTCTCTTTTTCCCGCTTGGCATAATGATTAATATTAAATAGTTATAAATATGATGCTATTTATGACCTTTTACCTCGCCGGTGAAAGTTTTGGCAGGTTTAAACGAAGGAATGTTGTGAGCAGGAATGATGATTGTGGTGTTCTTCGAAATGTTACGGCCTGTTTTTTCAGCTCTTCTTTTAACGATGAAACTTCCGAATCCTCTCAAATAAACGTTTTCTCCGCTTACCATAGAGCTTTTTACTGATTCCATGAATGATTCAACGACGGCCTGAACGGCAACTTTTTCAACGCCTGTTTTGTTTGCAACGTCTGCTACGATTTCTGCTTTTGTCATATCTTTAAATTTTTAAAAGATTATAAATGTGTGTTTTAATCGGAGGGCAAAGGTAACAACTTTTTTATATTGAAATTGTTTTTTTCAAAAAAAAAACATCTAATCTGTTCAAAATAAATATTTTCGTCAAAAAAATGAAACAATTCTCGCAACTACTTTATAACTGGTACACCAAAAACTACCGCGATCTGCCGTGGCGATCGACCCGAAATCCTTATCTGATCTGGATTTCAGAATGTATTCTTCAACAAACGCGTGTCAATCAAGGTATATCATACTATTACCGTTTTATCGAAAAATGGCCCGATGTGAATATCCTTGCCGCTGCATCGGAACAGGAAGTCCTGAAAATGTGGCAAGGCCTTGGTTATTACAGCAGGGCACGGAATATTTTAGCCACGGCCCGGACAATCGTAGATAAATATAAGAGCGAATTCCCACGATCAGCCAACGAATTACTACAACTTAAAGGCATTGGGAAATATACGGCTGCCGCCATCGCTTCGAATGCTTTTGACGAAAAAATAGCCGTTGTCGATGGTAATGTGTTGCGGTTTATTACACGATTGAAAGGTATTCAATCACCGGCTGACAGCAGCGCCTGTCACAAATCGGTTCAGCAATTTGTTGATCATGCAATCGATGCAGATGCACCAGGCATATTCAATCAGGCAATGATGGAGTTTGGCGCATTACATTGTACACCGAAGAATCCGGACTGTAACATCTGCCCGTTTATCCATGATTGCTATGCATTCCGGCACAAGTTAACGGATAGTTTACCGGTGAAAAAACAAAAAACAACGATAAAAACAAGATATTTGAATTACCTGATTCTATTAACAGAAGTAAACAAAAATGACTGTCTTTACCTGCATAAGCGTACCGATAACGATATCTGGAAAGGTTTGTATCAGTTTCCGTTGATAGAGACAGCTCAGCCTGCTGAATTTCAACATCTTAATCAATCAGGTGATTTCGTTAAACTTATTGGTGCCAACAATTACACCTTAGTTTCAATTTCGCACAGTATCAGGCACCAGCTAACGCATCAAACAATATTTGCTACATTTTACGTAATTAAATTAGCCGAAAAGTTGAAAAACCAGCATTTATCCTTATCTTTGGTGAGCAGGGACGAATTGGGACAGTATCCTTTACCAAGATTGATTGACAGATATTTACAGCAGCAAGGATTGCAAAATAATAATACGTAACATAAAAAAATACGACAATGGCTGGATTAAACAAAGTTATGCTCATCGGAAGGATTGGTAAAGATCCTGAGGTGATTTCTTTCGAGAACGGTTCAAAAAAAGTTAGTTTTTCACTTGCCACAAGCGACCATTACCGCGATAAGGAAGGCAACTGGCAGGAACAAACCGAATGGCACAATATCGTGGTTTGGGGCATACTTGCCAATGATATTGCCGATAAAAAACGGAATTACATCAAAGGTGACCTGATGTATATCGAAGGCAAAATTAAATCGAGACAATATAAAGATTCGCAGGATGTTACGCGTTATATAACCGAAATAAACGCTGACCGGTTGAATATGATCATGAAAGCCGGTCAGGGCAATAGCTCACAAACAGAGCACAATGCGGCTGCACCTTATACCAAAACTGTTCCCGAACAGCACACATCTTTGCCGGTTCAGGAAGGTGACGACCTGCCCTTTTAATCGGGACAGGATCACCGAATGTGAATAGATGACCGCTCTGGCAATAATTAAATACTAAATTTGCTTCCTGAAATGCTGTTTTACATTTGGTAAATCATGAAAATCAGGCAGGCAACATCTTAGACATTTTAGTTACAATGAAGCCTGAAGTTTTGTTGCGCTGATTCATATTTACCTAAATCATATTAGATTGATCAGGGCGATGAATGAAAAGCCATTTCAATAATGAACCCACTCCGAAAACTGTTAAAAAAAAGAAATGCTACGAATACTCCAAATCTCCAAAATACTCCAAACACGTACAATCAGTGTTTTACCATTGGTGAAATTTGGTGTTTTTGTCTCGTCATTGCTTGCATGACGAGATTGTGGCAATATTTTGCTTTTCGGAGGGGACTCAATAATCAGTAATTTTGATGCATTTCTATTCCAAATCAAACAAACTGTAAGCTGTTAGCCTGATGCAAAAGTCGATTAAACAAAGCAAATTATCTTTCACCGTACTGACGCTGATCTTCATGATCGTTGTTTCTTCGTGCAACGAAACCTATACGCCAAAACCACGTGGATACTTCAGGATTTCACTGCCACAGAAAAATTATATCAAATTCGATTCAACCTTTCCATACGCGTTCGATTATGCTGATTATACCGTGTTAACTCCTGATTATCAATCTCCGAACGAAAAGCTCTGGCTCAATATTGAATATCCGAAATTCAAAGGAAGTTTGCATCTAAGCTATAGCCCCATCCAGGGAAATCTGGTGAATTTCCTCGAAGATTCACGATCGCTCGTACTGAAACATATTCCAAAAGCCAGCGCCATCAACGATAGCATGATTTCGATACCCGGACACCATGTTTATGGTATGATCTACAGGATACAAGGCGCGGGTGTCGCCTCTCCTACCCAGTTTTTCCTGACCGACAGCAGTAACCATTTTTTGCGTGGAGCCTTATATTTCAATATCCGTCCAAACAATGATTCACTTGCCCCGGTTATCGATTTCATCAATCGCGACATCGACCGTTTCATCCAAACACTCACCTGGAAATAATTCTCCCAAAATCATCAGGATTACACGAAATACAAAGAGTTTTATTTAATTTTAGCCCGAAATAAATAGGTTAATTCTCAATAATTATGAAAAAAATTCTAAGCATACTTCTCACAGTTTTTGTAGTTGTTCAACTTCAGGCGCAAACCGAACGCTATTCCAGGGTAAGGATATCACTCACTGATAAATCCATCAGTCAGCTTGCCAATGCCGGGATCGATGTTACCGAAGGACATTATAAAACAAATACCTCATTCGAAACCGAGCTCTCACAGTCGCAATTGAACCGCCTGGCAGAAAAAGGTTTTACTTTCGAAACACTTATTGCTGATGTTTCAAAATTCTATTCAGAAAGATACCTTAAAGAAAAAGGATTAAAGATAGCCCGAAACCCGGCGGATGAATATCCTGTTCCCGAAAACTGGGAATATGGCAGCATGGGCGGTTTCTACACCTACGACGAAACGATGGCTAAACTTGATTATATGGCACAACACTGGCCCAATCTGATCAATTTCAGACAAGCGATTAATTCTGATCTGCCAACCCATGACGGAAATCAGATATGGTGGGTGCGAATAAGCGATAATCCCGGTGAGGATGAAACCGAACCCGAAGTACTTTATACAGGAATTCATCATGCCCGTGAAGGAATCGGAGTGCAGCAGATGATTTACTATATGCTCTATCTGCTCGAAAATTATGAAACAAATGAAGATATCCGTACCCTGGTTGATAATACCGAGATGTATTTTATACCCATCATCAATCCCGACGGTTATAAATACAATGAACTGACCGATCCCAATGGCGGTGGTATGTGGCGAAAAAACCGGCGCGACAACGGAGGTGGATTCTATGGCGTGGACATTAACCGAAACTATGGTTATATGTGGGGTTACGACAATGAAGGTTCTTCACCCTATCCGGGCGATGAAACCTATCGTGGCCCTGCTGCTTTCAGCGAACCTGAAAACCAGAACATTAAACAGTTTTGTGAAGCACACGACTTTAAAATTGCATTGAACTACCATTCTTACTCCAATTTGTTACTCTATCCCTGGGGTTGGACACCAGAAATTTGTGAGGATGATGCCACCTTTTTTGCCCATGCATCAATGATGACGCAGGATAATAATTTCACCTACGGACCGGGAAGTACAACCATTTACCCAACCAATGGCGGATCGGATGATTATATGTACGGTGACACGGAGAACAAAAACAAAATATTTTCATATACCCCCGAAGTCGGCGGAGATAATGATGGTTTTTGGCCGGCCCTGAGTCATATTATTCCGCTATGTCAGGGATGTATCTTACAGGATCTGACAGCAGCCTACCTCGTGGGTAACTATGGATCGTTGCGCGAAACTTCTCCGACAATTCTTCCGGATAAGATTGGTTTCATTCATTTTAATGTGCAACGCTTAGGTTTTGGTGAAACAGATTCATGGAACGTAAATATCACAGCCTTAGACACAAACATCATCGCGGTTGGTGATCCTGTTAGTTTTGGGAATCTCGAAATCCTTGAACTTAAATCGGATTCGATAGCCTATACACTTAGAGACAATATCGAAAGCGGTCAGTCGTTTCAGTTTTTAATTACCCTCGACAACGGAAGTTATACCCTGTCGGATACCATCACCAAAATGTTTGGTACCACCACCACTGTGTTCGAAGATAATTGTGATCTGATGGATAACTGGACTTCTCCCAAATGGTCGGTCACTACAGCAAGTTACCATACGCCGACAGGTTCTATCACCGATTCGCGTGTGGGTCATTATCAGGACAATGAGAACAATATCGTGACCATGATCAACCCGGTTGACATACCCGAAACGACATACGCCGTATTAAGTTTCTGGACAAAATGGGAACTCGAATCGGGTTACGATTATGTGAAAATTGAAATTAAGCCTGAAGGGGCAAGTACCTGGACCGCTTTGGCAGGCAAATACACCAAAACAGGTACGGACAACCAACCGTATTACGATGGTTTCTCGGCCTGGATAAACGAAGAAGTTGACCTGACTGACTATGCTGGCCAAAGTATAAAACTCCGTTTCAGGCTGCATAGTGATGAAGGCTATACTGAAGATGGCTATTATTTTGATGATTTGAAAATTGAGGCGCTCGATGTAAGCATCGGCATAGGTGAGTCAGTTCTATCTTCAAACACCATGAATATCACTCCAAATCCTGCCTCGGAAAAGGTTAAAGTCACCTTCAAACGGAACACCACAGCAGACGCCTTACTCGTTATCACAGACCTTCAGGGAAGGATGATTAACGTAATGGAAACAGATGGAAATACACAGCTCGACTTGGATGTAAGCAAGATGCCTGATGGGATTTATTTCATCCGTCTGATTGAAGACCGTGCGACTATCGTTAAAAAATTGATTATCAATAATTAGAGAGATACTTTACGTAAAACTTCGATAAAACCCGCCCTGACGTAAGAAAGGGCGGGTTTTTTCGTTTATGGAAAATATAAAATCGTAGCTTTGCAAAAAAACCAAAGGAATGTAGCCCAATAGAATTTTCATTTTCAAAGCAGGAGGTAACCAATGATTGATACAATTAAAATGGGACGGTTAAAATGGCATCATTTGTTAAACCCCAATGAAGATGATTTTACTTTTTTGCGAGAGAAATTCCACTTCCACCCACTCGATATCGAAGACTGCCGGTCAATAAACCAACGACCTAAGATTGACATTTATGACGACTACTATTTCCTGATACTTCATTTTCCAACCTTCGACAAACAGAATCTCTTCATTAAAACCAAAGAAGAAAAAATATTCTGGGGTGAGGATTTTATCATCACCATCGAAAAAAACCCCTGGATTGTTGGAAACCTGTTCACCGAATATAAAACCATGGAAGAGAAAGATGAGGAAATTGATATCGGAACCTCTGATACCCTGCTCTACCGTATCCTTGAGAAATTGATGTCGGAATCCTTGTATCTGCTACGTAAAGTCGGATTGGATCTCGAATTGATAAATCGCGAACTATTTGGCACAAAACAGGTTAAAATTATCGAACGTATCTCCGTCACCCGAAAGAATATCATACTCACCAATACGATTTTCAAACCTCAACTCCGGATGTTTCACAAATTTGAAACCGGTCAGGTGAGCGGTTATGCCGATAATATGGAGGACTACTGGGGCAATATCCTCGACTATTACCAGAAAATGTGGGATATGACCGAGGATTACGAAGAGCTGATTGAGGGCTTATCCAAAACCTTCGATTCGATGCAGACCAACAAAACCAATGAAATCATGAAAATCCTCACCCTGATTTCGTCCATTATACTGCCATTGACATTTATTACCAGCCTTTACGGAATGAATGTTTTTCTGCCATTAGCAGAATCTGCCACGGCTTTTTGGATCCTCTTATTGGGAATGACCGTGTTAAGTGTTGGCATGATCATCTACTTTAAGAAACGCAGGTGGATGTAGTCAAGTGAAAAGTATAAAGGCTAAAGTATAAAGTACTTGCCCGGCTGCAAGACGGGAAAAGTTGAAAGTTCAAAGCGATGCACTGAGCGGCCTGTCTCGTCCGAAAGACAAGGAAGTCGAAGTGTTCAAAGTTTAAAGGCTAAAGTAGCGGGATTAACGATGATTCGTTTGCCGGATTATTTTTTGGTGGGCATTGTTGACTCCCCATTAAATATCTGCGTTTGCCGCTGTATCGAAGCTTCATGAACCAATTCGAGCAGCGAAAGTAAAAAAGCAGGATCAAGTCCAAGGCTTGTTCCAATCGCGAGCCGGTCTTCGATAATGTGCTGCCAGCGCTTCAGTTGCAGGATAGTGATATTGTTTTCCTTTTTGTAATCCCCTATTTCTTCGATGATCTCCATTCGTTTTGCCAGCAACTGTATCAGCTCCACATCAAGTTTGTCGATTTCGGTGCGTAGTTTCTCCAGATGATTTTCGAACTCAATGCTACCGGTATATTTCCTGATGACAAGCTGTTTCAACATTGTTGCCAAAGCATCCGGCGAAAGTTGTTGGGCCGCATCAGTCAACGCCTTGGCCGGGTTGATATGGCTCTCGATCATCAGACCATTGGTTTCCAGATCGAGTGCTTTTTGCGCAACATCCTGCAATAAATCGCGCCGTCCGCAGATATGACTGATATCGGTAATAACGGGCAAACTTGGGATCAGTCGTTTCAACTCGATCGGTATCTCCCACATGGGTGCGTTGCGGTAAGGTGTTTTGTTGAAATAATGAAAGCCCCGGTGTATGGCTGCTACCTGCGTTATGCCAGCCGAATAAAAACGTTCGATGGCGCCTATCCAAAGCTTCAGATCGGGTGTAAGCGGATTTTTGATCATCACCGGAATATCAACACCACGCAGGGCATCGGAAAGTTCCTGCACCGAAAACGGATTCACCACCGTGCGGGCGCCAATCCACAGGATATCGATACCATGCTTCATCGCCTGCTCAATATGCGAAGGATTAGCTACCTCAGTTGTTATCAGCAGTCCGGTTTCGGCTTTTACCTGTTGAAGCCATTTAAGACCCTGAATGCCAACACCTTCAAAATCACCTGGACGGGTTCGTGGTTTCCAGATACCAGCACGGAAAATTTTCACCTGTTCAATTTTTTTCAGTGCGCGCGCGGTTGCCATGACCTGTTCTTCGCTCTCCGCACTGCAGGGTCCGGCAATGACAAAGGGTTGATTCTGAATATGTAACCAATCAGAAACCTGTATATTCGTGTTTGTTAGACTCATAATATTATTCTTTTGCAAAAGTAACACTTTCACCCATGACAATAGCCCTTCATTAATTTTGGTAATCCGACAAGCGAATCAAACAATGAATAATTGTATTCCTGAATTTCTAAACATTTGAATATCTGATAATTAATTTCAATAACGAAAGTAATCCATCACATTTGATATATTTGTTGTAATATCAATGAAATCAACCAACAATAAATAAAAAAATAGTCGGGCAACTTATTGATTGGGTTTTGCGTCTTGTTGTTATATTGCAGAATGAAAAACTACATGAAGAATCTGATTGACGGTTGCATAAAAGGAAAACACCTCGCACGAAAAGAGCTGTTCCGCAAATACCGTCAGATGCTTCTTGGGATTTGTCTGAGGTATGCGCGTGATAAAGCCGAAGCCGAAGATATTCTGCTTGAGGGTTTTATGCAGATTTACACGAAAATTGGAAGTTTTTCAAACGAGGGCTCTTTCGAAGGTTGGATGAAAAAGGTGATGGTCAATACAGCCATTGATTTTTTCCGTAAAAACCGGAAAGAGAATATTCATCAGAATATTGATGATTTTCATGAAGTAGTTTCCCCTGATTTTGATGCATTTAATCAATTATCAGCAAAAGATATCCTTACAATGATTCAACTTATGCCACAGGGTTATCGGATTGTTTTCAACCTTTTCGCTATTGAAGGCTACAGCCACAAAGAAATTGCCGAAAAACTACAAATAAGCGAAAGCACTTCGAAAAGCCAGTTACGTAAAGCCAGAATCTGGTTAGTGACTAAACTTAAAAGTAGCTATGAATAAATATATTAGCCATGGATAAACCGATAAAAGAAATAGATGAAATAATCAGGGAGAAACTGATTAATTATCAGGAAGATACCTCCACCGGTTTTTGGTTGCGGCTAAACACTCGATTGTCCAGACCACGGATTATCAATGGAACGATTCTTTCCATCGCAACCCTTGCAGGATTGTTCTTCTGGCTGATGATGCCAAAGCCTGATGTTGAGGCTAATATTTTAACAAAACCAATCACTGAACAAAATACAACTAAATCCATTTCGAAACAAACGATTGAAAACCAACCGGGTACCAATTCGGGTATCAATTCTCAAGCTAATAACTTTCAGGTCGCAAAGGAACAGATTGAGACATCTATAGTTAAGAATATAACAACACCAATTGGCGTAGCAGCAACAACATTCGACAGAATCATTGTTGCAACCAAACAACCAACTAATGTTTTGAACATTCAAAACACCAATCTCCTTCTGCATGACAGCAATCAGGTAATTAAACTTGAACCCAGGTTGGTCAGCGGATTGATACCAGAAGAAGAAAGCCGGGCTTTTATCCCTGACAACACCGAAAGAAGCCGGGATGATCAATCGTATATGGAAAGGTCTTTGTTCAGAAATTTCAGTATTTCATTGGAGTACGGGCAGGGAATTACCCGGAAATCATTCGGTAATGATCCTCATCTTCAGGAATTTATCGATTTCAGGCTCAACAACGAAAAACAGCTTATGAATTCATCCTACGGCATAAAATTCAATTACCATCATAAAAATTGGGTCGTTAGTACCGGCCTCGATTATACTACTTTAGGTGAGAAGTTGAACTACAATCTCGAAGAGACGGTTATTGATCCTGAAGGTGGATATTACCTTTATGATACCATCTGGGCTACTATCATTGATCCTGAGAATAACATGGTTCCCATGATTATTGGTTATGATATAACAAAAATAGAAGAATATAAAAATGTAAAATACAAAATCGACAATGTTAACCGGTACAGTTATATTGAGATACCGGCATTGGTCGGCTATAATTTCAGAATAAACCAGTTCAATGTTCACCCCTCGATAGGTTTAACATTTGGTTTTTTATATACCGCTTCCGGCCGGTTGCCTAAGTTGGATTCAACGAATTTCAGTGTGATACATGATAAATCAATCTATCTGAAACCAATCGCAACCAATATGGTATTCGATCTGAGTCTGGAATATACCTTTAACCGGAAATATGATGTGTTTATCAAACCCTATTTCAAAAAAGGATTGGGGTCTATCTACAAAAACTACCCATTATCAGGAAGTTATACAAACACCGGTGTAAAAATTGGTGTAAATATTTATTTTTAACGTATTGTAAAACCATACCATTATGAAAACAAAAATTCTACTTCTGTTATCAGTAATATTGATCAATGTGCATGTATTTGGTCAGTCGGATCACATAATTGATTTAACAAATCACAATCTTTTTAATCATTCAACAACAGGATTTGACAAGGTTTTAGATAATAAGGATGGACAGCCTGATCAGTTCGTTACGCAAATTACAAACAACAGGGATTTGCAGGATTTATGGAGGCTCGACTCGACTATTACTTATGCATTCGTTTCTGAGTTTGATTCAATTGCAAATAATAGAAGGCTTTATACCTACGATGATGTTAATAAAACAGTTGAATATACAGAGATTACCTTATCTGGCCCGAATAGTACATGGGTGAATACCAATAGAAATCTATGGTACTTTAACGATGAAAATCTGCAAATACAAAATATTAGATTTAAATGGTCTCAGGATCAATGGATTGAAGATTGGAAAGTTGTATATGTCTATGATGAGAATAATAGGCAGATTGAAAATGCCAACTACCGATGGGATGGGATTAACGAAATATGGTTAAATGATTCTAAACTTGAGACTAATTACAACGATCAAGGTCTTGAACAATTTTATATTTTGTATTTTACTGAAATGTATTCGAATGATTGGCTACCTTTTTCAAAACATGAAACTACTTATAACGAATCAGGATTGAAGGAAGTCAATACAACCTTACGTTGGAGTAATGATTCAAGTGCCTGGTATAATTTTGAAAGAACCACATATACTTACGATGATAATGTAGAATCATATTATTATGATTATTGGGATACAATTGGATGGAAACCATACATTCGTTATGATGGTCTTCGTCTTGACTCTATTACTGTAATGTATAGCTCATATTCCTACGTAAATGATTCCGTATGGGATTTGGAACATAGATCAAAATTAAAATCAAGAGAAGATTCAAGCGGCGATTTCATATTTTATGAATCCTACGACTTCGTTGAAACTTCAAATAGTTGGGGTGGTAACCAGAAATTTGAGAAGTTCGACAATGAATTCGGTCAATTAGAATTGAATATTCGTTACACATGGATTGCAAATGAAGAATGGATGTACAAGAGTAAATATCAAAGAGCATTTAACGAACATCAGATTCCATTTTATGGTTGTGAGTCGAATTGGAGTTTTGCTTTAAACGGATGGAAAAAGGGAAGTAGTGCAACATCCTATTTTAAAAACATATCCGCTATTAATGAGGCGAATAACAACAATTTCACTTCCATCTTCCCCAACCCATGCAATAACCTACTCAACTTATCAATTGAAAACCAGAATACTACTGAAATACATTTTAAAATCCGTTCAGTCACCGGTCAGCTTGCTGATGAGGGTTCGGTGCCCTCATCCAACACGATTACATTAAATGTTGAACATCTTGAGAAAGGGCTTTATCTGATTCAGATTGATAACGGGAAAACAATTTCAACCGGAAAATTCATGAAACTCTGATTCCAAAACAACATTTCAAAATACTATAATTTTCCATTTGAAAATCAGTTAATTTTTCGTCGGACTTTACTAACCAAAACAAGGATTCAGGGTAAAACCTGACCTGTTCGACACCAGCGGAATGCCTATAGGCGTTCCGCTTATTTTTTATGCTTGAAGAATATAAGCCAGGTAGTCAACGCTTTCTATCCAGTTTACTCCTTTCCAATTTGAATTCAATTCTGAATAATAGTCAGATACTAAGTTTGGACAAAAAGCGTTTAAATTACAAAACAAATAACCCCCAAAAGCATGAAAATTTCTTTCTTTGTTTTATTAACGCTGCTTTCAATATCGACAGTCGCCCAAAACAGAAGAATACTTTGTTTCGATATTAAAAACTCGAAAGTAGATACCCTGGCAGCGATTGATTTCGATACGACTGTAATACAGGAAGAAACGAATTATTATATTGGAAATTTCGATAATAATTACTCACCGTTAAATCAAACTCCTCCAAATGAAAATACATTTCCTGATAGCCAATTTACCTTAAAGAGCAGGGCTTCACTTGTGTATGATATTAATAATTACCCGTTACGAACAAGTGTCAAACTTTTAAGTTTGAAAAATGATACACTTAAAAGCAGGTGCTCGGGAAGTATGATTAGTAAAAGGCATGTACTGACGGCTTGCCATTGCGTCGCATTCAAATATAAAGACTCATTGTTTCTGGACACAATCCTTGTCAGTCCTGTATTTGATGATGGTGAATATAATCCATATTTTAAGTTTAGCCGGATTAGTAAAATTTACTTCTTCGAAAATTGGAATTTTACCGATTCAGATTTTGCAATATTGGAATTGGATCGTCCAATTGGAGAAAAAACCGGGTGGATCAGCATTGGATTCAACGCAAATGATGCAGATCTGTTGGATGGAATATTTTATAAATTTTCTTATCCTGCTAAAACATATCTTATGTTAGATTCAACTATTTACAATGGTGACACACTCTTTTACAGTTACGGGCTTGCAGATGAAGCGCGGGAAAATAACTTGTTGGTTCATCACGCAAATGGCATACCAGGTGAAAGTGGCAGTTCATTCATAAAAATTAGAAATGGGCAGCAATACACAAGTTATGGGGTACTTACCTATTCAAGTAATCTAAATCACAGCAGATTAACAAATTGGAAATATTATGCCATTAAATCAATCTTACAAAAAGATCTGGAAATGAATGACATCCCTGACAAAACACCTGATATTGTGAGAATATATCCGAATCCTGTTATAGATAAAATCCAGATTGAATATTCAGAAAAAATCGATGTCATTGACTTTAAAGTTTATGATACCAGCGGACGATTGTTGATTCAAAAAAAATGGAACAAGATGATTCAGGAGATTGATTTATCATCACTGCAAAACGGAATTTACGTATTGATTTTTAATGCAAATAACACCAATATTGTAAAGAAAATAATGAAGTCGGGGAGTTAAAAGTCCTTGTCGGTAAATTTGATAATGGATTTTGACCAGAATTTTATTCTGATATGCTGAAAAAGTTCATCGTTTTGTGATATTCATAATTTAATCCAAATTGCGTATTGAAAAGGCGTAATCGACTAAAAGTTTGTAATTCAGCATGATAATTCATACCGCAGACAACCTCTAAGTCGAAGGTATCCCAACTAAATCAGATAGTTCGGCAATTCATTGCCTGCTATTTGTTAATTTGGGTTTAAATGAGGACAGCCGTTATTCTCCAAAAATAGATTGTAATTGCAAAATGTTGTATTTTTGAATTCTTATGGATGATGAGATAAAAAACATTGATTCTTTAGCAAATTATTGGCGTTAATCCTCTGAGCAGAATTACGCTACTATGCAAAATTTAATAAAGACCAAAGAATTTTCCTGGGCATTGTTTTTGGGTCATCTGGTAATCGAAAAATTACTTAAAGCCCTCTACGTTAGAAGATTGGAAAAACATCCTGTTTTTTTCCATGATTTACTTCGGTTAGCTAAAAAGATTGATATTGAGTTACCAACAGCCTATGATGAATGGTTAGATGAAATTACCACATTTAATTTAAATGCCAGATATGATGATTACAAACAAAGTTTTAATCAACTTTGTACTATCGACTTCGCCAGTGAATGGATTGAAAAAATAGAAACTATACGAAAATGGTTGATCAGTCAATTATAGATACTGCGAATCGCTATATTCAAAGTATTCCGGAAAGCATGGATATAAAAAAAGCGTATTTATTTGGTTCGTATGCAAAGGAAAATCAGCATATTGACAGTGATATCGATATTGCTATTGTATTGGGCAAAATGGACGATTTCTTTTCAGTTCAAATGCAACTTATGCGCCTGCGTAGATTAATTGATTTGAGAATAGAACCTCATCCTATTTGGGAAGGAGATTTTAACATACAGAATCCTTTTGCTTATGAGATTGAAAAGACTGGCATCATCTTGAAACCTTAATAATCTGTCCAAATAAGTTTTCAGTAACCATCCACCCTGTTAAAGCCATTGATTCCTTCAGTCTAAGAAGTTCACAGATTTTAAACTATTGTGTTTCCCAGTTAAATACATAGATTCAAGTGTTTAATTAATCAAGGCTAAACAGATACAATTTTCAGTTGGGATCTACACATAAACTATTGTTTATTTGAAAGTTACAATATTTTTATTACCTTAATGCAAACTACAGCCCAATTTTTCGTTTTTTTGTACTGAATTTGAAAACCAGAAATAGTGAAACGTACAGAAATTAAGGCTGCGCTCCTGATGCAGGATTTTGAACAGGAAATCAATGTAAAAGGTTGGGTAAGAACAAAACGTGGCAGCAAAAATGTTGCATTTATCGCGTTGAATGATGGTTCCACAATCAAAAACCTGCAGCTTGTGGTTGACCTTGAGAAAATTGCTGAGTCGGAACTGGCTCTCATGCACACCGGTTCATCCGTTTCAGCAACCGGTTTATTAATTCCTTCAGCAGGAAGTGGGCAGAGTGTTGAGTTAACCGTGCATTCCATCGAATTGCTTGGCGCTGCCGACCCCGATGAGTTTCCGTTGCAACCCAAAAAACATTCACTCGAGTTTCTGCGTGAGAAAGCCCATCTGCGTTTCCGTACCAATACCTTCAGCGCTGTTGCCCGTTTGCGTCACGCGATGATTTTCGGTGTTCATAAATTCTTTAACGACAGGGGATTCTATAATGTTCATTCGCCCATCATCACTGCCTCGGATGCCGAAGGTGCAGGCGAAATGTTTCAGGTGACAACCTTACACCTCGATAATCTTCCAAAAAACGAGGAAGGTAAAATCGATTACAAACAGGATTTCTTTGGCAAATCGGCTAACCTCACTGTCTCCGGACAGCTTGAAGCCGAGTTGGCGGCATTGGCCTTATCGAAAGTTTATACTTTCGGCCCGACTTTCCGTGCCGAAAACTCGAACACATCGCGTCACTTAGCCGAGTTCTGGATGATTGAACCAGAAGTGGCCTTCAATGATATCACCGATGACATGGATCTGGCCGAAGATATGCTTAAATACCTCATTCAGTATGCATTGGACAACTGTGCCGACGATCTTGATTTCCTGAGTAAACGGCTCGAAGAGGAAGAAAAGAATAAAAAAGCAGATGAGAAATCGATGGAACTGATCAGCAAACTGAAGTTTGTTCTCGAAAATCCGTTCGAACGCATCACCTATACCGAGGCCATCGACATCCTCAAAAACTCGAACCACAATAAAAAAGGGAAATTCAGCTATCCGATCGAAGCCTGGGGCGCTGACCTGCAGTCGGAACACGAACGCTATCTGGTTGAAAAACACTTCAAACGTCCGGTCATTTTAACCGATTACCCAAAAGAAATAAAAGCATTTTACATGAAACAAAACGAGGATGGCCGTACCGTTCGCGCCATGGATGTGCTTTTCCCCGGTATTGGTGAGATCATCGGCGGTTCACAACGTGAGGAAGTTTATGAAAAACTGCTCAGCCGCATGGAGGAGATGCATATCCCGATGGAATCGATGTGGTGGTACCTCGAAACGCGAAAGTTTGGCACCGTCCCGCATGCCGGATTTGGACTTGGATTCGAACGCCTTATGCTTTTCGTTACCGGAATGGGAAATATCCGCGATGTGATTCCTTTCCCGCGGACACCATTGAACTGCGAGTTTTAGATATTACAGTGAATCCCAATGCATATTGACCAGCTTTGGCCTTTACGCCCTGGTTATTCATCCAATGATCAGAAATTTTCATCATTTATTAATCTTTTGTTTATCAACAATTTAAATAAGTTTGTTGATATTAATCAAACGAATTGGGTCAGAATTAATATCTAATTAACGTTACTTTTGTAAATTCGTATCAGAAATCAGCTTCAAAGCGCCATACATGCTCAAACAAGGATTACAACAGAAACTGTTACAAAAGCTATCACCTCAGCAGATATTGCTGATGAAGTTGCTGCAGATTCCGTCGATGGCCTTAGAGCAACGCATCAAACAGGAGATTGAAGAAAACCCGGCCCTCGAAGTGGAAGAAATATCAGAGGCTGAAGAAACACCCGATGATGATTTTGAAGCCGATGTTGATACCGATGATGATTATGAGGGCGATGATGACTACGATAGCACCGATGATGAGTTCGGGTTCGAAGATTATATTGAAGACGATGATGTGCCCAACTACAAATTGAATGCCAACAACAACAGCCCCGATGATTCTCATTATGAAGCGCCCTCATCGAGTGAGCCAAGTTTTCAGGAGTTGTTGATTCAACAATTGAGCTACCGTGTTCTTGACGAAAGAAAAAATAAAATTGCACTCTATATCATAGGTAATCTCGACGATTCGGGCTATCTGTCGCGCCCACTCGATGCCATGACCGATGACCTGCTTTTTAATACCAACCTGAAAACGACTAAAAAAGAACTTCAGGAGGTATTGTTTATCATCCAGGAATTTGATCCACCCGGCGTTGGGGCACGTAATCTGCAGGAATGCCTGCTCATACAGCTCAAACGAAAACAAAATGAAGCTCCTGAAACGAATTATAAACTACCGATTCAGATCATCGAAAGGTTTTTTAATGAATTCACAAAAAAACACTACGATAAAATCATTAAACGGGCAAATATTACCGAAGCTGAACTGAAAGAGGCACTCAACGAAATACTGAATCTCAATCCAAAACCAGGTACCACTTCGGAAGACAACACAAGCGGAAGCCATTATGTAATACCCGATTTTATTGTGTATAACCACAATGGCGAACTTGAACTTTCGCTGAGTAGCCGTAATGCACCCGAATTACGCATCAGCCGGCATTTTATGGAAATGATACAGATGTATTCTGAAACGAAGACACATAAAGGCAATAAAGAGGCGCTCAATTTTGCCAAAGCAAAAATTGATTCGGCAAAATGGTTCATCGATGCCATACAGCAACGGCAAAACACCTTGATTATCACGATGAATGCCATCATGAATTATCAGAAAAAATACTTTCTTACCGGCGATGAAACCACGCTTCGTCCAATGATACTGAAAGATATTGCCGAAGTGGTGAACCTCGATATTTCGACCATTTCACGCGTTGCCAACAGCAAATATGTTCAAACTCCATTCGGTACATTTCTGTTGAAAAGTTTCTTCAGCGAATCGATGCAGAATGAAGAAGGCGAAGAGATCTCGACCCGCGAAATAAAAAAAATACTGAGCGACTGTATCTCAGCCGAAGAAAAAGGGAAACCGCTTACCGACGAACAACTCATGGTTATCCTGAAAGAAAAAGGCTATGCTATTGCACGGCGTACAGTGGCAAAATATCGCGAGCAATTGAATATTTCCGTGGCAAGACTTCGCAAAGAGTTATAAATGAGCGAATTAAATCCTCCTACGCTTCGATTCGAACATACTGCTGCCAAAGGCTTATCGGTGATCCTGCATCCAATATTGCTTCCATCCTGGTTATACTTATCACTGATTTTTTTCACACCTTCCTATATTCTTCAGATACCGCCCGGAATGGAATGGGTGTTGGCTGCTTTCATTTTCATTTTGACATTTATCTTTCCATCGGTGGTAATGCTGCTGTTGGTAAAACTCAGGATGATAAGCTCCATAACACTCACCGAAAGGATTGAAAGGAACGGGCCAATCCTGATTTCGGCCATCTTCTTTTTCCTTACGTATTACTTTTTGAACTATTTCGGTTTTATTCCCGTTTTCGGCTATTATCTGTTGTGTGCCACAAGCATTTCGTTATTGACAATGATGATCAATTCGGTTTGGAAAATAAGTTTGCACGCCACCGGACATGGCGCCACACTGGCGACTTATCTCAGTTTAGCCATGATAGTCGAAATCCCGATGGGTTTGATTGCATTCGCGATGGTTGCCGGCGGTCTCACCGCAACTGCACGGCTCAGGTTACAGGCACATACGCAGGCAGAGGTTTACACCGGTTACCTGCTTGGCTTTGTAACGATGATGTTACTTTTCAGGATAATTTCGTGAATTTTAATGTTGATATCCCTTAGGAAATCATGTTGGATTACAGCAAATTCAATTAGAACGGACTGATTGTCAATCCAATAGAAAGTGGTTTAAATTCAGGACCGGCACTTTGTTTGAATGTACGTCCAATCTGATAGTAGCCAAAAACACTCACCCATTTATATCCGATTCGTAGTGTTGGCCCGTAAGTATATTTTTCAAGCGAATTGATGCGTTTGTGTTTTTCATAAACCCTTGGTCCTGTAGCTGCTATATCACCGATATATTTTTCCTTGCTGTCGATCAACAAGCCCATTTTAAAGCCAATGCCCAATTTCCATTTATTGTCGAATTTGAAGCGCAATTCGGCAGGGATTTCCAAATAAACCAAATTGATTTTTGATCTTTTATAATTATATTTTATTGGACTAAAAACGATGGTAGTAGCATATACAGTGTCAATGCGCGTGTTTGAATACAAATTATGCGATCTGATTCCAAGGCCAATGGCGAAAACATGCGGTGTTTTACCCAAATCAAAATTATAGGACCCAAACACGTTAAAACCCGGATTAAGCGCCGCCGGAGTGTAATCAGCTGGAATTCTTGTCACAAAGTCAGTATAAATATCAAAACCAACGGTATATTTCTTACTGGTTTTATCTGTTATTATCTGTGCCTGAATGGCTCCAATTAATAATAACAAGCTGATAATCAAACCGGTTCTTTTCATAGATTTTGGTATTTTTGGATTCAAAATTAAGTTATCGCCTACAAAAGTACGAAATATCAGGCGACAAAATCCAAATCGACTCAGTCGTACCGGGCAATTGCTTTAATTTTTGTTAAATCAAATCACACAACTCACCAAAACAGGGGTGATGGGTTCATCGTATTCTATTTATGAACCATCTCATCGAGCAATTTATGCATCGGTTTACTGTTCCACTTAGCCGCTCCCCTTTTTTCGATTACGATTTTATTATCGGGACTTACCACAAATGTTGCCGGGATAGTGCTGGTACCAAATATTTCAGGTGTTGATGACTGTATGAAATAAACCGGCAGGTCATAGTTTTTCTGTTTCATGAAAGCCCTGACTGTTTCGGGCGATTCATCTGTAATCAAAAGAAAAACAACATCATCGCGATAGGCAAGATAAAGATCCATTATTTCGGGGAGTTCTGCCACACACGGAGGGCACCAGGTTGCCCAGAAGTTTATAAAAATTGGCTTCCCGGCAAAATCACTGAATTGAAATGCTTCGCCCTCCAATGAAATCAACTGCCATTTCGAGGCATCGGCTGTAACAAATTTCTGTTCATTTGCTTTCACTTTTTCGGGGGCAACCGAGATGATACGTATCATGAAAGCGCTGATTTCCCTGCGGGAGGCCGGTATCAGCATCGCTATCAAAAACATAACAAAAACAACATCACTTATCTTTCCAGTTATGGATTTCCGGGTTTTCCAGGCGATCCATTTCTTACGAAAATACTCAATCATTCAGGATAATTTTAATGAGGCACAATTAACTGTATTACAGTAACCTTTGAAGTGCTATCCTTTGGTCGAGCAAATTATCTATTTCAGCTTCAGTAAGTGCCGGATTGGTCAATAACTCATCAATCTTTTTTATATCGAGCTCTTTATCAGATACTTTATCAGATACAGCATCTGGCGATTCAATGGCAATAGCTGATTCGAAAGCCTCCTCACCCAATTGCTCACGAAGCTGCCTGATAAACATAACAAGCATTTCTTTCATTGGCTCATTCACCTGGTTTACCATCTCGAAGGATATCTGGTCGCGCATGGATTCATAATTCGACAAAAAAAGTTTTAACTGCTCAAGTTGAAACCGGTTCATCCCGGGCATATCTTCAATCGGGTGTTTCTCGACGAGACGTTTGAATAATCTGAAAAGCTCGTCTATATTTTTTTTAAAATCGTCATTTTCCATTTTCGAAAGTTTTGATCAGATATCAATACACAATAATCATGCAAATAATTATAAATCTGATTTTCAGCTACGATTTCGAGAGAAATCCAGGCAAAAAGGATTTATTCGCCGATGCCCTGAAATAACCTTCATTCACCTGTTGCACCTCTTCAACTGTATAAAAGGCATGTGGATTCGACTGATTGATAATGCGAAGGGCATCCTGTAAATCTTTTCTTTTCATGGTACTGAATAGTATTTTCACCGGGCCATCTTTCCCTTCCGCATCAGCGATGGTAACTCCATAATTGGCCTCACGGAGACGTTGAATCAATTCATTCGTACTCGTTTTGGCAATAATACGAATGATAACCGTACCCAATGTCATCTTCTCAACGAGGATGATCCCAATATAGTTTCCGGCAGCGAAGCCTAAACCATAACCGATATAACTCATAAAATTGTCGAGATTTTTCATGATCTGGCCGATAGCGACCAACCAGATCACCACCTCAAAAAAACCAAGTATTGGGGCAATTTTTTTATAGCCTCTTGCCACAAAAATCATTCGTATGGTGTTGATTGTCACATCCATGATGCGCGCCATGGCGATCAGGAGCGGTAATACTACCCAGAAATAAAAATCGGATTGCAGGAATTCTGACATCTGACTATGATTTGATAGTTGAACAAAATTAAACTAAAAAGCCCCGAAATTCGGGGCTTTCTAAGTATTTATTTCATTTCCATTGATTTACAACGGAATATTTCCATGCTTCTTAGCCGGATTGCTCTTCGATTTGGTTCGCGTCATTTCTAATGCCTGAATCAGTTTCAAACGGGTCTGACGCGGTAAAATAATTTCATCGATATATCCCAATGCAGCGGCTTTGTAAGGACTTGCAAAAGTCTTGCGGTAATCGTCAATTGCTTCTTTCCGTTGCTCGTCGCTTAATTTATTCTTGTAAATGATATTCACTGCGCCTTCGGGTCCCATCACAGCGATTTCGGCAGTCGGGAATGCATAATTGATGTCAGCTCCAATGTGCTTGCTCGACATCACATCATACGCTCCACCATAAGCTTTTCGGGTGATCACGGTAATTTTCGGAACAGTCGCCTCGGCAAATGCATACAGTAATTTAGCGCCATGTTTGATGATACCTCCAAACTCCTGCACCGTACCCGGTAAAAATCCCGGAACATCTTCAAACGTGATGAGCGGAATATTGAAAGCATCGCAGAAACGCACGAAACGGGCAGCTTTTATTGAACTATCGATATCGAGCACACCTGCCAGAATTGCAGGTTGGTTAGCCACGATACCCACCGGTTTTCCATTTAAACGTGCGAATCCGATGATGATATTTTTTGCATAATAGGGTTGAATCTCGAAGAAATTGCGGTCATCGATCACACGGGTGATGATATCGTGCATATCGTATGGCTTATTTGGATCATCAGGAACAATGGTATCAAGGTCTTCCTCTTCGCGGTATTGATTATCAGTACAAACTTTTACCGGCGGGTCTTCCATATTGTTCGATGGCAGAAAACTCATCAGTTCGCGGAGCATCATCATGGCCTGTTCATCGTTTTCGGCCATCAAATGGGCAACACCGCTCTTGCTGTTGTGCGTCATGGCACCACCAAGGTCCTCTTTTGTCACCTCTTCATGGGTAACGGTCTTAATCACATCGGGACCCGTTACAAACATATAGGAGGTGTTCTTTACCATCATAATAAAATCGGTGATGGCCGGTGAATATACGGCGCCACCGGCACATGGTCCCAATATTGCCGAGATTTGAGGCACCACACCTGATGACATCACATTCCGGTAAAAAATATCGGCATAGCCACCCAGGCTCTCAACACCTTCCTGAATACGGGCTCCGCCTGAATCGTTTAATCCGATAACCGGCGCACCCATTTTCATGGCTAAATCCATAATTTTCACGATTTTATCAGCGTTTGCCCGGCTCAATGAACCACCAAATACTGTAAAATCCTGGGCAAAGACATACATCAGCCTACCGTCAATTTTCCCGTAGCCTGAAACAACGCCATCGCCAAGGAATTTCTGCTTGTCCATATCGAAATCGGTAGAACGATGGGTTACGAATTTGTCGATTTCGACAAAAGTATTCGGATCGAGAAGGTCAACGATACGTTCACGGGCTGTCTTACGGCCCGCGTTATGTTGTTTCACAATCCTGTCTTCACCTCCGCCTAATTCGGCCAGACGGCAGTTTTCTTCTAAGAGTTCAAATTTGTTATCTGATGACATGTTATTTGGTTTATGTTGATCAGTAAAATCGTTTATTCAATTACCACCATGGGTTGATCGCCATTAACGGTATCGCCCTCTTTCACAAGGATTCGTTTAATTTTCCGGTCTTGTTTTACCTTATACTCGCTTTCCATTTTCATGGCCGAAACAATTACAACCGTTTCACCAGCTTTCACCAGATCGCCTTCTTTAAACAGGATTTTGACAACCTTACCTGGCATAGGCGATGATATAACATTCTGGTCTTCACCTTCATCCTTGCGACGGTTCATCAGGTATTTGGTTTCGGCATCTATAATTTCAACTTCATAGGTCTCATACAGCGTATTTACATGATAACTTTTACTGTTTTTTGCTTCAACCAACTCAACATTAAACGAGCGGCAATCATGTAAAATACTGTAAACACCTTTGTCAACCTCCACAATGTCTAATTCATAGCATCGCTTGTCAATAAGAATAGAGAATTTGTTTCCCTCACGGCTGAGCACCTCAATGTTCGAAATGCGGTCATTTATTTTAATTTCGTATGACATTGTTATCTAATGTATTAATAATTAAAAACGTAAGGCTGAACGCTTTCTTCCAAAGTCTTTCCAGTTATTACCCAACTGCTGCTTTGTATTTGGTTCGGTTTGAAGTGACTCGAGTTTGGTGATATAATCGACAAAAGCGGCAATGGCTGCCATATCGATGCTACGTTCGGTGCTCGTGTTTTGCTTTTTCAGATACTGTTGATTTTCTTCAATAAAATGGGTATTGTACCGCCCTTTGATAAAGTCAGGCACTTCCAGAATACGGTGCAGATAAGGGATTGACGTTTTTATTCCGGTGATTTTGTAGGCAAACAAGGCGCGTTTCATCCGTGCGATGGCCTCATCACGTGTTTCGGCCCAAACAATCAGTTTTGAGATCATCGGGTCGTAATACATTGGTATTTCGTAACCTTTATAAACATAACCGTCATGACGTACTCCTAATCCCAAAGGTTCGCGTATATGTTTGATCACACCCGGACTTGGCATAAAATTGTTGTCAGGATCTTCGGCGTAGATGCGCATCTCGATCGCATGACCGGTCTGTTTCAAATCTTCCTGTTTGAAAGCAAGTGGTAAGCCATTGGCAACATTGATCTGTTGTTTCACCAGATCGACACCCACTACGCGCTCGGTGATAGGATGCTCCACCTGAAGCCTGGTATTCATTTCGAGGAAATAGTAATTCAAATTGTCATCAACGATAAACTCGATGGTGCCTGCACCGTAATAGTTCACCGCTCTGGCAGCGGCAACGGCATCAGCACCCATTTTCATCCTGACTTCCTGTGTCATGATCGGCGATGGCGTTTCCTCAACCACTTTCTGATGACGGCGTTGTACCGAACATTCGCGTTCAAAAAGATGGACGATATTTCCATGCTTATCACCGAGTATCTGAAATTCGATATGATGAGGCGACGAGATATATTTTTCAATATACACGGCATCATCCCCAAAGGCCGCCTTGGCCTCCGATTTTGCGCCACTTATCGCGCTGATAATGTCTTCTTCATTCTTAACAAGACGCATGCCTTTACCACCGCCACCAGCACTCGCTTTGATCATTACCGGCAACCCGATTTTCATGATGACATCGATAGCCGTTTTAATATCGTGAATGGGCTCGGTTGTGCCCGGAACCACCGGTACACCGGCAGCTATCATCGTTTTTCGGGCTGTAATCTTATCTCCCATCGTATCGATGGCATAAGGTGAAGGTCCAATGAAAATAATACCTTCTTTTTCGCACATCCTGGCGAAATCGGCGTTTTCCGATAAAAAACCATATCCGGGGTGGATGGCATCGGCGCCGGTTAATTTTGCAGCCTCAATAATTTTATCTTTTCGCAAATAACTTTCCGATGAGGGAGCAGGTCCGATGCAAACCGCATCATCGGCATAGCGTACATGCATGGATTTTCGATCGACTTCAGAGTAAACAGCAACGGATTCGATGCCTAATTCGCGACATGATCGCATTACCCTGACTGCAATTTCTCCCCTGTTTGCAACCAAAACTTTCTTTATCATATTCTCGGGTTAAATTGTTGTTATTCAGTAAGATTCCAAAATATCAGACCTTCAAAAAAGCCCGTAAAGATATACAATTTCTTTTATAACGGTATTTCGGGATGAATTAAGTTCAGTTAACCCGCGCAGGTATAATCATCGTATCCATTCGTCCATTTTTCATGATAAGTCGCTGTATAGCCAGGATCTCATGTCCGAATAAATGTCTTAATCAGGTAGCTGTGAAAAAGCCGGATCAATCCTATTTCACAGGGACGAGGCGCTTCGATGATCATGAAAATTTGAAATAATAAGCAATATTGGTTGGTTACGCCCGATTCATGTTCCATCAATTGCCACTTTCGAAATTCGACCTGATATTCAACTTTGATCATTCCTTAAAAACATTTAACTTTGTTCTGAGATTAATACTATGAATAAATTCCTTTTACTACTTATCTTCATTGTATTTTGCATGAGTGGCGCGACCTACCCACAGTCGGGGACCATCGCCATAAAAATAGATAGCCTCGAAGTCGCACTGAAAACGGCCGATCGTAATCAGCAGGCAAAAATCATGATGCAGATTGTTGACCTATCGGCGCAGATTGCTCCCGAAATGGCTTTTACCTACGCGAACCATTTGTTAAATTCGGATATTGGATCAACCGATCAATCCTTAAAATTGAGGGCAGCAAACTTTTTGGTATCCTATTACGAAAGAAATGGAAAAATGGATTCGGCTGTTTATTATTTGAATCTTTCAGAAGATTTCCTGCAAAAATCTATCAATCAACAGTTTACCTCAGATGATCTTTCGTTAAAAGAAATCGTTTCGAGGAATTCCGGAATTGAAAAACCGTCATCGGCCGAAGACAATTCCAATACCCTTATATTACTTATTTCAGCCACTTTTTTAATGGCCTCAATGGCAATGTTAATCAGCCTGAGAAAAAAGAAGAAACAACAAGATGCTGAAGCAGCCCACTTACATGCCGAAATTGAATCTCTGAAAACAAAGATTCATGAAAGTGAAATGCATACTGAATCAGAAATCAACAAAAGAACTGCTGAACTGAACGAAAAACTTTCGCAAAGCAAATCGAAAGGATTGGAACTAAAAATCGCACTGAAAAAAGCTGAAGATGCCAATTACCTGAAAAATGCATTTCTTGGTATCATCAGCCATCAGATCAGGACTCCCCTGAATGGGATTATTGGCTTCTCGAGCCTGTTACAGACCGAGTTGTCACTGCTCGAAAACAAAACATTGTACGAATATGCTGAAGGTATCGAACAAAGTGGTGACCGTTTGCTTAACCTTCTCAACAACATTATCGATATCAGCAAACTTGAGGCAAATGATATTGAACTTGAGTTTCATCCCTGTAATATCGATGAGATCATCAATAACATCTTTGAGCTTTATGTTTTTTCGGCAAACGAAAAAGGATTAGCTTTCAAGTCGAAACTTACCGAAACGCCACCTGTGATAGCCGACAATGCAAAACTGATGCGCGTTATCCATATCATTGTTGACAACGCGATCAAATACACCAATGCGGGATTTGTAAATATCACAACAGGTTTTGTTCCCGACACCAATGAAGTAATGATCCGGGTGAAGGATACTGGCGTTGGAATTGAGGCTTCGTATCAGGAACATTTGTTTGAGGCATTCCGCCAGGAAAGCAGCGGATTCAGCCGTTCGTATCAGGGAGCCGGTCTTGGGTTGCCTCTTGCAAAACGTCTGCTCGATTTAATGCACGGCCGTATTGAAATAAACAGTATGCACAATGTTGGAACCACCATTGATATTTTTATTCCTTCTGAAAAGACATTATTGATTACCAAATCTACTGGAGACCGTCAGAATGTGATTAGTACAGCACCGGGAAAACTTGATATTTTCATTGTTGAGGATGATCGTATGAACCGGATGGTTCTCCAAAAGATTCTGCAAAAAACCGGACAGGTTACCGTTGCTGTTGATGGCAATGAAACCATGAAAATAATCAGCGAAAGGTATAAAAAAGGACATATATTTCAGGTGATGCTATTCGATATTAACCTGCCATCGCCCTGGGACGGAATAAAGCTGATGCAGGCCATACGCGCCGATTACAAAGAATACCGTTTCATTCCTTTTATTGCCCAAACGGCTTACGCAATGTCGGGCGATCGTGAGAAAATGCTGGAAGCCGGTTTCGATGATTATCTGGCAAAACCGATAAATAAAAACGAGCTGATGACGATCATCAGGAACCAGCTTGAGAAATTTAAAGGTATCAATACCTGACCGTTTTCTTTGTTTTATTCGATTATCATGGCAATATTCTATTTTGATATGCTGAAAAAGTCCATAGTTTTGTGATATTCATGATTTAAGTTGTTTAATTTAGAACCTTATCATTTCTAAAAACCTTCGTAGGAAGAAAAGAAAACAATTCATTGACTTTATTACCTTATTATCAATCAATTAAGATGAAAATAGAATATAATAATAGTAACTATTCAGCCCTTGATTAATTAAATACAAAATTATAAATGCCACAGATTACCTTCGGTGAGAAAAGTTCACATATTTATCAAATTTTATCAGAAAACTTTACTTCCGTCAGAGAAAAATATTGAATCAAAATAAGGTAATAAGGTATGATTGAATACGATGACTCATCGCTACTAAGGTTAAAATGAAATTAAAAATAAGGTTTCTGAAACATACTATTACGGTTTTCATGTACATCAAAATTTTAATTGATCCATTCTTACTCCCAGCACATCAAAATAATATTTAGCCATTATCATCTAAAAGCCGAACTGTTTGATTATTTTAGGTTATTTCAGTTTTCCAATCACGAAGGCATCGAAAATATGTAACTTTGCCGAAAATTAATTTTAACCCAATATTCACAATTTAGTATTGTATATCAATTGATTAACAAAATAATTACTTAAATCATGTCAGAAAAAATTTCATCTAAAGTAGCGCCAGGCGTAGCAACAGGCGAAAGTTTGCAGGAGATATTTCGTATTGCAAAGGCTAATCAATTCGCGTTACCCGCTGTAAATGTCACAGGAACAAACACGGTCAACGGTGTTATGGAAGCAGCACGTGAAGCAGGTTCACCGGTCATTATCCAATTCTCGAATGGCGGCGCTTCGTTTTATGCAGGCAAAGGCTTATCAAACAGTGGCGAAAAAGCCGCCATCATCGGTGGTGTTTCAGGAGCATTACATGTTCATGCCATTGCTGAATATTATGGCATTCCTGTAGTATTGCATACTGATCACGCAGCCAAAAAACTGTTGCCCTGGATTGATGGTTTACTCGATGCAGGTGAAAAACACTTCAAACAGTATGGTAAACCATTATTTAGTTCGCACATGCTTGATCTGTCGGAAGAACTGATTGATGAGAACCTGGAAATTTGTAAAACCTATCTCGAACGTATGTCGAAAATGGGAATGACACTCGAGATTGAACTTGGTATCACCGGTGGCGAAGAAGATGGAATCGATAACTCAGGCGTTGACAGTTCGAAACTTTATACCCAACCCGAAGAAGTGGCCAAAGCATATAAAATACTGAGTTCGGTGAGCGACAGGTTCACCATCGCGGCAGCTTTCGGTAATGTTCATGGTGTTTACAAACCGGGGAACGTGAAGTTGCAGCCCGTTATCCTGCGTAATTCGCAGGAATACATCCAGAAGAATTTTGGCACAGGGCCAAATCCTGTAAATTTCGTTTTCCATGGTGGTTCAGGTTCCGAACCTGAACAAATCAAGGAGGCGTTGACCTATGGTGTTGTTAAAATGAATATCGACACCGATACCCAATGGGCTTTCTGGGATGGAATACGTTTGTTCGACAAGAAGTATCATGCGTATCTTCAGGGACAGATCGGTAATCCAGAAGGTGACGACAGTCCGAACAAGAAATATTACGACCCGCGTAAATGGCTTCGCGAAGGCGAACGCGGCCTGATCGAGAGATTAAAAATTGCTTTCAGCGATTTGAATTGTATTCAGCGATATTAGGCATTCACTAAAAATAAAACGGGCACTTTTTGCAAAGTGCCCGTTTTTTTATTAGAAAAAAAAACTTGTAACTATTCACCCTATTTAAGCCACAGATTCACAGATTATTAGCTAAGGAAATTATATATGAAAAGCATTAATTTCACTGATTTGCAATTTTTTATTCCGACAAGTCGGAATAAAATATTTTATAAATCTGTGAATCTGTGGCATTTATAATTTTGCATTTAATTAATCAAGGGCTGAATTGTTACAAAAACTTTATCGTGATAAATCGGCAATTAAATCCCTGGCATGAACACACAATACCGGCACCGGAGAGTGATTGACCATTTGTTGTGCAAATGTTCCAAGCCATAAATTCGATGGTATTCTTTCCTGCTCGTCCATAATGCTGATCAGGTTAGCGTTGATACTAACTGCATATTCAACGGTAGCATCAGCAATCTGATTCGTCTCAATAATTTTTTTAATATATTCGATCTGATTCTCATAAAAATACCGTTCCACCTGAAGTACATAATCATCAACACGTTGACGAACTTCTTCGATCGTGGTGGTATGCATCACTAAGATATGAATCTTCGCGTCGAAATATTTCGCTATCAGTGAGGTAATCGGCACTTTCTGACGGGTTTCAAGTGAACTGTCGATAGGCAGCACGATATTCGAAATGGTACGACTGGCATCTACCCCGTCCCTGATTGTAATGATCGGGCGTTCGGTTGCTGCAACAATACGGTTGGCGTTGCTTCCAATCCAAAACTCCTCAAAACCTGATGAACCGTGTGTTCCAACAATAATGATGAAAGCATCAAGTTCTTCGGCAGTATTTACGATCTCCTGATACACTTTTCCCGCTTTCACGAGATACGATAAGGAGTTTTTGCCAAGCGCTTTTTTATACGTATCAACCAATTTATTAAATCGGTTAATCACCTCACCTACAATATTTTCCTGATCAACACGGAATATTTCTTTTCCGCTCTCCGGACGGTTAACCCAAATCATTACAACATCTGCCGATGCTTTCTCAGCGATCGTAATCGCGTGTTCGAGGGCATTGATTGAGCAATCTGAGAAATCGATTCCTACTAAAATTGTTTTATTCATAAAATTCGGTTGTTAATATATCAATGATAATGCAAAATTAGGGTTGAATATTGTCTTTCGTAATAAATGCCTGTGAAAAATAAGGTAAAATTTTCTTTAAGTATCCTTCGGCTTCAATCCTGTTTCTGAAATTACCGGCACGGATACGGTAGTATGGTGCGCCATAAGTCAATCCAACAGGAATTTCCGGAAAATTAACTGCAAAATTTTCAACAATGGCATTGGCCCGGTCAACCGCATCGTTGCCCGAATCCATAAATATCTGAATTTTATACCCTTCTATTTCGGGATGTACTGCCTTAAATTGTTCATGAATCAGGAGTAGCTTATCGACCCGGCTATCCCGGATAATCGTCAAACTACCCTTTGACCCCGTTTGGGCGTTAAGTTGCATGGCCATCAGGCAAACAAAAATCAATATTGTATTTCGTATATTCATCACGACAAATCACTATGAACAGATTGTACACTTAAAACAGGTATTTTGGCATTGTTGATCAGTTGCTGGGCATAAGGTCCTAAAAACATATTCCCATTCGAGGCGCCTTGTTCGGTCATAATGGCAATGAAATCAGCTTGTTGTGCTTCTGAATACGTAAGAATTGAACTCGTAATATTGTCCGATTCTACCTCACTGACAATATATTTCACACCTTCATTTTCTAAAAACCTTGAAGCCTCGGCCACATAACTCAACATTCGTTTTCGGATCACCTGTATGGGCGAATTGTTAACTGTGAGTAAATGAATTTCAGCATTGAAGGCTTTGGCAATGCGGGCGGCATACGGGATTTTATGCTTGGTATCGGCCGAATTGTCAATGGGCAGCACGATTTTCTTTATCGAATTATTGAAGGCGTAATCGCGGCGGATCGTGATCACCGGACAAGTAGCGCTTGCCACAATACGGTAGGCGTTACTACCGATCCAAAACTCTTCGAATCCACTCACTCCATGCGTTCCGGCAAAAAGCAAACTGGCATTGATTGCCTTCGCTACGGTTGCCACTTCGCTATAAACTTTCCCTTTTCTCAGAAATTGATTTATTTTGCCATGATGCACCAATGGTGCGTATTGTTGGATGATG
Source organism: Bacteroidales bacterium (assembly GCA_013141455.1). Classification (GTDB taxonomy): domain Bacteria; phylum Bacteroidota; class Bacteroidia; order Bacteroidales; family F082; genus CAJBPB01. Next base: position 34,247 of record JABFQW010000015.1, read on the forward strand.
TCATCAAAATGGCTTTTGGTTTCAATACGTAATTCCTGATCAATATTATAAAGATGCTCAGGAGTGTTTGAGCTATCAACCCAAACCAAACTCAGGTCTGCCTCTATCCTATTGGCAAACATCAACGCGTATTCCAACGAATGTACCGCGTTTTTCGAAAAATCGAATGCTACCAGGAAGTGTTTCATACGTTTATTGTATTAAATTAATACACTAAATATCAAAGATATGTAAATATAATCGAAAACTGTAGCGTATCAAATAATTCAAGTGTTAAGCCGCTGCTAATTTATGAATTTTAATACAAATTGCAAGGGATTCCTTTTCTTGTTCATGAACGGCTAATTTAGTATTTTTGCCGGACAAACCGAATACATGAACAATAACCTCGATCCACATGGTTCGGCGCTTTCAAAAGTTGAAAAAGAGATAGAGAAAGCATTACGGCCCGATGCATTTGAAAGTTTTGCCGGACAGGAAAAAGTTGTAGAGAACCTGAGGATATTCGTGAAAGCAGCCAGCCAGCGTGGCGAAGCGCTCGATCACGTGTTGCTCCACGGACCGCCCGGATTGGGAAAAACCACGCTCTCACATATTATCGCGAATGAGTTGGGTGTAAACATTAAAATTACTTCGGGTCCGGTATTGGATAAGCCTGGCGACCTGGCAGGTTTATTGACCAATCTCGAAGAGAATGATGTGTTGTTTATCGACGAGATACACCGTTTAAGTCCGGTGGTAGAGGAATACCTGTATTCGGCCATGGAAGATTTCCGAATCGATATCATGATCGAAACCGGTCCGAATGCGCGCAGTGTTCAGATTGCATTAAACCCGTTTACGCTGATAGGCGCCACAACACGGTCGGGCCTGCTCACCTCGCCGTTGAGATCAAGGTTCGGTATTAACTCGCGTTTGGCTTATTACAATGCCGAAACATTATCAGGTATCGTGAAACGCTCAGCTTCCATTTTGAAGGTCGCCATCACCGAAGAAGCAGCCTTCGAGATCGCTCGCCGCAGCCGTGGTACCCCTCGTATAGCCAATTTGTTGTTACGCAGGGTACGCGACTTTGCCCAGATAAAAGGCAATGGAAATATCGATATTGAGATTTCAAAATATGCCCTTGCCGCGCTCAATGTTGATAAATATGGCCTCGATGAGATGGACAATAAAATTCTGCTGACGATTATCGATAAATTCAAAGGAGGACCTGTCGGAATAAGCACCATTGCTACCGCTGTTGGTGAAGAAGCTGGTACCATTGAAGAAGTATATGAACCTTTCCTAATCATGGAAGGCTATCTGATGCGGACACCACGTGGCAGAGAAGCGACTGATATCGCGTACAGGCACCTCAACAAAACTAAAACTCCGCAACAAGGAACACTTTTCAACGAATAAGCTTGCCTTTGTTCAAAGTTTGTAAAGTTGAAAGTTCAACAGTTCGTGATTTGTCCATTGAAAACGGTATCACTATTAGTTAATCAAAAAAAACGCTCCTTTACTGATGATGACTGTTACCGGACTTCCTGAAAATATTACGGAAATAATCGTTAACAAAGCGTTCGCGATGGGATTCTCTGCCTGCGGAATCAGTGAAGCAAACTTTCTTTCGGAGGATGCTGCTTTCATGGAAGAATGGCTTTCGCTTGGTTATCAGGGTGATATGACTTATTTGGAAAGAAATAAGGAGAAACGTTATAATCCAAAACTTTTGGTGGATCATGCCTGGTCGGTGGTGAGTGTTTTATACAATTATTTCCCCGAAGAAAAATTGCCGGTTGAAGACAATTATAAAATTTCTAAATACGCATACGGCACTGATTATCATATAGTTATTAAAGATAAGCTTAACGAATTATTTCAATTTACCAAAGCATATTGGCCTGACCTCACCGGAAGGGTTTTCACCGATTCGGCGCCGGTTCTTGATCGTGCGTGGGCCGAAAAAAGTGGTTTGGGTTTTATCGGTAAAAACACCTGTTTGATTCATCCCCGTAAAGGTTCGTTTCATTTTGTCGGCCATTTGATCCTTTCGATACCATTGGCAGCAAACAACAAACCGGTAACCGACTATTGCGGAACCTGCCGGCGGTGTATCGATGCCTGCCCTACCGGCGCCCTCGTTGCCCCGCATAAATTAGATGCCCGTAAATGCATCTCCTACCTGACTATAGAAAACAAACAGCCTTTCTCGCAGGATTATCATTTCGATGACTGGATTTTTGGTTGTGACATTTGCCAGGATGTTTGTCCGTGGAATCGTTTTTCGGAACCCCATTCCGAGCCACTTTTTCGGTTAACTGACGAGATTAAAGCCTTGAAAAAAACCGATTGGGAATCGCTTACCGAGGAATCATTTAACATGATTTTCAAAGATTCGGCAGTGAAACGCACCAAATTCAGCGGATTAAAACGGAATATTGAGGCGGCAGGAAAAAAATAGAAGAGATGATTTGTTCGTAAATTTACTTTTCACCCAGCGAATTGAACTGGTAATACAAACTCAACTGGAGCACATCATTAAATTCGCCATAGCTGTTTCTGTTATAACGGTAAACATTGCCTACCACTACATTCTTACGAATAGAATTGATCGAATTTGAAGTTCTTACACCAACAAGCAAGGCAGGCGTGATTTGAAATTTCACACCAAAAACCGAATTGAAGCAAATCCTTCTCCAATTGTCATAGGTGCTTTCGTAAAAGTCCATGGCTTCGTAACTTGACAAAAGAAAACTGGTCGAAATGCCGGCCTCAAACAAAAAACGGTTGGTTCGGTACTGATATAGCAAGGGTAAATCGACATAGTTCAGACGGAGTAAATATTGCAGTTGATCTTCCTGAAAGGTTGTATCATTATACCTTGAGCCTTTTTGAATAAAATGAAGCTCCATGCCAATTGTTGTTGATTTATTCAGGTCTAATCCAACAAAAAAACCAACTGCGAAACCGGCTTTGTTAAACCCGGCATAGGTGTCACCGGCCACCTGGGAGGAGACAAGACCAGCCATTATCCCGCCATTGAACTGTTGCGCCTTCATGGGTAAGGAAGCAAAAACTATACATAGTAATATAAAGAAATGTTTCATCCCTTCCGGCAGGTTTTAGAAAAGACAAATGTAATGAATTGAAATCATTGTTATCCGGTAAATTTTTTTCAAAACCCGGTTTAGCACAAATTGTTTAACCTCTACGAGGTAATTTATCTATCGGACTTATTTTTCTACAATACTTAGCGTCTGCTGAAAAACTCACTGAAGGTTCGGTTTGACCTCGAAGAGGTCAAATATTTATAGAAAATAATGATGAGAAAGCTGTTCGACCCCGTCCGGGGTCGCATATTTACATGTTTGATCTATTTTCTATTAACATTTTATCCCTCTGGGATAATTATTCGACAGACCTAATTTTAAAGTGCAAGCATTTTTTGGCTGCCCATTAAAATTGCTTGCATTTCTTTCTGACAAACCATCATCTATAAAATTCAATATCGATGAGTAATATGTTTTTCAGCAGACCCTACTTAAATCGCCTACGGCGAAAAATTATGCGTTGCGTCTGCCAGACATGGGCTGGGGTTCACATTTTTTATTACCAGATAATCTTGAAATGAAATCGAATCATAGCAGAAAGTAAATGTAATTACCGCAATTAAAAAGAATACGTTCTGTTTTAATTGCATCCCTCGCTTTTATGCTGAGGAAAACACTAATTTCGCAGCCTACAAAGTAATCAAATCAACAGTATGGAACAACCGAATTACCGCATATTATTGGTTGATGATGAAACCGATGTGCTTGAATTTCTTAGTTATAATCTTAAAAAAGAGGGATTTACGGTTTATTCAGCCACAAACGGAAACGAGGCATTGAAAAAGGCCATCTCCGAAATTCCCCACCTGATTGTGCTTGATGTGATGATGCCGGGCATGGATGGTATTGCCACCTGTGAGGCTATCAGACAGGAACCTTCATTGAAAAACACACTCATCATTTTTTTAACGGCCCGTGGTGAGGACTATTCGCAGATAGCCGGTTTTGATGCCGGTGCCGACGATTATGTTACCAAACCGATCAAGCCAAAACTACTGATAAGCCGTGTCAACGCGCTTTTGCGCCGTCATCAGGAATCTTCGTTTATTAGTGAGGAAGCACCTTTGAGCGACCTCGTCATCGATTCCGAAAAATTCCTCATCGTTAGTAAAGGCGTTGAAATGATTCTCCCGAAAAAGGAATTTGAACTCATCAGGCTGCTTGCTTCGAAACCAAATAAGGTTTTTACCCGCGAGGAAATTCTGTCGAAAGTGTGGGGAGAAGATGTTATCGTGGGCGACCGTACCATCGATGTGCATATCAGGAAGATACGCGAGAAAGTCGGCATCGAGAATATCAGAACCGTGAAAGGTGTTGGCTACAAATTTGAAGCCTGATAAGGTATGGCAAATCTTTTTCACGAAACACGTTCCATTGCACTGATCACCTCGGCCGGAAACACGGTTTTATTAGCAATCCTGTTATTTATTGTGCGTTGGTTTTTTGTCCCGATTGAGGCCTGGATCATCATCGTGATCTGTACCTTAGTCTTTTTTTCAGGTTATTTTTTCTTTAAATATGCTGTTGACGAATTCATTTACAAGAAGATAAAACTGATCTATAAAACCATCCACTCGTTCAGGTCGGTCAAAGGAAGTGAAACAACCTCCTCCGGCAAAAGTGAGTCATTAGATTCGGTAAACCAGGCAGTTATCGATTGGGGTGCCCGTCAGAAGATGGAAATAGACGAGTTAAAGAAACTTGCCGCATACCGCCGTGAGTTTTTAGGCAATATCTCGCATGAATTAAAAACCCCGATTTTTAATATTCAGGGGTATGTTTTGACCCTACTCGATGGCGGATTGGAAGATGTTACCATCAACCGCAACTACCTGATGCGTACCGAGCAAAGCGTAAACCGCATGATCGCTATCGTGAAGGACCTCGAAGAGATATCGAAACTCGAATCGGGCGAACTGAAACTGAACCTGCAACGTGTTGATTTAACAGAGCTTGCCCGGGAGGTAGTTGATTTTCTGGAGATGAAAGCCCGAAAGGTGAATGTCGTACTCAGTATCGAAAACAAAACCGATGGCCAGGTGCTTGTCAGGGCCGATAAGGAAAGAATCAGGCAGGTGTTGATCAACCTGATCGAAAACGCCATCAAATATGCCGATAAAGAAGACAACAGGATCGTGGTAAAGTTCTTCGATATGGATGAAAATTATTTAATTGAGATAAAGGACAACGGACCCGGCATAGCGGAAGAAAATCTCACGCGAATATTTGAAAGATTTTACCGAACCGACAAAGGGCGTTCGCGCGACAAAGGCGGTACCGGCCTGGGTTTGGCTATTGTGAAACACATTATTGAGGCCCACGACAAAACCATCACGGTAAGAAGCAAGGTTCATCAGGGAACAACTTTCTCGTTTACATTGGCAAAAAAATAATTACTTCTGGCGTTCAATCGTAAATCCGACCAATTGTTTCAAGGCTGTAAGCGCTTCCGATTCGGGTAGGTCATTGAGTAAATCATCTGCCTTTGCAATATATTCTTCCATCTTTTTTTCGGCATAAGCGATACCACCCGACTGATTCACTTTTTCGATGACTAATGCGACTTTTTGCGGGTTGGAAGCATGGTTTTTCACGATATTGATTAAAAACCGCTTTTCGGAAGTGGTGCAGTTATTGAGTGTATAAATTAACGGGAGTGTCATTTTGCGTTCCTTGATATCGATACCTGTAGGTTTTCCCGTGTTTCGGCTGTTTTGATAATCAAATATATCATCTTTTATCTGGAAGGCGATCCCGACAAAGGTGCCAAAATCGCGCATACGGCCGATCATCGCAGTTGAAGCGCCTGCCGAAGCGGCTCCAACGGCACAGCATGAGGCAATCAGCGAGGCCGTTTTCTTGCGGATGATATCAAAATAAATTGATTCTTCAATATCGAGCCGTCTTGCCTTTTCTATCTGAAGCAGCTCGCCTTCGCTCATTTCCTGCACGGCATTCGAAACAATACGGAGTAACTCGAAATCATTGTTATTTAAAGCCAACAACATACCCCTTGATAACAAATAATCGCCAACCAACACCGCTATTTTGTTTTTCCATAAGGCATTGATAGAGAAGAAACCGCGACGCTCATTTGAATCGTCCACCACATCGTCGTGCACGAGGGTGGCGCTATGTAACAACTCGATCAGGGTGGCAGCGCGCAAGGTGGATTCGTTGATCTCACCCGCAATTTTGGCAGAAAGCAGCACAAATATCGGACGCATCTGCTTGCCTTTTGTTTTAACGATGTACCGGGTAACCTTGTCGAGCAGAGGAACCGATGAGCGCATGGCCGCATTGAAAACCAATTCAAACTGACCGAGTTCTTTTTCGATGGGTTTTTTAATCGCCTGTAATCCTGCCATAATTCCCTTTTGTCTGTGATCCGTTTTCCGTTTGGATGAATGGACAAATATACGGTTTCCTGAGTATTGTCACTAATGCTATTGGCAAATCCAATGATATGTTTTAACCAAGGTATTGTACATGAACAAAGGGTCGAATTGTTACTTTTGTAAAAATTTCGGTATCATGCCCGTTTTCCTTTTTGATCATTTGATTTTCGGACCCGTTTACAGCCGCCGGTTAGGCAAGTCGTTGGGTGTAAATCTGTTGCCCATACATGCCAAAGAATGTAGTTTCAATTGTATTTATTGCGAGTGTGGCTGGACCAAAGGCCGTAATGCCCTGAAAATGGATTTGCCAACGCCTGAAGATGTGTATCAGGCGCTCGAAAAACGATTGATAGAACTGAAAGGAACGGATTCGGAACCCGATAGCATCACTTTTGCCGGAAACGGTGAACCAACCATGCATCCTCAGTTTGCCAAAATAATCGACGATGTGATTGAACTTCGCAACAGGCTGATACCGGCGGCAAAAATAAGCGTGCTGTCAAACGGCAGCATGTTGCACAAACACCAGGTGATCGATGCGCTGATGCTTGTCGATAACAATATTCAGAAACTCGATGGCGGCAACGAGGTGATCATTAAATTGATCAATATGCCACTGAAAGCCTTCAAACTGAAAGAATATGTGGAACAACTGAAACGAATCAGGAAGAACCTTATTATTCAAACCTTGTTTTTGCGGGGAAAACTAAACGAAAAAACGGTTGATAACAGCCAGCCTGCCGAGCTGAACGACTGGTTAAACCTGCTCGAACAGATTCAACCCAAAGCGGTGATGCTCTACTCGCTCGATCGGGACACGCCTGCGCATGACCTCGAAAAAATAAGCGAAGAAGAACTTCTCATGATCGCTCAAAAAGTGAATGAAACAGGTATCGAAGCGAGTGTATTTGGTTAATTATCAAACGTATGCAGCAATATCCGGTAAAAATTCTGATGGCGCTCGCCGAAACCTTTAAAGAAGAGGATAACCAATTCCATGCCTGGCTGTTAACAAACGGATTCCCGGAACTGGCCGCATTCAGCAGCGCTGTGAGAGGCAGCGAAGGGGCCTTTGGCTGGCTCATGCAGAATAAGTTTTATTCGCTGGCCGCCCTCGATGGCGCCATTGATAATCAGGAAAAAGCCATAAAATGGTTACAAAACTATAATCAGGATTTGTATCTGAACATTGCCGGGGCTGTAAATGGTAATCCCCGATCGATCAATTGGCTGGCTTCAAATGATTTAGAGATTTTCCTGATCCTTGCCGGCAGCATCCGCACTTTTCGCGATAGCCAGACCTTCGATTACCACAAAATGAGGTTTTGAGAAGTTGGAAGGGTAGTGGCTGGTGGTTGGTTACTTGTTACTGGTTGCTTGTCACCAGAAACCAGTGACCAGAGACCAGTAACCAGTAACAAGAAACCAGTAACAAGAAACCAGAAAACTTTCCACTTAACTACACTTCGAATACCCGCAAGCATTACAGGTCAGGCAACCATCTTGATAGATGAGGCTGTTCTGGTCGCCACATTAAGGACATATCTTGTCTGAATTCTTGTCCTGATTGTTGTCCTGATTGTTGTCCTGATTTTATACTATTTTCATCACAATTAATATTTATATCTTTATTATCAGGTGTTTAATCAAATCAAATGTCATTTATATTACCAACGTTATCCGGACATTAATGTCCAGGTTGATGTCCGGATAGATGTCCTGATTTTATACCATCTTCATCACTATCTTTAGTTACATTTTTATTATCAGGCATTTAATCAAATTCGTTGTCATTTATATTACCAATATTATCCGGACATCAATGTCCGGATTCATGTCCGGATATAACTTTCATTTCAATATCAACTCTATGGTTTAATAGACATGTCCAGATATATGTCCAGATGTAGGTGCAACTCTATTAATATCAAATATATAAACTCCATGCCCAGATTCACTTTTATCATCAATTTCATGCATAATTTCAACAATCTACTTTACCACGCGTCAGGAATCGCTCGGCCAATGTCATTAAGTTAAGGATTTTGAATCTGAAATGTTTTTACCGCAAAGTTCGCTGAGGAAGCGCAGAGAGCCACAGAGTTCTTATTCGGCGACCTTCTTTGCGAAACTCTGCGCAAACCTTTGCGGCTCTCTGCGGTTAATTTTTGTGACATTTTCCGTTAACTTAATGACATTGATCGCTCGGCAGCGAGGTAAAACCCACTACTGCCGAATTTGCGGGTAGCTGATATCAGCAGCTGGCCTTTTTAACTTCCCCAAATCTGAGGATTTGTCAATAAACCAGATAAAATCCCAGATAAAGTATCAATTCCAAAACTCTTTAGCTTATCAATTGTCTTGATTTTTTTTGATTGATTATCTGCGGACTCATCTAAAATATCTTGAATCTCAGCCAGTTGTTTACCTGTCAATTCTTCTCTTAAAGCTGAAACAATTAACTCTATTTTGATTTTTTGCTGATTAGATTGGCTTTGAACAACAGTTAAATTAATTCCTTTCTCAATGCCATCATATCGTTGCTCAGGCACACCAAGTATTTCTATCTCAGCGATACATGCTTCAATGATTGACCGACCAGTTTCTTTTACTGTTTCAAGATGATACAAATCTGGTCCATTCATTGAATAAGACCTGCCTAATGTTATTTTCTCAATCTCTGCAATTTTCCTGCTCTCCGTTCCAAAAATTCTCTCAATAACTGAAATGGTAGAACTTTTCCATGCGTTAACTCCAAAAGAATATTCATTTTTTGTCTTGAGATTTGAACCAATTTTATCCAACTCTGTCAACTGACGGTTGAGTAATAATAAATGCTTGTCTTTCATATGTGTCATTATTACGCTTGCCCATAACATAGAAGACTTTACACAGAGGCGGATTGCGTGCAATCTCCTGTCAAACCGATAAAATGCTTGAGCGGAATGGTATATACCGAAAACCATTGCTGCCGAATTTGCGGGTAGCTGATGTTAGCTGCTTTAGCTTTTTATATATTTAGTTTATCTAGTTCGGTTATAAGCCGTTTATTTTATTGATTATTTCACTGTAATTAAAATTAATATGATTTGTAGCAGTCGCCTTTTTCTGTAATTCATCCAGAGTCCAAATCATTGCTTGAGTATCAGGGTTGGTGTTAAAAATATGATATACACCTTCATCTGTATTAAGTGGTGTTCTATCCGCATTTATTACTTGCATTCCTTTTTTAATTCTAAAAATGACATATTTCCCTGCAACATGAATAATATCTGGCCTTCTTGTAATTGGTATTTCAGTTTTAATTTTGTAAAAGTCATTTAGATGACCCAAAATAGTTTCAGCTGTAAGTCCATCCGAAGCATAAATTATTTTATATGGCCAGTCCTCATAACCATCTAAAATTATCATTGGATTAACTCTTTTACCAAGAGGTTGCATTGCTGGTATTGATGCAATTCCTTCTAAAGAGTCAATAAGTTGGTTTTTGTCTAATGTAGATTTAATAGACGCCACACCTAAGCAACCTTCTACAGGACCAAAGGATTTCCCTTTACCATCTTTGTTATAAAAATTATATCGTGGCGCAGTATCAGTTGAGATAATTATGTCTAGTTGTTTAGATTCATCTCCATTCTCACCAAATAGGAATCCACCTAAAAAAACATTACACTTTGATGGTGCATGTTGTTTTAAAAACTCAGAATAAACAAGTTCTCTGGATAGTCCGATGTCCGATGTATTTGGAAAAACTGAAGCAACTTCAGCTTCTCCTCTCAATACCTGTCCAACATTCTCAAAGTATTTTTTTAATCTGTCAAAAAAAGGTTTTGCCATAATGTAAAATATTATATGATTCTATCTCAGTGAGGTCACCTAACATAGCAGCTAACAACCATCAGCAACTTTCTGGTAACAGTCTATTATTGACCAGCAACCATATTCGTAAACATATGAAATTACCGGAAAACCGCCCGTTTAGCTACATTTCGAATACCCGCAGGCATTGCAGGTCAGGCAACCATCCTGATAAATGAGGCTGTTCTGGTCGCCACATTCGGGACACATCTTGCCTTGGGCATGGGTTCCATCGGGGATATATCGCTTCAAACCACGTACAACCCCGTTTTTCCAGGTGTTGATGTTTTCTTCGTCTAAGGTAAGGTTCTGTATCAGTTCGATGGCATAAGGCAGCGGCATACCGTGGCGCAGGATTCCCGAGATCAGTTTGGCGTAGTTCCAGTATTCCTTGTTGAACGAACGCGACAGCCCTTCAATAGTAACATGGTAGCCCTGTTTGTCCTGGTATTGGAAATCGTAACGCGCCTTTTCAGTTTTATTTTTTTCACGGATTACCCAGCCGCTCTCGATATAAGGAGGCAGGAAAAAGTCATCAGCCTTACCCGTGAATATCTCGTAAGGTTTGTTATTGATTTTACCGACGACGGCGAGCCATTTTTCGTAATTATTCTGGAAGCGGATGATATCAGCTTCTAATTTTTTCGGACGTGGTGGCGCTGTAGTCTCATTAAATTCTTCGTTTCGTGCCTCACTCGATTTCTTTTCATCGTTGCTGATCAACACACCCGAACGTGAGCCATCGCGATAGATGGTAATGCCTTTGCAGCCTACTTCCCAGGCCGTCTGATAAATCTGGCTCACCAGTTCCTCGGTTGCTTCAGTAGGTATGTTTACCGTGACACTGATCGAGTGATCGACCCATTTTTGGATATCACCCTGCATCTTCACCTTACTTAACCAGTCGATATCAGCAGAAGTCGCTTTGAAGTAGGGTGAGGCATTGATGAGTTCGCGCAGATTCTGGTCGTTAAACGCTTTCACCATAGCAACATCATAGCCGTTTATGCTTAGCCAGGTCTCAAATTTTGGATGAAACACATTGTATTCCTCCCAGGCATCGCCAACACCGTCAACGAAACTCACGGTAACATTTTTATCATTTGGATTTACTTTTCGCCTGCGTTTGTAGGAGACGGCAAATACCGGTTCGATTCCGGATGTGGTTTGCGTACATATACTCACACTGCCCGTTGGTGCAATGGTGAGCATCGAGATATTCCTCCGGCCAGCTTTTATCATTTTTTCGTAAAGCTGCGGAGCGCTCTCGCGGATACGGCCAATGAACGGATTATTTTTTTCGCGTTCGGCATCATACACCTCAAATGCACCGCGTTCGCCGGCCATTTCTACCGATGAACGATAGACTTCGAGTGCAAGCACCTGATGAACATCGGTCGAGAAAGAGATAGCTTCATCCGATCCGTAACGTGTTCCAAGCGCAGCAAGCATATCACCTTCTGCCGTTATACCAATACCTGTCCGGCGGCCCTGAAGGGCTTTTTTGCGGATATTTTTCCAAAGATTCAATTCAACGGCCTTGATTTCCATAATTTCAGGATCGGCAAGGATTTTTGCAATGATGGCATCCACTTTCTCGATTTCAAGGTCAACGATGTCATCCATCATGCGTTGGGCTATGCGGGCATGTTTTGTGAATAGTTCAACGTTGAAATTTGCATTTTCGGTAAACGGATTGTCAACATAACTGTATAGGTTTATTGCCAGCAAGCGGCAACTGTCGTAGGCACACAACGGAATCTCACCACACGGGTTTGTTGACAGGGTTTTAAAACCGAGGTCGGCATACGAATCGGGAATCGACTCGTTGATGATAGTATCCCAGAACAAAATTCCCGGCTCAGCCGATGCCCATGCATTGTGAATAATTTTCTCCCAAAGCTTGCGCGCATCCACTTCCTGAACAAAAGTCGGTTGGGCCGAATCGATGGGATATTGTTGGACAAATTTTTTGTCATGAATAACGGCATGCATAAACTCATCCGAAATACGAACCGAAACATTGGCGCCGGTAACTTTTCCCAACTCCAATTTTGCATCAATAAACCGTTCAGCATCAGGATGTTTCACACTTATGCTCAGCATGAGTGCGCCTCTCCGGCCATCCTGTGCCACTTCGCGTGTGGAGTTTGAATATCGTTCCATAAAAGGGACAATCCCGGTTGAAGTGAGGGCGCTGTTTTGAACATGACTTCCGGTAGGACGAATATGCGAAAGATCGTGCCCCACGCCACCGCGTCGTTTCATCAACTGAACCTGTTCCTGATCGATCTTCATGATGCCACCGTATGAATCGGAAAGACCGTCATTGCCGATAACGAAACAATTGGATAATGACGACACCTGAAAGTTATTGCCGATGCCGGCCATGGGGCTGCCCTGCGGGATGATATAGTTGAAATCCTTTAGTACCGAATAAATATCCGCTTCACTGAGTGGATTCGGATACTTTTGTTCGATGCGCGATATTTCAGAAGCTAAACGGCGGTGCATATCATCGGGCGTTAATTCATATATATTACCGAAACTGTCTTTCAGCGCATATTTATTCATCCAAACATTGGCTGCCATATTATCACCTTTGAAATAGGCGGTTGAAGCGGCCAAAACATCAGCTTGCGGATAGATGGTATATGATTTTTGATCAAAATTTGATTTAAGTTCAAGGGTTGGGGTAGTAGTTTCTGCCTCAGATGTCATAGGGTCTTTGTTTTCAATAGGTTGTAAATCCTTAATATCGGGTCGAACTCTTGATTCAATTATTTTATCATAATAACTCAGGTCTTTTTCTTGTTTTACAGCATGTTCGAGATTAGTAAACAGATTATTTTCCATGTGAGTTCTAAATTAAGTATTTGAATTCGTAGTTAAGCCACTCTAAGCATGTTTATTAGCCCAACAGGGGCTTCAAACAAAAATGCTTTGCAAGATACAATACCTTTTAGATTAGTTGGGGTTCATTTTTTCAACGAAGCGTTGTTGATAAATCATTAAACCCAATCAGGATACGGCTTTCGGAAACAATTGAACGAATCTATAATTTATAAACTTCAAATGTTGATAAGTTTGGCACGGGGGATAAAACATCAGTTTCGCGTCCATAACATCTTGATTGCAATTGCAATAAGTAAAACAGCGAAAATTTTTCTCAATGTTTCCTGTGGCATATTCACAGCATATTTTGAACCAAAATAACCCCCGATTATGAACGCGACAGCGATTATAGCTGCATATTTCAAATTCAGGGCGCCGGCTTTGTAATAATTGTAGGCAGCCAATAAGCCGACGGGCGGAAGCATGATAGCGATGCTCGTTCCCTGAGCTGTGTGCTGATCCATCTGGAGGAAAAACACAAGCGCCGGAATCATGATGATCGCCCCGCCGATCCCCATCAGCCCGCTGAACGCGCCCGCGATGAGTCCAATCATGATTAACACGATAAAAATGTAAAATGTCATAAGGCTAAAAATCTAAATTTAACGACAAATAGTAAACCGGTCTGGCAATTTTTCCGTCTTCAACGCCCCAGGCCACATCACCCCGCACAAAATAACCCAAAATCGTGGTTCGTGCTCCAAATCCCATTCCGGCAACGAGTGGATCTTTTTGAATCTCGACCGATATCGTTAAGGGTCCGTTATGAATATATTTTGTATAAAGTGAATTCTCGGGCGAATAGGGATTCCACCCTGTCCAGGCTGTACCTAGATCGCCAAAGGCAGTCAACTGAAGATTCCGGATGAAATTTGAACTGATCGGGTTTTGCAGAAAATAACTGAACACCGGGAAACGCAATTCGGTGTTGATAACGGCAAAATTATTGCCATTGCGGATATTTTGGTTAAAACCGCGCATATTGGTCGCCAGGGTTTGATAGGCGTAGTTTTGTGTATAATCAATGGGTGTCTCCTGATTGAAACTGGCAGCCAGCCAGTTATCGACGCCTCCCATATAATAAATAAGTTTGTTTGACCCAAACGAGGTGCTGGCAGCCAGGCGATTGGCCCAGATGAAATTACGGTGAATACGTTGATAATGCCTGAAATCGAAACCAAGCACGACGAAGTTCCGGCTGTTTTTTGTGATAAGCTGATAATATTCGGCAAATACTTTCGAGCGGATACCTGTATATAAATTGGTTCCAATCTCACGACTGTTATCGAGCACGAGTTCGGCCCTGAATCCTCCCCAATTTTCATATTCGGTTTGTTTTTTCAAATTCACCGCGTCAGTGGAAAGATACACTTTCATATCATTTCGGAATATCCCTGTGCCCCTTACGCCTAAGGTTTCGGTAAATGGCCAGCTTAACATATAATATGCCTGATGCGAGTGGGTTCGTGTAATTTCGGTAATACCCACATTTTCAATGCTTTGCCGATGCAATGTGATCTGCCTGTCGAGCCGGTGTTTAAGATTACTGAAACTGACGGCGTATTCATTATTGATTAATTCGGGGTTGAGCCTCACACCACCCACGATGCGATAATCTTCGAGAAGGTCGGTAAGGGTAACACCCATCAGCACATTGAAGCCGGGATTGAGATAAATAGGCGCCCCACCACCTGCAAAAGTTTGGTAGTTATAATTCGTGTAGGTAAAATCGACCTGCGAAATAAGTTGATCGTAAAAGTATTCGACATAATAGTTTCTTCTTTTGGGGAGATCACCCTGACCGAAACGCGCCTGTTTTTCACCGGAAGCTTCATAAAGCAATGAAGTCAGCCGCGAATTACCCTTTATCCCAAAGGCACCCTGACGGGTCGGCAAAGGAATATATTGGTTAGTATCTTTACGCACATGGGGTCGGAACATGGTATAGAAACTCTTTCGCCCTTTCTTTTTCTCAACGGCCAAACTTGTATCAGGAGCCATAACCAATTGTTGTTTCAACCGGAATGGCGTTATTTCACCAACTACATCCTCAGTATCAACGATTTCGTCCTCATTGAGCTTATATAATTTTTGTTTGTTATTGTTCTGCATCTGAATAAAAAATGAATCATCCACATCCGAACCTGTGTAGTATAAAATATTGGATGTGAAGTTTGTCACCATGGACGACTCCATAAAATAGCGGTAATGAACCGTGGTATCAACAAAACTGATCACGCTGTCGAATCGGCCGTTGTAAAGATTATACACTCCGTTTTCGTCACTTAAATAATTGATGTTGTTCGCTTTGCTTAGTGAAGGTAAAATTTCACTGATAGCCGGTGTATTGGTCAATCGTTTGGCAATATTCGATTTGCCATTGGTTTCGAACGAAAACAAATCGAAATGAGGAGGTTGATTTTCGGGTTTTAGTTGCAGACTTAAGGTATCTGAGCTCCTGTTCGAACTGAACACCACATGATGCCCATCCGTGAAAACCGGGGTCAGATCGGTATAAAAATCGTTGGTGACCTGACGATGTGAATTTGCGGCAATATCGAAAATATAGATATCAGGTTTGCCATTCCTGACGGCCGACATAGCCAAGGAACGTCCATCAGGAGAGTAACTGATATGTGTAATTTTTTGAAAATCGAACATATTCCGCTTGTCGATACTTTCATCATCCAGATTATAAAAATAGAGGAATATTTTTCCTTTCTCCTCTACCACGAATGCCAGTAAGCGACCTCCGGGGTGCCAGGTGGTGAGCGGATAGGTGTAATCGGTAAGCGCATCCGAGCTATATCCACTCCGAAACATCTTTTTCTTTTTATCAGTTTGTAAATCGATCAGCCAAAGTTTCATCAATCCTTCGTCGTTGGTGGTATAACAAAGGTGTTTATTATCAGGGCTCAGTGTTGGGCGCTCGAAAGTTCGATACGTCCTGTATTTGAGCCGTAGTTCATTTGCCGGCAGTTTTGCCTGACCCGCAACATAAATTGTCCGGTAATACAAATACCATTCTTTAATCAGGTTGGAATATTTGAGTCCTGTCACATAAAGAAATCCTTTTTGAACATTACGGCTCATCTGCGTCATGTGAACGATATCAGCCATTGCCGATTTTCCATATTTGTCTTCGATATATTGCCAGAGCGAATGACCGGCAATGATAGCATCTTCGCCTTTTAAGCGGTTCAGTTTTTTAAATCTGCCGCTTGTGATCCCATCGCGCAGACGGTCATCGAGCAAGGTATTCCAGTCCTCAGAAATATATGACAATAAACCTGTTTTGTACCAGTCGGGCAGATTGAAAACGGTTGTATTCCTGATTTGCGAACCAATGCTGCTTCCGTACATCAGGTTATTTAACAACATCTCAGCAATACCCGCGCGTATCTGTTGTTCAAAATGCAGATAATTACCATCGAAATAAATAAAAACTTTGGTCCCGATAATATGGGTGATACCACCCAGATTGTATTGTTGCTCCGAAGCTAAACCAATATTGCTCTGCTTCAGATCGCTAAGATTGTTAAAGACAATAAATTGTATCTTCTGATTAAGGGCAGCCTGAAGACGTTTCTCGAGCACCGGTATCTGCTCTGTTGCATACTTAGCCGTGTAAAGAGCTAATTCGTTGCCATTCAGGTAAAAATAAGTATCGAAATCAGCAAAACGGTAGTAGGTCCAGATGGTATTGTTCCATTGAACCCTGCTTTTACCAAACGACATATTCGAGCCGTTGTAAAACTGCGCAAACAGATCAACCGGAAACAAAAACAGCAGCAATCCAACCAATTGTATCGATTGCAAAAACTTCCTTTTTATTTGAGATTGGCCTGGGTTCATTCCATTTATCTGCTTCACCGTGGCTAAAGTAATACTTTTTGATGTAGCCGTTTCGGCGGTTTTACTATTTTTGTACTCCAGCTTTTACGCAATACTATAATACCGGTGTATGATTCAGTTAAAAAAATTCGTCTTTAATGCCTTTCAGGTCAATACATATATATTGTTCGATGAAACCAAAGAATGTATCATCATCGATGCGGCCTGTTCATCGGCTGAGGAGGAGGGCGCTTTGTTACATTTTATTGAAACCCAACAACTTGTACCCGTTTTAATGCTCAACACCCATTTTCATATCGATCATATATTGGGTAATGCTTTCGTAAGTGAGCAGTTCAATTTACAGTTAGCCGCACATCCGGGTGGAGAAATGTACCTCGATGCGGCATTACTATCTGCCAAAACATACGGATTACGCCTCGAAAAAATTATACAGCCCCGGCTTTCATTAAAGGATGGACAGATACTATCCGTTGGAAAAAGCACATTAAAAGTTCTGTTTACGCCCGGCCATGCTTCAGGAAGTATTTGTTTATACTGTGAGGAGGCATCTTTTGTGATTAGCGGCGATGTTTTATTCTACCAAAGTATCGGACGCACTGATTTGCCAGGCGGTGATTACGACCTGTTGAAAAAAAGCATCTGGAGCAAACTTTTCGCCTTACCCGACGATACGGTTGTTTTTCCGGGTCATGGCCCTGAAACTTCAATCGGAAGCGAAAAGGTAAACAATCCGTTTATTGCTATCGGATAGAATTTCACCGGTCTTTTCAGACAAAATATTTTGAATACAAACCAGGAGGTATTGGTGCAAGAATATTCTCATACCATTGTATTTCAATAATTTATAAAAGTTTTTTAACGAATTTCTTTCAGAAGTTATGTATCCATTCTGATGATTATCAGGCGATAAGAAAGGTTGTTAGTTGATGCATTTGAACCCATGATGAAGGGGAAAACAAGGGTTCAATGTTAAAATCTCAATCGGGATAACAAACAATTTTCTACATTTGCAGCCGAAATAAACGAATTACAATGACTTTCAGAACACATACCTGCGGCGAATTGCGGCTTACCGATAGCGGAAAAGAAGTTACATTGAGTGGTTGGGTACAACGTACACGCGATAAAGGTAACCTGCTGTGGATCGATTTACGCGATCGATATGGAATAACTCAATTATTCCTGCAGGAAGGCGAAAGCAAAGCTGAATTATTAAGCATTGCACGTAGTCTGGGACGCGAATTCGTAATCAAAATTGTTGGCGTGGTGTCGGAAAGAGAATCAAAAAACCCGAACATCCCGACCGGAGAAATAGAAATCAAACTCACTTCGATTGAATTATTGAATGCCTCAAAAACGCCACCTTTCACCATCGAAGATAAATCGGATGGCGGTGACGAATTACGGATGAAATACAGGTACCTCGATTTGAGGCGCAATCCGTTGCGACAAAATCTGGCGCTCCGTCACAGGATGTCGATTGCCACCAGAAGTTATCTGGATGGTCAGGGATTTTTTGAAATTGAAACACCTTATTTAATAAAATCAACACCTGAAGGAGCACGCGATTTTGTTGTTCCATCGCGCATGAACCCGGGTGAATTTTATGCACTTCCACAATCGCCGCAAACATTCAAACAGATATTGATGGTGGCTGGTTACGATCGTTATTTTCAGATTGTGAGATGTTTCCGTGACGAAGACTTACGTGCTGACCGGCAACCCGAGTTTACACAAATCGACTGCGAAATGGCATTTGTAACTCAGGAAGATGTATTGAACACCTTTGAAGGTTTGGCCCGGCATCTGTTCAGGGAAGTAAAAAACCTCGATGTAGCAGCTTTCGAACGAATGGATTATGCCACCGCAATGAAATTATATGGCTCGGATAAACCCGACCTTCGGTTTGGTATGGCTTTCGAAGAATTGAATGATCTGGCAAAAAATCATGATTTCAGTATTTTTGATGAGGCAGAACTCGTTGTTGGTATCAATGCCGAAGGTTGCAGTGAATATAGCCGTAAACAATTAGATGCCCTGACCGATTTTGTTAAAAAACCTCAGGTTGGAGCAAAGGGCTTGGTTTACATAAAATACAATACCGATGGCAGCATCAAATCATCCATCGATAAGTATTTCACCACTGATGATCTGAAAAAATGGGTCGATCGTTTTAATGCAAAACCCGGCGATTTGATGCTTATTTTGTCGGGCAGGGAGGAAGCCACACGTAAGCAACTCAATGTATTACGTATAGAAATGGGCAACCAGCTTGGTTTACGCGATCCATTGGTGTTTAAACCATTGTGGGTTACCGACTTTCCTTTACTTGAGTGGAATGAAGAATCGCAACGGTTTTATGCCATGCACCATCCCTTTACCTCTCCAAAACCTGAAGACATCCATTTATTGGATAGTGATCCCGGTAAAGTACGCGCCAATGCTTACGATATGGTAATCAATGGTGTGGAAGTTGGCGGAGGTTCCATCAGGATTCACGACCGCGGACTTCAAAAACGTATGTTTAGCCTGCTCGGTTTCACTGATGAAGAAGCCATGAACCAATTCGGGTTCCTGTTAAATGCTTTTGAATACGGGGCGCCACCACATGGAGGCCTTGCCTTGGGCTTCGACCGCTTAACCGCACTGTTTGCCGGTCACGATTCAATACGTGATTTTATAGCATTCCCGAAAAACAATTCAGGACGTGATATCATGATCGACTCACCCTCTCCTATTGCAGATGAACAGTTGAATGAGTTGCACTTACGCATTGTGCAATAAACTTTTGCTTCTGATCAAATTATCCATCTGAGGGTGTACATTGTTATGTAATTCAGCATGATAAGTCATGCTATTGTAATTTCGATGCAATGATTCCAAAAAAAACTACCCGGCTATTTTAGCCTGTATTATTCACAAAAACATCTTGCAAATCCGCTAACCTGTCTGGCGGCAGACAGGGTCGCAGTGTATATGCATTTGAGTGATAATTAATGAAAAAACAACTAGTTGCATTCTTATATTAAACTGTTGCAATTCAGAATTTTGCGCCTTTGCGCCTTTGTGAGATGAATTATTCAGGTTAGTTTCGGATAACTTTCAGGCAAATCCAATCCTTCGACAGATACCTCTTATTGCAATATTTTCTGCATCTTGTAACACTATTCTAATAATCAGCGTAAAAGGCATAAAACCTGGCTTGTTATTTTTAATGAATAATGTATAACTTTGCCTTAAACATTGACAACCCACTTATGAAAACTAAAATAGGATTCCGATTTGTAAGACCTTGCCTGATTGCAGGATTGATTTTGTTTTCAGTTATTGATAATCAGTTATCAGCCCAAATATTCAAGCCAAAGCAACAATCAACGCCGAAACAAACAGAAACTGTGTCGAAACCACAACGAAGTGAAACTGCTACAACAAATTCATACTCGCGATGGAGCAACGATTGGCGTATCACCCTCGGAGGTGGCACCTCACTTTTTTTCGGAGATATTAAACAATATACTTTTTATCCGGTTTTCAAAAACAAAAGTGAGTGGCGTTTCGGAGCAAGCCTTCTGATTGAAAAGCAATTATCTCCGGTTTTCAGTTTGCGCGGACAGGCTCTGCTTAATCACCTTGTTGGAACCCGTCGATCATGGGACCGGAATTTCATTGCTGAAAATATTGAATTCAACCTGAATACAGCTATCGATATCAATAATTTATTAGGCAGAGACCGTAAGGACAGGTTTTTTACGACAAGCCTTATTTTTGGTGTTGGATTGGCTAACTTTAATTCAACACTATATGCTTTAGGTTCGGGAAATGTTTTGGCTACCAATGGTTTCGGGAATGGTTCAGGATTAGGTGGCCGCACGCTTGAAGGTATTCTGATGGCCGGGGCAAGCTTCGATTTCCGTCTGGATGATAATTGGTCATTACGGTTGGAATCAGCCAACAGGATCATGAATTCAGATTATCTTGATCTGTATTCGAGCCATTTTAAATATGATGTTTATAATTATACCTCGGTTGGGATTTCCTATACTTTCAATTCGGCTAAAAAACGTGTAAGTAAAGTTCCGGAAGGAGAGCCAGTAAATATTCCTGAAGTTATTCAAAATGAGCCGGTAAGCCCTGAAGAATCGTTAAATCAGGTGGTTGACGTATTAAAAGTTGACGAAACCAATAAAGCTGCCGAGCCTGAAAAACAAGTTGTTGAAACAACACCTGAAGTAATCGTTGTACCGGTGAAAAATGAAGTTGCAGTTTTAGATACTGAATACCGCGTTCAGATAAGGGCCCGATACGAGGGTAAAGTTTCGATAGCCGATTTAAGTAGAAAATATAATATCCCTGAAAATGAAATTAGCGAATCGAACCACAACAGATATTATATTTATACGGTAGGTTCCTTTGCCACTTACGAACAAGCCGCGCAAAAACGAAATGAAATCAGGTCGGTTAATAAAGTTTATGATGCATTTATTGTTGCCTTTAAGGATGGAATCAGATTGGATAAACTACCTAAATAAGATTGTCTGTTATGAAAAATAGTGAATTCGATTACGATCCTGAGAAAGACAATCTTTCGGGTACCATAATGGTTTGGATTATAATCTTAGCCATCGGATTAGCCATCTATCTATCCCAGATTCTGGTATAATCCCTGATCCTTATCCTAAAAATGATAAACTCCAACCGCCTCGCAGTTGGAGTTTACAATTATCTTAATTTTACAACTTTACCGGTAAACAATTCGTTTTCAATCTGTAACTGATATATATAAACACCGTTTTCCACGGCTGAACCCTTTTCCGACCCAGCATTCCAGATTAATTTATCAGAAACAGTTTCCCGACCTGAATAGATCAATTTTCCAAAAACATCATAGATTTTCAGGAAAGCCTCGCTTCTTTTCAAGGATGGTAACTCAAAAACAATTTCATTGGAAAACGGGTTTGGATGAACTGAAATTATTTCCTTTTCTGTATTGTTTTCAATAGTTTCAAGTAAATCGGAATTAACTTTTACAATCACATGTTGGGTGCTGATATCTGATGTAATAAAAATAGTATTGTATAACCAAACAAAAGCAGGATTCTGGGTGATTATGTCAACATCAACCTCCACCATCAACGAATCACCTGCAGGCAATGCATAGGGAAAATCGGGTAATGTTGGTAACCAGACCAGATTATCAACACTAATATTTTCGATAGAAACCGTAGAAGAAGTAGCGTTTAGAATTTTAAAATACCTGATATACTCATCCATAAAGACCAAGGTATCCGGTGTGATGGTTAAATCGGTAAAAACCTGTTCGCCCACAACAAAACTGAATGGATCGGCAACACCCATATAGGGTAGTTTGGCATGTTTATTTGCATCGTCCATAGCGGAAACAAAATAATGAATGGTGTCGAGTTCGCTAAAGTTTTTAATGTATCCAACATAGGTTGAACCTTCAGTTTGAACAAGTCGTGCAGTTTGATATGCATTGTTGTTCACCTGATAATTCACTAATAACGAGTCTGAAACGAGTTGGCCTTCAGAATAGGGTATTATTTTCGCTGAAACAGCAAGTGAATCCTGCCAGTCAACCGTACCAAACAATGGACGATGATCGATATACAACATATCAAGGTCGGCGATACCGATTGCACGACAATGCAAAGCATCGGTGTTGAACCACTGTGTCCAGGGCATCCCGATTACTTCGTAACCGGGCATTGCTTCTTCATAAACCGCAATGGCTTCATCGTCCCACTGGCTTCCCGTTAAGGGAACCAACACCTTATTATTCAAAATTATTGAATTCGTATAAGGCGTATTTGGCGCTGTGCCGGGCGAAAAAACCCGGTAAACTTTATATGGATAGCCATAAGCAGAAGGCGTGTTAGCAAAATAATCGGCGACAGCCTCATAATCAGCATATCTGTCATCGGTTATCGAAACTCTTCCGATCAAAATCTTATCAGGAGCCAGATATTTTCCCCAGCAATCGATATGCTTGATGTAATCGGCAAGCGGGTCAAGGGTAACATCGTATTGTGTGATACCAAGATAGGCCTCCATTTTATCTTTGACTTCCTGCTCTGTCAGATCGGTGTTCTCTTCATAAACCAAATCTGTTGAGGCGGCAAAACCGAAGCCATCTGTCATCATATTGCCACCGGTGTGTGTGAGATTCATCCCAAACAAATTAATCCCTAAACTTTGTGCCACTTTTACGGGGATATTGTCATCGGTCGGGCGTGGCCTGTCATAAGGAAAATCACAGATTCCGGGTTGGTTGTTTCCATCAAAAACGAACCATGGGCCATAATCGCGGGTCCAATATGAATCAGTAGGTGCAATCAGGAAACTACAGTTTGCTGTGTTCACGCCATTTTGCTGATACATTGTCAGCACCTGATTTGCCTGCGAATTACTACTCACGATGGTAATTACCTGCAAATCGTTGGCCATCTCTGAAATCACGGTATAAGGAATACCAAAAGGGTACCGGATCAACACAGCCTGCATGGACTCAAACTCACCAACCATCCTTACCGGACCAACCGGCGGGTCGGTTTCGGTGAAGTTCGGATCGCGTTTTAATGGGGTCAACATCTCCTCTTCAGAGAGATAATGGAGTTTTCTGTAATCGGGCTTATCATCGCTATTTCGTTGCGCAAAACCTGTCGCTGTAAAGAAAACAAAGGCAAATGAAGCAAATAAAACCGGCCTTGTCATGAAGTGTAATAAAGGTTTCATAGAATATAATACTATTTTACAGCCAAAGGTAAACAAGTAAGTCAACATGGTTAAATTTATGTCTTATATTTGCAGCATAAAATTATGTGATCATGATAAACTCAATCATACTCGGTATAGTAGGTGCACCAGAAATTATTGTAATCCTTGTTGTCGTATTGCTTTTATTTGGTGGAAAAAAGATTCCTGAATTGATGAAAGGATTCGGCCAGGGAATCAAGGAGTTTAAAAACGGTATGAACGGAACTGATGAAAAAAAACCTGAAGTAAAGGAAGAGCCAAAGAAAAACTAATCCTGATAATTTGTTCATCTGTTATCCTTGTTTTTACGCGCTGGTATAATAAATCCGGGCTTTTCCTGTTATTTATTTCAATAGCCTTTATTTACGGTAAACAATAAAACTACCGCAAGAAGTTGAATTGTGTGGTGTTTTTTCATGAATCACACAGCATTTTATGACAAGTATCCATTATTAAAACTGAATTATTTTATTTTTGTCGCAAAAAAAAAGGGCTCCTGAAATTATGAAGATAAAATCACTGTTAACTATTGCTTTTGTAATGATCACTTTCTGTTTAACAGCCCAATCAGAAGGTGAAGAAATGTTGGGTGATACACTCCTGATGATTCAGGAAGATTCGTTAAACACACAATCACCAGAAAGTATTGAAGCTGAGAACAATGGACTTGCCTATATCGAAGATTCGCCTATCGTTCGTATGCTGGATAGTTTGCTTCGCATTCAGTATTTTAGTGACAGTATGTTGTGGTATGATACGGTTAATTTAAATAAATATGGTTTTTCGCCGCTCGATGTTCCTAATTACCCGGATAGCATTTACGCTGCCCGTATTGCTGAACTGGATCGTGAATCGCCCCTCGATTTAATTTACAACAGGCATGTCAAAGCCTTTATTGAACTCTATGGCATGCGCAAACGTGGCCTTACGGGAAGGGCGTTGGGACTATCGTATGTCTATTTTCCGATGATTGAGGAGCAGCTCGATAAATACAATATTCCGTTGGAAATGAAGTATCTGGCCATCGTTGAATCGGCACTGAACCCAACAGCTGGTTCACCTGTAGGAGCTAAGGGTCTGTGGCAATTTATGTATGGTACCGGTAAAGTATATAACCTGAAAGTTACCTCCCTCGTCGATGATCGTTTCGATCCTTTTAAAGCTACGGAAGCGGCCTGTAAACACATGAACGATCTTTATAATATGTATCAGGACTGGTATCTGGTGCTTGCAGCGTATAATTCGGGCGCGGGTACGGTGAATCGTGCCATACGTCGTGCCGGTGGGGTAAAAGATTATTGGGCGATCTGGCCCTTTCTTCCAAAAGAAACACGTGGTTATGTTCCGGCATTCATCGCGGTAAATTATGTGATGAACTATGCATCAGAACATAATATTTATCCGATCAGCCCGGGGATTATCGCCAATGGAACTGATACTGTCACCGTTACGGAAGTAGTTTCGTTCGATCAGTTGAACGAGATGTTGGGCATTCCCATGCGTGACCTGAAATTTTTTAACCCCCAATATAAACGTGATATTATTCCGGCAACTTGTGAGAAACCATATATACTGCGTATTCCTACAAATTTTGTTGGTGATTTCATCAATAACGAATCTGAGCTTTATGCCTATAAAACCAAAAAAGGTGTTGAGAAGTATAAGTTACTCGAAGAAGTTGAAAAAGTAAGTGACCAATCGGTTCATGTCGTTCGCAAAGGCGAAAATCTTGGTGCCATCGCCAAAAAATATAGCGTAAGTGTAAATCAACTGAAGTCGTGGAATAATCTGAAAAGCACCAACCTTCGTATCGGACAAAAATTAACCCTGTTCAATTCGGGTGCACCGATGGCACAAATAACAAAATCGCCTCAGAAACGTTCGACCAGTCCGACACATCATACTGTGAAATCAGGCGAAACACTTGGCATTATTGCAGATAAATATAAATGCAATGTAACTGATTTACAGGAATGGAATGGTTTACGAAGCACCAAACTTCAGGTTGGCCAGCAACTGAAAGTTTACCCGCCATCGGAAGAGAAAGCGCAAAAAGGAGAAGTAAATGGTAAATACATTTATCACACCGTAAAAGCAGGTGATACACTTTGGGATATTGCCCGCGCTTATGACGGTGTAACCGTTGATCAGATTAAGAGACTGAATAAACTTAGCAAAAACTCGAAACTTCAGATTGGTCAGAAGTTAAAAGTTGCATCAGCAGGCTAATCAGTTTATCTCCGATTGTATTCATGCCTTAAGCCAATACTCGCTGTTAACGTATTAGTTTTCAACTATTTCATCTGGTATCCGGGCAATTCAACTCATTGAACTATCGTTGGTTTACTTTTGATTTCGATTCAGATTCAATATGGTATCCGCTTCTCAGCCGGCATAAAACAAGCTAATGTCAGATGGTTCAATCAACAAGGATATGTCGGCGAAACCAATATTAATTATTGGATCGTAATACAATGTTGTTTAGTTAAGGTCTGCTGGAAAACTCATTGAAGGTTCGGCTTGACCTCGTAGAGGTCACATGTTTATAGACAAATGATGATGAGAAAGCTGTTCGACCCCAGCCGGGGTCGCATATTTACTTGTTAGATTTATTTTCTATAAACATTTTATCCCTCCGGGATAATTTTTCGTCAGACCGAAATTTTAAGTGCACGCATTTATTGGTTGCACCTTAAAATTGCCTGCATTTCTTTCTTACAAATCATCATCTATATTATTCAATACCAAAGAGTAAGCTGTTTTTCAGCAAACTCTAGTTAAGGGATTAATCATCAATAAAAGATTCATCTGCCATCCTTCCACTCCCTCGTCTTGAAAACGAGACAGGCTGCTCAGGATTACTGTCAGTCTGAGCGCAGTCGAAGACTGTTTTCTTGACTAAACGACATTGGATTGTAATACGCTAATTCTACTCTTTTTTGAAAGTAGTTTTAATCGTGCCAAGTGGTGTCGAACTTTCAGCAGTAATTTTTCCGTCGGCCAGCTTACCAAGTTCAATTGGCTTCATATCATCCTGTTTGTAAGCATATTTGATCAAACCATTTGCTTCATCTAAAAACCAGAACAAAGTTTGTGGCTCACTGTTGGTATCAATGTAGAGCAACATGACCGAATCATTCTGAATTTTGAAGAAGACCTGTTTGTTTTCAAGCCCAACCTGACGAATCATTTCAGGACTTGCTACTTGCTCATCAAATTTAACGTCAACCGTCTCTGCTTTCCAGATTCCGATTAACTTACTCTTTGGATTTGAATTACAAGCGCTTAACGCCAAAAACAAAGCAATTATACCTATGAGCGATGCGGTTCTTAGTGATTTCATAAAAAATTATTTTCAACAAAATTATAAAAAAGCTTGACATTATTCAGAATAAATCTATTTTTGCCAAACGGTTTAACCATATAGTTAAACTATCTGATTAATATTATGACAACTGAAGAACAGATTCTCGTAGCAGCACGTAAGGTTTTCGTTCGAAAAGGGATGGAAGGCAGCCGTATGCAGGAAATTGCTGATGAAGCCGGTATTAACAAGGCTTTACTGCATTACTACTTCAGAAGCAAGGAGAAACTTTTCGAACAGATTTTTAAAGAAGGATTGGGTCAATTATGGCCTAAGGTTCAGGTTTCTATCGAAGAATCGGACGGAATTTGCGAATTTGTCGAATCATTTATAGGCCATTATCTCGATACTATAAAAGAACTGCCTTATCTTCCTCAATTTATACTGCACGAAATAAACCGCGATCCTTCGATCATTGTTTCGGTTATCAAAGGACAAGGATTGCCTTTTCCGAAAGTTCAGGCGCTGATCGATAAAGATGTAGCCGCCGGTAGAATTAAACCAATCCAACTTGAACACCTGATGGTGAATATGGTCTCAATGGTTCTGTTTCCGGTTATTGGGCAGCCTATCATTCAGGCTATACTTTTTAACAACGATTCTGAAAAATACGCGAACTTTCTTGATGAACGCAAATCGGTTGTTACATCCTTTGTTCTTCAGGCAATTGGCTCAAATACAAAATGATATATGAGAAATATACTTATTGGTTTCTTTGTGTTGTTCATCACGGGTTATGATACGCAAGCCCAAACAACAAGATCAGTTTACTCACTAAATCAATTGATGGACAGTGCCATCAACCACTTTCCGGTGAGCAGCCAGCGGTTGGTTTATGATCGCAACACACAACTGAATCAGGAAAATATTGAACAAACTTTTTATCCAACCATGCAGTTGAATGGTCAGGTATCGTACCAGTCGGAGGTTACCCAATTGAAAATCCCGATCCAGGGTTTTACGGCTCCCGAAATGGCGAAAGACTGGTATAAACTCAACCTCGATATCAGCCAGATGATCTATGATGGAGGCAGCCGGAAAAGCCAGCGTGAGATCGAAACATTTAATTTTAAAGGTCAGGTAAACAATGTGTTACAACAGGAGTTTCATTTTAAAGAAATGATTTCGAAAATATATTTCAGGATACTGTTGTTCGATAAAAGTATCGGTGTTTTGAAATCAAGTGCGAAGTCGCTTCAGGGAACCCTGGATGAAATGCAGGCTGCACTGAAAGGCGGGACGATATTGCAGGCCGATGTGAACGCGATAAAAGCCGAATACCTTGGTTTATATCAAAAGATACAGGAGGCCGAAAGTAATAAAATGGCCGCCATCGACCTGCTTTCAGTATATACCGCCGTACCGGTCAAAGCGAACGACAGTCTCCTGATCCCACCGGTTTCAGATGATTTTATCTATGTCAACCTTCGCCCCGAACTGACACAATTGAAACTGCAACAGGAGAAGTTAGGAAAGATGAAATCGCTCCTTGGTGCAAAACAGCGGCCTATTGTTCAGGCTTATGGTCAATTAGGTTATGGACGACCCGGGCTGAATATGCTCGAAGACGATTTCAAAGGCTATTATATTGCCGGTTTGAGGCTCAATTATAAATTCTGGGACTGGAATACAACCAACCGCGAGAAACAGTTGTTGGGATTACAGCAACAGGTACTGGAATCGGAAAAAGAAAACTTTGATTTAAATCTAAGAGCAAACTTTGCATCACAATTACAGGAAATTGAAAAATTAAAGAACCTGATAGAAACGGATAAAGAAATCATCGCACTACAGGAAACCGTGGTCGAAGCTTCAAAAAAAAGATTGAAAAGTGGTACAATCACTACTGCGGCCTATATTCAGGAATTTGAGAAATACACCAGGAGTCAGCTCAATTATCAAATGAATACGATTAAATTGGTCAATGCCAATATAGATTATATGTTTTTAACCGGAAATTTTAATACCCATGAATAGATTATTAAACCTATTGACGGTACTTCTGATACCGATCATCACCTTTACTTCATGCAACCAAAATGGTACCAGCTCGGATGCATTCGGTAATTTTGAGGCAACCGAAATCATGGTTTCAGCGCTTGCTTCAGGACAACTTACCTCTTTCAACATCCAGGAAGGCGAGTCACTCGAAGCGAACCAGGTGATCGGTTTGGTTGACACCATTGATCTTTCACTTCGTAAAGCACAGTTATTCAGCCAGAAACAAGCAATACTTTCAAGGATGGTTGCGGTGAATGCCCAGATAGCAGTGAATGACCAACAACTCGTAAATGCCCGGGTCGATCAGGAACGGATTCACAATTTATTGGCTGACAGAGCGGCCACGGTCAAACAAAAAGATGATATTGATGGCAGCATCAAACTTATTGAAAGGCAGATGGCTGCGACGAGGGCACAATTGGAAAGTATCAGAAGTGAAGCAACAGCACTCGACAGCCAGGTTACACAGATAAACGAGTCCATCCGCAAATCGACCATCATCAACCCCCAAAAAGGAACGGTACTTTCGAAATATGCAGAACCCGGCGAAGTTATAAGTTTCGGCAAACCTTTGTATAAATTGGCCGACCTGAGTGTACTCGAACTAAAAGTGTATGTCAGTGGCGGTCAGCTTTCAAATTTCGCCATTGGCGATGAGGTGGATGTAATCATCGATAAGAGCAAAAACGAACTGGCACAATTGAAAGGGAAAGTGAGCTGGATTTCATCGACTGCCGAATTTACTCCAAAAACAATACAAACACGCGATGAAAGGGTGGAGTTGGTTTACGCAGCCAAAGTGAGGGTCAATAACAACGGTCAACTTAAGATTGGTATGCCTGGTGAAATATTATTTAAACGATAACCACCCTGATTGCTTCTCATTTGAGCGATTGTTGTAATATTGAAAATTAATTAATCACTCATTATTAACTAAATTACAATTTTATGAAAAAAGTTACCTTTTTCCTGTCGATGATTGTGTTTGTTTTATTGACAGCGCCACAAATGAAAGCTCAGAAAGCAAGTGATATTCTGGGTGTTTGGCTGAATGCCGACAAAGATGCCCATATTGAAGTATATCAACAGGGAAATCAATATTTCGGTAAGATAATCTGGATGAAAGAGCCTATCGATCCTGCAACCGGTAAACCCAAACTCGATGTTTTAAATCCTGATGTTAGTTTACAAAGCAGACCAAAAATGGGATTGGTTTTATTATCCAATTTTGTTTTCGACGAAGATGAGTGGACCGACGGTGAAATTTATGATCCGAAAAGTGGAAAAACGTATAGTTGTTATATGGAGTTTGAAGACGAAAATGATCCTAATACACTAAAGATCAGAGGCTATATTGGCGTTAGCCTCATTGGTAAAACAACCTACTGGACAAGGGTAAAAAAATAAATCAGGATGAACAAGGGTGCAGTAATCCTTCAAGACATAACAAAATCGTATAAAACAGTGAAGGCATTGACCGAAATCAATGTCTCGATTGAAAAAGGAGAACTGTTTGGTTTTATTGGTCCCGATGGGGCCGGTAAAACCACCTTGTTCCGCATCCTCACCACTTTATTAAATCCGGATACCGGAACGGCCACTGTTGCAGGATTCAATACCATAACCGATTATAAAGCCATTCGTAAAATCGTAGGGTATATGCCCGGAAGATTTTCACTGTATCAGGATTTGACGGTTGAAGAAAACCTAAAATTTTTCGCCAGCATTTATAAATCCACGATCGAAGAGAACTATCACCTGATATCAGATATCTACCGTCATATTGAACCCTTCAAACACCGTAAAGCCGCTCAACTGTCGGGTGGCATGAAACAGAAACTTGCGCTCTCGTGTGCGCTGATTCATAAACCGGAAGTACTTTTTCTGGATGAGCCAACCACAGGTGTTGATGCTGTTTCGCGAATGGAATTTTGGGAGATGCTGAAAAAACTGCGTTCACAGGGAATCACGATTCTGGTTTCGACACCCTATATGGACGAAGCTGCTTTGTGCGACCGCGTTGCCCTGATGCAAAACGGTCATCTGATGGCCATTGACACTCCCGATGCAATTATCAAGGCTTTCGGATTAACAATATATGCAGTAAAATCGAATAAGATGTTTCAGTTACTTACTGATCTTCAATCGATTCAGGAAACGGAAGCTGTTTATCGTTTCGGCGATGTGGTTCATTACTTAAACAAATCATCCTCCTTCGACCCGGCGAAAATCAGCCAACATCTCATAAAGGCCGCTCATACCGAAATTATTGTGAAACAAACAGTTCCGACGATTGAAGACAGTTTCATGCTGAATATGCGGAAGTCGGACAGCTTTAATACCCAGGGAAATGACAACTGACCGGCAAAATGTGATTGAGGTAAAAAACTTAGTTAAAAAGTTCGGGAACTTCATTGCAAACGATCATTTAACTTTTGAGGTGAAGCAAGGCGAAATATTTGGCTTTCTGGGAGCCAATGGCGCTGGTAAAACCACCGCGATCAAGATTTTATGTGGACTGCAATCACCTACTTCAGGTGAAATAAAAGTCGCAGGTTTTGATGTATATCACCAAACCAACCTGATAAAAAGAAATATTGGCTATATGAGCCAAAAGTTTTCGTTGTATGAAGACCTTACCGTGAGTCAGAATTTTGAGTTTTATGGTGGAATTTACGGTTTAACCCGAAAACAGATCAAAGAAAGGACAGCGTATTTCCTCAAAAAACTCGAGATTACACATGTT
Organism: Bacteroidales bacterium; assembly: GCA_013141455.1. Classification (GTDB taxonomy): domain Bacteria; phylum Bacteroidota; class Bacteroidia; order Bacteroidales; family F082; genus CAJBPB01. The sequence goes on from JABFQW010000015.1 coordinate 66,239, forward strand.
GCCGGTAAAATTCTAAAGGAAATTCCGTTAGGTTGGAAACAAAAATTAGCCTTTTCGGTGGCGATACTCCATCATCCAAAAATCGTTTTCCTCGATGAACCAACCGGTGGTGTCGATCCGGTTACACGGAGGCAGTTTTGGGAAATGATATACGAAGCGGCTAATGATGGGATAACTGTTTTTGTTACAACACATTATATGGATGAAGCAGAATATTGTGAACGCGTCTCCATCATGGTTGACGGTCGTATTGAGGCGCTCGATACCCCTGCCGGATTAAAACAAAAATTCGGGGTAAACAGCATGAATGAAGTATTTATTCGCCTTGCAAGGGCACAATCGGCCGAACAATGAAAGGTTTTATCATAAAGGAGTTTCTGCATATCTTTCGTGATCTGCGCACCATGTTGATTTTATTCGGCATGCCGGTTGCACAGGTATTGTTGTTTGGTTTTGCCATCACCAACGAGATAAACCATGCAAACATTGCCATTCTCGATCAGGCGAAAGATGAAATAAGCATGAAAATAACCGAGAAAATACTCTCATCCGGCTATTTTGATTTAAAAGCAGTGTTATACCATCCCAATGAAATTGAACCTGCCTTCAGCAAAGGTGAAATCAAGGAAGTAATTGTTTTTGAACCAGGTTTTGGACAGAGGCTTGAGAAGGAAGGGAAAGCCAATCTGCAAATCATCACCGATGCATCGGATCCCAACACCGCCAACTTACTCTTCAATTATACCTCCGGTATCGTGCGCGACTACTCACGCGAAATGATGGAAAACAAAAAACCACCATTGCAGATATCAATCGAATCAACCATGATTTATAATCCTGAATTAAAGGGGGTTTTTATGTTTGTTCCGGGTACAATAACCATTTTATTGATGCTTGTTTCGGCCATGATGACTTCCATCTCTATCGCCCGCGAAAAAGAACTTGGAACCATGGAAGTGTTATTGGTTTCGCCTTTAAAACCCATCCAGATCATTGTCGGTAAGGTTCTTCCCTACATACTTTTATCATTCATCAATGCCATTGTCATCCTGACTTTGGCTTTCACCGTTTTCGGGATGCCAATCAACGGGAGCATATTGTTTTTGCTTTTGGAGAGCATATTATTCATCGTGATGGCGCTTTCGATGGGGATTTTTATTTCAACCGTAAGCCAAACACAGCAGCAGGCAATGCTACTATCGATGTTTGTGCTGATGCTCCCAACGATTTTACTCTCCGGTTTTATTTTTCCGGTTGAGAATATGCCGCTCCCCTTGCAGATATTAAGCAATATCATGCCCAGTAAATGGTTCATTATCATCGTGAAAAGCATCATGATTAAGGGATTGGGAATCGCCTATGTGTGGAAAGAAACACTCGTTCTATTTGGAATGACAGTATTTTTTATCGTGCTGAGTGTGAAAAAATTTAACATCCGATTGGGTTAAATGAACTGATAATGAGAACTATACTCTATATACTGCAAAAAGAATTCAGACAGATTTTTCGCGAAAAAGCGATGCTTGTCATCATCGTGGTGATACCGATGTTTCAATTACTCATACTTTCATTTACTGCAACATTTGAAATCAAAAACACGAATATCGCGATTCTCGATCATGATCATTCGGTTGAATCGCGTAGGCTGATCAGTAAGTTCGACGGATCACCATTTTTTACGATTGATTCATTTTATGAGAGTTACGATCAGGGTGTTGAGGCGTTGAAAAGCGGAAAGACCCACCAATTACTCATCATCCAACCCAATTTTGAAAGTGACTTACAACGCGATGGAAAAGGAAAAGTGATGCTTATTACGGATGCCATCAACGGAAGCGCGGCAAGCATAATGAATGCCTATGCCCATGCCATCCTGTTCGATTTCAACAGACAGATGCTCATCGACCAATATCCGAATCTTAATCTGAATGATCCTATTCAAATCACGGTTTCGAACTGGTATAACCCGCGCCTCAATTATATCACATACATGGTTCCCGGTATATTGGTGTTGCTTGTGACCATCATCGGAATGTTCTTATCCGGGATGAATGTAGTGAAAGAGAAGGAGTTAGGCACCATTGAACAGATAAATGTGACACCGATCAAGAAATATCAGTTCATCATAGGCAAGCTGCTTCCTTTCTGGATCATCGCGATGTTTGAATTCTCGTTAGGACTGTTTTTGGCACGCTTTGTATTTGGCGTTCCTATGCTTGGCAGTCTGGCGCTGCAGTTGGGAACCGTGTCGGTGTATCTGATTGTCGTACTGGCTTTCGGCCTGTTTGTATCAACCGTTACCGACACCATGCAGCAGGCCATGTTCATTTCCTGGTTTTTCATGGTAATTTTTATTCTGATGAGCGGCCTATTTACTCCTGTTGAGAGTATGCCCGATTGGGCCCAAACCGTGAATAAAATAAACCCGATTGCTTATTTCATTCAGATTAACCGGATGATCATGCTCAAAGGCTCGGTTTTCAGCGATTTCACCCGACAGTTTTATTCATTAGTAGTGTATGCGGTGCTCATGCTGAGTTTATCGGTGTGGCGATACCGGAAAGTAGCGTAAATTGAATGCAAAATGCAGAATGCATCCCGCACGTGCGGGAGCAAAATAAAAAAATCAAAATGCAAAATGCAAATGGCAAAATGCAAATGGTAAAATGAAAAGCAAAATGCAAATGGCAAAATGCAAATGTTTTCACTGATACATTGTTAATCTGTATTATGCATCAAATTCGCGAAGGAATTTTCAATTTGCATTTTGCTCCCGCACGTGCGGGATGCTATTTGAATTTTAAATTACTTTTTCCATGAGGTCCGGTAGTAAGTAAAACTATTTTAGGTTAGGGTCATTCAGTTGCAAGGCTCAGGACGTTGAGTTTGGGTTTGCACTTTCAATGGCAAGGCTCAGGACGTTGTGTTTGGGTTTGCACATTCAGTAGCAAGGCTCAGGACGTTGTGTTTGGGTTTGCACATTCAGTGGCAAGGCTAAAAAGTCCGTTGGATAATTTGGATTTCTGAAATAAGTCTTCTACATTTGGTGTATTGTTTCGATGAGGCAAACGATAGAAACCAATCAATGATCATGAATACAAGCGGATTTTATAGAGATGAACACGGAAAAGGTGCTGATTTTGTTAGTTTTATCGCTTGTTTAGCTGATTTAAACATGCCGGTATAAACAGGAAATAACTACCACATCATGTATAGCGATTTGTTGGCAGCAAGTGTAACAAGACGACAACGTAACATAATTTGAAATGAAGATAATAATTACAATACTCGGACTTTTAAACGGTGGCTTTATGCTTCTTGACGGAATTTTTGTAACAGTCAAGGGGAAATACATTGGACCTGAAAAACCCGGACCTTGGGCTGAAATTTTTTATAAAATGAACGTTGACGTTTTTAAACTTGGGTGGCTTTTTATTTTGTATGGACTACTTTGGCTTATATGGATTTATGCCTTATGGACAAGCAAAGAATGGACTTACACACTTGGACTAATAATTAGTATATTAACAATGTGGTATTTGCCGGTTGGGACATTGATTTCCATTATCGTTTTAGCAACACTTTTGTTTTGGAGCCATAAAATCGGGCTATGAAGGTATTTATCATTGACTTTTCAAACGATACAGAAATCGAAAAAATAATTTCGCAAGACATAGAAATTCATAGAGAAAATATTGATGGTGGACGGGGCATACAAGTCAATTAGCGAGATAATGCCTGACCTAATATTGGTAAACTTTAATAAAAAACCGAGTCACGGATTACAAACAGCAATATCAGTAAGACAAAGAAAAAAGACATCGCAAATACCAATAATATTTATATGCAACGACCAAGAAAAAATGATAAAATGAATGAAATTGGATGTGTAATAACCTATAAACAAATTAAAACTCACATACAGACAACAAGAAACACCAGCCGCTAACATTATATTGGCAGTAGTGGGGATGACAGTTGTAAACCCAGGAGGTCCGGAAGCTTCAGGACGTTGTGTTTGGGTTTGCACATTCAGTGGCAAGCTTCAAAACGTTGAGTTTGGGTTTGCACATTCAGTTGCAAAGCTCAGGACGTTGTGTTTAGATTTGCACACTCAGTTGCAAGGCTAAGGACGTTATGTTTGGATTTGCACATTCAGTTGCAAAGCCCAGGACGTTGTGTTTGGGGTTGCACATTCAGTTGCAAGATTCAGGACGTTGTGTTTGGGTTTGCACACTCAGTTGCAAAGCTCAGGACGTTGTGTTTGGGTTTGCACATTCAGTTGCAAAGCCCAGGACGATGAGTTTGGGTTTGCACATTCAGTGGTAAGGCTAAAAAGTCCGTTAGACAATTTGGATTTCTGAAATAACTCATTTACATTTGGTGTGTTGTAACATTGAAACAAACAGTAAAACCAAACAATTATTATGAATACAATCGGATTTTATATGGATGAACACCGAAAAAGCGCTGATTTTGTTAGTTTTAAGGCTTGTTTTGATGATTTGCAACGTACCAACATAAACACGAAATATCCACCACTATCACGTATAGCCAATCGTTAAGTGCCAGAAGGATAAACAACAGCGGCCCGAAAGCCGCGAATTAAAAAGTTTAAAAACAGATTAACATGATTTTGAATATCTTCCTGCACTTAACACTATGCAAATGCCATTTTCACGCGAGGCCATCGTTGAAAGCCACGGCATTTGCACCGGAGCGTTAGGCAACATGTTGAGAATAAATGACAACCATTAATTATAAAACAATAAAGAAAAGAAGTATTATCTAATAGGGAAATAATCAGACTTATTAATTTTCGTCGAAAAAACGAACAAAAATTGCATAAATAGATATAGAATGGATAATGAAAAAAATCGAAGTTACAAATATGGAATTATTTTCAAAAGTGATTCTATAACTGGAAATGTAAGAAAAGCATTTTTTATTGTTTTGCTTTTAACATTTACGTCATTGGCTTTCTCTCAAGAGTTTTACGTTGGAGGATTTGCGGCAACAAATTGGAAAGTGGAGACTAGCTCTGAAATTTTAGGTTTTGGTGCAAATATTGAATATAGACCCAACAAATCAGTGCTATCTTTTAACAGTGACATAAGTAGATTTTGGGTTGAAAAAAGTCCAATAACTACGTTCCCGCTTTCTTTAAAACTTATCATTGGAAATAAGATTAGAATTTGTCCCACATTTGGAGGTTTTATAAGAACCAATGAGAATTATGGCTATTCAGCTGGAATAAGTGTTGATTATAGAGTTATGAAAAAAGTATCACTATATATTAAAACTGAATATATGCGTGATTATTGGAAAGCCGAAAACATAACTTGGCACAAGTATAATTATGTTGGAGGAAAAAAAATTAACGACAAATGTGGTTATTCGATTTGGATTAATTTGGGTATTAAATTTAGCGTCTTAAAAACAAAGAATTGAGATTACAACAAGCTTAATCACTTAAAAAACATTTTAGACTAAGTATGGTCAAACAAGAAATGATTGTAGCGCAAATTGACAAGATTCATTTTTACATATAATCGATTTAATAAACACGTTGCCTAACAATGCATTATACTTTATGGCGGGTTTTGATCTGAATATGAACATTTTAGTTCCAAATATAAATCATTGCGGACAGAAAGATTCATCTTTTAAAGTCCGCCACAAAGCATATGCATGCCCGTTGGGCAAAATTATAAAATATGAAACCAAAGATCTTTGTAGGCTGTTCATCTGAAAGTATAAACATAGCCTATTCCCTTCAAGAAAATTTAGAATTCGATGCGCATATAACAATATGGTCGCAGAATATCTTCCATTTAACTGAAAGTACGTTAGATAGTCTATTAAAAGCATTGCCAGAATTCGATTTTGCAATATTCATTTTCAAACCTGAAGATACAATTATTTTGAGAAATGAAGAAAAAACAGTTGTTAGAGACAATATCATATTTGAGTTTGGTTTATTTTTGGGTAAATTAGGAAAAGAAAGAGTCTCATTTTTAACACCTCGCAACACAAGTAATTTTCATTTACCAACTGATTTAATTGGAATAACGCCTGGAACTTATGACAATTTGAGAATCGACAATTTAAATGCATCACTTGAACCATTCTGCAATAAAATAAGAAAAAAATTAAATCACTTTTCGATAATGAGTTTTAGCGGTTTTGAAAATACTACGAAGGAGATACAAAACATTATTACTGACAAACCCGAAAATTGGCAAAGTAGACTTGTGATTGAACTGATGAGGTCGGATATTGACAATATCCGCTTAAAAGTAAAAGACTTAAAAGACGATCTCAAATTTGTTAAATCGAAAAGATTAGATAATATTGAATATCTAACCTGGGTCAGAAATTCTTTAATGGATTGCAGAAGACTACTTAATATACTAAGCCAAATGTTAGTTTCTGAAGATTCTGAATTGCTTTTTGCTATAAACAATGAGACAACTCCTATAAAGATAAAATATATTGTAGACAAGATTTTACTTGTAATCGATGAATTATTAAACTGGGAATTTGAATCAATTTCTATTCATCCGCCTGAAGAATTTGTAGAAATTAAAACGAGTTTGAGTGGTTGGTCAACTACAATTATAGAAGAAATATTAAGATTGCCAGACATTTTAGAGAACCTCTTAAAACCTAAAGAAGAAAGAAAAAAGATTCTGCCAATAAGATTTGAAGCACCAACTAATTTTGACAAAGCAAATAATATTATTGTGGACTTTTTTAATAAATAACTTTGCCCAACAAACGCTATAGCAAATGCGGGTATTCGTGTTCGTTGAAACATTTTAAATGTTTACATACATTTGTGCAGGCAGACAGTTGAGCAACAATCTAATCCCGCACTTGCCAAAACGTCAGCCGTTATAGCCAATGGTAGGGTGACCGTACAAAAATTACGAACTTAGACAACCTATATCGTTGCGGTGAAAAAATAAAATTATCACCGCAAATATGCGGTGATTAATTCTTATATTTACCGCATAATATATTAAGCAATGGCAAAGTACATTTATGAGGACAAAAACTGGACAGATTTTTCGTGGCAGGACAAGGCCATAAATGTCATATTTGGCGAGGTACGGCTTATGCAAGGTAAAATAATGGGGCAAATGAACGCTTTGGGCTTTTCTGCTAAAGAAGAAGCCACGCTGACAGCCTTAACCTTAGACGTTGTAAAATCATCAGAAATAGAAGGCGAATTACTCAATTACGACCAGGTACGTTCGTCCATTGCCAGGCGTTTGGGCATAAACACCGCAGGACTTGTATCGAGCAGCCGCCACATTGAAGGGGTTGTAGAAATGATGCTGGATGCCACCCAACGATACACTTTACCTTTAACCGAAAAACGTTTGTTTGGCTGGCACGCAGCACTTTTCCCCACAGGGTATAGCGGACCTTACGCCATAGAAGTGGGACGATATCGAACTGGTGAAATGCAAGTTGTTTCAGGCGCAATGGGAAAAGAAAAAGTGCATTACGAAGCCGTAAAGCCCGAATTAGTAAAAACGGAAATGGACAAGTTTTTGAATTGGTTCAACAACGAAAACTGCCTTGACCCTGTTTTGAAAGCCGCCATAGCACACTTTTGGTTTATCATTATTCACCCCTTTGATGACGGAAACGGCAGAATTGGAAGAGCTATATCCGACATGTTGCTTGCCCGTGCCGAAGGCAGTGGAGAACGTTTTTACAGTATGTCTGGCCAAATATTAGCCGAACGCAAAATCTATTACGAAGTACTGCAAAAAGTGCAACATAGTTCAGGCGACATTACAGAATGGATCGACTGGTTTTTGCATTGTCTCAAAAATGCGATGCTCTCCACAGAAAATACCACACAGAAAATATTACGTAAAGCTGAATTTTGGAAATTACACGCGTACACGCCCATCAATGAAAGGCAACGCTTAATACTTAACAAACTCTTTGACGATTTTGAAGGAAAACTACAAACCTCTAAATGGGCTAAAATTGCCAAAACCTCTACCGACACCGCCTTACGGGACATAAAAGACCTGGTAGAAAAAGGCATCTTGAAACAAACAGACGAAGGAGGACGAAACGCTAACTACGAATTGGTAGATTTTAAATTAGAATGACCACTGGCTATAAATCCAGCTACCTGTCAAGTGCGGTCCCGCATGTGCGGGATGTTTTTCGGTGTGCATCTTTCCGCCCAGTCCCGCACGTGCGGAATGCATTTTGAATTACTTTTCAAACCTCATTGTTGCAGCAAAAACGATTTTCCCGTCATGTTCCCTGATACCCTTGAAATACGCTTCGTCTGAACCTATTTGTCCGCTTATTTGGATGATTTCTTTCAAATTGCATTCAGAAAGGAACCGGATACCAAATTTTTCGATCTGTCTTTTGAACAATACATCAGGGTCGCAGGCATTGATCACCCATTCGAAATAGCGGCTGGTATTAACATGCCCATGAAAATCAAGTTCCGAAAACATCACCTGATGGTTGAGCAGAAGCGGTAATTCTTTTCGTGGGTCGATCATGAGTCCGTCTTCATCCATCGCTTTATCTGGCAAAGCGGAATCAAGAAACTGATCAAGAAATTGCAGCCTTTTGGGTCTTCTGCTTTGTATCCCGATCACATACCAATCGGAAGTTGCAGCGCCAATAAGCTGTTTTTCTGCATTATAAATATTGAAATCGCGCGATGCCACCAATCCTTCATAACCCCGGTGCCAGGTTTCGATAGTGACCTTGTCTTCCCAACATGGATAAGCGACCATTTTCACTTCGAGTTTTCCCATCACCCAAATGGCATCCTGTTTTAAAATAAAATCGTAACCGGTACCAAGTTTTCGCGAGTGTTTCCAGGCCGATTCCTGCAAATACTGCGTAATCGCACGCATGCTCATTTTTCCTTTTGCATTCACATCCTGCCAGTTAACCGTAATGGTATCCTTGTGCAATAATGGTTGAATTATATCAGACATAGTTTTTGTTTTCAGAAGAAACGGATTTTATCCTATAACTCACAACTTCTAACTTTATTCTCTGTTAAAAGAAATCAGATTTAATCCGATTGGTTTAAGCCTTCAGCATCGCATCAACTACAGTAATTGTCGATTTCAGCTGATTATACTACTCATGATTTATGCAAACTTTTTTAGCGATTCCTATCTTCAGTCCGAAATGGAATGAGGGTAAAAACACATGACCACGCTCTTCTTCGTAAGGGTATATTATTTCACCCAGCTTCGGATCCATTACTATGTTGTCAATATTTTCATAGTAATAGTTCTTATACCTTACTCCGATGCCCCCGTAAAACCTGATAGTAAAAAACATTGTTTTTGAGATGCTGAACTTACTATTTAAACCCGCAAGTGCCTTTATTCCAGTTACATTTACTCTTTCACTCCTTATCGAATTAAACCAATAGTTCTCCACATTATCGAAGGATAAACGTTTGTCGTCAAACCAATAAAATCTGGTAAAGAATTCGCATTGTACGAAGTATTTGCAGTGGCTTCCGAAATAGTATGAGGGTGATAATGAAACATATACAGCATTTGAAAATTCGTTAAACATAAACGATAATTCATAATCGGCGAACAGACCACTTCCGAACGGCTCAAGCGTATTCCCTTCACCGGTCGGTATTTTATATCCCAACGAATATGATATGGAAATCCTTTCCTTTATAAATTGTTCGTAGGTGAGAATTATCTCCGAAAAAAAGAGCTGTGTAGGTAAAATATAAATGCCATTCCCCGAATCATTTCTGCCACTTTTGACTAATTCCTGAGCCGGAACAGTCTTAACAATCAGGAAAGCCAATACAATCAGAACTTTTTTCATTGTTGGTCATGTTACAATTTAGTTAACTATTGATTACCGAAAAAACTCCATTTTTAACCCAAATTAATCAGTAGGAGGCTAATAAAAGCCGAACTATCTGATTTAGTTGGTTTAACCCCGATATAGAGTTTGTTTGAAGCATGATAAATCATGCTGAATTACAAACTCTTAGTCGATTACGCATTTTTAATGCGTAATTTGGGTTTAACTGTTTTCAGGCTTTGAGGCTTAAAATGTCGGTTTTTTATCAGCAAAGATAAGGTACAAATTGTAATAGAACCTATCGGGTCAGACCATCGCTTTTATCTCCCCGACCACCGTCTGCCACCATTCGCTGCAACCGGTTTTGGTTCGCGGTGACCGGCATTTCGCCTCACAAACTGCACTTTGGGCGTTTTAACCGGATTGTGGTCAATCAATGGAAACGGATGATCATGAATCACCTGAATACGTTTCGAGATCAGTTTTTCGATATCTTTCAGATAGGCTTTCTCTTCGGCATCACAGAACGAGATTGCAGTGCCTTTGGCACCAGCCCTACCCGTTCGTCCAATACGATGGACATAGGTTTCGGCAATATTCGACATTTCGAAATTGATCACGTATTCAAGGTCATCCACATCAATCCCTCGGGCGGCAATATCAGTTGCCACGAGCACGCGTGTGATCTGTGCCTTAAAATTTGTCAAGGCACGCTGACGTGCATTCTGCGCCTTATTGCCATGAATTGCTTCGGCATTGATGTTGTGTTTCAGCAGCATCTTCACCACATGATCGGCACCGTGTTTGGTGCGTGTGAATACCAGCGCGGTTTTAATGAATTCGTTTTTCAAAAGTTCGACAAGCAGGGCGTTTTTATTCCCTTTATCAACAAAGTAAATGTATTGTTTGATGATGTCAACCGTTGATGAAACGGGTGTTACCGAGACTTCTTTAGGGTTATGCAGGATCGAACCTGCAAGCTTCACGATCTCAGGAGGCATCGTGGCCGAAAAGAAAAGTGACTGTTTCTTTTTTGGAAGCACCTCAAGCAATCTCTTCACATCATGAATGAAACCCATGTCTAACATGCGGTCTGCTTCATCGAGAACGAAAATCTCCACATCACGCAGGGTCAGATATCCCTGGTTCATGAGATCCAACAAGCGTCCCGGTGTAGCGATCAGTATATCAACCCCGCGGTTCAACAAAGCAGTCTGAGGGTTTTGGTTTACACCGCCATAAATAACTGTATTTGTTAAATCGGTATGACGGCCATAGGCGTTGAAACTTTCGCCGATCTGGATAGCCAACTCACGGGTAGGTGTGACAATCAGACTTCTGATTTTTCTTTTTTTGGCGAAGATTTTATTCGCACTCAATAATTGCAGGATAGGAATGGCAAATGCCGCTGTTTTTCCGGTTCCTGTTTGGGCGCAGCCGAGCAGGTCGGTACCCTGTAAAATAATTGGAATTGATTCTGCCTGTATGGGTGTGGGTGTGGTATAACCTTCCTCTTGCAGGGATTTTAAAATGGGTTCAATGATGTTTAATGATTCGAATTGCATAATGTATTTAATAAATGTAATGATAGCCATGAGAACAATGAATTGCCCTCAAAGGATTTTGCGTGCAAAGTATTTGCATCTGCAAGGTGGGAATATGTTTTATTCCGGAAATTTGCCCTGGATTTTTCAGGCGATGTTATTGTTTGATCCGGGAAGGACCGTTGATGTAATCATAGTTTAACCGTAAGCGTTTTCGACGAAAAACCTGTTTGGCTCTTCAAATTTTGTTTTGTCGAAAACTAAATTTCACTTTACGGTTTTATTGCTTTTCGACATGAGCAAAAGTATCGTAAGTATCCCAATCACTTTCTTATCACCTTTTTAACAAAAAATTGTCATCAGTTGAAGGACAACAATTTCAAAATCAAAGTTTTGTGAAATTGTCGGGGTGAGAGGATTCGAACCTCCGGCCTCGTCGTCCCGAACGACGCGCGCTAACCGGGCTGCGCTACACCCCGAATGATTGAGACGGCAAAGGTAATAATTTATGTGGAACCAAAACAATTTGGGTGGATCCGATTTGTATAAAAGGCAGAAAGTAGGTGGTAAACGGTCGGTATGTGCCTTTTTTGATTTTCATACTTTAATGACAAAGAAATATTAAAGTGTAATTAATCAGTTAGTTATACAAGATATTCTTTGCAGGATAATAGTGTTTTATTAACCGATTGCGATCTTTGATCTTTTGCATTTTGGGAATATTGTGGAAGAAAAACGGGTAAATGTGCATGGTTTCATGGTAATTATGTTTATCCCCTACGGGGAATTTGTTTATTTGAATTATGGTTTCTACAATACCAAAACCGCTACGCGGTACTGTTTTCGAGTGTTCTATCCTTATCCACAAGAAATTGGGTATTGATCTTTTAACATTTAAAACGGAAGCAATTCTTGTTTATCCCCTACGGGGAAATCGTCTGTTTCAACTTCGCTTTTTACAACACTAAAACCGCTACGCGGTAGTGTTCAACCAGATATTAAGGTTATTACGGGAACGATAACAGCTTACTCAACCAATAACCACAATTAGTTTATTGCCCGTAGGGCATTAAGTATTGTAGAAGAAAAGGTAAAATATCGTTCAATTACCTCGTAGAGGTTCAACATCGTCGAGAAAATCAAATAAGAATCTCTCGTCATATTCAATCTCAAATTTTTTCAGGTATTGGATATATTCATCCCTAAAGGTTTGCTTTTTGTGATGTTCTTCCTGATTCAATATGTATTGATAAACATCGTGTATTTGTGAACGACTGTGAGTAAATCCGCCATATCCATCCTGCCATGCAAATTTGTAAGGACAAAGTTTTTCGTCATTAATAAATAGGGAAGTACTTCTTTTTATATCATGCACCGTCTCCGAAATTGTTTTTGTGGGATTCAATCCAATGAAAATATGCACATGGTTTGAAACACCGTTTACAATGATCGATTTGTGATTCATTTGGGTTATAATTCCACTCATATATTCGAAAATACGATTACGAATACTTTTGTGCAAGATGGCTTCACGGTTTTTAACAGCAAAAACCAATTGAACGTATAATTGTGTAAATGTGCCTGGTTTCATGATGATTTTGTTTATCCCCTACGGGGAATTTGTTTCATTTAATTATGTTTTCTACAATACTAAAACCGCTACGCGGTAAAGTTTTCGACTGTTCTATCCTTGTCCACAAGAAATTGGGTATTGAGCTTTTAACATTTAAAACGGAAGCAATTCTTGTTCATCCCCTACGGGGAAGGGGAAATTGTCTGTTTTAATTTTGTTTTCTACAATACTAAAACCGCTACACGGTAATGTTTTCGAGTGTTCTATCCTTATCCACAAGAAATTGGGTAAAGATCTTTTAACATTTAAAACGGAAGATTTAAAAGTCCGGGTTGTAATTCACATTTTTATAATTACAACCCGAACTTGAAATGAAATCACAAAACAATTACAAGCTGAGAATTTCGTTTACCACAACCTCAACAGTGTAATGTTTCGCACCTTCCTTATCCTCCCAGCTGTTGGTAGTTAGCTTACCTTCGATCACGATCTCCTTGCCTTTTTTAACAAGTTTTTCGACGATTTCGGCTGTTTTTCCCCAGGCCACAAGGTTATGCCATTGGGTCTCTTCGACGCGTTCACCCTTGTTGTTGACATAGAAGTCGTTGGTAGCGAGCGTGAAACGGGCCATTTTGCGGTCATTGGCGATAGTTTTTACTTCGGGATCCATGCCCGGACGGCCAATGAGTTGAACGGAGTTGCGTAGTGTTGTCATGAGTTTGAATGTTTATAAAGTTTGAAAAGTTTGAAAGTTTAAAGTTTAAAGTTTTGTAATATGATATTTACGATGCTTTTTCGATGGCGAGTAATTCATTGATTACCACCTGAACATTGTAGTGCTTTACACCTTCCTTATCCTCCCAGGTGTTTGAGGCGAGCTTACCTTCGATCACGATCTCCTTGCCTTTTTTGACAAGTTTCTCAACGATTTCGGCTGTTTTTCCCCAGGCGACTATGTTGTGCCATTGGGCTTCTTCGATGCGTTCGCCTTTTTTATTGAAATAATAATCGTTGGTAGCGAGCGTAAAGCGTGCCATTTTGCGGTCATTGGCGATGGTTTTTACTTCGGGATCCATACCCGGACGGCCAATGAGTTGAACGGAGTTGCGTAGTGTTGTCATGAGTTTGAAGTTTTGTAAAGTTTATAAAGTTTGAGGTTTAAAAAGTTCGTGAAAGAACGATGAAGCAAAATTATAATCGTGCTTTCCAATTACTCGTATAACAAACAGTTACATACGTATATAAGCGTTTGTAAACATTTGCGAACGGATATATGATTCTTTTACAGACTTTTAAAAAATTTTGGAATTTAGGTGCGGATTGAATAAAGTCGTACATTTTCTCAGGGACTCCCACAATTTGCCTTCCATTATAATTGATAAGTTGTGATTCAAATATGGTAAGAAAATGGTTTATCCTAAAAACTGCCTTTTATCCTGGCATAGATAAAATTCAAATCCGTGTTATCAGCCTTTGAGGAGAAATATCGTAGTAACTGGCCGGTAAATGACAATTCAATATTGCTTGAAAGTGAGATATTTACAGTCGGGATAATAAAAAGTAAATTACTTTTCGGGTGGTAAATGCCGGCTAACGAACCATTTAAAATTGGATTTAAAGGATAGGAAACAGCGCTGAATATGGTATAATCAGGTAAAAACAGGTTTTTCGCATCCTGATTACTGCTGCTGATTTGCCTGGGTGAGAAATCATTCGATGATTGCTTGTTACCACTATACAATACTTCACACTGAATAAACAGTGAACTTTTGAAACTATAATCATAGCCAACCGAGGCCAGCAAAATGCCTGTTGTGTCGCTCATTTTCCGAATTGGATGGAAATAGCTTGCTTCGCCCCTGAAACCACCTTTTACTATCTGACCCGACCATCCAGAGCCAATGACAAAGTCATTCTGGTCAACCATGCCACCAATAATCTGAAAATCGTAATTCAATGTATTGAACCGGTAAAGGCCGGCAAGTGTTGTTTTTTTTTGGTCATTAATTTTAGCCGCAAATTCTATCACCGATGTTGCCCCCGGGTAATATTGTACCCTAACGGCATCGCTTCCGGGCCTTTCTTCGTAGTCGAAATCAAAATATGAATAACTGTTGAATATATCATTTGGATTCCATACGAATGTTTGTCCCCAGTTGATGCGCTGTCTTCCCACCGAAACCTGAAGTTTTTCGGCGGTGTAGGCAAACCATAACCTGTCGATGGCGACATTCAGCAGGTAAGTTTTCTCATCGATGATATTTGCAGATAACTGCAAAAACCCCGGATCTTTTTCCATTTGTTCATTATAATCCGAAAATCCGGTTAAAATATTACCCGACAGAAATCGGTTTCTGATCTCGACAGAACCAGCAATAGACGGTGAAACCAGCCACTTGAAATTCAACCGGTTATGAATCAGATTTGCGTTGATCCAGTCAGCATGAAAGTCGCTGAAAATAGCTGTTTGCATGTCTTTCAGGTAACCGTTAAAAACGATATGATGCTGTTTGATTGAGTCCTGTGAATAGGCCTGCGTTTGAACTATTATTAACAGGGTTAACCATAACAGCACTATAAAGACTGGTTTTTTCATCATACTTTCAGCAAGACTTCACAAATACAAATCCCATTCAAAATTCAAGATTCCGGCATTATCTTATCTTTTATCACATCATCAATCACCTTGCCGTCTTCAATGGTGATAATCCTTCTTGCTTTTTTCATCACACGGGCATCGTGGGTCGAGAAAATGAAAGTGATATTCTCTTCTTTATTCAATTTCTCCATGATGTCTAACAGATTTTCTGCCGATTTTGAATCAAGATTTGCGGTTGGCTCATCTGCCAAAATAAATTTTGGTTTCGATGCCAGTGCACGTGCCACGGCCACGCGTTGCTGCTGGCCACCGGATAATTTATTTGGCCGGCAGTTCTTTTTATCCACCAAACCGACTGCTTCAATCAATTCATCTGTGCGCGACAATCTCCCCTGTTTTGAAGCGCCTTGCAACTGCATGATAAATTCAATATTCTCCCGAACAGTCAGCACAGGGATCAGGTTGAACGATTGAAAAACAAATCCGATGTTCTTCAACCGAAACGCTGTTTTACTATGACCACTCAACGAAGTGATATTTATGCCATCAATCAACACATTGCCCTCAGTTGGATCGTCAAGTCCACCGATGATATTGAGCAAGGTCGTTTTTCCTGAACCGGAAGGGCCAACGATAGAAGCAAACTCACCATCCTGAAACACCAGATCAATGCCGTTCAATGCCTGAACCGGCATGGTATCTTTATCGTAGGTTTTTGATATTCCCTTAATTTCGATGATATTCATATATCTTTTTCGTTAAACGATTTCAATAATCAGTCTGTTCTGGTGGCTTCGGCCGGATTTAATTTCAAAGCCTTAAATGCAGGATAAATTGCTGAAACAATACCGGTGATTATCACCATAATCGCGATGAGGATGATTGTTTGCAAACCTATTTTTGGAAAAATAAGCGATGAATAACCGACACTCGCGTAGGCTTCTTTCCAGAAATAAAGATCAACTCCAACAATACCCAGATGATTACTAAGGAGATAACCCAATACTAATCCAAGCATTCCTCCGGTTATGGACAGGTAAATTGTTTCGAGCATGATCATAAAAAAAATCATGGGTTTGCTCATCCCCACTGCCATCAGCATCCCCAGTTCTTTCACCCTTTCCAATACCACCATGAGCATGGTATTAATAATTCCGAAACATAAGGCAAGCAATATTACGATGATAAAAATGATCATATATTGATCCATGGCGCTCACGAGGTAACCGGCTTCGGGGCTTAATTCAGTCCAGTTTTGAACATCAAGTCTGGCAAAATCCTTTCCGAGTTTCTGTTTTACCGGTTCTGAATACGCATTATCGTCCAATAAAACAGCAATTTCATGGGCTTCGGTTCCTTGCAGGCCGGTTAGCACGCAGAGATCATGATACCTTACAAACACTGTCAGTTCATCATACATATAGTTGTCTGTTTCAAAAATGCCAACGATTCTGAAAGCACCTCCGGTAATATTCTTATTGACATCCTGCGCGGTGATGATGATCTTTTTATTCAAGGTAACTTTCAACTTTTCGGCAAGTTTTTTCCCAATGACAGCCACATTTTTCCGATCGGTCGCGAAATAACTTCCCTCAATAATTTTCGTACTCAGGTTGGTAACTTTCATTTCATCTTCCGGTACAACCCCAAGAATTTTTACACCCGTATTCGTCTCAGCAGAAGCAACCAACGAACTGATTACAACTCTTTT
Source organism: Bacteroidales bacterium (assembly GCA_013141455.1). Taxonomy (GTDB): domain Bacteria; phylum Bacteroidota; class Bacteroidia; order Bacteroidales; family F082; genus CAJBPB01. Next base: position 83,512 of record JABFQW010000015.1, read on the forward strand.
AGATACAGAGGAAACATGGTTTGTTTTATCTATTATTTGTGTCAGACTATCGGCATCCGGCATGAATAACGAGAAATCGTTGTTTTCTCCAAAACCGGGTTGATGTATCTGAATATGAGATATTTCAGTTTTTATAACCGTTTGAATCCGGTCTTCAACCATGCCATTCATAAATGCAATCAGGAAAACCCCGGCAAACACACCCAGCATTACTGCCATAATGACGACAGTACTTCTCAGTTTATTCCGCCAGATATTTTTCCATGATAAGGACCAGAGCATGATAATACAATTTTAATTAACTTCTTAATGCTTTCATTATTTGTAACTTACGGATATTAAATATGGGATAAATACCGATTACCAAGGTGAAAATGAAAATTGTAAGCGCCTGTTCGTAAAATACTGAGGGCGCCATGGAGAAATACATGGCCGGCTCGAATCCCATTTGCAACATCATTTCGGCTGCCTGACCGGTGAAAGGTATTGGATTGTACAGAAAATAATACAATAAGGGGATACTTGCTGCAACACCGGTAATTACACCTGTCATTCCCATGAATATTGTCTCTAATATAATGATCGTGATTAATTTACGTTTTTTCATGCCAACTGCCAGTATAACACCAAACTCCTTTGTTCGTTCGGCAACCATCATTATCACAGTACCTAGGATTCCGAAAGCAATAATCATGTATAATATTCCTTTGGTGATAACACCCTGTGCGCGGTCGCTGTCGATTTGTTTCAAGAGTAATTGGTTCATTTGCATCCAGTCAATCACCTCGAGGTCGTCTCCCAACGATTCGGTCAATGCCATTTTTATGGGTAAGGTTTTTTCGTTATCGTTTACCATGATCACCATTGAAGTCAGCAGATCGGGAGCCGAAAATAACTCCTGGCAATGTTGTAATTCCATACATACCAATGTCCTGTCTAATTCGGGCGACGGATGTTTAATGATTCCCCTAACCGGATATTTTCCTGCAGCACCCGATCCATGATACCCCTGCCCTATCAAAACAAGGGTATCGCCGGGTCCTATTTTCATAAATTGCGCTAACCGGCTCCCGAGGATAACACCATTGTCGCCTTTTTTGAGGTATTCGCCCTGATACAGTTTCACTGAGATATTGGTTATTTTATCTTCAGCCAACGGTTCTATTCCCAGTATCATGACTCCCTTTGTAACATCTTCCGATGAGGCCAGACAAAAAGTTTCAAACCTTGGTGAATAGATTGTTACTTCAGGGAAACGATGTAAAAGTGAGTCAATATTTCCATCATTAAGAAAGGAGTTATTGATGATTTTATCATTCCAATAACCCTTCCTGTGAATTTGAATATGCCCCGAATAGGAATTTACAATCGCCCGGATATATTGATCATACGACCCTTCCTGCATGGAACTCATGAAGGCCGAAAGCAGTACGCCAAAAAAAACCGATGCCGTCGTAATCAGCGTCCTTCGCTTATTTCGCCATATATTACGCCAGGCTAATATGAAATAAAATTTCACTTTTTAGTGATTTATTTTGTTGATTGACTTAAGCGTTTCATATTCTGTTGGGTGAAAAAACTCTCATCAATGGGTTTGTCGAACACCATGGTTTTTGTTTCGAGAATTGTTTTATTCCCGGGCTTATCGATTGTGATCATCTCAAGTTTAACCGGTATTTCACGGTCGCCCATTTTCCTGATATCATCCCCGTTCATCACGTTTATCAGCTTTAAATCTTCGTCATAAAATTCGGTTTTCCATTGATTAAACCCTACGGTGGTAATCCAGACAACCACTTTACCCCAGGTAACAGCGGCATCGGGAAGCGGAATAAGATCGATTTTATAACAATGTTGTCCCCTCACGGTGTCGGTGCCAACCAAAAAATGCGTGTAATCGGTTACGATAGAGGATTCCTTTACAAGATCATCATTTGTAAAATCGGAGCCCATCCATGATTGCATCATCATGGAAGGTGGAATTTTGATCATTTTTTCGATAGATGGCACCCAGTTCCACATATCGGTCTTGATTTTTAGAAACATCTGACCCTTATCTTTAGCCGGAGCCGTTATCAAAATCATAGCGTATTGTTTTCCCTTCTGCCAGCTTTTCAAGGTAACAGATCTCGTCCAGCCTGGCCTTTCGATGGTCATAGTCATCTCTCCCTGACTTGTTTGGCCTCTGCTCTTGTCATCGGCCTTCCTTATTATATCAAGGGCAGTCAGGTTCTGAGCACCGGCACTGGCAATAAACAAGCTTCCGGTGATTAAAAAAATACAATACTTGAATCTATTGAACATCGTCCTGATTTTGAGTGCAATATAGGTATATTTTTTCGAAAAGCAACCGAAACAGAACAGAAAATATTGCTTTTTTATCAATGAAACCGGATTGTTATTTTGCTTTCACTTTCAATTACTTTAAGTTACTTTCTGACGCGACCATTCTATGTCGGTTAACGAAAAAAAGCTGAGGTGCCTTGATGATCAGGTTAAAGTTAGTCTATGTGATAAAACATAAGTCATATATTTGAACACAATTTTTACGTAGTAAACTTGATGCGATTCAAAAAAATGAAAAAATGCCATTAAACTCGGTTAACACCTCATCACCCGAACGTCAATACGTTCCTGACGCAGCGGGAAATGGATTTCTTCAGACAACCATCAAACAACCTGATGATTATGAGGGAAAGGTAGTTTGTACCTTAGTGAAGAAAAGCTGTGAAACGGAAACAGACAAAGCTGTTTTGTATGTGCATGGGTTCAATGATTATTTTTTTCAGGTAGAGATGGCTGAGCGTTTTTTAAATCATGGATTTAATTTCTATGCCATTGACCTGCGAAAATATGGCCGGTCGTGGTTGCCAAATCAAAAGATAACCAATGTGAGGGACCTTTCGGAATATGATGCAGACATCGAAACCGCTTTGAATATCATACAGCGCGAAGGCAACCGGAAAGTGTTGCTTAATGGCCATTCCACGGGTGGTTTAATCGTCGCACTTTTTGCACATACGCATCCGGAAAACCGTTTATTTGATGCCGTGTTTTTAAACAGTCCGTTTTTCAATATGAATATCGGGATTTTTGCACGGGTATTCGGATTGCCGTTCGTCGCCTGGCGGGGAAAAAAGCATCCTGACAGGTTGATGAAAGAAGACCCTTCGTCCATTTATGGAAGCAGTCTGCATCGTTCGGTTTATGGGGAATGGGAATACAATACTGTTTGGAAAAAAATTGTAGCCCCAACCGTGAATGCAGGCTGGGTGCATGCCATACATCGGGCGCATGTTCAGGCCAGAAAGGGATTTGTGATTGACAAACCCACCTTGGTTTTATATTCTGATAATTCGCTTTACGGTAAAATCCGGGACAGGAAATTTCTTGAGGGGGATGCTGTGTTGAATGTGAAACATATCGCAAGGCGAGCCAGAAAAATCAAAGGCGATTGCACCGTAAAATATATTGAAAAGGCGTTGCATGATGTGTTACTCTCTCCAAAACCAGTGCGCGATAAGGCGTATCAAGTAATTTTTGAATGGCTGGATGCGAAATTGAAGGATTGAAATGTTGAAAAACGAGTGAATATAAATGGCGAAATATGTATCATTGAAGCTGGTAATTGTGAAAATGCCCTGCAAACTGTATGGAACTTTCACGGCTTGGTGAAAGTTTACTGAAATGTGAGTTGACCTTGACTTCGAAAGTTAAATATTGCAGGCAAGTGTTGAATTTTTTTTTCAAACATAATTGAAAATATGAATAACGAAAGAATAACTCAGTGAGACTCAGCGCTTCACTCAGTGTGACTCAGTGGTTCTTTTTTTACCACAGAGTTGCACAGAGTTAATTCACAGTGTACCACAGAGGTAATGAA
>JABFQW010000043.1 GCA_013141455.1 Bacteroidales bacterium
GTGTTGCATCGTGCTGAAGAAGAACTTGTTTTTATCGATAAAAACAAAATAAAACCTTTGTTTTATTTAGATAAAACATATCCGAAACGATTACAACATTGTGCAGATAGTCCATTACTGGTATATTATCTGGGTTCGGCCGATTTGAACCATCAACACATCATTGGCGTTGTTGGTACCCGTAGTGCAACCGAATATGGTAAAAAACTTTGTGAGCAACTTATCGAAGGATTGACATCGGATAATATTATGATTGTAAGCGGGTTGGCTTATGGTATTGATAGCTGTGCCCATCGTTCGGCTGTAAAATGCGGACTCCCGACTGTTGGGGTACTTGCCCATGGATTGGATAGAATTTATCCACATCTGAATCGTGGTCTGGCAGAAAGGATGCTCGAAAATGGTGGTTTATTAACTGAATTCATGAGTAACACAAATCCCGACAGGGAGAATTTCCCGCGCCGAAACCGCATTGTTGCCGGGATGGTAGATGCCTTGGTTGTAGTTGAGTCAGCGAAACGGGGAGGTGCACTGATCACAGCGGATATTGCAAATTCGTATAACCGTGATGTATTCGCTTTTCCCGGAAGGATCGGAGATATGTATAGCGAAGGGTGTAACTATTTTATCAGGACGAACAGGGCCGTGTTAATCGAAAGTGCGGATGATATCAGGTATATCATGGGTTGGGATAAACTTGCCGGTGGTAAGCCGGTGCAAACAAAACTTTTCAGAGAATTCAGTGAAGAGGAACAGAAGATTATTAACGTTTTCGGACAGGAAAAAGAGTCAACAATAGATGCATTAATGCTGCAATCGCAATTACCGGTTTCGAAAATTGCCGCGTGTTTACTTACTTTGGAATTTGATGGTATTATTAGCGCTTTGCCCGGAAAAAGATATAAATTGTTGTAGAGCAATGATTTATACGTATCCAGATACGGAACTAAACTACGCATTCACCTTCGGTGAGAACGCTTCGCTAAGTTGCAATGCGAAATTTGGGTTAATCGTTATTATTTTCTTCTTCCTCGTTGTGTTTCATGTTTACTGATTTCACTCCAAGAAGTGCTGCAATAAAGAAAATACCGATGCCAAATAAAAGAAGGATGGTTCTGTCGGAGGTGAGATTGGCAAAATAATAAAACCCATGAAAGAAACTTGCTGCACCCAACCCGGTCATCGAATCGATAAATCTGTTTTTTCGTTGCTTGCCCAGGCCAATGAAAAAGCCGCTAATGGTTGCAAAAACTACGTTTGCCAACGGAAATGTAAAAATCATTAATTCATTTGGGATATTTGAAAATCCACCAAACAGATAGAGTGGAACTGCGACCGTTGAGAATCCTAACGAAATTATAATTGAATAAATTATGCATCCTAATGGACCTGTTACCGATTTGGTTCTCAAAAAATAATAGCGTAAAAGCACGAATTTACCAAGCTCGGATCCTGCACCTATTACTACAAATGAATAAAAAGCACTCCTTTTCAGATTTCTAAGTTCAGCATAACCAAATGATCGCACAATTGAATCAAGAATAAAAAGTGAAAGAACCGTTGCCAGGCTGAAGAATATAGCCTGCAAAATGAGTTTCCAATTATTAATCCGAAATTTAAATTTTAAAAACAAGTTGAAAATAAGCATCAGTATTGGTGCCTGTAAGAGCGCTAAAATCATGTAGGTTTGCATCGAAATGTTGTTTTAAGGTTTGTTTAATAGTTCAAAAATAGTGAAACTACTCTTTTGAATTGTAAAAAAAGTAAAATAAATTATTTTTTTAAATTATGGGCAATATTGCATTAGATTGTTGTTGTCAATCTCATTCAAATTATTTAAATACAAAACCATATTGTACTTAATAACCACCTGTAAAACCTGTTATTCCGAGGGATTGATTTTGATGGGCAATCCGTGTTAATTTTATAATCAAACCATGTATATGGATTAAAAAATTAATTTCGTCGTTGTTTTCAGGTTAAATAATTGATATCAGTATGACGTTCGAGGGACTTGTTTTACGTTCAACAGGGAGTTGGTATGTGGTTTTGTCGGACGATGCCAGAATTTATGAATGTCGGTTACGTGGTCAGTATCGTATTCGGGGCATTCGTACTACAAATCCGGTGGCAGTTGGTGATCGTGTAAGCTTTGAGGTTGAGGAAGATGGCAATAAGGGGGTCATCATTGAAATACACGATAGGGTTAATTTTATTATTCGTAAATCGACCAAACTGTCGAAATCTTCGCATATAATTGCAGCGAACCTCGATCTGGCAGTGTTGGTTGCCACGATAGATCAACCTCGTACTTCGACAGGTTTCATCGATCGGTTTCTGGTAACCGCCGAGGCGTATCATATTCCTGCTGCGGTTGTTTTTAACAAGCTTGACCTTTATAATGCAAAGCAGATGAAAATGTTAGATGAAGTGATGTCGGTTTATACCAAAATTGGTTATCCTTGTTTATCAGTCTCGGCTAAAACGGAACTTAACCTGGAGCATTTCAGCGCATTGTTGAAGGATAAAATCGCGTTGATAAGCGGGCATTCAGGTGTTGGAAAATCGGCGCTGATCAATGCCGTAAATCCGGGTTTCGCGATTAGAACTGGTGAGATTTCAACGGTTCATAATAAAGGAAAACATACGACAACTTTTGCTGAGATGCATCCCTTAGCTTTTGGAGGTTGGATTGTAGATACTCCCGGAATTAAGGAATTCGGACTATATGAATTTGAAAAGGAAACATTAGCCCAACGGTTTCCTGAAATGAGAAGACGCATGAATGCCTGCCGGTTTACGAATTGCACACACCTGCACGAACCAGGTTGCGCAATCAAATTGGCTGTTGAAAATAATGAGATAGCCGGGTTCAGATACAAGAATTATCTGAACATGATTCAAAACGACTTTACAAACGATAACTGAAATGCTATTAGCCAAAAACATCATGAAAGACGGTATCTTACCGCTGAAAACCAGTGATACCGGAAGGGAAGCCCTTGAATCGATGGAAGATTACAGGGTGATGCACATGCCCATCGTGAACAACGAAGCACTGTTGGGACTTATTTCTGAATTTGATGTTTTAAATTTTAATGATCTTGACGAGGCTGTTGGAAGTCACACTTTGTCAATTTCAAAAGCGTATGTATATGATTATCAATATATATATGATGTGATGCGCTTGATGTACGAATTAAAACTGACTTTAATTCCGGTTGTCGATTCGCATGAAAATTACCTTGGTAGCGTGACTTTACAAAGTTTATTAGAGCAATTTGCCGCTTCATTATCAGTAGCCGAACCCGGCGGGGTAATTGTGTTGGAAATGAGCTCACACGATTATTCATTATCCGAAATTGCCCGGATTGTTGAAGCAAACGATGCCAAAATTTTAAGTGTCCTGATGCATTCAGAGCCCGACTCGATGCGTGTAGAAGTATCGTTGAAAATTAACCGTTTAGATATTTCGGCAGTACTTCAGACTTTTACAAGATATAATTACAATATACTGCTTTCCTTTTCCGAATCGGATAATCAGGATGATCTGCGAAAACGATACGATTTACTAATGAATTACCTGAACATATGATCAAACTCAGCCTGATATTTTGTTTTATCATATTGTCATTGTGTGTTTTAGCACATAATGAAACTGATAACAAGGTTGATAAAAATCATGATTCTATTAGTTGTGCTTCTGATGAAATTAAAACAGTGGTTGGTGAAATCAGGTTAGTCGGGAATAAAAAAACCGTTGACAGGATTATTTTTCGTGAGCTTGTATTTAAGAAGGGCGACACGATTTCAAGGAAACTTTTTCAGGAATTGCTGGTACAATCGCGACAGAATCTTTTAAATCGGTCGCTTTTCAATTTTGTAGATATTGGTTGTTCAATAAATAAGGAAAATCCGGAATTGACCGATATTCTGATTTTTGTTACAGAACGCTGGTATTTATGGCCGTTGCCAATATTTGAACTTGCTGACCGAAATTTCAATATTTGGTGGAAAACGAAGGACTTTTCAAAAGTTAATTACGGGATATATTCAACGCACAACAATTTCAGGGGCCGAAACGAGAAATTAAAACTGTTGATCAGGTTGGGTTACAACCAAAACTACTTTTTGTTGTATGAGGTGCCTTATATTACCCGAAAACAGAACTTAGGGATTGGGATTCAGGTTGGTGTATCGCAGAGCCGCGAAATTCCTTATGCAACGCAATACGATAAACATGTTTTTTACAAGAACGAGAATGGCGTTGCCTTAAAAGAAATATATACTAAGTTACAATTTTCGTACAGGCTTGGCATACATGATTTCCACAGCTTAGCCGTTACCTATGAAAATTATCGTTTTGCGGATACAATTTTAACCATGAACCCGGGTTTCGTTGATGGTGATGTGGCGATGACGGAGATGCTTTCAATTGTCTATCTTTTTAAACATGATTATCGGGATAGCAAAGCATATCCCTTGGATGGTCATTATTTTGATACGGAGATCACGAAGCGTGGTTTGGGGATTTTTGAAACTTCTCCTGATTATTTTACGGTTAAATCGACTTTTGATTTTTACAAGCCCATCTGGAAACGCCTTTATTGGGCATCGAGTATTACTACAAAGTTCTCAGGAGGAACCAATCAGCCTTATTTTCTGACACGTGGACTGGGCTACAACAACGATTACGTCAGAGGAAACGAACTTTATGTTGCTGATGGACAAAATTTTGGTTTACTCAAAAACAACCTAAAATTAGAAGTGTTAAAACCAAAAATCAGCACGATACCCTGGATTAAAACCGAAAAATTCAATAAAATACACTATGCATTTTATTTGAATTGGTTATTAGATATCGGTTATGTACATAACGATCACGAAAACCCGACAAGCAGGATACAAAACAAATTGCTGTATGGCACAGGATTGGGGTTAGACCTTGTAACCTATTATGATTTGGTTTTCAGGGTAGAATACTCTGTAAATCAATTCGGTAAAACAGGTGTTTATTTGCAGTTTGTGGCTCCTATCTGACAAAATCTGGTACTTTTGCAAAACGTTTATATTCAGTCATATATTAAAAGTAATAAGCTTTCGGAAGTAAGTTAGTAGCTGATTGTCAGGATAGAAGTAAGCCTAAATTTTGTTAAAAGTATCCTGGCTAACAAGATTAATTCGTAACCTTGCACCAATTGCCCAACATACGAAGATGAAGATCGCTTTATTCGGAAAAAACTTTGATAAACAACGAATCCCTTTCGTTCAGAAAATGGTAGAGACTTTGTTGTACAGCAATGTTGAATTGGTGATCTATAAGCCTTATTATGATTTGGTTAGACCGTTTATTGAATTTCCAAAATCTATTCAGTTCTTTCACTCAAATGACGATATCGGTAAAGATATTGCAATGCTTTTCTCGATCGGGGGTGATGGAACCTTGCTCGATGTGCTCCCCATTATCAGGGAAACAGGAATTCCGGTTTTAGGAATAAATATGGGACGACTTGGTTTTTTGTCGAGCGTTTCAAAACAAGATATTCAACAAGCCATTGCCTACATTCTTGAAGGTCGTTATAGTTTAATAAACAGAACTTTACTCCAACTTGAATTACCAGTTGGCCTGTTTGGTGATCTCAATTTCGCTTTGAACGAGTTGACGATTTTCCGTAAAGAACTAACGAGTTTGATCGTGATCAATGTGTATATAGATGAAGCATTTGTAAACGCATATTGGGCCGATGGTTTAATAATAGCGACCCCAACTGGTTCAACGGCATATTCATTAAGTGCTGGTGGACCGATTTTGGTGCCGACAGCGGAGAATTTTGTCATCACACCGATTGCTACACACAATTTAAGTGTCAGACCCATCGTTATCCCCGACAAAAGTATCATCAGGTTAAAGGTAGTTGGGAGACATGCAAAATATACTGTTAGCATGGATTCACGCTCGACAGTTATTGATCAATCTGTTGATATTGTGATAAAAAAGGCTGATTTTGGTGTGAAATTGGTTAATATGGAAGGGAAAGATTTTTTTGGGACTATCCGTGAAAAATTACTCTGGGGACTCGATATACGAAATTAGAAACTGCCTTTTCGAAAAAAAATCATAATTTTGCCATGAAAATCCAATTCAAAATGCCTGTTTTTAGATTAAAGTATAATTAATAACAAGGGAGTGAGTTACTTACCACAAACAGGAAAAAATTTATGGCAAAAAAATTGATTTTAATGTTGATGATATTGGGTTTTGCATATAATTCACAGGCACAGTCACTTGAAATCGGACTTTTTGGCGGTGGTTCTTATTTTATAACTGATGCCAATCCGTCGCTTCATTTCAAAAATGTTAAGCCTGCCTTTGGGATTGTTGGAAGATATTACAGCGGATCAAGATGGGCGTTCAGATCATCCATTACCAAAACTGATTCAGATACTTTATCGGGTTTGACAGATGTTTCCATCCTTGCCGAATTCAATTTCTTTGAATATTATACCGGTAGCAATAAAAACTATGTTAGTCCTTATATTTTTGGAGGGATATCAACATTTTTTCACAATCCGAAAGATGCTAATGACAACAATCTTCAAATAAGTTTTCCTTTTGGAGTGGGGGTTAAGTATAGCATTTCGAAACGGGTAGGTGTTGCTTTCGAATGGCGGATGCACAAATCGATGCGCGACGACCTCGATAGAATAACCCTGGAACCCAATAAATATCAAAAAGATTGGTACAATTTTACTGGTATTTCTTTTACCTATCGATTAGATTTATCGAATCCGGGAGCCTGCAAGGGATTCAATAATATTTACGAAAACTAACAACCATTGACCATCAAAATGAGTGCGAAAGAAAAAATAGACCTTAGCCGATTGCCAAACCATATTGCCATTATCATGGATGGTAATGGACGTTGGGCTAAGAGCCAGGGCAAGCACCGTATTTTTGGACATCAGCATGCGATTACTGCCGTGCGCGAAACAGCGGAAGCTGCCGCTGAACTTGGGGTGAAATTCCTTACCCTTTATGCATTCTCAACCGAAAACTGGAGCCGGCCAAAAATAGAAGTTGATGCATTGATGAGATTGCTGTTACAAACAATCAACGGTGAAGTTAAAACTTTGAACAAGAATAATATTAAGCTAAATGCCATTGGTGACCTCGATAGTCTGCCAAAGGTAAATAGAAACCATTTGCGTAAGGCAATTGAGGATACGAGCGGAAACGACCGTATGACGCTTAACCTGGCACTAAGCTACTCAAGTAAGTGGGAATTGGTAAGGGCAGCCCGCTTATTGGCCGGAGAGGTTAAGGAAGGTAAATGTTTGCCGGAAGATATTGACGAGCAATGTATTGAACGTCATTTGGCCACCTTTGGCATGCCCGATCCTGAACTCTTAATCCGAACAAGCGGCGAGAATCGTATCAGTAATTTCATGCTTTGGCAAATTGCTTATGCCGAGCTGTATTTCACAACAAAACTATGGCCCGATTTCAGAAAAGAAGACCTGTATGAGGCGATATTGGACTATCAATGTCGCGAGAGAAGATTTGGAAAAACAAGCGAACAAATTAATAAGTAGAAAATTTAGAATGAGGATAGCACGATTGTTTAACCGGAATATCATCCCAATGGTTGCAACCATTTTCCTGTTTTTAATGGGAAATGTTAATGTGAATGCACAAATTGCAATCAGTTCCGATTTGTCACCTTTTGATTATGCAAAGCAAAAAGAATATGAAATCGGGGGAATAACGGTAGAAGGTATTAAGTATCTCGATCAGAATGTGTTAATCATGCTTTCGGGGCTTAATGTGGGAGATAAGATTAAGGTTCCCGGTGATAGAATTACCGATGCAGTACGTAAATTATGGGATCAGGGACTTTTCGAAAATGTTGGTATTTCGGCAACTAGTATTCAGGGTAATTTGGTTTTTTTACAACTGAATCTCAAAGAAAGACCCAGGGTTTCCAAATTCTCTTTCGAGGGATTACGTAAATCAGAAGCCGATGATATCAGAACCAAAATCAATCTCACCCGTGGTGATGTTGCAACGGATCACCTCTATATTAAGACAAAAAATATAATCATCGATCACTTTTCCGAAAAAGGATATCTTAATACACAGGTCGAAATAAAACAAACACCTGACCCAAAACGCGAAAACTATGTTGATCTTGCAATTACCGTTGATAAGAATACCAAAGTCAAAATAAAAAATATCGAAGTAATTGGCAATGTGGCTTTTAGTGACGATCAGGTTCGAAATGCCATGAAAGATACCAAACAACGTGGTTACCTTAATCCTTTGTTGCCTTTGGGCCCGTTGGTGGTGAACACAGCAGAGAATCTGGTAACAATGCACCCCTGGCTGGCATTGCAGGGCATTGAGAATTATTTTTTAGACAATTACAAACTCCGGATTTTTAAGTCATCAAAATATCTGGAAGCAAAATACAAAGACGATCTTGTAAATATCGTTACAAAATATAACGAGAAAGGTTACCGTGATGCAATTGTTCAAAGCGACTCCATTTACATCATTGATTCAAAAAATATTGGCATCAGGGTGAATGTGTCAGAAGGTAGCCGTTACTATTTCCGTAAAATAGATTGGGTAGGTAATTCGAAATACGACAGCAAAGTGCTTTCGTCCATACTTGGAATCTCACCAGGTGATGTGTATAACAGTGAGTTATTAAAAACCAACTTAACATACAATCCAAATGGCTATGATGTGAGTTCGCTGTATATGGACGATGGTTATTTGTTTTTCAATGCGGAGCCGGTTGAGGTTTTGGTTGATAACGATTCTATCGACCTTGAAATACGTATCAGAGAAGGTAAGCAGGCCCGCATCAGCAATGTCACCATCCGGGGAAATACTAAAACAAATGATCACGTTGTAATCCGTGAACTACGTACACGACCGGGACAACTTTTCAGCCGTGCCGACATCATCCGTACAACGCGTGAACTTGCCAACCTGCGTTATTTTAATGCTGAGAATATTGTACCTGATGTTAAACCGAATCAGACTGATGGAACCGTTGATATTGAGTACGGTGTGGAAGAAACATCGGCCGACCAGATTGAATTGTCAGGAGGTTGGGGTTATGGACGGATCATTGGTACGCTCGGATTGTCGTTCAATAACTTTTCATTACGCAACGTCTTTAAAAAGGATGCCTGGCGTCCGGTTCCATCGGGTGATGGTCAAAAGCTTTCGGTTCGGTTCCAAACCTACGGCAAAGGTTATATGAGTTACAGCGCTTCTTTTACTGAGCCTTGGCTTGGAGGGAAAAAACCAACTTCACTCACTGTTTCTTATTTTCATTCGATGTATTCAAACGGGAAAGCCAGATCTGATTCAACGCTTGCCCAGTTTAAAACAAATGGACTGACAGTGGGTATCGGGAAACGCTTACAGTGGCCTGATGACTTTTTTACGCTGTACCAAGGTGTTAATCTGATGCGTTATGATTTGAATAATTATTCTTCCATATTTAATGTGGGTACCGGAACAGGCTTTTTTAATGTGTTTAGTTACAATATAAATTTTGGTCGCAGTTCGATCAGTCAACCGATTTTCCCAAAATCGGGTTCCGACTTTTCCTTATCACTCGAGTTGACGCCCCCGTATTCTTTGTTTAGTTCAAAGGATTATTCAACGTTTTCCGAAAATGACCGCTTCAAGTGGGTTGAATACCATAAATGGAAACTAAGTACCTCATGGTATGTTGAAACTGTACCGAAGTTGGTGTTGGCAACCCGTGTAAAATTCGGATTCTTAGGATATTATAATTCTGATATTGGTGTTACTCCGTTCCAACGTTTCTATTTGGGAGGCGATGGATTATCAGGATACAACAACCTTGATGGTCGCGAAATAATCGGAATGCGCGGTTATACTAATGAATCAATTACGCCCTTGTATTATAAGGATAAAAATATTGGTGGAAATATTTACAGCAAAAGCACTATTGAATTGCGTTATCCGTTATCACTTAATCCGAGCGCTACCATTTATGCACTCACTTTTATCGAGGCCGGTAATTCGTGGTTAGGATTTGACAACTTCAATCCATTTGATGTTTATCGGTCAGCCGGAGCAGGAGTAAGGGTGTTTTTGCCAATGTTTGGTTTGCTCGGGCTTGATTGGGGATATGGTTTCGATAAAGTACCGGGTATTCCAACTGCCAATGGGAGCCAGTTCCATTTCTCAATTAATCAATCGATCGACTAATAAAAGTTTGGCAGGTTTTTTGAAGAGTTTTAAGAAAAAAATAGAAATAACATGAAATCAATCCAGAAATTATTGGTAATTACGCTGATAGTATTCGCTACTTTTCAGCTATCGGCTCAGCAAAACCAGAAATTCGGCTTTGTTGACAGCGAATATATATTGTCGAATATTCCTGAATACAACGATGCCCAGGAAGAACTGAATACACTTTCGACGAAATGGGAAGCCGAAATCAAGGAATTGTTTGCCAAAGTAGAAACAATGTACCGTGAATATCAGTCAGAATCGGTTTTGCTTCCCGAAGATTTAAAAAAGAAACGTCAGGATGAAATCCTCAAAAAGGAGAAAGAGGCCAAAGACCTGCAATTAAAGTATTTTGGCCCTGAAGGTGATTTGTATGCCAAGCGAACCGAATTGGTTCAACCTATTCAGGAAAAGATTTACAATGCCATTCAGGAATTAGCCGAAACACGTAATTATGCCTTTATCTTCGACAAAGCCTCGGGTGCCACCATGTTATATGCCAGTCCTAAGAACGATATCAGCGATGATGTGCTCGATCAGATTGGTACTGTTATGCAAACTGTTCGCAAAGAGGACCGCAAACAACGTTAAAGCTTGTTAATAGTTAAAGATTGGCTTATAAATTGTAATAGAATTGAAATAATTCCTAAATTTGCCATCTAAACTTAGTATAAACATCTATCTGACAGAAAATGAAAATTCTAACCAAAACATTCCTATTAGTTGCATTGCTCGTTGTTGGCGGTATTGCAAGCGCACAATCACTCAAAATCGGATATATTGATTCAAACGAAATCATGAGTTTGATGCCCGAACGCGATAGTGTTGAAGTAAACCTGATGAAGTTCCAACAACAACTCGAAAATGAACTACGGGTTATGGCGGCTGAATATCAAAAGAAAATTACAGATTATCAGGATAATATGGCAACGATGTCGAACCTGATTAAACAATCGAAAGAAAAAGAAATTCAGGATTTACAAGCACGTATTCAGGAGTTTCAACAGAGCGCCGATGCCGAATTTACCGACAAACGTACCGAATTGCTCACGCCTGTTATCGAAAAAGTGAAAAAAGCCATTGATGAAGTTGGGAAAGAACAGGGTTATACCTACATTCTCGATTCAGCAACTGGTATTTTACTTCATGTTGGCGCCAGTGCAGATAATGTTACTGCACAGGTAAAAACAAAATTGAAATTGAAATAGAGCATAATTAAACCAGATTATAGCTGTCCTGTGAAAACGGGACGGCTTTTTTTATGCTTCCATTTCCTCCCGCAAGAAGTATTTCAAATCATTAGTGCCCGGTTAAAATTTGTCCATCAGGCGGAAACTTATATATGGTTTAACCCAGTCTGCGCCTGGCAGGCTCTACAAGGTATACTGTGATTGTGGCCTGATTTTACTACAATACTAAATCTTCCCGATAATAATCGGGACAGGCTCTACGGAGAATTTTCCGCGTAGCGGATAAAGTATTGTAGGACAGTAGAATACGATCACAGGATTCCGCGTAGCGGATATACATTAATTTTTACCGGACAATAGTGGATGTTTTTATTTGATTGTCAGAGTGTTGAACATAGCTTCATACATTGAAGCTTTGTAGATCAAAGACTTGGGATAGGCTCTGGAGGTGGATGGCATGCGATAAATTCGTAACGTTTTCTCAAAGAAAGTGAACGCTGAATAGGAACCAATTTTTGGTTCTTCTGCCTGTATAATTTCACGCAAGCTATCCGTTGCCTTCTGACCGGTCGTGATAATGGTATGACAAACCGGAAGTTGATTTAGGATTAACGGTAAGTCGATAGGTTCAACAATTTTCAGAAATTTATCTGAAGCGTTATCTTTTTGTCGGATCACAGCTTTTGCGGTATCGCTGATGGCTATTCCTTTTTCGGTGCAGAATGATTTTATCCTTTTTTCATCAAAGGCTTTTTTATTGTCGGTCAGAAAATGATCTGAATCTGAATAAAAAATCAATCCCATGATCCGCCACATATCGTTTTGGAGGTTGGGATAATAGAAATTCATCGACCAACGCGATTGTTGAGGTGGAAAGCTTCCCAACATCAATACTTTAGCGGAAGGTGGTAAAAATGGTTGTAAAGGATGGTATTCTATAATGGAATCAGCCATGAAGTAATGTATTGTATGTAAAAGTCAGTAAAAAAACTTAATCAGTTGAACCCAAATTGCGCATTAAAAATGCGTAATCGACTAAGAGTTTGTAATTCAGCATGATTTATCATACTTCAAACAAACTCTATGTCGGGGTTAACCCAACTAAATCAGATAGTTCGGCTTTTATTAGCCTCCTACTGATTAATTTGAGTTGAAAATGGCAATAAAAAAACCGTCTCGTCATTCATGACAAGACGGTTTATAAAGTTTTAAATTACCGATTATTGCTCAGCAATTACGTCGATTTTGGCAACATCACCACGGAGGTAAAGTTCAGTAATTTTGATATACCCACGTTTGCCTGCCTGTGTTTTGAAATACAACACTTTATCATTCACTAAGTTAATGATTTCAGAGCTGGCATTGGCATCAACAAACTCAGGAAATACATATAAATCTGCAATGGCATCAAATTCAGCAACTGTCATGGCTGTCATGATAAATCTTGTCTGGTTTTTTGTAGTCCACGAATCATTATGATATACAG
Source organism: Bacteroidales bacterium (assembly GCA_013141455.1). Classification (GTDB taxonomy): domain Bacteria; phylum Bacteroidota; class Bacteroidia; order Bacteroidales; family F082; genus CAJBPB01. The sequence continues at coordinate 12,959 of JABFQW010000043.1, forward strand.
TGTTTAGATCTGCATCATCGGGTGAAGCGATTGTGTTAGCATTTGCAGCGCCCTTGTAGAAACCAAAATCGATTTTGGCTTGATTTTGATTCGCATCAGCAACAGTATATACCAATTCTTCAGTAACACTGTAGTAACTGCCAAATGTATCATTTGAGGAACCCAATTCGATATTGGTTTTCTTTTTCACGGTAACGCCGACCTGTTCAACTGTGATATCAAAGCCTGTTTCGGCTGTCAAACCATCAGCATCTGTTACTGTTGCAACAAGTTTAATTGTTCCGGCTGCGCTGAACGACAGAAAGTAATCAGTATCGAAAGAAACAGCATTCAGGGTCGAATCAACAAGGGTCTGAGGCGTGTTATTCGAGGTGAGTGTGATCTTTACGTTTTTGATTTTTTCTTTTGACGAAGCGTTGTAGTTTGCTATAATACCAAATTTTATCTGTTCATCGGTATTGATGGTTACATCGGTTGAGGTGTAACCGGCGCCACCTTTCAGGTTGATTGTCGGGTGCTGATCAACAATTGTTTCATCTTTGGAACAACTTGTCATCAATACTGATCCGGTTACAAAAACTAATAATAATAGAAGATTGATTTTTTTCATTTGAATTGATTTTAATTTATTTGATTAGTAAAAATTTATTGTAAAGTCTGCCAATGGTCGAATAGCAGCATATAATGAACTATTGAAATTATTGATGATGTTTGAGTAAACTGAATTTTTCATACCAGATTTCATATCAAATTCTCTGCCATGAGTACGTTGAAACGCATCTGATAGTGTGTGTTTAACAAATTTTAATAAATCAGCAGTTGGATTGACTTTCTGTCAGCTTCAGCATTCTGATAATGGCTCAATCGAGTCATCATGCCAACTGGCATACATGGTATAGGAAGCTGCTATGCGTGAATCTCCCGGACCAGACGAGTCTTTCTTGTTGGAATTTTATTAATGGATTTTTTTTGCCAGACACGCAGGTAGTTTTTTTCCATAGTTAGGTTTCGTATCTTCGCAGGGTTGGTCGGAGGGATACTTTTATTTTACGAAATACTTGAAGACAGAATAATAATCCTGAAAGTTTGGGATTGTAGACAAAATCCTGACAAACTCAATATTCCGGAATAAATAACACCCACCCAGTGAAGTCTCCGAACTTCGTCACCTAACAATTCTGGTCTCCCGAGCAGTAAACAATCGAATAAATAATCAGGGTTCTATTTTAATGAATCGCCGATTTGGTAAAAGTGAGCCACCAAAGCCAGCCGCTCATGAAAATTGCCCCAAAAAGCCCCATCCAGTTAAACCATACCGGCAACAACCAGTCTTCTATTCGTACATCTGCAAGTGTGATTATGCGAATCAGGTGCAGGATAGCGACAATCCCGAAGATTGAACCGGCAATGCGTAAAGCGATAATTTTCATAACCCTACCTTTTTATATATAACTCAAAAGTAGTGGATTATGAAAAATAAATCAAACAGAATGTCATCATCAAAATTAAAAAAGGAGCGGTTTCGCTCCTTTTTACATTATCCTTTCAATGGAATCCATTTCAGCACACTCAACGTGAGCTTCCAGAATTTGGTGACCGATTCAATATCTAATCGTTCGTCGGGCGAATGGGCGCCTTTGATGGTAGGGCCAAACGAAATCATATCCATCGACGGATATTTATCGCCGATCAATCCACATTCTAATCCGGCATGGATCGCTTTTACCTGAGGTTTCGACAGAAACAGATTGAAATACGCTTCTTCGGTAATCTCACGTATTTCCGATTTCGGATTGGGCGCCCAGCCCGGATAGCCATCGGTGTGCGAAACACTGGCACCAGCTAATTCAAAGCAGGAGCGTACCATATTGGCTACATCGTCTTTCGCCGATTCAATAGAACTACGCTGGCTTGTTGTAATTACAAATTCCTTTTCCAACATCCGCACCGATGCAAGGTTTGTAGAGGTTTCAACAAAATTGGCGATGGATTGCGACATGGCGATAACACCGTGCGGACAGGCATATAAGCTGTTAATCAACTTCATCTGATCGTCAGTCGAAACAACCTTGTCAATCTTTGCTTTGGTGGCTGTCAGGCTTATCTTAAGGTTTGGCTCAGTGACATAATATTCCTTTTTTAAATCTGTAAAAAATTGATTTACAAATTTTTCGATATGACTGACATTTGCTTCCGGAACCAAAATTATTGCATTCGCCTCACGCGCAATGGCATTGCGAAGGTTTCCACCTTCGATAAACGACAAGCGGATACCGAAGCGCTGGCTCGTCTCCCACAATATACGGTTCAGTATTTTGTTTGCATTTCCGAATCCCTTGTGAATGTCATCGCCCGAATGGCCGCCATTCAATCCGCTTACAGTGAGTGAGAAGTTTTTAAAACCTTTCGGTAATGCTTCGGTTGTAAACGGGAGTGTGATTACCGTGTCTTTTCCGCCGGCACAACCAATAAAAAGCTCACCCTCATCTTCAGAATCCAGATTGAGTAAAATCTCAGCGTTTAAAAAACCACGTTGTAGTCCGAATGCCCCGGTAAGTCCGGTTTCTTCGTCTATCGTGAACAAACATTCGATCGGGCCATGTTCAATGGTGTCATCGGTAAGGATGGCAAGCTGTGTTGCAATTCCGATCCCATCATCGGCGCCGAGTGTTGTACCATTAGTTCTCACCCAACCGTCTTTGATAAAAACCTCAATCGGATCATTCTCAAAATCGTGAATTTTATCACTGTTTTTCTCGCAAACCATATCAATATGACTCTGCAGAACAACAGTCTTTTTGTTTTGGAATCCATTGGTAGCAGGCTTTGAGATTAATATATTGCCTGTTTCATCCTGCTTGCATTCGAGATGGTGTTTTTTTGCAAAACGTATGAGATAAGCAGCAATCTTTTCTTCTTTTTTTGAAGGGCGCGGAATCTCAAGAATCTCTCTGAAATAGTTCCAAACGCCTGATGGTTCCAATGTTTTGAGTACTTCGTTCATAGTCGGGATTAATATTACAGACAAATATAATCAGATAAATAATATAGCGAAGTGAAGCACGAGAAACATCAAAAAAAACCTGAATTATTTCAGGTTTTTTCGATTATCGTAAAAGTAATATTCTGGAAAATTGCCAATTAAAAGGTATCAAAAGTACTTTGTAATGATTTC
>JABFQW010000081.1 GCA_013141455.1 Bacteroidales bacterium
TCTTATTGCTGTGTTTGGCTAATATTTTTTCAATAATATTCATAAAATACGTTTTAGAAAAATGATGATAATTGGAGAAACATTTCGATTGAAGACGTTTGTAACCTATTGATTAACTAAACCTTACAGTTTTAAGCGCTCCCTGAATGGCTCAAAGGTCATAAAATCAGCATGATGCACCACATAAGCTTCCGTTGAACGTTTCACCATATTACCTTCACCGGCATGGGTAGCAATGATATGACAAACCGATGCCGGTACTTCGCACATCTCGGCCAAAGAAACACCGGAAAACGGATGACGCAGGTATTTTCCATAGGATCCCTGAATAGCTTTTCCGTCTTTCAGTTCATATTCGAGCAGTTTACCAACATCAGCCAGAATTGCACCGGCAATAAGCACGTCCATATCCACCGGAAGATCGGTTTTGAAGAATTTATTCATCTGATCTCCACAGTCTTTGGCGATATGTACCACGGCGCGTTTGTGACCCATGAAAGTTACTTTCAGATCGGGTCCACAAAGTAGAGTGAATGGAATTGTATTCAAATCCAATGGCGTAAGCACACTCTTTTGAAGCGCCAATGCCCAGGTTTTGGTGGTCTGATTCCGAAGTTCAACATCGGTAATCCACTCCAATTCAGGCCACAATTCGCAAGCTTGTTCCAGAAATTCTTTTTTTATCTCAATAAGTGACATAATCTACTCATATTATATTTTTAAAATGTAATAGTTGGGACATGGTAAGTTGGGACATTGCTGACCCATTTCCAACTTAAAGTTTCGCGATAATGGCATCCCCCATTTGCTGTGTACTCGCTGCTCCTTTCGCAATAACATCAGGACGACCGGTCATTTTCATCATATCATAGGTACGTACTTTACCTTCGGAGATAACTTCGGCTACTGATTTACGTATTTTTGAAGCTATTAGCTGTTGATCGAGGTAATCGAGCATCATGCAAGCCGATTCAATCATGGCAATCGGATTCACAATAGAAACAGGATAATCAGCATATTTAGGCGCTGAACCATGGGTTGGTTCAAACACTGCAACACCTGAATCAGGATTGTACTGTGCCGATGCGGCAAATCCTAACCCACCTATCAATCCGGCAAAACCATCCGAAGCGATATCACCAAACATATTGCCGGCTACAATCACACCATAATCCTCAGGATTTTTGGTCAGCCACATCATCTGGGCATCGATATTCGTATTATGAAGTACAATCTCTTTGTAATCAGCCTTTTGAATCTCCTGCGCCAGTTTGTACATCATACCGCTGGTTTCGCGGATTACATTGGGTTTTTCGCAAAGTGTAACCGATTTGTAACCATATTTCCGGGCATATTCAAAAGAAGCACGAAGTATTCGTTCGGTAAATTTACGTGTGAAAATGCGCGTAGAAACAGATACCTCTTCTTTGGGATGACTGCCAAAATTACTTCTGAATTTCGGATGGGTCATCAGGGCATCATATACCTGTTGTGGAGGATTGGTCCATTCGACACCGCCATAAAGTCCTTCAGTGTTTTGACGGAAAATAACAGCGTCAACAGCAGGTTCTTCGATGGTATTGTTTGCTCCCCTACGAATAAAGTTCAACGGATTGCCAATATATGACTTGGTTGGCCGCATACAAATATCCAGACCAAAATGCTGACGAAGGCTCACAATAGGACTTGAATAAACAAGGTTTTTCTCTTTCAATTCGGGTGAAAGCTCAGCAAATGCAGCATCTTTCGGTTTGGAAGTGATGGCTCCGAAAAGACAGATTTTGTGTTTTTCGATCAGATCGATGGTGCGTTGTGGGAATGGATCTCCTTCTTTACACCAGAATTCCCAGCCAATATCACCATGTACATATTCTGCTTCAAAACCGGCTGCATCCAACACGCGGATGGCTTCATCCAAAACTACTTTTCCTATTCCGTCGCCGGGTAAGGCAACAATGGTTCTTTTTGACATAAAATATTAATTTTTAAATATTTATAACAATAAACATCCTGATATTTCTATGCTGAAAATCAAGCAAACTCAATGCTTATTAACGAATAAAGTGCCTCAAAGTTATGAACTTAAAATGATTGGCAAACGATTGCGGAAAACTTAAATTCAATCTAAATAGTCCTGAATAAGCCTGTGTCGTTTAGCTTTAAAACCGATTGAGATTGTGTAAAATACAAGGCAATGATTAAGAGTTCGAAGAATGCTGATTTTGTAGCCGATATTTTCGCAAATTACGACTGTTTAAAAGAAATGTGTAATTTTAAAAAATGGAACAGAAGGATTATTTGTTACGCGAAATTGAGAAAATCGGGTTGGTGCTCAGAGCTATTCTGAATAGAATTACCGGTTCCGGAGAAAACCTTGCCCTTACTATCGAAGATCAGTTCATCGCGGAAAAAGAATTACTTTTCACTGAATCCGGAATTGATTCAGACAAACTAATGAGCCTAAATGAATCTGAAACAAATAATTATATAGCGTCGTTTCGGGGGATGAATGTTACGAATATTGAGTGTCTCGCAGATATTTTAAGAGAAACAGGCCTGAAAATCAAATCTGAAAACGCAAACCTAATGCTTCAAAAAGCATTGGAATTGTATAATACATGCAGTTCAACTGACAAAACATTTTCGTTCGAAAGAGAGGATAAAATGAATGAAATAAAAAACGCTTTGCAGTAATTAAAGAATTGTTTCGAATTATGCCTTTTACTGATTAACTTAAAACATGCATAATCAATTTATAAGCTATGTTTCAAGAATAGATGCATAACGAAAGAATTTCATTAGGCCATGCTTTAAATTAATCCCTTTGCAGAATTAAAGTTTGTAAATTAGTTGTGCTGCTTTTAACGTAAACTTAAAAACTCACCTTTTGTATCTTTTCATGAATCCCCGGGATCTCCATTATAGCAGCGCTTCCATACCATGGTACTAATATTGTATTAAGCAAATGATTTGCGATCGCAGGATCAGTTTGAAGCAGCGATTTTGCTTCTTCAAGCGTTGGTACATTCAGAATAAAAATACCTTCCCAACCCTTGTCATTTTCATGAAAAGGTCCTGCCAAAACGAGTTTTCCAAGTTCTTCCATCCGAATCATATTTGCCATGTGTCCACCAAAAATTGAATCTCTGATCATTTTGTTGTTGATAACGCTGTCACCGGTTGTCAACATCACAACTATGTAGTTCTTCATTCCGTAAGCATCAGCTCCAAGCGATTTCGCATAAATTGAATCGTACTTCACCTGCGCTGATTGGGCTGATAATGAATAAGTAAGGCAAATAAAAAACATGGTAAATACTATTTTTCTCTTCATAATCGATTGTATTAAAACGGTTTATATGCTTAAATATCAGGGCTTTTGGGCATGAATTACTCGGTAGGTCCATTGTTTTCGTTTAAGCGCCAAATATTGGTACTTACCGGATAAATAATGTGTTTTCGCGAATCGTGAAGTATGGTGTGTCAGGTTGTAAATATTGGAAGGAATTGATCCGAATAAATAGGCCAGATACATCCGTTTAGCTGAAGGGGTAATTTCATTGGTAAAATCGAGGTTTTGCAGAATCCTGAATTCTTTCCTTTCAAGTTCATCGTGAAAATTATTTTCTGTATTAAAATTATTTATCGCCCAGGTTTCGCCCCATTTGCGGATGTAAGCCTGACTATCTTCAATCCCTTCTTCCGAGAGGAAATAATCGCTCAATATTAACTTCCCGCCTGGTTTCAACACACGAAACACTTCATCGATGAATTGTGTTTTTGGATCCGCATAGCATGAACTCTCACAGGCCCAGACAAAATCGAAAGTATTTTCTGGAAATGTCGTCTTTGTAAAATCCTGTAAATCAAAACTAATCAAATCTTTCTCATGCAATGATTGTTTTGTTTTTTCGGCAAAATCGAGCTGCTTCTGGCTAAGCGTGATTCCTGTGACCTTACATCCAAACCGATTGGCTAAGAAAAAAGCGGCTCCCCCAACGCCACAACCGGCATCCAATACATGATGTTCTGCCCGAATTCCGGCATTCCGGACCATCTCCCGATTCGTATTTTGCAAAGCCTCAACAAACGTTTTTGTTCCGGGCAACCAAATCCCATAATGAACCGCCAAAGCATCCGACAATTTCCACCACATGGTATAGTGATTCAGCGTTTGGTTATAATAATCGGAAATATCCTTATTCGAAAATAGCATCGTAAATGATTCTGTTTAAATGAAAGTGGCTGAATCAAAAAGCTCAAAAATAAGCACATTTTCGAAACTGCTCATCGTATCATTCGGTTGATTCAATTTTACAGAGATAAACTTCATTAACTATGAATCATTTAAGTAGCCCTGTGATTCTAAATTATGCACCAACCGGAGTATAAATTTGTTCTATTTTTGACAAAAATTCATACTAGAATCAGCATGTATGTCAGACACAAAATATAAGGCACCTGATCATTTTCAGGTTGATGAATTGTTTAGCGAAGAACACAAAATTGTTCGGGCATCTATTCGTGCATGGGTCGATCGCTCGGTGAAACCCATCATCGAAGATTATGCCAACAGAGCCGCATTTCCGGTGCATCTTGTTAAAGAGCTTGGTGCTATTGGCGCATTTGGACCCTATATTCCTGAAGAATACGGTGGCGCCGGTCTCGATCATATGTCGTATGGGTTAATTATGCAGGAGCTCGAACGTGGCGATTCGGGAATCCGTTCGATGGCATCGGTTCAGTCATCTCTGGTGATGTATCCGATCTATGCCTTTGGAAGTGAAGAACAACGTAAAAAATACCTGCCTAAACTTGCAAGTGGCGAAATGATTGGTTGCTTTGGGCTGACCGAGCCCAATCATGGTTCTGATCCGGGAGCTATGGAGACCCATGTGGAAGATAAAGGAAACCATTATCTGTTACATGGGGCCAAGATGTGGATCACCAATGCAAGCATCGCGGATATTGCCATTGTTTGGGCGAAAGACGAACAGGGTGTTATCCGTGGAATGATTGTCGAAAAAGGATGGAAAGGATTTACTGCACCCGAAACCCATGGTAAATGGTCGTTGCGCGCCTCTGTTACCGGTGAATTAGTTTTTGATGATGTGATTGTACCGAAAGAGAACGTACTTCCAAACATACAGGGTTTAAAGGGTCCGATGATGTGCTTAAATTCGGCGCGTTACGGAATCGCCTGGGGAGTTATTGGTGCTGCTATGGATTGCTACGATGCCGCCCTGCGTTATTCGCTTGAACGTAGTCAGTTTGGTAAACCTATTGCATCATTTCAATTACAACAAAAGAAACTCGCTGAGGCATTAACGGAGATCACCAAAGCTCAATTATTAACCTGGCGCTTAGGAACGCTGCGCGATGCCGGAAAAGCAACTGCCGCACAAATTTCGATGGCTAAACGAAATAATGTGTTTATGGCTTTGAATATTGCACGTGAAACCCGTCAGATTTTGGGTGCTATGGGTATCACCGGCGATTACCCGATCATGCGCCACATGATGAATCTCGAATCGGTAATTACTTACGAGGGCACCCATGATGTTCATTTGCTGATTACGGGTAATGAAATCACAGGGATACCCGCCTTTAAATAGCAATTGATTGAATAAGTTTGAAAGGATTGTATATCAGTCAGTAACTAACCTGATACCGGATTCTTCAATCATGATCTTCTTTTGTTTGAAGAGTGTTCCGATCGACTTTTTAAAATTCTTTTTACTCATATTAAACAGGTGATAGATATATCCGGCTTCACTTTTGTCACCCACATCTAAAAATCCGTTGTTTTTAATCAACTGGTTAAGAATTATTTGCGATAATTCATCCACTTTTTCATAGCCCGGTTTTTCGAGAGAAACATCAATTTTACCATCTTCGCGCACTTTCGAAATATAGGCTTTCAGTTTTCGTCCCGGTTGAACAGGCTTAAAAATCTCGTTCGCGTAAATTATCCCCTGCTGTTTGTTGTTGATAATCACTTTAAAACCTAATTCAGTTTTTGACCAGATCATGATATTAACCTCTTCACCAGGTTGATAATCAATATCTTCATTCGATAAAAATCTCTCAACCTTTACTGATGCGGCGATCCTGTCGCTCATAGTGTCTTTATAAACATATACAATGTAATGTTTACCGGCCAACATACGTGCTTTCTGTTCGCGGTAAGGCACAAGTAAATCCTTATCGAGACCCCAATCGAGAAAGGCACCCACGGTATTCACTTCTTTACACATCAAAAATGCGACTTCATCAACACACGCTTTTGGTTTGATGGTAGTTGCAATTGGCCGGTCGCTCGAATCGAAGTAGATAAAAGCATCGATCTGATCACCAATTTCTTTTCCTTCAGGAACCCACTTTGTGGGCATCAATATTTCACCCAACGCTCCTCCGTCAAGATATACACCGAAATCGAGCTGTTTTACAATACGTAATGTATTCAATTTTCCGGCTGATATTTTATTTTTGGGTTCATCAGTTGTAACAGGTGTTACATTATCTGAAGAAGTCGAAGGAGGGATATTTGTGATCATCAGTAATAGAATGAAGCGTTTCGGCAAAGGTAATCAAATCCCCTGCTTCATCGTAATTAAGATCGGGCAATGAATCTCAGCAAATAGAGCAAAGATGGTACAACAATCTTGCACCTACATTTACATCCCAGTCATTGTCGTTGTATCCCACTTCGCATAAATCGAAACCTATGATCTTTTTTCCGGAAGCTTTTAATTGATCGAGCAGAAAAGTGAGTTCATTATATTCGAGCCCGCCAGGTACAGGTGTTCCGGTGTTTGGACAATTTTTGGTATCAAGACCATCAATATCGATGGAAACATAAACATTCTCAGGTAAGGCATCAACCATTTCTTTGCATAATCTCGACCAGTTTTCACCCTGGTAAATCCGTGAACGAATGTTCTGGTCATAAAAAACATCGATTCGTGGTTTCATTTCGTCTGACGCAATAAATTCCACTTCCTGATGGCAATAGTCGCGGATGCCAACCTGTACCAATTTACTGACATTCTGATTCTTAAGTACGTTATAAAAAATTGAAGCGTGTGAATACCTGAATCCTTCATAAGCAATCCGCATATCATGATGTGCATCAATAGTGATTATTCCGTATTCGGTTTCTTCCGCGGCAAGCAATTGGTGATAAGCCAACGGAATACTATGATCGCCCCCAACCAGACCAACAATTTTCGATTGCGCCTGCCAGAATCTGATCCTTACTTTCAGCCATTGATTCACTTCTTCGGTGAATTTTTCGATGATATTGTACATCGCATCGGCTCGCTTTTTATCAATTGTAGCCTCTTCCAATCCTAAATCTTCGATGATTTCTTCGGCAACCTGACGTAATTTCTCATGTTTATCGATAAACTCTTCAGGAAATTCATCCATAAATATGCCCATTTTATACAACTCAGGATTATTAGGATGAAACAAATCAACCTGACCTGAAGCGACTTTCATAAAATGAGGGGCAAGTTCAGTTCCTGATCCATAACTAACCGTCATCTCCCAGGGGACTGGTATCAGAATAAATCTGGCTTGATCGGGATCCTCAGGCAGACCAAATATACCGTTCCCGACGGCAGGGTCGTTTGGGTTAAAATCTTTTGACATAGAAATCAGCATTAATTGAAATTACTGCAAATATCCGATTTTTAAACCATCGTTGATCCTGTTGAAAATAAAATTAAGAATTTAAATCGTCCAGAGGGATTTTGACCAAGAAGGTGCTTCCCTTACCTAACTCGCTTTCAACCCAAATTTCGCCCTTGTGCATTTGGACAAACTCTTTGCATAAAACTAACCCAAGACCAGTTCCTTTTTCATTATTTGTCCCGGGATTTGTGAATGACTTATCGATTTTAAACAATTTTTCAATATTCGCTTTCGAGATTCCTACTCCCGAATCGGCCACCGAAAAAACAATATGATGCTTTGTCGAATACATCGTTACTACAACTTTGCCATGCTGTGGTGTAAATTTGAGTGCGTTTGATATTAAATTACGTAATATCGTATGTATCATGTTCTTATCAGCAAAAACATCGAGTTTGTCTGGCATAATTGCACTGAGCATTACGCCTTTCTTTTTTGCAAACGTCTGTGCTACCCCAACAGCTTCATTGATCAAACTGACCATATCGAATTTTTCGGGTAAAAATTCCATTTTACCTGTTTGCGACCTGGCCCATTCAAGAAGGTTTTCCAACAGGCTGAATGCCTTTTTGGATGCCTTATCAATCTCGTTTACACTATCTTCGATTGTTTTACTGTCAAACTCGCTAAAATTTGACGAAAGTAATCCCGAAAGGCCAAGTATTGCGCTAAACGGACTGCGAAGATCATGGGCAATGATTGAGAAGAATTTATCTTTGGTCGAGTTCAATTCGCGCAGCTCATCGGTTTGTTTGGCCAACTGAAATTCGATATTCTTTCGTTCGGTGATATCAAGTGAATATTCAATTACCTGTGTAACCATTCCATTTTCATCAAAAATGGGATAAACATGCACATCAGCAATCATCGTATGCCCATGTTTATCGGTATGAACATGCTCAACAGAAATTGATTTTTTTGTTTTGACGCAGATATCCAAAGGACATTTTTCGCCCAACATACTACATGGCATTTCAGCATTATGGGTCATACCATAACAGGTCTTTTTCCCTTGTTTGAAGAATTTTTTTGCAGCCGTATTCGAGAGCTTCACTGTAAAATCCTCTACGTTAATTACATAAAAAGGATGATTCAACGATTCGATTATCGTTTCGAGGAAAGTCTTTTGCTTAACCAATTCAATGTCAGCCTGTTTCTGCAGGGTTATGTCTCTGAAAATGCCAAATGCCCCAATATGGTTCCCGTTCTGATCAATCTGAGGTGTAGCTGTAATCAATAAGTACCTTTTTTGACCATCCTTGGTAAGAATATCGATTTCGTAACTCGATCTTTCGTTTCTGGCTCTTTTCTTTGTTTCACTGCGAATGAATTCCATCGATTCGGGCGAAACAAACTCACTCAGGTTTTTACCCAACAACCCACCGCTTTCGACACCAAAAATCTGCTCTGCAGCTGGATTAGCAAATTTAAACACTTCATTAACATCAACCTGGCCCAATCCCTCACCCTGGTTTTCGACAAGCACACGATATTGTTCCTTGCTGCTTTCGAGGGCTGCTTCCATCCGTTTTCGTTCGGTAATATCTGTTGCAATTCCAATCAAAGCGATAATTTCACCTGCTTCATTGCGGACTGGCGATGAGGATATTTCGATTGGGAATTCAGTTCCGTCTTTACGGCAGTTGATTATTTCGCCATGCCATCCTGAATGTATTGTAGCCGGAAGAATGATGTCAGTCAATTCTTCTTCTGAATCCTTTTTTCGTACAATTTTAATATTCTGACCAATCAATTCAGATCTTTCGTACCCATAAGTCTTTAAAAATCCATCATTTACATAAATAATCTGATCATTAATATCCGTGATACTCACACAGTCATTCAAACTTTTCAGGGCATGGGTCATCAATAAAAATTGCTCTTCCTGATTTTTTTTATCAGTTATATCATGCCCGATGCCCACCAAACCTACAATAATTCCATTGCTATCGCGCAACGGGATTTTAGACGTACGCAACCACTTAACCACACCTTCATTATCAATATATTCTTTTTCATCATCAATGAGTGATTTACCTGATTTAATCACCTGCATATCCTGAGCATAACCATGTTCGCCATCAATTTCATTGAAAATCTCGGTATCTAATTTTCCCAGAATTTCCGTTTCATTCTGAAAACCGGTTGCCAACACATCAGCATTGTTAGCTAATACTTTACGGGCATCAACATCTTTTACATAAATTGTATCGGGTATATTATCGATCAGCGTACGTAACAGTATCCTTTCGCGACGAATAATTTCTTCTGTCTTTTTTCGCTCAACCTCGGCCAGATCTGCTTTCTTGAATACATATTTGGATACCAAAATGATCACAACAGTGGTCAGTATGACAGATATTACTGTTAATAATGCCAGTACCAAAGCGGCATTCAACGCAAAATATTCTGTTAAAATGACAAAGGCAAGGGATTGCAAAATGATACCCCCGATAATTAATGGTAAAAAAACCCGAAGTACAATAGAACTCGAGACTGATCCACTGAAGAGTCGGCTAATAAAAGAGTTTGAACCTCCCAGACTCACCATCGAAATACCTAAGACCATAAAGGATACCCCGGTGTTAAAAGCGATAGGGATGAGTGAGCCGGAATACTGAAATGGTGTTCCGAACAAATAACCAAGGGATATTACAAATCCTGCAAATCCGACCAAAAAACCCATACCGCTAACGAATTGAAGGACAATCCATTTTCTGGGGAAAAATATTTTGGCAATGAGTGTAACTCCACTTAAAAAGAACAGCAACCCAGCATAAGGCGCCATCCTGTTTATCGGATCGACGAGCAGACAACTAATTAATTTGAAGTATCTATTTGATTGAACTAATTCAATCCCAATTATTTGAACGATGAATATGAAAAAACAATACAACGAGACCAATCCGATGGCAATGGTAAAAAGTTGTCTTCTAAACAAAACCTGTATATGACAGGCACCTGAAGCAATTACCAAACCAAAAACCACAAAACTTATTGCAGTAGCCGGAGCCATGGATATATAACCCGATTTCAAAGCTCCCGCCAGCAATTCCAAATTAAAAACAAAGCCAACCAATGCTATAACAGCAATAAAAACCACGAACCAGGCTGATAAAACAGCCATTGAGGCAATTCCGGAATTTTGCTTCAAAGCAAATAAGTTCATCATAGTATCGATTAAAAGACGAAATATATCAGATTCTTTCAAACAACCGCAATAAAGGTACTATTCCTAAGTCAAAATCCGTATGTTTTGATTTAAAAATTGAATTAATTCGATGATACAGTTGATTTTCAATACTTTAAATATAATAATTACAGTCCGATTTTCATTGCTAATAATCAATTTTCAGCGTTTTGGTTTAATCTTATATGATGATAAAAAACAAGCTGACGAATAAAACCTTTAACCAACGCATGAAGCCCGTATCTTTGAACCCGATAAAAACCAGGGATGACAGATAATTTATTTACAGATACTTTCGAGTTTTGTAGTTTGGGCAGTGGTAGCAGCGGAAACAGTTATTATATTGGAAACGGAACAATGGGTTTCTTAATTGATGCCGGGATTAACGGCCAGCATCTGAAGCGAAACTTACAATCTATTGGAATTCAGATTGAAATGATCAAAGGCGTTGTGATTACACACGACCACATCGACCATATCAGGGCGTTGAATGCGATGACACGGATTTACAATATGCCAATTTACGCGACTTTTGGAACCTGGCGTGGTATTCTGAATAACCGGTTTGCCGGTAATGTTGAACATAGCTGCCACGAATTAATCGATACAAAAGAAGATTTTTCTATCGCCGGATTTACGATCAGGGCATTTCCGGTTTCGCATGATGCACAGGAACCTGTTGGGTTTCATGTAACAAAAGGAAATAAAACGCTTACACTGGCTACTGATATTGGTACCATCGGCGAACCGGCCGCCCACTTTCTGCGAAAAGCGAATGTAGTAATTCTTGAATCGAATTATGATGAAGAGATGCTAATAAACGGGAGATACACCAAAGAACTGAAAAACAGAATTTTAGGTGAAAAAGGACACCTCGATAACAGAGATGCGGCTAAGTTTATCGCTGAAAATTATCACGAAAACATGAGTCACATTTTTCTTTGTCACCTTAGCCAGGAAAACAACACCCCTGAACTCGCGCTTCAGGCTCTTCATCAATGCTTAAGTAAAAAAGATGTTCAACTGCACCCGAATACCGTGGTTCATGCTTTGCCACGGACCCATCGTTCGGAGGTGTATTTTATTTAATTAATCTGCTAATTATTAATCATTTATAAATAATATGAGTCAGATAAACAATCCACTTCATGGTAAAACACTTGAAACCATACTCACTGAATTAGTCGATTTTTATGGTTGGGAACAACTCGGTTTTAAAATAAATATCCGTTGTTTTAACGAAAACCCGAGTATCAAATCGAGTTTGACATTTTTACGACGTACTGAATGGGCCCGTAAAAAAGTTGAAGAACTATATCTGGAAGTATTTCACAATTATTGATGATTCGAATTTTTTAGTAACAATCACTTATGTATCGCACAAAGACCTTAATAATTCAAATGCAAAGTATTGAATTCATATAATAAATTTAAACGTACTGACATATAATATATTACAAATTCAGTATTTGATATTCAAATCTCTTTGTGAACCTCTGTACCTTCTTTGTGATACTTTGTGCAACAGTTTTTAGCAATACCACAAAAGGCACTAAGAAGACACAAAGCCATGCAATGAGCTTGTTGAACTATACTGCAAAAGACTAAATATTATTATATGTCGCTATGAATCAATTATATACTTATATATATTACAAATGCGAAACATAAGTAATCAAATGTAAATCAAATCATTAATCTATTGGTTCGATTTTCCTGAAAATCACTTTATACGTTGCTCCGCCAAAATTCTTTTTCGAAAAAGAGAATGACTTTCCCCTTTTTATTTTCCAGGCATTAAGTTTCGAAATTTTCGCATCCTGAATGGTAATATTACATGTTTGTGCATCAAGGCTCTTCTTACAGCTTTTTTCAAACTCTTTATAAAGCTTAAAACTTGACACGAGAAAGAATTGCTTTTTTTCACCGTTGATATGCTTTCTGATATCAAAAGCCCATTCAAAGTAAAACCCTGATTTCACCATACCTTCATCGGTAGTAACATCTGATTTGTAATACGATATCTGAGGTGGAAGATAATATCCTTCTTCCCATTCAAAATAAGCGGATGAATCCGTGTTTAGCATCGAATTTTCCCTAAATTTTAATGTGCTGCTGGCAGGTTTGTCACCTTTTGGTAACATGCTCAAAATAATTGCATCGTCCGATCTCGTAAGATCAATATAAGGCAAACCCAATGGCTTTCCCGTTGTATCGAGTGGTTTATCTTTTAGCGAAATTCCTCCAAGATAGAATTGATGGGTTTCACCATATTTAACGATAACACTATCCCAGACAGCCGTAAAATCAAGTGATGTTTTGTCGTTATAATGGTAGATCAGTGTGAGTTTATAATAGTCTTTTATATCTTTTTTTAAAATATTTTCCTGAGCCGACAGACCACTAAGCAGGAGCAAAAAAGCCAACAATACTGTATTTTTTTTTATCATAATAATTTGAATTATGGTTTTCAATAAAGTATCGGAAACCCAAAAGGAAAGGTCAAAGGTAACGTAAATGAAAGGTGCATGAGAAAAGTCAGGCCCAGTCATCTGTTTTAATAATGAATTCTGATTTACTTTGAGATATTCCGCTCCAGTTCCTTCAGGTTATCCATTTTCTTTTTCTCAAGAAACTCCCTGATACCGCTCAGATGTTCTTTCACACGTTTGTTGCCGAATTCAAATACTTTACCAACCAAACCGTCCAGAAAATCGCGGTCATGTGAAACTAATATAAGTGTACCGTCATAATCCATCAGGGCACTTTTCAGAATATCTTTCGTCTTGAGGTCGAGGTGGTTAGTTGGCTCATCGAGTATAAGCAGGTTTACCGGTTCAAGCAAAAGCTTTATCATTGCCAGCCTGGTGCGCTCACCACCCGATAAAACTTTTACTTTTTTGGTCCAGCTATCGCCACCGAACATGAATGCGCCCAATAAATCTTTTATTTTTGTACGGATATCCCCTACCGCAACATCGTCAATCGTTTGATACACAGTGTTTTCTTCATCAAGGATGGAAGCCTGATTTTGAGCAAAATATCCTATCATTGCATTATGCCCAAGGGTGAGTTTGCCATCAAATTCTATCTCACCCATGATTGCCTTTACGAGGGTTGATTTCCCTTCACCATTTTTACCCACAAACGCTACCCTGTCGCCTCTTTGAATGGTGAAAGATGTATCAGAAAACACGATATGGTCGCCATACTTCTTTGTGATATGTTCGGCAATCACAGGATAGCTCCCCGATCTTGGTGAAGGAGGAAACCTGAGTTTCAAGGCTGAGGTATCCACTTCGTCCACTTCAACGATTTCGAGTTTTTCGAGCATTCGTACCCTCGATTGTACCTGATTTGTTTTGGAATAAGTACCTTTAAAACGATCAATAAAATCCTGATTATCAGCGATCATTTTTTGCTGATCATCAAACTGTCGTTGTTGTTGTTCGCGTCGTTCCAGCCTTAGTTCGAGATATTTTGAATAATTTACTTTGTAATCGTACGCCCTTCCCATCGTAATCTCGATGGTGCGGGTGGTAATATTATCCACGAAAGCCTTGTCGTGCGAAATGATCATCACGGCTTTGGCGCTGTTCACGAGAAATTCCTCGAGCCATTGAACCGACTCAATATCGAGATGGTTTGTTGGCTCATCGAGTAAAATAAGGTCAGGTTTCTTTAAAAGAATCTTCGCTAATTCGATACGCATGCGCCAACCTCCACTGAATTCGCTCGTTTGGCGATTAAAATCGGAACGAAGAAATCCAAGTCCAAGTAAAATTTTCTCGATTTCGGCATCATAATTCGTTTCTTCCTGAGAGTAAAATTTCTCACTTAAGGTAGATAACTTTTCAATAATACCATAATACTCCTCTGATTCATAATCAGTTCGCGATGAAAGCTGCTCATTGAGCGCGTTAATCTCATGCTCCATATCAAGCGCCTCAGCAAAAGCTTTAGCGGTTTCTTCAAACACAGTACAGTTATCGTTTGTGATAAGATGTTGGGGAAGATAGGCAATGATATTGTCGGCAGGAACCGTAACACGGCCTCGTGATGCGGTCTTTTCACCTGCGATAATTTTGAGCATGGTCGATTTACCGGCGCCATTCTTTCCCATAAGGGCGATGCGGTCTTTGTCGTTGATAGCGAATGAAATATCTTTAAATAATGTGGTTCCGCCAAACTCAACAGTAAGGCCATCTACTGAAATCATAGGTAAATTTTAAATGAGCGGCAAAGATAGGTGAAAAAACGATGGAACGGAAGGTTGAAGTAAGGGGTATGGCGTTTGGCAAATTCCGGATCAATTAAAAATGAAGTAACTATTCATCCTCCTCGATGGTTCGAAGTTGCAACTAAACGCAGCGTTCTCATCCGCTTTGTGGGATAATCCGTACCATTTAAATTGAAATCATTGTTCTTGTATTTCATGTTGTTATAAAAATATCCAATTGTCTATTTCGGAAATCTTCCTGTATGGATTACAACTAAGCACAGCGTTCTCACCGAAGGTAAATCCGCAACAGGGATGGTTGGCCAAAAGACTAAAAATCACAAACCCAGAGTATTAATTTTTATTTATCGAAATAATATGAGTATCCAACTTGTGCCTGACTAAATCCATCATCAATATTTTTTGCAAGACAACCATTGTAACGGTATCTGAAAAATAATTTACCTTTCGTATTAGAAGTTGGAGAATATCCTGCAAAGAGTTCGAGCCCATAAAGTGTTTTATCTCGCCAACTTATTTCTTTAACCACATTGTCTAAAGATGCTGTTTGATAAATATTTTCATTAAGTAAATTGGTATGATTTAAGTTACCGCGAAGTTCAAAGAAATAGCGTTCATCAGTTTGAAAAGCTAATCTCACAATAACTTTATAATTAAAAGTATTTACACCTTGCTCTTTTAGAAATACAATACTATCATTCAAGAGATAGGTCGAATCCACTACACCGGTTCTTCCAAAAGCAATTCCGTGATCAATGTAAAGATTGGTTTTTAAAGATGGTACTGAAAGCATCAACAAATTTAGTTCAGTGCCAATAGAGAAAATCTCGTTTTGCTTCAATCCCAATGTGGTAATAAAAGAAGAGTCGTTTACTTTTTTAAGTTCATAATACTTATTATTTTTTTCGAATTTTGAAAGTGTAACATTTGGAGTTACATATGTTATCCAACCCCAATAAGCACTTTTGTTCTTATTTTCCCATAGCAACAAACGATATGGTGTAAGGTACATTTCTTTTGAAAACTCTGTTTGAACCAACCCATTCGGACTTGTTCCATCCATTCCAATAAAATCACTAAAGACTTTAAATTCAAACAGTTTTGTTGATAAGGGTTTATATAAAACAATTTTTTGAAGCTGATTATTTTTAACAATTGTAAAGGTTGTGTCAGAAGGACTGAAATCACGGCGATAATTCTTCAATTCAGGACGATAAAATGCTAAAACATCATGAAGTTTGACATGATATCTTTCTTCATTAATTATTCCAAATAGATATGTTTTTCTAATATTTTGATCTATACTATTATTGGATGAAATACCGATAGGGTATAAATTTCGTAATGTAACATGATTTTGAAATGAGCCCATTCCATTATTTGGAAGTAAACTATTTTGTTGTATGGTTCCATAAACAAGCATGGTTTCAATAAATGTTTGTGTTATATCAATTTTTATCGAATCAATTTTCATTTTATGAAAATCATTAACCTGAAAGACAGAATCCTTTACTTGCTTAATTTTTGAAATTGTGCTTAATTGAAACTTTACATTTTCATGGAGGTTATTTGTAGCTGAAATTAAGTCATTTGTAAAAGACTTTGTTTGGGAACTATCATTTTTCATAGTATTAATTGATTTCACTATTGAATCATTTTTTTCAGCAGCTTGACTAAGTGATTCAAGATATAATGCATATTTCACATTAAGATTTTTATCAATAATGGACTCTATGTTTTCGATACCATATTTTTTTAAATGTTTTTTATCATAAGCTCTACACTTATCTAACAGCGTATCAAAAATAGAATCTTTTTTAAAGACGATAAAATTCTTGTAAGACAGCGTTTGTCTATATTTTTTTGCTGACTTTCTTTGTTTATCATCAATTTTATCATCCTCTTTATCGATTACTATTTTCTTTTGTTTATTGTAGAGTCGGATAGCTTCTTTTAAGTCAATAATGTAGGTCTTAGAAACATCAAAATTTTCTTTTATTAAGTAGACGGAGTTTGACTCAAATCCCATAACTCCCGCGACCGGACGATAATTGTTTGTCTCTTTGAGTATGTTTCGTTTTTGAACTTCATAAAAAATCCTTCCGGCTTCTTCAATATTCTCAGCAGATGTTTGTTTACATTTACTACTTTCAAATGCATTTACAACTGTTTCGTACTTCCAGGTAAAGATTGCTGCAGTGTCAGTATCACAATTTCCAAATTTCAATAATATATAATCTCCTTTGTCAATTACCTCAACCCATTTATCGGGTTCGTTAAAAATATTATCTTTTAAAATAACATCTTGTGCTAATGTAACTGTACTACAGTAAATTACCAACATTAATCCGATAATAATTTGTAATTTAGTTTTCATGGCATTTAATTATTTATTGAATATAATCATCTAACTTAGCCTTTTATTCAAAGTTTACTACAAATTTAATAACAAAGCATTATTTTCTGAGCAATTATTTGTTTTCAATATTTATCGGACATGGATAACATATCCGCGTCAGCAGGGGATTAAATTTCCTCGCAAGTGGAGGATAAGTCTATTTATTTTTCTAATATAATGATAGTAACTTTTTATGTAAACCAATGTTTCAATTTTAAGATATTATGCTGGATTTATTTTAGGAAAAATTAATTCTACGAACTTTTGCTTATCAACAAATGCAGGAAGTTTTTCATTCCCATTTGAAAACATACACTCAAAACAATCTTTATTGTGCATGCAATTATCCGAATTACAAAAATCCAGATTCGTTATTTTTTGAGGAAAACTTGATAAAAAAATGAAGGATTGAGATAACCATTTATCTATATTTCCTTTACTTAATTTTTCCAATAGTTGGGGTTTTGAAAACACAAGTTTTTGACCTTCTTGAAAGAAAGTAGTATTATCTTCATCTTTTAACAATGGGATAAATACAGCCCCTATTTCTGAGTTGATCTCTCTAAAAATATGTGACCATTGAGATTCTTCGTCTTTACCAGCGATAATAATAGGCTTGCTACCTTCGTTTTTGTTGATAAATTTTTCAGCTTCATAAATTGAAGCAGCCCAAGTAAATAATGGGCTTATATATTTAAGGGTTGTTCGATCATTAATCTTTTTTTGCGCCTCATCATTATAGCTTTCATCTTTAGTATTGAATACCGTAAGTTGATTTATTTTAATCGAAGAACTGATTTTTACAAATTTGGATAAAATATTACCTCCGTCAGGAAAATCAGGAGTAAAATATTGATTTAGAAAACTTATTTCAAATCTTTCAATCTTACTTCTCTTAAGGCTTTCCTCTAATTTCTTTTTGAATTCAACATCCTGTTTATTTGGAGTTATGTCAGAATGCTCACCACAATTAGCAATTATTATTTTCGTATCCCATCCCAATAGAAATAGAATTCTAACGATTTCAATTTGAGCCTTATGAATCAAATTAATATGCAAGCGTGGTACTATTGGCCAAATTACAATCGATTTTCTTGTTAAATTTTCAGAACTTAAATAAAATGGTTCAAATCCTGTATGCTCAAAAATATTAAATACAGTTTCATTATTAACTTCATATTCATTATTTTGATTGGAAATATTTTGCTCAAATGGATTTGGGCCCAATTCCGGTTCTAAATAATAGTCCTTGCCATAAATTTTATAATATAATTCTTTATATTTATTTTCAGATATTATATCATCAGAAAAGTCTAACAAATACGAATCTTTGAATTGAAAAGGTAATGTTTCATTGAATTTGGATGAAACTTCCCGTTTAATAAAAATAAGTTTATTTTTAAGATCAATATCTCTATTTATTATGGTTGCTAGTTTAGTTTCAAAGGCAACACCACTTTCAAAAATTTGAGCCTTTTTTGCATAATTTCTAGTAGCAACAATTATTACATAATCACTTTGCTCAAAACCATCTACCATTATTTGATTAAGGTTTGAGGTTTTCTTGAGTTGATATTTATCAATAGTTGCATCTATACCAAATTCTGTCCGTAATTTATCAGTAAAATTTTTCACCCATTCTTCATGTTCTTTAGAGTCATAACTATAACTAATAAATACTTTTGGGCGGGGTTTTTCGGTAGTGTTCATAATTAATTAATTGTCTAATTTACCTAAGTATCTCATATAGTGTCGTTTTAAGTCAACTTTTTTAAAGAGATTTGTATTTCCGATCTTAATTTTTGAATTACCAAACATGTTTTCAGTATAAAACTCACCATTTGGTAATACAAGTATTACTGAATTTTTACTATCACTTGATGAATCTACAATTTGTAGTGAAAATCTTGAGTTAGATTTAATGTCTCTCAGAAAACTTTTTAATTTATCATTTATATTTTTTTGTGCTTTTTCCAGAGTTGTTATCGATTTGCTTAACATAACCTCCTTAAAATCTGACTGTTGATTTTCATTATTTGGCGTAACAACTCTAAATAATCTTAAGCCATTCACACCAAACCGAGAAAATTTATCATATAAATCTTCCAAATTGCTTGCATTTAAGGATGTTACAACTGTATGCACTAATACGGGAATTTCATTAGACAAATACTCTTGAATATTCGACATAATAACATTTAAGACTTGTTTATCGAGAATAGGGTTTTTAGCAGGCCTAATACAACTATTAATTTTGTTGTGTAACGAATCTAAAGACACGCGTACAACAACATTGTATCTTTTGAAAAGTTCTACAATTTCCTGATCGTAAATGTATCCATTAGTATCAACAATAATTCCTGTTTTATTTCCTAATTCAGATATTGCATCAATTAACTTCTGCTTTTCTAATAGAGGCTCTCCACCAGAAAGCGTAACTGCAACTGGTTCATGGTAAAGTATTTTTAGAGCTACCTCTTTAACTTCAACCGGGTCAAACTCCTTTTTGTCGATTACATCGGAGGCGTAACAATATTTGCATTCAAAATTACATTTATTAGTAATTAACCAATTAACTACTAAAGGATCTTCTGGCAAGACTTCTTGTGCAGAGAAACTTTCAATTTTAGGTAGCCAATGTTGTATTTCAAATCTTTTATCATAACCTTTAATCCCGATTGATAGATTGTCAACAACATGATCAGGTAAGTTATATGTTTTATTATTACAAAATGCAACTACATCATTGATATATGGTTGTGCAATAGCAAAGAAGAGCCCTGAAAATGGAGAGAATACAACACATCCGAAATTATCAATCAACTTTACAAATAAACCTATATTCGTTTTACTTACTTTTTGCATACTTTAATTATATGACGAGTGTGCTGAGAATTGATTCGTTTTGCCATTTTGCCAATGTTACCAAAATGATTTATTTGAGAAGCATCTATGTCATCTGCGTCAAATCCTAAATTTCTAAAAATATCGCAAATTGATGCACCAACTGGTATAATAATATCTCTGGTTATGTTATCATTAACCACAATATATCCAATTGCGTTCCTTTCTAATAATGAATCAAGCTTTTTATAAGCCTCTTGCAGATTATAAAAATATTGAGAAAAATACGGGTGATAATATGTTTCGATATCTCTTCGTGATTTTTTCGTTAATTTTTTTGACTTATCTAATAGTGTGGTTAAAAAAATATTTGATTTGTTTGATTGTATGTCACCAAACTTTTTTCCGCTAACATTATTTGATCCAATCATATATTTAAAATCTGTTGGTTTTGAATATATTATGTTATCAAGTATCCAATTTTCTATTTTGAATAGTTTTGAATAATCTCGATAATTTGGGTACGGTGGTGATGTGACGAAAAACTTAAACTTATCTGATAAATCCAAATTCATAAGGTCTGATAATATGTTTTTATGATTCGACTCTTTAAAATTTACAACATCTAATAAGAGTCTTTCTTGTAATATATTAAGATACTCTTCAAAATCATCGTCCCATCCAACATATGAACAAAAACCACCATGTTTAAAGTGAGTAATATTTGTAGAACTTTTTATATAGTTTGCGAATCTGGAAACAAAAGGTAGAAGTATTGATATTGATAATAGATCGTTCTTTTTAGACCTATTGAGAATCATTTCATACAAAAATCGAATGTGTTTAATTGCCGGTTCTGCAAAAATTTCATCCGAAATTGAAAATTTCTCATGAAGAATGGGCCACTTATCCCGATAGGCAAGGATTGAATTAATTATTTTTATAATGGATTCTGTGTTCTGTGGATTAATTAAAACTTGCCAATAATATGCTGGTGGATTAAGTTCAACATTAGTTGTCTTATATCCTTTTCTAGCGAAATAATACATTCCGCCACCATACCCACTCATTGGATCAAATATTTCATCAACATCATTATATTGACTAATAATATCTTCACTAATGATGTCCAACTCATCTCTTTTAAATGATGCAAATGCTCTACTTCTTAAAAGTAATCCACGATAAACATGACTTATATTCTCTAATTGTATCATTTTTATTGTTAAATTATTCTACGACCAAAATTAATCAAAATTTGACCCCAGTGGCGCGGATTTGTAATCACAAGTGTACGAAACATTTCACGAAAAGAGGATTAGTATCAGCTATCAATTTTTTTTCTTGAGTTTGAAGCTAACATAAATCAAAAAACCAGATGATTCGAATAGCCATACTTCGATTATTAATCAATTATTTGATCAGAATTTAATTATACAGGTTGAAATTGTAGGGTTTTCTTGATGACTCAATCAATTTTAAAAACTCTTTGATAAAACTTCTTTATACCTAAAATATTTATTGCAAGTATTCTAACTTTCAGGTAATGCTTATTATCAAAATTATCTGGTATATTCTTAACCTTAAAAATATAATTATCATGATAGCAAATTCCTGTTATCCAATCCTTTTGAAGTTCTAAAGTGTCTGTAATATAAAAAGAGTTAGCTTCTGAAACTACAATATCACATTGGATATCTTTCATTGTACTTCTAAGAAAATTGTTGTTTACACATTTAATCCTAATTTTTTTCTTTGAGTAATCACTTTCATCTGTTATTTTCAAACAAGGCTTAATAAAGTACAATATTACAAAAAGCAAAGCAATTATCGAAGCAAATCCGGATGAGTAGACAAACCAATTAGGTGGTGTTGTTAACAAAAAGTTTAAAGTTGTCATAATATAAAGTTTTAAAAATGGTTAATAAAGAGCATGTCAGATTTTTTTCATATCATAATATCTATAAGTTTATAAAATTGACTGGATAACTGTTATTTCTTGTTTATCTTATGTAACGAATTTGCAACTACACTTTTTCCAACCCAAAACCCCTTTCTTTTTCTCAATACTTCTCAAGTAAATCCGCCTCATTTTCATATCTGTTCAGGCTTAAAGGTTTGTGTTGCTGTTAAAGGCATAACAAATGTATCGATGAGTTATGGATAAACCTATTTTTATTTGTAATTATTTTTAAGTGGTACTTTCTCTAAGGCTTTGGCTGTTAGCATTTAGCTATTGGCTGGTGTCTGGTGACTGGTGACTGGTAAGTGGCCACTTCGTGCTGCCGAGGCAGGCCACTTTTCACTTTGCATTTTTCACTTCCAGTCTGTTGGCGCAGTCTGGCATGTAGTTCACTCCGAACTCCGAACTTTAGCTCACTCCGAACTTTAGCTCACTCCGCACTCCAAAAAAACCTTCCTCCTCCCCCGGATACAGGTTTATTTTAAACTAAATCGAAGCCTCCAGTTCAATGTCAACTTCGGTATATTCACCTTCGGTAACGGCAATATTGGCTTCGTTGTGCACTGCATAGCCGTTTAAGGTAGCTTTCAGGTTATGGGTTCCGGCCTTTGCCAATATAAAGCTGTAATTGCCGTCAGCATCGGTAGTAGTGGCTGCCGAAGCAGAACCGTTCAGTTGCATGCTCACACCAGCCAGTCCATTGCCGGTTTCCACATCAGTCACGCTGCCCATCAGACCCGTTTCGCCTGTCTTACCGCCTTTCGATTTCCCACGCAGGTCGTCAACCATCCGGAGGTTTTTGTAATCGATCAGCATGTCGGCATTATCAATACCCACAAGTTCCATTAGCGTATCAATCTTCAGCAACAGTTCAACAGACTCGGTAAACAGGGTATCTAATTTTACGGTACCCTTTTTCCGCTCGTCGCGGGCGTTTTTAGGTCCTTTGATGGATAGTTCAAACTGGCTCAGGCTTTCTGTAGCCGCAGTAATCTGGCCTTCATTCAAACCATAACCGGTCATCTCACCCAGCCGTGGGCTGCATGTTTCAAGAATATGTTGGCAGGCAACCACCATGTTTTCCTGTGGCATGGCATCCAACTGGGTACCGCTGTAATCCACAATGCTTTTCAGTACCAGGTCGTTGCTTACCATGGCAAATGCTTTCACCCGCTTGATGATCTCAAGCATCTGGCCAATCAGCTTTTGCTTCAATTCTTCCTTGGTTTGCGTGCGAGCCTTCGGATCGGTTAGTTGCATTTTTTCAGCAGCATTGATCTTTTGATACAAAGATTCCAATGCTGTGATCAGGGCAGCAAGTGCCGGGATGAGGTTTAACGTTTCAACGTTTTTCTTCAAAAAATCAAGCACCATCGTAATCATCCGGTGCCGGTTAATAAGATTCTTTTTCATTTCGTTTTTTTTTAATGAATAAATAATTGATTGCTTGTATCCATTGGGAGAAAGAAAGGTTGCGGAGATTGTTTGTCGGCCTGTCAGACCAGTTGTTGGCATCGAGAGAGGAGTTGTAGGCATCGAGAGACCAGAAATATGCATTAAGCGTCCAGTTTTTGGCATCAAGCGACCAGTTGTTGTCATCAATTGACCAGAAATATGCATCGAGCAACCAGTAATATGCATCGAGCGAACAGTTGTTGGTATTTACTGTCCAATTGTCCACCTGAACCTGATATTGGTTAAGTTCAGGAGACGTGAGGTGTGTATCAACAGAATAATACGACATTTTCATGGTCTGGTTGTCCGTATTTCGAAATTCCCTGGCGGGTTTTCCTGTATTCGTAAAACTGATTCTTGTGATTGGGTATGCAAATAGGATTCAAAAGTACAATAGCCGAAAGTAAAAAGTCAAGTTTTATATGCATTTATATTTAGCTGAGCCTTTGGTGGACAGGTGGTTACCCGCCTGCGGCGTACAGGTGGTTGCTGGTGACTGGTTTGAATTTACAATGTTCCTCGCTTAGCAGAATCATATTACGAAGCAGAGCGCAGGCCTGTCTGAACGGCGGGCCAGGTGATGCGTGAATGTTGAAACACATGGAAATCCGGCAAAGGCGACCCAGAGGCCGTTTGGTCTCGTCGCGTCAGCATGACGTGACGAGACACTCCTTTGCCTGGGTTTCCTGTGTTTCGGCAGAGCGCGGGGAAGCTTTGTTCAGACAAAAGGTTTTCGTCCTTTTATACCTGTCTAAATCATCTTTTTCAATTTAAACAATTGTTATAATGCCGAAGGAAAGAAATGTTAGGTCAATCTTTGATTGGCCTTTACATTTCTCCATTCGGTATTGCCTTTCAAAAGGACATAAAAAACATCAAATCCTTTCAACTTAGTAAAACCATCAAACCACGAATCATCATAGCCAACCGACCACTATCCAAATGGTGAGTCCGGATAAACATTCATGCAACGGTGAGTCCGGGGAATAACGACGACTTAGTTGCAAACTAAGCAGAACGTGGGCAAAAAAAAGGAGTTCTCCTTTCAGAAAACCCCTAATTATCTTAAAAGCACGGGAATTATTCTTCCCCTTCCACTCCATAAATATTGTTCAAATCAATCTCCTGAATTTCAATTCCGGATGGAACAGTAAACTTTGAAGCAGGAATTGAAATATTTTCTTCAAATGATGTAGCTTCTTCATTGGATGAACCAAGAATTCCGCCTAATTCAACCGTGGATTTGAGAAAAATTCGCTTGTATTCCCAGGTTTTTGAATTGAGTTTACCACTTGTCGTTACTTTGCATGTTCTTCCAAGAAAAGACTCAGTGCCACCATCTTTCATGTCCATATCCTTCTGCATATCTTCGCCAAATTTCTTTAACTGATCATCAGTTGTTGCATCGGTCACTCCATTGAGCATTTCATTTGCATTGTCAACATGCATCTTTGTTCCAGTTTTTTCAACCAGATTAATGTCGTACATCCATTCTTTATCTCTGATTTTAAGAGATTCTGCCTTGGTAGTCATTCCGAACATCTTGGTAGATGTTACCGTGTGTTCATACTGGTACCTGCCATAATCGTCAAACCAAAGTGTTTTGGTGCCATTGGTTTTGCCTTCGATTTTGTACTCGATTTTTCCTGATTTCACATCGAACTGTTTCATGTTCATGTAATCCTGTTGGGCAAATCCAATCATTGCGATTACGAAAGACATCACAGATAAAATTGTTTTTTTCATTTTTTAATAGTTTTATAGATTGATAAAATAATAAAATTCGTTGTTATTCAGGCAATTCCCAGCCGGAGATTGGATAGAAATAAAACTCAAATCTGGCAGAATAGGATGGGATTTCCTCATTCCTCACAGTATTGGAGACCTTAAAAGGTTTTCTTGCTTTGATGGCTGCAGTTTGTTCAACCAATGATATCACCACTGCTTCGCCATGTTCAGAAAAACCGAGATATGCATGCAGACTAAGATCGGTTGGAGCGATTGTGTTTGATGCGCAAATGATGAGGTCAGCGTCCACCATATCAGTTGCAAAAGTTTGATCTCCATCTGTCATCTGCATTGTTTTCTGCAGTTTACCACCTTTATGCGAAATAACTCCTCCATCACAGGCATAAGGAAATGTTAGCCGGTCATCGTAATCGAGATGCATGCAGTTATCTTCCAGCTCAGAGAGGTTTGCGATGAGGTGAAAATTCTGCCATTGCGCATAACCTGCTATGGTTACGTGTTCATCGTCATTCGTCCATTCAATATCAACTTTACCAACTGCAACCCATTTTGTTTCGCAGGGATCGCATCCTTTTTCCAGAATTTCGTCGGCTTTGGCCTGAAGCAAATCGTCCACTTCGTTGTGCGTAACATTTATTAACTCTCGCTGCGCCATTGCTTTGAAAATACAGGCAAGATAATCTCTGCAAAGTTCATCCCCAACAGGTGGAATGGTATAGGCGAACTGGCTGGTCCACAGCTCCACTCCTTCTTTGGCCCTTTCCATACCTCTATGAGTAAGTTCCGGATTACTTCCGTTAAGTTCAACCCTTGCTGTGAGTTTAAGAATGCAGTCAATATAATCGGTTGTAGGGTTGGGTTTACAAAAAAGACCTGCCGGATCAGGGATTGGCTGTTCCAATGCTTGCATAAGGTCAGCTTCAACCAATTGGCTTATCTGATCCATGGCTGCTTTGGCACCTTGTTCATCGCCTGCAAGTTCAAGACGTTTGGCTTCCTCAAACAGTTGCTTTACTTTTTCCTCGTCCAAATGACTGCAATTCATCGACTGACCAACAACATGCACAGTGCCTGAAAGGATGACGATGAAAACCAAAAAGGTTTTCAGAATATTTGATAAGTACTTCATTTTATGTTTTTTACAAGATTTGTTTCAAATCATCGAAGAATACACAAGTTTGCCCGACTCAAAATCGGTCAAAACGAATTTTCCTTAGAACTTCACGAACTCAACCCTGCGATTCTGGGCTTTGCCTTCCGGACTGTCGTTTCCAACCATGGGTTTGCTTTCTCCCCAGCCTTTGCTTGTTAGCCTGTCAGCCGAAATACCAAGTTTTACCATTGTTTCAAGAACTGCTTTTGAACGTGCTTCACTCAGTTTCTGGTTCGAAGCATCTTCTCCATCACTATCGGTATGACCTTCAACCGAGAAATTCAATTCAGAATGATCGGTCATCATCTTTACCACATAATTGACCGTTCCCATCGATTCAGGTTTGATAGTGGCTTTGTTCACGTCGAATTTGATACCGGTGGTTACGAATTTTCCATCAACCAGAAATTTATCATACAAGGGTACGGCTCCTTTGGCAATCCGTACATTTTTAATAAATGGCTTATTGACACCGGCAACGTTGGCTACAGATAACATGATTCCTGTCGGATTAAATTCAATATTGGGGATATTTACAAGCCGGGTATCGTCGAGATATGCTTTAATAACACGTTTATTGAACGATACGGCCACATGACGCCAACCGGCAATGGGTTTCAATTCATCCTGACCAGGATATTTCTCTCCAATATGATCATAAGTTACACTGTTGAATACAACCCTGATCGGTTTACTGGGTGACATAATCTTCATCTGGTTTTTGGCATCGTAGAAAAATAAATAATAGGTATTGTTTTCGCTTTTCTTTCCATAGAAATAACAGTCAAACTCTACTGTAAATTCGTCGGGAAGATAATCTTCACTGCGGTTTTTAAGGTACGGAAGAATTGCATCAGGTCCGTTTGAATTGGTTTTACGAAAATAAACAACCATATCATCTCCAAATTGTGCCATCTCAACTGTTCCTCTTGTTATATCCCAGCGTGAAGGGAATTCACCATTTGTTTCACCCCTGAAATCATCTTCAAAAATGATTTCTGTTCCGGGTACGAAGTCATATTTAGCCCATGTGAGTGCAGGCTTCAACTCCTGTGGCGGTTCCGTAGCTGAAACAACAGCATTATTTTCATCTTTAACCTCTTTCTTTTGATCACTTTTTGCGTCTTCTTTCACTGCTCCAACATCCTTTTTTTCATTGTCCTTATCAGTGTTCTTCCCGCTAACTGTCTCATCCACATCCTTCTCCATCTTATCGAATGATTTGTCAATCGCCTGATCCGTTTTCTTATTTAATCGTTTATTGGCCTCCTTCTCTATCTTTTTTGGAATATTAAGTTTAATCTGTGCCGACAAGGAATGCACAGTGGCTAAAAAAAGGATCGTCATTAAAAATCTACCTAAATTCTTCATTTTGTGTGTCTTAAAAATTTGTTTATATTATTTGACTTTAAACTATTGGATATTAATCGATTAACTTATTGTCTGGTATCATTCCGAGTTCCTATTCTATGAAAAGCATTGGGCCATAATTTGTGTAATGCTTATCTAATTGGCAACACAACCTTTTTCAAGATCCGAAAAATGCTTTCTGCTTGTTTATTTTTAATTCCAATAACATTATTTCTCATTAAACTTTAAACTGGTTTTAACATCATCGGAAAAGCTTTTCCCTGATTTGATTTTTGTTAATATATAAACCGGATTATTGACGATATGGTAGTATAAGATCAAATTTTTAAATTGGGTGGTAGTGAAGAATTGTAAAATATTTTTTTTTTACTGCAAAGGTGATAGTACTTATCCACAATGCCAAAAAAACAGCTATGACAATGCTATGACAGCACGAAAAAGATTGAAAAAAGTATTTCAGTGATAAAGTTAAAAACAATAGGGCTGTCATATTAAAGCCGTTTTAAAAACTCATTCAGATTCACCTCAGAACCAATATCAAGTTTCTTTCTGAGACGGTTTCGTCCCTTATCCACAGCAGCAATGGTAACATTAAGCATTTGTGATATCTCCTTGGTATTCATATTGATATACAGATAGGCACACAATCTTTCTTCATTGTTTGAAATTGAAGGAAATTTATCTTTTAATTTCATAAAGAAATCAGGATGAACTTCTTCAAAATGCCGGTTAAAATTTTGTGAGTCCTTATCAAGATTCAGATTTTGATCAATCAGCCGGATCACATGATTCATTTCAACTGCCTTATCACCAACACCGGATAGTTTACTTTTCAAATCATTCAATACTTCATTTTTATTGATCAGATGAACAGCTGCCATGGTTAATTCGCGCGATTTATACTCAAGATCGCGCACTAACTGAACGTGTTCAATATGCATTATTTCCTGTTCTTTCTCGTGTAAAAATCTATTTTGCCGAATGCTTTTATTACGTAATCTTAAAAGAAAAACGAGTAATAGTAAGGCAACCGTTGAAACAACCAACAAAGTGATAAAAAGTGTGTTTCGTCGCTCATGTTCAAGGTTTAAATCGTTTAATCTATTGATTAACTGTTGTTTCTTCTCAGTTTCGAAACGGGTTTGCAGGTCGTCCAGGGCCTGCCTAACCTCGATTCCGTCAAGGGAATCTTTCAGACTGATCCATTTGTTTTGAATTTCATACGCCATTTGGTAGTTACCAACATCCTGGTAGGCTCTCGATAAGTATTTTCTTGCTTCAAGAATTTCGGGTACCAAATCAGCCTTTTCAGCTCTTACCAGGGCAGGAATTAACTTTGCAATGGCTTCAGCAGGTTTATTCAGTTTGAGCAAAATACGTGCGATGAGTGTTGCTTCATAAACGATTTTGTAATCATCGTTCGAATCTTCGATTATTCCGTAAGCTTTTAATGCCACCGGGAGTGCCTCCTGATATTTACCCTGATCATAAAGCAACAATGCACGCTCAGAAGTAGCAGTAGCAATTCCTTTTTTGTATCCGGCTTCTTCGCTGATGCGATACATGGTATCATAATATGCTTCTGCTTTTACGAAATCATCTTTAATCCGCCAGATCGCACCAAGATCATTATACACAGCCACTGTTGCATAAAGTGTTGTGTATTCAGGCGTTCTGGTAAGCGCAAGTGCCTTCATAGCATACTCTTCCCATTTGGCATTGTCACGTTCAATAAACAATTCACCCAGTTTCTGATAATAAAATGCCAGTTTCCGGTAATTGCGACTATCTTCTTTAAGTTTAATTGCCTTGAGTTCCGTTTCCGCCGCTAATTCAGTTCGACCGGTCTTGGCATATTCATCACCCAGATTGATTAATATCACTGCCATTGCATTGGTATCTGGAATTGAACTGTACAATTGGAAAGCTTCGTTATAAAGTTCTTCAGCCTTTTCATGCCTTCCTGTCATACTATAGCACTCAGCAAGACCGTTACACAATTTACCAAGTAACTTTTTGTCATTGAAACGCTTAGCGATTCCATAAGCTTGTATGATGGTATTTTCAGCTTCGAGATAATGCATATCTTCCAGCAATGAATCTGCCTTTGCTTTCAATTTTATGGCAAAATTGATGCTATCCGATTCAACAGAAGGCTCTGTTTTCCCTTGATTCAGGATTGCATTCTCACTTTGTGATCGGATGATGCCTGGAAGAATCAAAACAATGATTAAGATGATAATTTTAATAGGACTTTGAATCCCAAATACGCTTTTTACAGAATTCATTCGCATCATGCAAAGTTATGAAAGGCAATTCAAATTACAATGCATGTTATTGAATGAAATTTCAGGATTTCCTCACAAAATATGATTCTCTAAAGCGTTCTGTTTTTTATAGCTTTGCACCAAAAAAATCAGCGTGGGTGATATTGTTATTGCATACCGTATCGAAATTAAGGGTTTGGTTCAGGGCGTTGGATTCAGACCATTTATCTATCGTATAGCATTAGATAACAATATTTTAGGCTGGGTAGAAAACAATAATGAAGGTGTAAAAATCCATGCCGAAGGTACTGAATCGCAAATTGAAAGTTTAATTCATGATATTTATTCAAAAGTTCCTGTTGCTGCATCCATCGCTTCGCTAACGAAAACAAAAATACCACTGGAACATTTCAAAGATTTCAACATAAAAAAAAGCAGTAGTAACTCTCAATCAATCACCGAAGTAAGTCCTGATATTGCTGTTTGTGACGATTGTCTGCACGATTTGCTAACCCAATGCCACCGCCTTGGTTATCCATTTATCAATTGCACCAATTGCGGTCCGAGATTTACTATTATTAAAGACTTACCCTATGACCGCCATCAAACAACCATGCAGCCTTTTGAGATGTGTCCGGTTTGTAAAGGTGAATATGAAAATATTTTAGATCGCCGCTTTCATGCCCAACCCATAGCCTGTACTCATTGTGGTCCGGTTTATCGTATTGAAAACAGCGAAAGGCCGGTAAAAACCGGAGATATCCTGGCTTTCATTGCCAATGAAATTGAAAATGGTAAAATAATCGCTTTGAAAGGTTTCGGGGGTTATCATTTCATTTGTAATGCGCACGACGAACAAGCAGTTTCGAGATTACGAATAAGAAAACAACGGGAGAAAAAACCTTTCGCGGTCATGTGTAAAAACATGCAGATTGTTAAAGAACAATTCAAACTGAACAATAAAGAAGAGGAAATTTTGGATTCATGGCGACGGCCAATAGTGCTGTTGCGAAATAAAATACCAATGGCACCTTCGGTGAGTATGCAACTGAATACGACAGGTATTGTACTGCCATCGATGCCTATCCATTACCAATTATTTGACAATTTGGTGACCAATTCGATTGTATTCACAAGCGGAAATATGACCGACGAACCGGTATGCATTACCGACAGTATAGCTTTAGATGAATTGAGCCAGGTTGCTGATATTGTGGTTACTTATAATCGGGAGATTTATAACCGTGCTGATGATTCTGTCGTATTTGTTGTAAATGAAAAAGTACGTGTCATGCGTCGGTCAAAAGGTTATGTTCCGTCTCCTGTTTTAACATCGTTTACTACGGAAGGCATATTTGCTGCCGGCGCCGAATTAACCAATACTTTTGCTTTAGGTAAAGGAAGTCAAGTTATATTCAGTCAACATATTGGAGACTTAAAGAATGCCGAAACAATGGAATTTTACGAGGAGTCTGTCGATAGGTTCAGCAAATTGTTTCGTTTTGAAAATCAATTTGTCGCCTGCGATTCGCATCCTGATTACCTTTCATCAAATTTTGCACGAAGTTTAGGTGTACCTACAATCGAAATTCAGCACCACCACGCACATATTGCTTCGTGCATGGCCGAACACGGATTGAATGAGAAAGTTATCGGTTTTGCTTTCGATGGAACTGGTTTTGGCGATGATGGCACCATCTGGGGTGGTGAAGTATTTATCGCTGATTTTCAGGAATATGATAGAAAATTTCATTTCGATCCGGTTCCACTTCCAGGTGGTGATCAGGTTACTAAATATCCGTGGCGAACAGCCTTATCGTATTTGTACAAATATTTTGGCGAACCCTTATTGTATTCCGGTTTGCCGTTTCTCGAAAAAGTCGAAAAACAGGAAATACTGTTACTGACGCAAATAATCGATGCAAAAATAAACTGTCCGTTAAGTTCAGGTGCTGGTCGCCTTTTTGATGCTGTCGCGGCTATTACGGGTATTTGTACCCAGGCATCCTATCATGCCGAAGCGCCCATGCTACTTGAGTCGATTATTGTAAGTGATTGTAAAGGTAAATACCTGTATCAAATTGAAGATAAAACGATTGTATTTTATAAAATGTTTCATCAAATATTGAGCGACATCCAAAATAAAACGGAGATATCCCTGATTTCAACAAAGTTTCATAATACGATCGTGGCAATGATTCTCGATCTCGCAAAACGACTCAGAGAAGAAAATAATATTAACAAAGTCGTATTGTCGGGTGGTACTTTCCAGAATAAATACCTGCTTGGACTTTCAGAACAATTGCTTAAACGCGAAGGATTCGAAGTTTATTCACACGAAAAAGTACCTTCAAATGATGGTGGTATCGCACTCGGACAATTGGCAATCGCTGCTTCCTATCGTAGCCGGCTTTGAAGTTGAAGCTATGCAAATCTTAATGAAAAGGATGAAGCTGAATAATATCTATATTTGCGTTTCTGACCATAAAAACAGGTTTTAAAACTACTATTATGTGTTTAAGTGTACCGGCAAAAATTGAATCAATTGAGAAAGATATGGCAGTTTGCTCTGTTGGTGGGGCCACCTATCGTGCGAGCCTGTTAATGCTTGATATTGATGATCTTAAAATTGGTGATTTTGTATTGTTACATACTGGGTTTGCGATTCAAAAAATAAGTAAAGAGGATGCGGAAGAAACGCTAAAACTCTTTGATGAATTCGAAGATTTCAACGAAATCCTCGACGAAGAAGAGAGAATATCGGGAAGAAGAATCGTTTAAAATCTGATTATGAAATATATAGATGAGTATCGGGACAAAGAAAAAATTCTTTCTCTCGCGGCACAAATCAAAAAAACATCGACAAAAAAAATCCGTTTGATGGAAGTCTGTGGTGGACATACCATGGCAATACAACGCTTTGGTATTCCCGATTTACTCCCTGAAACCGTTGAACTCGTTTCCGGACCAGGATGCCCCGTTTGTGTTACCAGCCGTTCATATATCGATAAAGCCATTGCTTACAGTAAGTTACCTAATGTTATCATCACCACCTATGGTGATTTGATACGTGTTCCGGGATCGACTTCCAGTCTGGATAAAGAAAAAGCCAGAGGAGCCAACATCCGGATCGTTTATTCTGTGTTGGATGCCTTGAAAATTGCACAGGATAATCCCGATAAAAAAGTAATTTTTCTTGGTATCGGATTCGAAACGACGGCTCCCGGTTCAGCCGCCGGTATCATGAAAGCCCAGATGGCCGGATTGTTTAATTTTTCGGTTTTCAGCGCACATAAAATCATGCCGCCACCCATGGCAGCGCTCATCGATGAAGGGGTAAATATTCAGGGTTATATCGGTCCGGGGCATGTAAGTACAATCACCGGATCACATATTTTTGATTTTATTCCTCAAAAATATGGGTTGGGTGTAGTGGTAAGTGGGTTTGAGCCACTCGACCTGATGCAAAGCATTTATATGCTTGGAAAACAGTTTGAAACAAACAAACCCTCGGTCGAAATTCAGTACTCGCGTGCGGTTAAACCCGAAGGTAACGCTAAGGCAAAGGAAATAATGGACGAAGTTTTCTGTTTGCGCGATGATTGGTGGCGCGGGTTGGGAATATTAGAAAACAGTGGGCTTGGAATAAACGATAACTATGCAGACTTCGATGCTGAAAAGATCTTTGATGTCGCGGTTGAACCATTAAAAGAAGATAAGGGTTGCATTTGCGGTATCATTCTTAAAGGAATTGCAAAACCCACTGAGTGTAAACTCTTCGGGAAAGCCTGCACACCCTCAGAACCTGTTGGTGCATGCATGGTTTCAAATGAAGGTGCATGTGCGGCCTATTACAAATATAATCGGGAATGAAGCAATGAAAAACAATGAAACGATTCTGTTGGGTCACGGAAGTGGTGGACGATTGACCCATGATTTAATCTCCGGCCTGTTTGTTAAATATTTCCGGAACGAATTGCTGCTTGTGCAGGGCGATTCGGCTTTACTTCCGCATTTGTCTGGTAAATTATGTTTTACAACGGATTCATTTGTAGTTGATCCTATTTTTTTCCCCGGCGGAGATATTGGGAAACTTGCTATTGCAGGAACCGTGAATGATCTGGCTGTTTCGGGTGCTATACCACTCTTTCTGAGCGCCGCTTTCATTCTTGAAGAAGGATTTCCGCTTGCTGATCTTGAAAAAATAGTTCAATCCATGGCTAATGAAGCAGAAAATGCCGGGGTAAAGATCGTTACGGGTGATACCAAAGTTGTTGAACGAGGTAAATGCGATAAAATTTTCATCAATACAAGCGGTGTTGGAACTTTACATACCGGCTTAGAAGGGATAGTATCTGCTGAAAACGTACAACCAGGAGATAAGATAATTGTCAACGGTTATATTGGTGATCATGGTATGGCTGTGATGAGTGCACGTAATAAGCTGCAAATAAACAGTCCGGTAGAGTCGGATTGTGCCTGTTTAAACGGATTGATATCAGATATTCTTCAGAACCATACAACCGTGAAATTCATGCGTGATGCCACACGCGGTGGACTGGGAACTGTGTTAGCCGAACTTTGCCAACATAAAACATTTGGAATCAATCTATTGGAAGATAAAATTCCGGTACGTGAGAATGTACGTGGTATGTGCGAATTACTTGGTTTTGATCCACTCTTTGTAGCCAATGAAGGAAAAGTAGTAATGGTGGTAGCAGCCGGATCGGCCAACCTGATCCTATCACAGC
Source organism: Bacteroidales bacterium (assembly GCA_013141455.1). Classification (GTDB taxonomy): domain Bacteria; phylum Bacteroidota; class Bacteroidia; order Bacteroidales; family F082; genus CAJBPB01. Next base: position 35,080 of record JABFQW010000081.1, read on the forward strand.
TACAACAACATCCATTGGGTAAAGATTCGGCTATCATCGGTGAAATTGTTGAAAATCACCCGGGCAAAACCTGGCTGATTACTTCGGTTGGAGGTAAACGCATTGTCGATATGCCAGCCGGTGAACAATTGCCGAGAATTTGTTAAAAGCTCATGGGGTTCTAAGGAAATAATACCAGGAAATAATTTACATATAAAATAAGGAATAGGGTAATAAAATGAAACACATCTCTATCTTCGACATTGCTTTCATAGCAATATCCGCAGGGATATTCACGATGATTAATTACTTTGGATATACTGAATTACTTTCAAAATATGTAGTTGTCGTAGCAATAGCAGCGTATTTTATTGGAAAATTAGCTAATCAGTTCGAATTAAAAAGAAAAGATTTCAAAAGTAAAGCCAAATAACAGGGATTCAGGCTTTACCTAAAACCCATATTCGTAGTAAAACTTCGACATTTCATCCGCAACATCCTTAAAAACAATATGATGGCTCGCACAACCATTACGCGAACAAATCCGCACAACACCACCGGCACGAATCACAAATGAAACCATAGGTGCCTCACATTCAGGGCATTTATCACTTATTCCCAATTCTTTGTTGCAATGTGGGCAAAACATATCAACCACTTCACCTTCAGCAACAGGTATACCGATATGTTTCAACGTGCATCCATAAATTGAGCAAAGGTGCAACACCCCCCTGTCTTCAACCGTCTGAATATTAACCCGTACACTCGGTTTGTTGCCCAACAAAAACTCGTCATCCATCAACGACTTACCACAGAGCGGGCATTTTACGAAAAGCGAAATTTCCTTTTTTTCCATGACTTTTATTTTTAAGCGTGTATAGCAAATATACGATATCATTTAATGAATTTAACAAATCCTAAAGAAATATTTTACGTATTTAAATTCTTATTTTCCAATAAAAAGCTATCATTCCGGTTATTTTGTCCGTAAATTTACATCCTTAATTCAAAACATTGTCGTCATGAAAACTACCAGATTATTGCTCACCTATTTCGTTGTCACTTTGTTGGTAATTACTTCATTTAGTGGATGTAATGATCGTACCTACGAAAAAGTAACCTATACTGCAAACATCCCGGTTTATCTCGATTTCGATACTTTTCGAAAAAGTGTTATGAAATCAACGGATATTCCATTGACAAATCCCGGAAAAATTTACTTTAAAGACAATTTTCTGTTCATCAATGAAATTAACAAAGGCATACATATTATTGATAACTCGAGCCCGGCACAACCTGTAACTGTTGCATTTATTCAGATTCCGGGTAATATGGATATGGCCATGCGGAATAATATCCTGCTGGCCGACAGTTATATCGACCTCGTCGCCATTGATATCACCGATCCGATGAACCCTGTTGAGATTGACAGAATTCAAAATGCTTTTCCGAATGTGCTACCAGCACCTGATTATTCGTACCCTGTTTACGGCCTCGATTTCTCGAAAGGAGTTGTAACCGGTTGGGAAACAAAAGAAATTACCGAAATGATTGAAAAAGGTTCCTATTACGGAAAAGATATCGTGCTTTCTGACGGGCTGGGAGTCCCAACCATCGGCTCAGCTGAAGTCAGCATAAACCCGTCAGTTTCGGGCATAAGCGGCTCAATGGCACGTTTCACGGTCAATGACGATTATTTGTATGCAGTGCAAAACAACAGCTTAAAGTTATTTAATGTGGGTTCGATACCTGGTATAACTACAGGACAAGATGTGATGCTTGACAGGATGGTGGAGACAATTTTCCCCTATGATAACAAACTTTTCCTTGGAACAACCACGGGTATGGTTGTTTACGATATTACATCGCCCGCCACACCTACATATCTCTCGTCTTTTAATCATATCAATTCGTGCGATCCGGTTGCAATCGAAGGCAATTATGCCTATGTTACCCTACGTTCGGGGACACAGTGTAATGGTTTTACCAACCAGTTGGATGTTGTGGATATTTCTTCTATCGCAAACCCATTTCTTGTAAAATCGTACCCGATGTTTAATCCGTATGGTCTTGCCATCGAAAACCATATTCTGTTTATATGCGATGGAGATGCCGGTTTGAAAGTGTATGATGCTACTGATCCACAGGAAATTACACAAAATCAAATTGCCCATTTTAAGGATATAAAGACCTATGATGTTATCCCATTGGATGGTTTACTGATGATGATTGGTGCTGACGGCTTATACCAATACGATTATTCAAACTTAGATAGTTTGATTCTCATCAGTCAGATTCCTGTGTCAATACCATAAAACATGAAACACAGTATAAATTCAAATTTGGCAGCTTACTTTCCCGTTTTAACTATAATCATCCTGCTCTCGGTATTGAAGCCGTTAACTGCGCAGAATCGTGTCACAGATAAGGTCTATCTAAAGAACGGAACGATAGTATATGGTAGAATTGTTCAAAATGATTCATTAAGAGGGATAAGGATTAACAATGATTGTGGTAGTTATCTCATTCGTTTTCAGGAATTTGATAGTTTAAAATTCAATGTTGGTGAAAATAATTTTATATCACAAACCAAAGGTTATTATAATAGTACATCCTTAGGTTTGCTATTTGGTAAAGGAGTAGATGGCAACCTACCCTACCCTTCGATAACCTCAGTAACTGGTTATCAGTTCAGTAAGCATTGGTTTACCGGTATTGGAGTGGGTTTCGAATATTACCAATGGGGCGTTCTTCCCTTATTTGTTCAGGCTGATTATTTTATCAACACGGAACGGTTTACACCTTATTTTGCAATCAAAGCCGGTTATAGTTTCCCTTTGACTAAAAAAAAGGAAGGTAATTATAATACTGAGAAAACATTTGGAGGAATCACTGTTAACCCCGAAATAGGGTTCAAAATCGCCATGGGTGACAAAAATGCATTTATTTGTTCAATCGGTTACCAATATCAAAAACTTTCCTACGAACAACCGGGCTACGATTATTTCAACGGACCGAACTATTCAAGGCGCATATACACCAATTTTAACCGGATTTCATTCAGGATTGGTTTTGTTTTCAGATAACACAATCCGCACATGTACAAAGTGTTACACATTAAAATTCGACCATAATACCAATGGTTGGCAACACAGTACCCGTCGTACTCGGAATAGGTTTGAGAACATAATTATACCCATTGTTTATTTTAACCGGAATGCCATTTGCGTCAGTTTCCTGAATATATTCATCCTGAAAAGTAGCCACAGAATTAAACAAATTCTGTACATCAAGATAAATCATGAATGACCACCGATCGAAAAAATACTTTTTATCAACGCGTATATCGAGCTGATGATACGGATCTAAACGCAAATTGTTCAATTGGTTGTAATCGAGATATGCCCTGCCTTGCGCATCCCAGGCATCAACGATGGATGATTTCGACAGATCGTAAGGAGTAAAAGGAAGGCCGCCGTCGAACCGCCATTTAAGTCCGATAATCCAGTTTCTTTTAAAGTTTTTGGTAGCTGTCACCACGAATATATTCCTAAAATCCCAGCTTGACGGGATCAAACTTCCGGCTTTATCCTCGAACCTGCTACGTACAAAGGTATATGAAGCCATCAGATTAAAACCTGAAATCAGTTTTGTACGGTTCAGTATTTCAAATCCAAACGCTTCTCCTTTTCCTTTAGAAACAACTTCCTCGTTCCCAAACACACCAAAATCAGCGCCTTTATTGGCTAAGCTTATTGAGTCGTTTACCGAAAAAAGATAGTTGAAATACTGTTTCATAAATCCTTCAAGCGAAAAGAAAATATCCTCACGTGGAACATATTGTAAACCGGCAATATAATGGTTGATTCCTATATACCTGAGTTCATTCGCTTTATTCACCAGCACACCAGCATTATCCCGAAATCCCAGAGCGGTATAAGCCGGTAGTTGATAATATCTGCCAACATTGGCGGTTACAGCCCACTTGCCGTTTAATACGTAAGATGCTGAAAACCTCGGTGAAAGCTGGTTCAGAGGATTTCGCATCGGTTTGCTGTAACTATTGAAATCGGTTCTTACTCCGGCTGATAAACTGAATCTTTCCGACATAAAATTTTTGCTCAGTTGTGCTGATGCAGCGAATTTGAAAAGATCGAGATTGGATTTATAGTATAGTGTCGATAATTGGTTTTGAATAAATATCTGTTGCGTTGTTTCATTAAAATATTTCGAATATTCGGCACCTGCCATATAAACAAACTTATAATCTCCATATCGGATATTGTTTTCAAACCTGAGTTTATTTTCGATTTCCTGCGACTTATAATCGATTGACCTGGGGCGGCTTTCATCATTATCAGGATATTTATAGGCTAAATTATTAAGCATATTGCGGCTCAGCACGATTGTTTGATAACTCTTTTTCTTGTAATGACGGTAAACAGCGCCGGCAGCATAGCTCCATTGTTCATTCACAGGCAGATAGCTCAAAATATACTGTTGTTCTTCGGTTGGATTCGCTATCCCGGTATTCAATCGTGACTGATCTAATGATCCAATGCTCACAATGGTCAATTCATTTTTATTGTCGAAACGGGTCTTCCATTTAAACTGATAATCGTTAAATGTCGGAAGAAATGGCAATCCTATGATGTCGAACAGAAATTGCAAATAGGATCTTCGGGCCGAAAAAATGAAATTCGATTTCTTACCAACAGGCCCATCGGCTGTCAAACTTACTTCGGAGGCGCCCAAACTGGCCCGAAATTTTGTCCTTTCCACGTTTCCTTCCCGTTGCGTAAATTCGAAAATACCACTTAAAGCGTTACCCCTGTTTGCCGGAAAGGCACCCGAGTAAAAATCAACTGAACTGATAAAATCAGCATTTATAATACCTACTGCGCCACCTGACGATCCTTGCGTTGCAAAATGATTGATGTTTGGTATCTGAATGCCATCAAGAAAAAATGAAGATTCGCCTGGTCCGCCACCACGTATAATGATATCATTTCGAAACGAAACGCCCGATCCAACACCCGGTAGTGACTGGATAACACGTGAAATATCCCGGTTACTACCCGGACTGGTTTCTATTTCCGACAATCCGATTTTTTGCAATGAAAGCGGACTTTCCTCGGTGCGTTGAAAAGGATTTGCAATCACTTCAATTTCATCTAAGTTAATACCGGATATTTCCATCGGAATTTCTACATATTCCTGCTTTGCATTCCTGATCAAAATTTCGGGTGACTTTGCGGGATGATAACCTACATACGTAACTTCCAGGGTGATGAATCCCGGTTTCAGATCAGTCATACGAAACCGTCCATCAATATCAGTGGTAGCAGTGTTCTGAGTACCTTTAACTATCAGATTGGCAAAAGCAAGTGGTTCGTTATTCGTTTTATCGAAAACACGTCCAGAAATTTCGCTATGCTGGGAATAAGAAATAACCGTGAATAAAAATACACCAATGAAAGTTAAATAATGTCTTGAATAATACATGTTTACGCTAATTATTTTTGCTAAAACCATAGAAGTCAAACAAACATGGGTGCAAATGGTTCAGAATAAAAAAAGTCCCCCGAAAATTCCGGGAGACTCTATATTTTTATCCGGATCCGAATTATTGCTGCAACATCACCGGCATGATCAGCATTAACAAATCTTCATCAGCATTATCTACAACCGAAGGCATAAGGAGTCCGGCACGGTTTGGCGCCGACATTTCCAGCCGAATTTCTTCGACATGAACATTCGAAAGCATTTCCTGGAAAAACCGTGAGTTAAATCCAATTTCCATATCGTCACCTTCGTAATTGCAACTCAGGCGTTCTTTTGCTTCGTTCGAATATTCCAAATCTTCGGCTGAAACATTAAGTTCCTGTCCATTCAGGCGAAAACGAACCTGTGGGTTTGCCTTATTGGTAAAGATAGAGGCACGTCGTATTGCATTTAACAGTGCCACACGATCAATGGTGAGACGGTTCGGATTTGTTGTTGGGATTACAGCTTCGTAGTTTGGATACCGGCCCTCGATTAAACGACAGATTAACAACACATTATTATGTTCGAAGGAGGCATTTGTTTGATTAAACAATACTTTTACCTTACCGGTTGAATCTCCACCAAGGATATTTTTTTAATTGTGTGATCGGCTTTTTTGGCAATACGAAAGAGGCCTGATTCTCCGATTTAACATCGAATCTGCGATAACGCACCAATTTGTGTGCATCTGTAGCAACAAAAGTGGTATAATTTTCACTCAGTTCACATAATACACCCGACATGATTGGCCGGATTGGATCGTTCCCCGCTGCAAAAACAGTTTTTTCAATGGCACTTATTAATACATCCGGTTCAAATTCAATTTCTGAAGCATCAAGAATTATTGGCACCGATGGAAATTCTTCACCTGAATATCCAACAAGTTTATAACGGCCTTCACCGCCAAACAACTCAATCGCGAACGTATTCGTATCAATTGAAATTGTAATTGGGATATCAGGAAAGGTTTTCAACGTTTCGAGTAAGATACGTGCCGGTATAGCAACATCACCTGAACCTTCGATCAGATCGGGCCTCACATTAATGAGCATCGTTGTTTCGAGGTCAGATGCAATAATCTGGATGTTACCATCATTCACCCTGAACAAGAAGTTATTGAGAATTTCAAGTTGGTTTGAAGAACTTAAAACACCACTAAGTGATTGAAGACCACGTAATAGACTCAAGCTGGAAATAATGAATTTCATAGATAAGTATTATTTGTGTGTGTAAAATTAGCAAATTTGTCTATAATAATTTGTCATATTTTGAACTTTCGGGTATTTTTTATCAACAGGAAATCAGTTTTTCTTTTTAAAGTTGATTTTTGATTCGGTTCCGTTTATTAACCTGTAGATATTTTTTCGGTGCGTTATGGGTATAAACACGGCCACGGCGACCGCTAATACCGAAAAAATATGGTTTGGCGAATGAAAAACAAAAATGACCAGAAACGGGAAACAGATCGAAGCTGTAATACTACTTAATGAAACATAACGTGTTATGATAAATACCGTTGCAAAGATAAGGACAGTCACTCCGGCTGCGGCCGGGAAAAGACCGATTCCTACACCAAGTAAGGTAGCAACACCTTTCCCTCCTCTGAAACCAGCGAATATTGGGAAAGTATGACCAAGTACAACGGCTGCGGCAGAGGCTAAAACCAGATAGGGTGAAATAGGTTCATTGGAAAGAAATAAAAAGATAACCGGTGCAATTACTACAGCAATATATCCTTTTAATACATCAACGATCATCACTGGGATACCGGCTTTCAAACCCAATACACGAATCGTATTTGTTGCTCCGGCGTTTCCCGACCCCTCATTTCGGACATCAACATTGTAAAAATGCCTGCCAACCCATACTGCGGTTGGAATCGATCCTAACAAATAGGCGACTACAATTGGAAGAAAATGATTCAATATTGTCATTATACTTATTTATTCAGGTTCACCTTGCATGCTTCTTAGAAACTCAATGGCTTTACGGCGCGTTGAAATTACAAATTCATATTGATTACCCGTCTCTTTATCAATTTTTATTCGTTTTTCCTGTTTGATCGACATCAATTCGGTATTAAACTGGTTTGACGAAGAAATAGCCTGTAATAATCCACTCTTGTAATCAAAATAAAACCATTGTTCCGGATTTGGTTGCAAATAAATTTTGAAACCACCGGAAAGCTTACCTTTTTCAAACTCAACATAACCATTCACGTATTTGTTTATTGACGCATCGTAAAGATTACCAATCCCGATTTGACCTTTTGATACAAAGGTATTGGTTTCATGGTTATATACCATGGTAACATCGCTGATCACGATTGTTTTTTGCAATTCATCAGGAAGTTTACGCGGATATCCATATAATGAAATATCATTGATTACTTTATTCACTTCTTCCTGATTAACTATTTGTGATACAGCACTTATATAATTGCCTTCGCTCAAATTTACACCTTTCAGATTCGCTGCATTCAAACTATCTGCCATCACCGACATCACGCTTTTGTCAAAATCAAAATTAAGTGCAATAAAAAGCCTGACACGTGTAGAATCAGGAATCATTTGATATTCAAAATCACCATACGTCTGCATATCAACAAATTGCATATTGTTTTCAAAGTCAAACCTGCCTTCACCCGAAATGATACAACGATTGGTTTTCATCGATAACATACCCTGATTAGTTTCGCCATCGATGCCCTCAATTTTAAACGAATCTGAATCATCGTCGTAATACAAAATGCCACTTTTTTCAAGAACCGGTTTATCGCCAACTGATTGCGGATATTGCAGGAAACCAGCGTGATACGAATCTGAAACCGCACCCCAATATAAACCGCATTCCAACTTATTGCCAAGGATATCGGTAGGTTTGGAAACCGGAATCCTCACATTCGCGGGATTAATGTTGGCATCGAAGCGAATAAATGGCTTTATTCCGGGGCTACATGATTCATTGATTCTGAATCCTCCTGAAAAATGAAGCAATTGTTGTGTCGAATTCATCGTTATTTTACCGATCAGATCAAAATAGTTGCCCAACGATACAGGCTGGCTCTCATAAATTTCTGCATAAGCAACTGTCTGGCCCAACGAATCGACTGTTATAGTCTGAAACACAAACTCCTGTGGCTTGTGGTCCATGTCGATCAACGTGTATTTTCCGGTAGCATCGAATTTTTTGCGACTCTCAATCGTTACCAAGGCATCAGTTATCCGGTGATACCGGCTTTTGAGGTCGGTTATTATTGTTGCCGATTTCAAGGTATCCATGCCTGCATTTTTACCGATGGTAACTAATCCATCATTTGGAAAAATAGCTGCATCTGCGACCTTTATTATTTTCACATGCCGGGCATTTATGGTGTAATTGACCAAATCGTAATCGGCTTCGAGACAGAAAAATGAGAGTGAATCCTGCAAAGGGTGCGTCGAAACAAAGTCGGAACCCGACAAATCAAGATCGATTATCTGATCAATCTTCAATTTATCAAGGTCATACTTTTTCTGCATCTTGTTGTTATTTAGCTTCAGTAAATCGTTATCCATCACCCAATCAGCTTCGTCGAGCGAACAAATATATTTATTGAAAGGGAATGACATCTGACAATCGCTTCCCATAAATTTAAAATTTCCGGTACGGGCCTCAAAATCAATGGCAGCCTGATAGCCTAATGCGGCAAAAGCCTCTTGCTTACCTTCAACAGTATATAAGTGAAAATCAGCAGTATCCGCGAAAATTGATTGACTTAAAAACCATATACTATCACTAATAATCTCGGCATTTGAAAAAGAAATTCTTCCGCTACCAGTCATACCTTCCGGAGAAACGGTAAGATTTCCTTCAACTATCGCGTTGTTAAACACGATATAGGGCTTTTTAATCGTGGTAAGCGTAACCATATTTGTATCTGTCAACCAACGAAAAGAAATTGAATCGGCCTGTCCGCGGGGGAATTCCACCACAGTATTCTTCTCTTTCATCGTAAACTCATGCGCGAAGCTGATAACCGAGTCAGGATAAAGGCTAAAAGTATCCGATTTCACCGTAGATGTCAGGTAGTCGATGCGACCATTTCCAAAAAAACCCTTGTCGGAAAGATGAATAAAATCAAAATATTTTGCCTTGTCACCATACATCCTATAACCGTCTTCATTGGTTTTATGGTTGAAACCCAACGAATAATCTTCCATCACAGTCAATGGCTCGGTAAAGATCGGGAAGATGCCGGCAGAAGTAAGATAGCCTTCAAACTTCAATTCATCGGTACTGAACGACATCAAACTATCAATAATAAAAGGCTCAACGACATAATAAAAACTGTCTTTTTTTAATAATCCACCTTGGGTCACTTTTTTGTCGAAATACACATACGATTCACCTTTACTCTCGAAAATGGGAAAATGGCTCAATTTCTTCAGTCCTGATTTATTATTCGGGTCATCGATGTTCAGGTTACCCGTTAGATTTGCCAACACATTTCTAACCTTCGTAAACCGTTGTTTATCAGATATTTTATTTGTCTCACGTGTTCTTACCAAAAATGAAATTGAATCGATATAAGCAAAATTCAACTGAAATTTATCGTATTCAAACGAACCTTCACGGGCATAAAATTTAAATAAGCCAGCCTGTACTTCGCCCGAAAAACTAAAATCACGGTTCTTTTTCATCACGATGAGATCACTATTTGGTTGAATAATCACATTTTGCGTATCGCTCAATATCACCGTTGAAACTCCATTAACCGTCATGTTTTTCGACCTGAACTCATAACTGATATTTGGTTTATGTCCGGTTGTGCTGCTTTGGATTTTTATTACGTCATAATCGGTTTTCCCCGCCCTTGATGAGAGTACGTTAAAAAACTGATCTGTTACGATACCAATAGTTGTTTCAGGATCATAAACTATCAGTCCCTTGGAAGCCAATCTCAAAAATTGAGAGAGCACTTGTTCAGAAGGTTTTTTTATATAATCGGAGAATGCACCCAAATGCACCGTATTCTTATACCCAAAAGTCTTTAAATACTTATCGATCAATATCATAGGATGAATATCATCGATACCTTTCATGAATTGATATTCGCTGTCCGAAAAATAGTTTACCGATTGAAGCCAACCTTTACTTTCCTGCGATACTCCTTCTAACTTACTGAATGTCAAAATATCAGCATCAATATTCCAATTTAACGCTTCAAAATATAAATCCAATTTATGATAGGAATCGGAAAAAGGCGCCTCACCTACTCCGTTTGCCGACCTGAAAAGCAATAGTAAACGGCTTGCATTCGAGAAACGCATCTTGAGTTCGGGATGGTAAATTGAATCCTTTTCAACCATGAAATTTGCCTTTACTTTTTCAGATGCCAGTTTATCAGCACCGATGACAAAACGCGTTGATCGCAAGATCGCGATTGCTTCGCCATCTAACCTGAATGTTAGGCTAGCATTCTCCGATTCTGATCCCTGACCGTAAATAGTACCTCCTTCGATAGAAATTCGACCCTGAAAATCAATATCCGGAAAAATATTTTCAATCAAATGATTGTCTAAATAAGAAGTAAATCTTGGATAAGAGGTTCTCTGGTTTGGCGGGCTACTCATCACCTTGTCCGAAAAACGACCCAAAAGCCTGTTCGAAAATTTATTCCTGCCCTCAAAAACAACCGAATCGGCAAAATATTCGGCCTGGTTCAGATTGATCTTGTAATTACTTAATTGTACACAGAACTCTTCGGGTTGATACCCAAACCGCCACCAATCGACCCTTCCATTTTTACCATTCCATAATCCTGTTGAACAATTGAATAAACCTGAAGTGTTTAGAATGATAGAACTATCTCTCTGGCTGGCACAAACAAGATCAAGTTTTTCGAAACGTATCATGAGTGTGCTGTCGGTTTCAAACCGGAATTGTGCATCATGCGCTGCCCAGGAGGCACCATTTTTCGCTTTCAACTCCTTGTGGGATAAAAATCTCTCCGTAAAAGTGATCATCTCAAAAAAAGAATGCAGAGGTTTTTTCTGTACCAGATCGAAGGCATTTTTTAACCAGGCCAAGGTACTGGCAGGTGGTTGCTTCGACTCGGCCAAAAGCTGAATAACAGATATATAGTTATATAAATCAGGATGATTTGGTAATTTTTGCACGTATATCTTCCCGGCAATTGCCTTGATAAAATCTTTCTCCTCTTTATTAAACCTACCCTGAATCCATGGTTCTTTTAATTTGTTCATCAGAACCTGGGTCTTTTCAATATACGTTTTGTTTTTTGTATTCAATAACAGCGAATCGATTTGTTCGATAAAAACCTGCGAATCGGTTGAAAAGAAAGTTACATCCTGAGCCAGCAGCGGTGAATACACTTGAACCAATAGAATAGCCAACAGGCACCGTACAAGGCGTTTCATCGTAAAAATAGTGTAAAATAATAAATGTTTAACTTGAGATTTTGATACGGACAAATGTAAGCATCTAAACTTTCATGGTGCTAATCTTTAACAAATAGTGCCGCAACCCATTGATTAGTTGCACTATTGCTTTCGAACCGGAGTCCACAACTTTCAGCGGCTTTTTTTATTGCTTCAAGATCAGAAACATAAAAACCACTCAACATCAAACGGGACGATTTATTAAGCGATTTTGCATAAGCTTCCATATCGTTCAGTAATATATTCCTGTTGATATTTGCAATAATTACATCAAACTTACGGTCACCAATGCTATCCGCATTACCCAGTTCAACCTCAACTTTTTCGGTTCCGTTTAATTGAATATTCTCGATCGCATTGTTATAAGCCCATTCATCATTGTCGATTGCAACCACCGGTGTTGCACCCATTTTTGAAGCAAGGATTGCCAGAATACCGGTACCACATCCCATATCGAGCACTGAACAACCTTTCACATCTGATTTAAGCAACAATTGAATCATCTGCGAAGTCGTTTCGTGATGAGCAGTGCCAAACGACATCTTAGGCTCGATAACCAACTCATATTCAGCGGATGGTAAATCGTGGTGAAACGGAGCCCGGATCAGGCATTTGTTGTCGATTAATACGGGTTCATAATTCGATTCCCAAATCTCATTCCAGTTTTTATCTTCCAACGGATATGCCGAAATCAAATTAACCGAAACGAATTTTGGCTCTGACAAAAGATCATTCAAAGCTTCTTCGGAATAATCTTCAACCGGACAATACGCTTTGAAACTTTGTTCTTCTTCACAAAAGCTATCGCAGCCAATCGTTGTAAGCATGGCTGTCAATAGCTCTTGCAATTTATCATCATTCAACGGACTGAATGTCAGCTCGATATAATTCATCTTCTATTTGGCAGCTTTGCAAATAGCCAAAAACTCTTCCGGAATCAATGAAGCGCCACCGATTAATCCGCCATCAACACCTTCCTGTGCGAAAATCTCTTTTGCATTTTTCGAATTGCAACTTCCACCATAAAGTATGATCGTTTTATCAGCAATGTCTTTGCCATATCGTTCAGCGATCAGCGAACGGATATAATCATGCATTTCCTTAGCTTGTTCAGGACTTGCGGTAACACCCGTTCCGATTGCCCAAACCGGTTCGTAGGCAATGATAACCTTCTCAAATTCGTCAGTATCGAGGTGAAACAAACCATGACGAACCTGATGACGGACAACCTCAAAATGGTCGCCGGCTTCACGTTCAGGAAGTGCTTCCCCGACACAAAAAATCGGGATGATCTTATGTTCGAGTGACTGATTAATCTTGGCAGTCAACATCTTATCATCCTCATTAAAATATTTTCGTCTTTCGCTATGTCCAATAATACAATGGGTAATTTCCATTGATGTGAGCATCGAAGATGAAACTTCACCGGTGTAAGCACCCGCCTCGAATGGACTGATATTTTGGGCACCAACAAAAAAGTTACTTTCCTTGGCAATATCACTTGCCATTTCGAGGTAAGGGTATGGTGGACATACAATTACCTGAGCATCAATAGTTTCATTTTCAAGAAGATCTACTATTTCATCCAACAAATCTTCGGCTTCATTGAAAGTGAGGTTCATTTTCCAGTTTCCGGCTACAATTTTCTTACGCATAATGAATTCATTTAAAATTTCCAATTAAGTTACACTAACCCGTGGGTCTAACAACCCATAAACAATGTCCACAAATATATTAATTATTATCAATATGATGGCAATTAATAAAACCGATCCCATTACAACGGGAAGGTCATAATTTTCTAATGCTTCTACGATCACCACGCCAATTCCTTTCCAATCGAAAATGTATTCTATAAATACTGCTCCGGCCAAAGAGGATGCGTACCAGCTTGAAACAGAGGTGATCACAGGATTCAAGGCATTTCGTAACGCATGGACTACCACCACCCGAAACCCGCTCAATCCTTTTGCCCTCGCTGTCCGGATATAATCCTGTGAGAACACTTCAATCAATGAAGTTCGGGTTAACTCGGTTATCACTGCCAATGGTCTTATTCCTAAGGTTATAACGGGCAATATCAGGTTCTTTAACTGAAGCACCTCACCATTGCCATAATCATCCACTTCATACAAACTTCCAAACATATTTAATCCGGTATAATCGGATAGCAAAAAGGCGAATATCCAGGCCATAATGATTGCCGCGAAAAATGAGGGCAGAGCCATTCCAAAAGCTGTGAATACCAATACGATACGATTAAACCAGGCAGCGTTGATTACTGCTGTAACCGAACCGACTGTTATACCTATAATCATCGCAACTAAAATGGACAATGTCGCAAGCAAAAAAGTATTTGGAAATGCCCCGGCGAGTATTACTGAAACCTCTCGCTTACTTATATACGATTTCCCAAAAAACGGTACTTTCAGGATGAGTGAGGTTTCCCCAAAAGACACCAGTCTTTTCGCATGAACATATTCTGACTCTTTTGTAAGGTAGGTGACTTTTTTTTCATTTGTTGAATGAACCGAAAGAAAAGAAAGATTATTCAAATGGTTAAAATACTGAATAACAAGTGGTTTATCTAATCCAAGCTCCTTATGAATGGCATCAACTGCCTGCTGATCGGCACGCTGGCCAAGCATCATGCGTGCAGGATCGCCGGGAAGGATCGTAAATAGTAAAAAAACTAAGGTGATGACTCCTACTACTACCATAAAACCATAAAAAAAACGCTTTATGATAAACGAAGCCATTTGATTTAATTTTAGTTTATTTTATTGACACGCAATATATTAACTACTTCTTCTCTTTCAGGAATATCACGATAATGCCATTTTTTTATCAAACGTCCATTGGCAAATACTATGATTCCTGGATTTGAACGTACCATCGTTTTAAGAACGGTTGCATCCGAAAAATAAATTTCAGAATCATTGTTCAAAATATCTCTCAACGCATCCATTTCGTCAGGAATACTGCCTGATAGAATTGTCAGTCTGATATCAATTTGTTGCAAATCGTGTTGTAAACGTACTATTTTGAGTAAGTCATCATGACTAACCTCTGAAATATCAGGTATCGTAATAACCATCATCTTCTCAGCGAGTAAAACGTCTTTGGTAAAATCGTTACCCGATTCGTCTTCAATAAATAAATCTAACCCAACCTGCTCTTCATCCGTCACCACCCGTTGGCCAACGAACCGCCATTCGCTCATCCAGATACTATCACTCCAGGGATAATCGGGCGAAAGGAATTCCTTTACCTCTTTCGTTTTTGCATTTCGATAACTCACAAACGTCTGACTTTCAATCGCCTTATCCGACAAAACCTGTGTTCCCACTTTCCATTTCGTAAAATCGATCATTGGAAGATGGCGTAAATTATATATCGAAAACATTGAAAATATGATAAATACGGAAACGGCAACTACCGATTGCGCGGGAACAGAAATCCGGTTATCATATTCTTTTCGCCTGATAAATAGGTAACCAACAAAAACTATCAGCACAATATTTTTGTAGAAAGTTTGCCAGTTTGTAAGTTTCAAAGCATCACCAAAACACCCGCAATCAGGCACCGGTTCGAACAAGGCATCATTAAAAGTCAGCAGGGTAAAAAAAATCATCGTAGCCAATAATAAACCCGAGGTAATTTTCATCCTGATTTTAAAAAGCATCGAAATACCGATGGTAAACTCAAATGCACATAAAAACACGGCCAAACTTAAAGCCATGCCATTTGCCCAGTCGGTTCCAAAGGCAACGAAATAATCTTCAATTTTATAAGCAGTACCAAGTGGGTCAACACCTTTAACAAAGGCCGAAAACACAAAAACCAGGCCCACCAGCAACCTGCTGAGGGTCATGAAAAAAAGTCTGGTGCTTCTATTTTTTTTCATTGAGCAATATCAGTGCGAAGATTGCATAATTTATAATATCAAAATAATTGGCATCAACGCCTTCTGAAACTTTTGTTTCTCCATTGTTATCTTCTATTTGCTTAATTCTCAATAACTTCATTAAAATTATATCTGTTAACGAACTCACGCGCATATTGCGCCAGGCCTCATCGTAATCATGATTTTTTCGTTGCATCAGTTCGTATGAATCATTCAGTACCTCATTGAAAAGTGCAAGCGATTGTTCCATTTCGAGGTCGGGCTGGTCAACCGGTTTCAGGTGTAACTGAATAATTGCCATAGCCGAATAGTTTATTATTCCTATAAACTCAGATTCAATTCCCTCATCAACAAGTTGTTGTGATTTCGTCTGGAGACTACGAATGCGATTCGCCTTGATATAAATCTGATCAGTAAGTGATGAGGATCGTAGAATGCGCCATGCCGGACCATAATCATTCGTTTTGGCTTCAAAAAGGCGTTTACATTGTGCTACAATGTTGGTAAACTGATTTTTCGTTTGATTATTCATGCTGATGTCATGCTTGTAATGATTAAATTTGCCTCATAATCAATTTCTTCTATCGGATATGAATCTTGATTTTGGTGACCATAAAAATAATGCATTTTCGGAAACAACGAAATTTGAATTTGGCAACGGTTTTCTGGAGCGAAAAGGGCCTCTCATCATGGGTATTTTGAATCTTACACCCGACTCATTTTTTGATGGTGGAAAGTATCCTGATGAAAAAAGTATCGTTGAACATACAGCGAAGTTATTGATGGAAGGCGCTGATATCATTGATATTGGAGCTGTTTCAACGCGGCCGGAGGCAATCGTGGTTGACGAAATTACCGAATCGAATCGCTTATTACCCATTGTTACCTGTCTGTTAAAAGAATTCCCCGAAATTGTGTTATCTATCGATACATTCCGGATGAAGGTAGCCGAAAAAATGATTCATGCAGGAGCAAAAATGATAAATGATATTTCCGGTGGAAAATTTGATCCGGATATGGCCGAATTTATTGGTAAATCGGATGTACCTTATGTGATGATGCATATCCATGGTGAACCTTCAAACATGCAACATGCACCACTGGGAATTGAAAACCTTGAGGATGTTTTTCATTTCTTCGACAGTCAGATTGAAAAATTCCTTTCAAAAGGCGCTGAACAATTAATCATCGATCCGGGGATAGGATTTGGAAAGACGGTTGAACTGAATTATTTACTGCTCTCGAAACTCGATAGATTTAAAAATTATGGATTTCCGATATTGGTTGGTTTGTCACGTAAATCACTGATTAATAAAGTATTGAATATTAAAGCGGCAGATGCATTAAATGGAACTACGGTGCTAAACACGATTGCCTTGCTTCAGGGAGCAAATATTTTACGTGTACATGATGTAAAAGAAGCTGTTGAAGCAAGGTCACTTTGCGAACAGATTATACGTTATTCATAAACACTTTTTTAGGCAGAATCTTATTTTGATGTGCTGGTAAGCTGCAACTTATTATTTTACAAATTGAAATTACGTTTTTATAACGCTAATCATTTCGATAGTGGAAAAAGTAAGGTGAAAATTCAACTGCTTTTTTCGTCCTTTTGAAAGGCAAAAGGACCAAAACCTTTTGTCTGAACGAAGCTTCCACGCGCTCTGTCAAAACACAGTAAATCCAGGCAAAGGAGTGGTCTCGTCCCAAAAGACGAGACCAAACATACCGCCCTGCTGGCGGATGCCTTTGCCGGATTTTCATGTGTTTTGACATTCATGCCCTATCTGGCTCGCCGTTCAGACCTGCCAGCACACTCCTTCGTAAAATGATTTTATTGATAAAATTTGATTCATTATTTTATCAACTATGACTTGAATATTAAGAGAACTAAGTTTAAAGGATATATCACTTTTAATTCCAGCACTTCAAAATATTAAGTAGCCCGTTTTTATCTTAACTTTGCCTGATAAGTAACCCTATGATACCTCTTTTCTCAGCATTATTTATACAGTTTCGACTCGTCGATGTCATTGATATTCTGCTTGTTGCCTTGTTATTAAACGGCTTGTACAATCTTTTGCGTGGTACAGTAGCCATCAATATATTTCTAAGTATTGTTTCAATTTTCTTGGTTTGGAAAATCGTTATCGCCTTCAATCTCGAATTGCTTGGTGAAATACTTGGTGCATTTGCCAGTGTAGGTTTTATTGTTCTCATCATTATCTTCCAGCCCGAGATAAGACAGTTTCTGCTTGCCCTGGGAACCCCAAAATTTGTCCGGAAAGTATTTTCTAAGATGACGTTTCTTGGAGTCAGACTGAATGAGGAGATCAGGCTTAATGTTGAGCCAATACTCGCTGCCTGTGAGGTCATGTCAGCAAAAAAAACCGGTGCACTCATTGTATTAACAAGGCAAAACGAACTGTTTCAATATGTTAAGTCAGGTGTAGAAATTAATGCCGAATTAAGTCAGGTGCTCATCGAAAATATCTTTTTTAAAAACTCTCCCTTACATGATGGGGCAATGATCATCACCAAAAATCGGATCAAAGCTGCCGGATGTATTTTGCCTGTAACAAAAAAACTCGATTTACCGGGCAGACCGGGTTTGCGTCACCGGGCCGGATTAGGGATCTCTGAAAAAAGCGATGCCATAGTGATTGTGATTTCCGAAGAAAGAGGTGCAATCAGTGTGGCGAATAGCGGACAAATCCGAACCATCTACAACATCGCTGACCTCAGACAATATTTGGAAAGAGAGTTGGAATAGACTGGTTGCTGAAACATGAAACCTGAAACTTGAAACGTGAAACATGAAACCAGCCACTAATTTAATAATTCTCTTCCCTCACCTGCATGAATGCCTTTGGATGCAGACAGGCCGGACATTTTTCGAGCGCTTTTTCCGATTCATACACATAACCGCAATTACGGCATTTCCACCATACTTTGCCGTCTTTCATGAAAACTTTGTCTTCAGAAACACTTTGAAGTAATTTCAAATAACGGCGCTCATGCTCTGTTTCTACTTTGGCAATCATTTTAAAAGCGGTTGCAATCTCTTTAAAACCTTCTTCCAACGCTATTTCAGCAAAATTCGGGTACAATTCAGACCATTCCTCATGCTCGCCTTCTGCGGCGGCTTTCAGGTTCTCCATTGTTGTGCCAACTTTACCTGCCGGAAAAGTGGCGGTTATTTCGGCCATCCCTCCTTCCAGAAAACTAAAAAACCGTTTGGCGTGTTCTTTCTCCTGATCGGCTGTTTCCTGAAAAATGCCGGCGATCTGCTCAAAGCCTTCATTCTTCGCGGCTTTCATGAATAATTCATAACGGTTTCTTGCCTGTGATTCTCCGGCAAAAGCCTTAAGCAAATTCTGTTCGGTACGCGTACCTTGTAATGATTTTGTCATAATACTATGATTTATAGGTTATTGAATCTCTACAAAAATAGATTTTGGTGAGCCGCAATCGGGACATTCCCAATCGTCGGGCAAATCGACAAATAGAATGTCATGCTCAGCATCGTCGTAAATATAATCGCAGGCAAGGCATTGGTATCTCTTTGGTTCATCCGTATCAGGTTCCTCAACCGACACTGTATACGCCTGATAGGTTGGCGCATTTCTCGGAGCAGCCGCTTTTTTTACTTCCCGGTAATAGGAATACGTCATCGGTTCCATCGAATTTTCAAGTACCTCCGAATGAATAAGCTGGCCAATAAACAGGATATGACTCCCAAGATCAATACTTTGAACTACTTTGCATTCAAAACTGGCGATCGCATCATCCACTACAATGGGCAAACCCGATTCACCATATTTTAGTTGAATGCCTTCAAATTTCTTACTATCCCGGCCTGTTTTATAACCCAACCGTTTAAAAATATCGGATGAAGACTTTTCGTGCAGCACCGAAACCGAAAATGCCTGAGTCTGTTGAATTATATCCAATGTAAAATTATCCTTGTGACAACAAGTTGCAATTTGCGGCGGATTGGAGGTCACCTGAAATACCGTATTCGAGATGTATGCGTTACCGGATTTGCGATCACCGGAACTCACAATATACATTCCGTAAGAAAGCTTAAACAAGGCTTCAAGATTTATCATTTATTTTTCTGTTAATTGAATTTTTATTTTGTTAATGTGTTGATATTTTGCCATTTGATGCGTTTATACGTATCGTGATAAATGAAAAATATCAGCCTACCAAAGTTACATAAATAAGAAAGGGAATTCAATGTATTTTTAGGACGAGTCAGGGTATAAGGAGGATAGGGGATATAAGGGGTATAGGGGTATAAGGGTATAAGGGTATAATAACCACCACAAAAAAGAAAGCGGCTTTCGCCGCTCTCCTAACAACAACCAATTATCCATCGCACCGAGACCCTCCCACAAGAAAGTGCGATGCGACGGCTCAGCAATATTTCAGACCACGGGTGGTGGTGTTTTTCCTTTTGCCCGTCGGATGGCGAGGCTGTTTATTTCGCGATCCACGCGGTCGTTGAGTTCTTTTACAAAATTGATATAGGCGGCATCGCCATTTATTTCCATCAATGCATCGAGACGTTTGAGGATAGCATTGTAACCGAGATCTGTTTTAACGCGTTCTTCGCGCATCAATAAATCTGATTCCGACAAGGATTCGGAAGCGCGTACGCCTACCAAAGCCGAATAAGCATCGTTGGCAGCTTGCAATTCGGTAATCCAGGCGCTGATGCCAAGTGTTTGGATATCGGTAACATGATCGGTATTCAGTTTGTTAATCAAACCCAGAATTTGGGCAGTTTCGTCGTGGTTCTTACTGTTCGAAATGTTTCCGTAGCTGTCGAAGGTTATCAAAAGGCGGTCGCCCGCTTGTTTCATGACAGGGTTAAAATGGTTTGTAGCCGAAATAACGGAATCGCGAAATCCCCTGAAAATGTTATCGCGATTGACGTCGGCATTGATAAGGTTGTTGGCATCCAAGCTTTTGCTCCTTTTTTTGTTGGCCGTAAATTCGTTAGCCACCAGCAGAGCGAATGCATTAAAGAGCTCTTCGATACTCAGTGTGGAGGCATTGTACTTTTCGATGAGACTTTTTACATCTCTCATAAAAGTGTAGTGTTCGTCATTGTGTAAATGACCTAACCTGAAAAGATTGATTTTCATACGCTTGTTGTTTAATGATTAATAATTGGATTTATAGATGTCTCCGGGTCTGAAAGCATTGGTTTACCCCATACCCGATTAACATGTACATTGGTTGCCGGCAAAATGCTTCCGTCCCCGGACGATTTTCTTCCGGAACCTTCCCTACTGCTTCCGTCCCCGGACGATGACCATCAGGATGTTCCCAACTGTCTCCGTCCCCGGACGATGACCTCCCTGACGTTCCCAACTGCTTCCGTCCTGGGGCGATGACCTCCCTGACGTTCCCAACTGCCTCCATCCCCGGAGGATGACCTTTTGGAAGCTTCCCGGGCGTTTTCGACCCGGGACGTCGGTATATTTTACCTTTATTGATTTGGTGAGGTTAAGAAATCAAAGAACGATTGAGTGATTAACAGTTGCGATATGAAAAGCTGGGTATTTCAGAGCTAATTACTCTCAACCCACACGAAGTTTAATGCGAGATAAACTGTTTAATAGTAGTATTTTCTGTCCAATTTTTATCTACTAAGTTATATTATGTACTTAGTTTATTATACTTGTTTAATATGTTCATAAAATCCTTATCCTTTAAAAAATTCTTCCAATCATCATCGTTCTCCACAAAGTGGACTGATATTTCTTTTTTCATTAAACTTAAATCTAAATAAAATAAGGCCTCCTTGTTGTTTTCTTTTAAAGCATGCCAACAAGCCAAATTATAGCACTTACCACCCAATTCAAAAGCCTTTTGGTATTTTTCAAATGATTGATAGTTTAATTCTAACGCTTCTTTCCCTTCTTTGGTATTTGCCAGATTTCCTAAATCAACTCCCCAGTTGTAATAGGCTTCGTGGTAGTCTGGTTTTATTTCAATAGCTTTTTGGTATTTTTCAAATGATTGATAGTACAATTCTAACGCTTCTTTCCCTTCTTTGGTATTTGCCAGATTTCCTAAATCAATTCCCCAGTTGTAATAGGCTTCGTGGTAGTCTGGTTTTATTTCAATAGCTTTTTGGTATTTCTCAAATGATTTATAGTACAATGCTACCGCTTCTTTCCCTTCTTTGGACTTTGCCAAATTTCTTAAAGAAATTCCCCAGTAGTAATAGGCTTCGTGGTAGTCTGGTTTTATTTCAATAGCCTTTTGGTATTTTTCAAATGATTGATTGTACAATGCTACTGCTTCTTTCCCAACTTTGGTTTTTGCCAAATTTCCTAATGAATTACCCCAGTAGTAATAGGCTTCGTGGTAATCCGGTTTTATTTCAATAGCCTTTTGATATTTCTCAAAAGATTGATGGTACAATGCTACCGCTTCTTTCCCTTCTTTGGTCTTTGCCAAATTACCTAAATCAGCACCCCAGTTGGTATAGACTTCGTGGTAGTCAGGTTTTATTTCAATTGCCTTTTGGTATTTCTCAAATGATTGATGGTACAATGCTACCGCTTCTTTCCCTTCTTTGGTCTTTGCCAAATTTCCCAAATAATTACCCCAGTTATTATAAGCTTCATGGTAGTCTGGTTTTATTTCAATAGCCTTTTGGTATTTCTCAAATGATTGATGGTACAATGCTACCGATTCTTCCCTTTCCTTTGTCATTGCCAAAATTCCCAAATAATTACCCCAGTTGTTATAGGCTTCGTGGTAGTCTGGTTTTATTTCAATAGCCTTTTGGTATTTCTCAAATGATTGTTGGTACAATGCTACCGATTCTTTCCCTTCTTTGGTCCCTGCCAAATCTCCTAAATCAGCACCCCAGTTGTTATAGGCTTCGTGGTAGTCTGGTTTTATTTCAATAGCCTTAAGGTATTTCTCAAATGATTGATTGTACAATTCTTCCGATTCTTTCCCTTCTTTGGTCTCTGCCAAATCTCCTAAATCAGTACCCCAATTGAAGTAGGCTTCATGGTAGTCTGGTTTTATTTCAATAGCCTTTTGGTATTTCTCAAATGATTGATTGTACAATTCTTCCGATTCTTTCCTTTCTTTGGTCTTTGCCAAATCTCCTAAATCAGTACCCCAGTTGAAGTAGGCTTCGTGGTAGTCTGGTTTTATTTCAATAGCCTTTTGGTATTTCTCAAATGATTGATTGTACAATTCTTCCGCTTCTTTCCTTTCTTTGGTCTTTGCCAGATCTCCTAAATCATAACCCCAGTTGTTATAGACTTCGTGGTTGTCTGGTTTTATTCCAATAGCCTTTTGGTATTTCTCAAATGATTGATGGTACAATGCTACCGCTTCTTTCCCTTCTTTGGTCTTTGCCAGATTTCCTAAATAAATACCCCAGTTGTTATAGGCTTCTTGGTAGTCTGGTTTTATTTCAATTGTTTTTTGGTATTTCTCAAATGATTGATGATACAATACTTCCGCTTCTTTCCCTTCTTTAGTCTTTGCCAAAATTCCTAAAGCATTACCCCAGTTGTTATAAGCTTCATGTATGTCTGGTTTAATTTCAATAGCCTTTTGGAATTTCTCAATTGATTGATGGCACAATTCTTCCGCTTCTCCCCCTTCTTTGGTTTCTGCCAATTTTCCAAAATAAATACCCCAATTTGAATATAAGCCTGATAGTAGCCCCTGAAGATTATCATCAGGTATTCCCTTTGCCCTTATTTCGATATCCGAAATAACTTTTTCCTGATATTTCTCAGCGATTATCAAATTGATTATTTCTTTTTTCAAAAAGTCAATCTCTGTATTCCCTTTTAAATCTTTTGTTGATTCTACTATTCCATGTTCATGTTGCTCAATTGCTTCATCTACTTGTCTCTTAGATATTTCCAAACGCTCCTTTACGCCCTTAAAATACTCTTTTTCATCAATATCAACAATCTCGTTCAGCATTTCCTTCAAGGCTGTGAACGGCTTATCTACAATACTGGGTTGCCCCAATCCCAACTCACTATTAAGTTTTAACATGAAGGAATCAGAATCATATCCTGTTATAAGAAAAGCATTAGTATTTGGTGCCGAGAGAAATTTTTGGACATTATCATTTGGGCTGTGGTCATTATATGTTACCCAATAAAGTCCATTATCAAATCTGCCAAGACTCTTTATATGCTCAAAGACAGGATCCTCACCACTATATCCAATAAAGACCCATGGTCGACTATTCTTTATAGAATCGAAAATTCTTGGAAGGATAGTTTTAACTTTATCCAATTCTTCTGTTGTATTAAGCAACCATAGTCCATGATTTTGCCCATGCAGATAAACCACAGATTTCTCTTTGAATGTTGTTGTGGTTAAATCCTTTAGAATAGCCATATCATAAGTGGCAGGAAATATGTTGTAGAATGCAAGTGCTCTCAAAATCAAATTATCAAAATTCACAGTTAAAACATAGTCAACAAAACCTTCCTTCAATAATTGAGCTAAGTATATGTGAGTAACATTAATTTTCGCTTCATTGATATATCTTTTTAATAATTCATCTCTTTGAGAAGGTAATAAACAATCCATCAATTTTGCATATGTTCTTGCTTCATTTGGTAATTCTTGAATAAAAGGGCTTTGTGAATAATCCCTTATGATATGTTGAATAATTTCACCAGCTAAAGGGATATTACCTGAACGTGAAGCACCTGCCCCCAAAAAAAATATAGGTTGTGGCTGGTTTTTTTCTTTTGCTTCTTTAAGCAAATATGCTAAATGCTCTATTTTTATTTCTTTCATTATTCCAATTGCTTATTGTCTTTTTTAGAATGAGGCATAAAATTTAGCCAATCACCTTTCTATCGTTCATTTCGTGTTTAACTATCACTCCCCTTGCCATTGCAATATAATAGAAAACTGAACAAAAATTGCAGGGATTGTCTGGTTTTAAGATGGTTCATATTAATCATCTGGTTTATTGGTGTTGGGTGTGTATGAAACAGATAACGAAGATAAAAGTAAATATTTGAAAATAAAAACATTAATGAAGAATTATTTTGAAATAAAGGATAAAAAAGAAACGTAATGAAGAGAAAAAAGTGAACAGTTACGCTGCTTAGCGTGACCTTAGTAGATTCGATATGAATTACTCTTGTAAATAAAGGATTGGTGTTTGAAGTTTGGTAGCGATTTTATCACATTGTTGTTTTGTTTTAGTTTATTGATTTTCTATTAGTTGCTTAAGTTCCTCCTTACTCGGCAACACAGTCTGATATTTACTGGCAAATATCTGTTCGTTATTCTCAGGCAAAGTATATTTTACCACTGCTTCGCTTTTGTTTTGGCAAAGGATCAATCCGATTGTCGGATTTTCTTCACTTAGTTTTATTTCGCGATCGAAATAATTCACATACATCTGCATTTGCCCAATATCCTGATGTTTCAATTCTCCAATTTTCAGATCTATCAACATGAAGCATTTTAAAATCCGATTATAGAACACAAGATCAATTCTGAAATGTTTATCATCAAATGTTATTCTTTTTTGCCTGGCTACGAATGTAAACCCTGTACCGAGTTCAAGTAGAAAATGTTCTAATTTGTCAATCAATTTCTGCTCCAGTTCATTTTCTGAATAGTAGGTTTTCTCTGGTAATCCAATAAATTCCAAAACATAAGGATCTTTTATGGCATCCTTCGGTTTTTCAAGAATTAAACCTTTTTCTGACAATTCCCTAACTTTTTCTTGATTTCGGCTCAGCACAAGTCGGGTGTATAGTGCGCTGTCATATTGGCGTTGTAATTCCCTGACGCTCCAATTGTTTTTATATGCTTCTATTTCATAAAACCGTCGTTCTTTGTCATCATCTATTCTCATTAGTTTTAGATAATGCGACCAACTAAGATTAAATTCGTCAGACAGTGTCTGACCTTTTGAGTAAATGAGATAGAAGCTTCTCATTTGCTTAATGTTAGTTGAGGAAAAGCCTTGACCAAATTCTTTCATCAAACTCTTCGAAAGCTCATCAACAAGTTGTTGCCCATACCCAGCCCGCTCTTTTCCAAATTGCTCTTCCTCAACTATCATCCTTCCAATTTCAGAATAGGTCAAAACCATTGTTTTGTTAACAGTACGAACCACTGAGCTTCTGGCTTGCCTGAGCAATTCACTGACTTTATTGTAAAGATTTCCTGGCATTTGTTCTATTTGAGCCATATAAATTGATTCTTTAATACTCAAATTTACATTTTATATTTTGGGAAAGGTTCAGCTAAATTGGTCTTTTCAATAAACGCTACGTTTGACTATACCCCAATATGGTAATTATTTCATGTTTAACTATCTCTTCCATTATCATTTCAATATAAAAGAATGCTGAACAAAAATTGCAGGCTGTGTTTAGTTTTACGATAGTTCTTGATACGAATCCGGTGTTTTGGTGTTTGGTGTGAATGAATCAGGTAACGAAGTTAAAAGTAAATAGTTGAAATAAATACACTTATGAGGACTTTTTTTTAGAATTATAAAACGATTCAAATATTGGAGCGATGAGCTCAACAGACTAAGTAATAATTGGCGTGTGTTTGGTGCCGGAAAAGCAAAAACTGCAAACCTATTTCAGGCAAGACATAACAATTGTGAGCTACTTTCATATCAACCAGAACAAATGATTGTGCGGGCAGTGAAGCTTCAATTATTTTTCCAATCCTTCCATTTGTTAAAACCTTTTTATGGCTCTCTATTTATTGTTTATCGGTCGTAATTTCAAATAGTCTTCTATTCTAACATTCTCTGGTAAAGCTTTCTGTAGTGCTTCTGTTGGTTTGAACCAAACAACGATAGTATCATTTCTGCTTCGCAGTTTCGTTTCACTCATGCAGATTGCTACCGGGAAAAGTTTCAGGTCTTTTGCCAAAGTCTCGTTATCTAAACTTTGCTTTCCTTTCGTGTTACCAATGAACAGAGGATAAAAATCATTTTTCGTTGTTTCTAAGTTCAATAATAACTTTTCATGCTTATTGTCAGCCTGGATTATATCTGACTCGTTGTAATGATTTGAAGTTAAATAGGAGTCACTGCAACAATAAAAACTTAAACAAGAGTTCGGCAGATTATCTTGTTTCCAATCAGGGTTGAAGTTCTTGTAAAACACGCCATTCTCATTAAGCACAATACCTAACGGTTTCAACTGATTAGCATTCAAAAACAAAAATTCAGGTTTTGTTGGGTTTGTCCAACTACAAATTACTACGGTTGCAATCAATGCTAAGAAAAGTTTTGTTTTCATGATGTCAAATTTTAATTGTTAATATTGGGTTTTTCAATAATGAGCCATAACGAAACGGGCTTGCTTGTCCTGCGGCATCCCTACAATGTCTAAAAGGGAAACTGTTTCTGTCAACAACTTTCCTGGTAACAAATAGCTATTTGTCATTATGCTGTTTATTTCATGTTTAGATATCACTTCCATTTTCATTTCAATATAGCAGAAAGCTGAACAAAAATTGCAGGGTGGGTTTGGTTTTACAATGGTTCGTTGTAATCATGCGGTATTTTGGTGTTGGGTTTGTATGAGATTGGTAACGCAGGATAAAAGTAAATATTTGAAAATAAAAACATTAAAGAAGAATTATTTTGAAATAAAGGATAAAAAAGAAACGTAATGAAGAGAAAAAAAATGAACAATTACGCTGCTTTGCGTGTTCTTATTAGATTCGATATAAATTACTCTTGTAAATAAAGGATTGGTGTTTGAAGTTGGTAGCGATTTTACTACAGAATTTCATACGCAAATTTTCAAAGAACGAGTCTCCTCCCCTTTTTTACCAATAACCAATCAGAAATCCTCTCCAATTTCCAGAATGAAGATAAGGCTATGGATTTCGTTCAATCGGTCCCGAAATATCGTGATCATTGCCTGTCCCGGCAGCATGTCTCGCTGGATTCCCGATGTTCGGGACAGGCAGTGCCGACCATAGGGATTCATTATTATACCTGGTATTATATCTAACGTTTTGTTATTTAATAGCCTAACGAAGATAGTGAAATCACATTTATTCCGTCTTTCCGGGTATAACTAATTCCTGTACCTGTTATTATATTCAAGGATTTGGGCGGTTCTACCATCTTCTTATCTAAAATTGAAACGAATTTATTCAAACTTGCTGCTGCTTCTTCAATTTGACCTGTACCAAGTTTTATTTCAAAAGCACACCAATCTCTATTGTATTTTTGAACGATAGCATCTACCTCCAGACCACTTGAGTCGCGGTAGTGGTAAACTTTTGCGTCATTTGCCTGTGCATATACACGAAGTTCATGTGTGGCAAGCGATTCAAACAAAAAACCTGTAAATTTCAGGTCATTTAGGAGTGATTCCCTATCGGCCCCTAATGTAGCTACCGAAAGTGAAACATCAGCAAAATGGCGTTTGGGTGATTTTCGCAGAGAAGAGGAAGATCGAATGTGCGTGTTCCAGACAGGTTGATTTTCGGTTATCATCAATCTGTCGAGCGCATCAAGATAATTGTAAATGGTAGGACGCGAGATATCATGATGCTCTTTTTCCCGAATATCGGATTCGAGGGTTGTTATATCTACTATGGTTGCTGTGTTACGAGCTAAAGAGCGAAGTATGTTTCTTACTTTTGCCGGGTCGCGTTTTGTATTTGAAACACGACTCATATCTACTTCAGCAAGCAAATCTACATAAGCACGATTCAAATCGCTTGCCTGACTAATATTTTTACCAATCAATGCCGGAAATCCTCCTATGATTATCCTCTCAACAATACTTTCCAATTCAGTAGGATTATCATAAATTTGAATCTCCCCCCCTGTTTCAAAAAGATTTTTTAAACTCACTTTGCCTGTTGAAAAACCTAATTCCTGCCAACTCATTGTATGCATATCAAGTATTGTAAATCGACCTGCGCCTGAGTGCATTTTGATGTTTTCATCAGGGTTTGCAGAACCAGTCAGAATAAATTGAGCTGTTTCGTTGCGATAGTCTATTTCATGACGAATATAGTTCCAAATTTTAGGATATTCCTGCCATTCGTCAATCAGTCGGGGCGTTTCCCCAACGAGCAATCGTTGAGGCGCAGTTTCCATTAAAAGTGGAACTTGTTCGTTTTGATCTAACTCCAAAATACTGCCTGCAAATTGCTTAGCCGATTCGGTTTTCCCACAGGCTTTTATTCCCCGAATAAGCAATGCCCCTGCAGATTCAAGTTTTCTTTGCAACTCACTGTCTGATATTCTGTTAATGTATTTCATTTTATTTTTTGTAAAAAATTATACAGCGAAGATATAGCTTATTTTACAAATTTCAACTGTTTTACTTTACAGATTTTGAGAAATTCATTTTACAGATTTTGAGAAATTAAACTTTATGCTCTTCGTTTTTCCTGCTGGGGCATAACGCTATGGTGCAAATGCTGTGGTCATGTAATCGAACAGCGCCGGCAAAAACTGGCAGGTGTTTGGTGCCGGAAAAGTGAAATCGGTGAAGCTGCCAGAAGTTGTTAAACAGGCTTTATTTTGTCATCTTTAGCTTTACTGGATTCTGTCGGCAATCGAAAACATGAACGATTTCAATTCGATTTTTAGTTGTATTAATCCAATAAACGATTTTGTAGTTTTTGAATACTAAATATCTAAAATCCTGAGGTTTATTAATCAATAGTTCCTCTTTTTGTCCAATGTTGGGATTATTTTCTAAAATAATCGTGGCATCAATAATCCCATCTACCAATTTTTGAGCGACTTGAATACCAGCTTCAATTTCATAATAATGGTATATGTCAGTCAGTTTATTCTCCGCAAATGTGGTCCAATAAACGACTAAGCTCATTTCTTAAATTTTAATTTTAAGTCAGTGGCTTTTATGACATCATCATTTTCTGAATCTTCGAGAGACGAATCTATTTCATTGTTAAATTGATCCAGATCCATTGGTATATTTGATTTGGCAAATAATTCTGATTTCCTGATTTTTAACAATTTCTCTAAACTACTTATTATTTCCTCATTCTGTAATCGAAGAAACTCCTGAATAAATGAAATTTTTCTAGTCTGTAAGTCCATGCTATTTAGAATTTATTCAAAAGTACTACATTTTTAATTTTGAGTTTTAATTCATACGCTTTATTTCCTGATCATTGATATGGGAATTTCCTTTGAATATGCAAAGCAATGATTGGTGCGAGTTTGGAGCTATGAAAATGAAAACTTAAAACCTATCTTGTCTGAAATGGCTTTGTAAGATATTGACATGTTTAATCCGTTGCAGTACTTTTATACTATGACAAAAAAAATACTTTACATAGCGCCAAGGATTCTGGGAATTCTGGCCATTTTATTTATGATGATGTTTTCGTTGGATTGTTTTGAAGGCGACTATTCATTCAACGAAAAATTGACCTGTCTCTTTATGCATAACCTGCCTTCATTGGGATGTATTTTGTTATTGATTATTGCCTGGAAATGGGAACTGATTGGCGGTATGCTGTTTATCCTGATTTTTATAGCAATGGCCATATTTTTCAAGAGTTTTGCAGGTAATCCGGCATCATTGGTAGTTATCAGTCCATTTCTGATTACAGGAATACTCTTTATTGTACATCATCAGTTACAAAAAGGCCGATCGGCAGATTGAGCAACTATCCGGTTCACAATCACTGATTAAGCGGGATAAATTTATCATCCTCTGTTACAAATATCGATTTCTGATACGGATCATATCTGAAATATCTTCTCATTTGTAAGTCATTGGTAAGATTTGTTCCGATATAATTATTCATCAGATAATCAAAAGTGTATCCGGCATATAGTCTCGCCGAAAAATCTATCTGGCGATAAAAATCAGACTCTGTGATGGTATCCGACTGTAAATAATAATTTATGACTCCTGTGAATATGTCAAAATTTAATTTGCCATCAAACTGATCATACAAATCATTTGCCGCAAACATTACCTCAGGTTTGGTGTTTTCCGGCGCATTTACCCGGCTGAATTCGAACCAATATGCCGAATTAACTCCATTTAACGGTACGTCATACGAATATTCCATACCCAAAACCTCCTGCGTATCAACATAAATAGTCGAATATTCCTGAAGTTCAAACTGGGCCACATTTACTACCCAGGCATTTGAATCGACATTCATAAAATCGGCAACAGCATCTTCCTAAAAACCCGCAATCCATAATTCCTTCACATAAGAGGCGTTAAATCTGCTTATTACAACCGAATCTACAAGCTTTTCAACTATCACTGATAACATCAATGAATCAAGGCATCTGAAAATGCCCGTGTTCGCATACCTATTAATTTATAATTAAAACTTGAGAATGAATTTTATTGCCTAAAATATCTTGAAATAGTATGAAATACATTCCATTATCGATCTTCGACCAGTTTATTCTATAATTATTAATTATAACTTTATGTTGGTATATGATTTGTGATCTATTGTTGTAAATAGTTACTAAATACGGGGACTCATTTTTTAAAGTTGAGTTAATTTGTATGTAGTCTTTAGCAGGATTCGGGTGAATAGAAATAAAACATTCAGGGTCAGATATTTCAGAAATATTTACTGGCAATGGGTCTGTTAACCATGGGTTGTACAAAACATATTCACTTACTTCATCACCTGACCCGGGACCAACACCTCCTGGCCCATCATTTGACCCCCAATAGCAATTTCTTGCATCAAACCATAAATTACCATCGTTCATTATACCATATCCACTATTATCATAGATATTATTTTGAGTGCAATTCTCCATATTTTCATCTTGAGATGTTATATGAATTCCATGTTCTGTGTTATTCGCAATAGTATTATTGTTGAATAATAAATAATAGGGTGTACTCCATATATCAACCCCATCTGTAGCTGAATAGGCTATTTTCGAATTCGTAATACTTAAATTAGAACTTAGACCTTTTTGTATAGTAAGGTTACTACCATACATCTTGTCGCCATTATATCCACCGTAAAATATGTCGACATTATCAAGGACGCAATCTTTTGATAATGAGGAAAGAACAATACCACCCCAATCTCCTGGAGATGGATTATCAGCGGATGAAGTAAATGTTATTCTTTTGAAATCAGTGCCCTGGGCAATTAATTGTCCGGGTCTTTGACCATAAAATGATCCAACATTAAACATTGAATTGTGAAATGTTATCTTTGTACCTGGCTCTATTTCTAATGTAGTAATACCGTCGGGTCCATCAAAACCAGAAACACCAAAACCGTTTTCTATATAATAGCAGACGTTGAAGGTAGTATAAAAGTCGTGCCAAGTTGCATCTTTTGTAATATGTGCGGCTAATACCTTAATTGAATTCTCATTCTGAAAAGAATTATTGCTCTCAATATTCCTTATTTGATCTGCAGAACATTCGATAGGGTGTTCACCATTATTTGAAAAATTACAATTACTAATCTGAATATTGTCATCAGAATCAAGACTAAGGCCAACTAAGCCGTTGTTAGATATCTCACAATTTGTATAAGAAGTGGTAGTATTAGCATCAGACCAATCATGAATTGATCCATTTTTTAAATTATTACTAATATTATTGTTAGTTAGATTAATATCGCACTCTTCGTGATTTATTTTAATTCCACTTCCCTCTGAATACATTATGTTACTGTTCGAAATGTCTATGTTTGAACCACGGGTTCCATAAATTTCCAGATTACAATAAGCATTGCTGGAATTACCTCCATATAAAATATCAACAAAATCCAAAGCGCAATCCTGGCTATTCTCACGAAAAAGAATACCACCCCAATCACCGGGTGCAGGAGTTTCAGCAGTCGATGTAAAGACTATCCTATTTGAAGATGTGCCTATTGCTATCAATTGTCCTGGATTAGAATCATTGGCAATTGATAGTCCTTGATGCCACCCCTGTGGATCAAATATTAATTTAGTTCCTGCTTCAATTTGCAGTGTAGTTAGGCTGTCAGACCCATCAGTACCAAAAACATATATATCATCTAAGATATGATAGTTCACTTCGTGGGAGGACGAAAAATTATTCCAGTACGAATCATGTTTAATTTCTCCGCCTTCAACCTCAATAAATGTAGCATCTTGAAAAACGTTATTATCATCCATACCTCCAACCTGATTGGGATAACACAATACCGCATTCACACCATTCTCAGCAAAGTTGCAATTACTAATCTGTGTATTTACTTCATGGATGAACATCATGCCATATTCAGAATTATTTGAAATATTACAATTTAAATATGAGATCATTGCATTGTCTGCACTATTATTATGAAATATCCCTTGTTCTAAACAATTATCTACTGTAACATTGTTAAAATCGACATCAAAACCTAATTCATCAATATAAATCCCAGAGGATTCGGAATAACTTATATTACAATTAGAAATAGTTAAGTTTGTACCATCGGGATCATATATTTCTAAATTACCTTTATAAGACCCATCAGTACCACCATACTGTATGTCAACATACTCCAGGACACAATCCTGAGATTTTTCAGTTAGAGAAATGCTTCCCCAGTTTCCGTGTGTTGGAGTAGGTGAATTTGAAGTAAATGAGATTCTACTTGATGAAGTTCCTTGAGCAATTAATTGACCTGGTTCTGATCCGTAACCTATTTTCAAAGCAAAATGTCCATATGGTGCGAATTTCAAGGTAACACCCGGATCAATTGTTAGAGTGGTAATATTGTCTGGTCCGTCGGTACCATAAACAAGTATGTCTCCACTTACTATATATACCGCGCCGTTTGGGCCTAAGTGCGTGTCATTTGTAAATTCTCCAGAAATTATAGTCTGGCTGAAAGATCGAATTGATGTAATCAAGATCAATCCAATCAAAGTAGCAAATAGTCTTGTCATGTTTTTAATTTGGGTTGTTTATAAAATAATTCAAAATCAATATGAGTGATTACCAAAAATAGTAAAAAATTTAAGGAAGTAACACATTTGTAGATTAAATTACGTATCACTTATTAAAATAATTTCCATTAAGATGTAATTAGTCATCCGAAGTATCTGGGATGAATTCATTTCTATCCATCAATTAAATACAAGATAAATAACTTAAATTGATTAATATTGTTTCTACCATTTATGTATTCGTTAAGTCAATATGTATGCTAACGAAAGCCTATTCGCTATCAAGATGTTTATTCCATGTTTAAATATCCCTTCCATTATCATCTCAATATAAAAAAAAACTGAACAAAAATTTCAGGATATGTTTGGTTTTAAGATGGTTCATAGTAATCATCCGGTGTATTAGTGTTGGGTGTGTATGAAACAAATAACGAAGATAAAAGTAAATATTTGATAATAAAAACATTAATGAAGATTTTTTTTGAAATAACGGATAGAAAAGAAACGTGATGTAGAGAAAAAAAGTGAACAGTTACGCTTCTTAGCGTGGCTTTATTAGATTCGATATAAATTACTCATAAGCCAACAAATATCTGATATCACCCAAATATGGACTCAGTGATTATTGATTTCTTCAGGTAGCTCCAAAAATTTATGTGCATTATGATTATAGAAACAACTTTAGGCGTAAATGTTGTACTTTTAACATTGACAATTTCTAAACCTGATTTGTTGTTGGTCTTTATTTTAATCCTTAACTTAAAACCTTATAATCATGGTAAAAAATGTATTGTACTGGACGCCAAGGATTCTGGGAATTCTGGCCATTTTATTTATGATGATGTTTTCGTTGGATTGTTTTGAAGGCGACTATTCATTCAACGAAAAATTGACCTGTCTCTTTATGCATAACCTACCTTCATTGGGATGTATTTTGTTATTGATTATTGCCTGGAAATGGGAACTGATTGGCGGCTTGCTGTTTATCCTGATTTCTATTGCAATGGCAATATTTTTCAAGAGTTTTGCAGGTAATCCGGCATCATTGGTAGTTATCAGTCCATTTCTGATTACAGGAATACTCTTTATTGTACATCATCAGTTACAAAAAGGCCGATCGGCAGATTAAGCGAGTATCCGGCTCACAATCACTGATTAAGTGGGATAAATTTATCAACCTCTGTTACAAATATCGATTTCTGATACGGATCATATCTGAAATATCTTCTCATTTGTAAGTCATTGGTAAGATTTGTGCCAATATAATTATTCATCAGATAATCAAAAGTGTATCCGGCATATAGTCTCGCCGAAAAATCTATCTGGCGATAAAAATCAGACTCTGTGATGGTATCCGACTGTAAATAATAATTTATGACTCCTGTGAATATGTCAAAATTTAATTTGCCATCAAACTGATCATACAAATCATTTGCCGCAAACATTACCTCAGGTTTGGTATTTTCCGGCGCATTTATCCGGCTGAATTCGAACCAATATGCCGAATTAACTCCATTTAACGGTACGTCATACGAATATTCCATACCCAAAACCTCCTGCGTATCAACATAGGTAGTTACATATTCCTGAAGTTCAATCTGTGCTATATTTACTACCCAGGCATTCGAATCAACATTCATAAAATCGGCAACCGAGGCATCCTGAAAAACCTGTAACCCATAATTCCTTAACTCTTTCACATAAGAAGCATTAAATCTGTTTAATACAACCGAATCGATAAGCTTATCGATGATCACCGCTTGTGTCAATGAATCGGGGACTTCACCTTCGGGAACTTTAAGGTTTTCCTTGAAAATTGTTGACGGCATCAGCACTAAGAGTGAAGGTTTGGTTACCGTTCCGACGAATTGTTTTGCCAATTTTCGTTCAGGACTGCACGAAAACATAATCCAGATGACGACTAAGGATAAGGTAAATAATATATTTCTTGACATAAATCGTTGTTTAATCCCTGAGCATAAGCTGCGCAAACCGTTTACCATAATTTTCAGCGCGTAGCAGGTCAGATTCATCGGGACTGAATTTCACAAAAACATCCGTCTCGGTATAACGAAGCTTTAGATTTTCGAGGTTTGTCCGAATAATTTTCATACCCTCACCACTCCAGCCATAAGATCCGAAACCACCAGCCAATTTGCCCTTGTCGCGAATAGGGCTGATCATGGCAAACAACCTGTAAACCGGAAGCAGTATATTTTGATTTACAGTTGGCGACCCAACAATGATGGCCGATGAAGATGCCAATTCAACATCAATTTCACCCAAACTCGCATGTTCAATATTCATTAATACCGCTTCTACCCCCGGAACCATTTCAATTCCTTTCGCAATGGCTTCAGCCAAATGCGCAGTATTGTCATAAGCCGAAACATAAGGTATGTAAACTCGTTTTTTTAATGGAGTGTCAAGTGCCAGGTGAGCTAATTTTTCAGAGAGTTCGACATATTTTTTCCAGTTGGTACGTAATATTGGTCCATGTCCCGGACAAACTGTATTTATTTCGAGTAAACGGATTCGTTCAACTGCTTTCAACATGAACTTACTGAAAGGCTTCAGTATCACATCAAAATAATAGAAAAATGCATCGTCCCAATTGCCAACCTGATCGTCGAACATACGTTCGTCAGCGAAATGCGCCCCAAACGAATCACACGTAAAAAGAACCTTGTCTTCCACGGCATGCGAATACATCGAATCGGGCCAATGAAGATTTGACGCGGCAACAAAACGCAGTTTCTTGTTCCCCAGGTCCAGTTCCTGACCATCTTTTACCTGAATACTTTCGAAAGGCACGGTGATGAGATCGGATAAATACCGGATGGCATTTCCAGTCCCGATAATTTTGGCTTTTGGTGCAAGTGCCAATAATTTCCCGACACAACCCGAGTGATCTGGTTCGGTATGATTCAAAATAATGTATTCAATATCAGCTGGATTAATTTGAGAACGCAGTTTCGCAATATATTCATCCCAGAATTTACCTTTAACCGTGTCAACGATGGCTATCTTGTCAGCTTTAATCAGGTACGAATTATAAGTCGTACCATATTTTGTTTCCATCACAACATCAAAGGTCACAATGTCGTAGTCGATTGCACCAACCCATAGGATATCATCAGTAACATTAAGAACTTGAGGGCTTTTCATCATATTTTGATTAGTAAACTAATTGTTTAACTTGATTATTGAGACCATACTGAAAAGCAAAAATTGCCACTAAACCACAAAAACACCAAATATCACCAAAGGTAAAACACTGATTGTGTGGTTTTGGTGACATTCCATCTACTGTCAGTTTTCGGAGTGGGCTCATTTTAGAAATTTAATCATGAATTCTGTTTAAAACTTCATTTACTACAACTTCCATCTAAAATTCCAATTCCATCTGAATCGGTCCTTCAGGCATTATTTTCGTGGGTGCGGTATCAGCTTGCGAATTGTTAACCTGTTCATCCACTATATCATCATTCGTTTCGATTCTATCTCTATCAATCCGCTCACCTATTGATTCTGTTTCATCAACCTCAGGCAAATTATCCTCCGATGTAACAAATTCATCCTCTTCAATCTCCGGAACAATAGGTTCGAGAATCTCGATTTGTTCGATCAGATGTGCTGTCAATCGTCGTCCTTTGGCTTTGTAACTTTTAACTGCGATAAAGTCAGCCACCTGAATAATTTCGTCATCAGGTTTTCTGCCTTTTTCATTCATCGCCAGCACGAGTTTAATCTGTGGAAGCTCATCATACAAGAGATGTTTCAATGATGAATCAGGATGCTCGCCAACTAAGCTGATCCGTTTATTCAACGACAGTTCTTCCTCTAACTGGAATCGCTTGAGATAGTAGAAACCCGTATCTCCTTCGGTATAAATTACCGAAAAAATCTCATCCGGGTCGAACTTACGTAATGAACCCAGGTCATCGTCAAAGTGGGTTGACAGGTCAAAACCGGTGAGTTTTATTTCGCCGTTTGCAAAAAGGTGCAATAATTTATCATCCCCCGAAAAAGCGCCCAACAACAATCCCCGTTGATCAGTATTCAATCGTTTTACCGTGTCATCATACCATATTTCGCGGGCTCCGAGTGTAGAAATACCGTCTTCACGCTTCGAAATCTGCCGTACAATATGCTTGGTCAGCCTGTTACCTTTCGAGCTTCTTCCTTTAATTGCCAAAGTGGAGAAATCATATTCGAAGGAAGTTCGTTTCAGCTTTGGCTGAGGCCGAAGTGCGATTTTAACTATTTCGGCCTCACCATTCGGGTTAGCCGAGAAATACATAATCTTCGATTCAGGATTCCCATCGGTCAGATCATATTCCTTATCGCGGGTTACACCTACAACGGCGAAGCGTTTCACGAAATAAGAACCTTTCTTTCCGTCACGGTAGATCATATTATAAATCGTCCGGTCATCATTTTTGCGAAAGACGTTGATATGATTGATATGCTCCCCAACGAAAAACTTAGGACTTACTTTGGTGACAAGCAAGGTTCCGTTTTCACGAAAAACGATCACATCGTCCAGATCGGAGCATTCACAAACAAACTCATCTTTTTTTAAGGAAGTTCCGGCAAATCCCTCGGTCCTGTTCACATACAGGCGTTCGTTATTCGCGGCAACGGCAGATGCCTGAATGACATCGAAATTGCGCATTTCAGTCTTTCGCTCCCGTCCGGTTCCGTACTTCTTTTTTATCTGTCGATAGAAATTTATGGTATAATCGATGATGTTAGCCAAATGATTTTTCACTTCATCCATCTCACTTTCAAGGCCTTTGATGTATTCATCGGCTTTGAACGAATTGAATTTCGAGATGCGTTTGATTTTAATCTCGGTCAAACGTTCAATATCTTCGAGTGTAACTTCGCGGCGCAGATTGGCAGTATATGGTTTTAGCCCGGCCTCGATAGCAATAATAACTGCTTCCCAGGTTTCGCATTGTTCAATATCATGGTAAATACGGTTTTCGATGAATATCTTTTCGAGGGAGGAAAAATGCCAGTCGGCATCGAGTTCATTCAATCGAATCAACAATTCTTTTTCGAGCAGGGTTTTCGTTCTGTTCGTGTTATGCTTTAATATCTCGCTTACACCGATGAAAGCCGGTTTACCGTTTAAGATTACGCAGGCATTCGGTGAAACTGAAACTTCGCATTGGGTGAAGGCATAAAGGGCATCGATGGTTTGATCGGGCGAAACACCGGGAGAAAGATGAATAAGTATCTCCACATTTTTGGCAGTATTGTCGTCAATCTTCCTGACTTTGATTTTCCCTTTATCATTTGCAGCAATTATTGAATCAATCAGGCTTTGTGTTGTTGTCGAAAAAGGCACTTCGGTAATGATGAGTGTCTTCTTATCCATTTGACCTATCCGCGCCCTGATCCGGATTTTACCGCCTCTTATGCCATCGTTGTAACGCGAACAATCGGCCAGCCCACCCGTTAAAAAATCAGGATAAATTTCAAATACTTCATTGTTAAGATGTTGAATTGAAGCATCGATAAGCTCATTAAAATTATGTGGAAGTATTTTTGAAGCCAAACCAACTGCAATACCTTCAACTCCCTGCGCGAGTAATAGCGGAAACTTTACCGGTAAGGCAACCGGTTCCTTGTTTCTTCCGTCATACGACAACTTCCAGTTAGTCGTTTTAGGGTTAAAAACCACATCATGGGCAAATTTCGACAAGCGTGCCTCAATATAACGCGGTGCTGCTGCACTATCACCCGTAAGTACATTGCCCCAGTTACCCTGTGTGTCGACAACCAATTCCTTTTGACCAAGCTGAACCAGGGCATCACCGATCGATGCGTCACCGTGCGGATGGTATTGCATCGTGTTGCCGATGATGTTGGCTACCTTGTTAAAGCGTCCGTCATCGAGTACCTTCATCGAATGAAACAATCTGCGTTGCACCGGTTTCAACCCATCTTCGATCTCGGGTACAGCACGTTCCAAAATTACATAGGAGGCATAATCCAGAAACCAGCTTTCGTACATTCCGGATATCTGGATCGTACGATGTGAATCCTTATTTCCTTCAAGCGATGTATTTAATAATCCCTCACTCATTTATTCTACATTAATTTCCAACGGTTTATAGTTTTCAATGCCATTTACTATTTCCAGAACCTGAGTACCATTCCTTCAGCAAATATCAAAATCAAAGCCAATATAATAAAATATTTCCATAACTGACTTCCAATTTCAGAATTTTTAACAAGATCATGCATTTCAGGCTGTGTGTTATTTATTACCCTGATCGATTTAAAATTTTCTTTTGGCAATAGCTTTATTATTTCATCTGTTTTGTAGTAATCAAGCACCGATTCTTTCCTGTTTTCATTAACGGCGAAGGTACCAATTACAGTATCACCTGCTTGAATATCGTAAAATCCTGCGGCTGTGATCATACCATGAAATAGTAAATCAGTTCTGCCCGAAACGAACCTGTTTTCAGGAATCACTTCAAAATCGTTTTCAAGAGATGTAATCCTGAAAGGCTGATCATCCGGCGAAGAATTTCGGATGGTATAACGATCCGATTGACCAGTAACAGTGTATAACCCAGTATTTGAGCTATTTAAAAAACTCATTTTATACATGACCGG
This sequence comes from Bacteroidales bacterium, assembly GCA_013141455.1. Lineage (GTDB taxonomy): Bacteria > Bacteroidota > Bacteroidia > Bacteroidales > F082 > CAJBPB01. The sequence goes on from JABFQW010000081.1 coordinate 75,521, forward strand.
TACAAAAAGGTTATTTTGAAACAAATTGCTCCAATTTTCGTGCAAAGGCGCCGAAAAAGCAAAGACCTGACCTGATCCATATTGGTTACCCACCATGAATGGGTTTCCATTGAGCATTTCCATCAAGGTAAATGCTGAGGATTCTGATGGCAGCCGCATTGGGAAATGTTTATTTACAACCGGAAAATCGGCATTATCAGGAAGTCTGACAAACATATCCTTAAAAAGGAAATGACTGTCATTCAGCTTATAAACACTTGTTTTAGCGGTGTCAGCGATTGTTTCATACCGAAATCCAAATTCGGTATAATTATCATTCGCTTCAACATTCGAAAACTGAGACGGGAAAACCACCAGCTTGCCTCCCTTTTTTACATATTCCTGAACAGAAAGATTGAGTGAGGAAGGTATTGCCGCCAACTCGTTGAATATGATTAAATCATAATCTTTGATAGCCTGATAATCAAGCTGTCTGATATTTCTTGATTCATACCGGAATAACTTATCCTTTTCAAACAATGTTTTCAACCAGCTATTTTGATCCGTTTGGTCAATCTCCAAAACATTGATGTGCTGTGCAATCGAAAATGAAAAGAATAAATCATCATCAAATACGATAGGAAAATCATGAATTGTGATCACTCCCCGATATATTCCTGCTTCATTTACCATGAGCTGAAGTTTAGCATCAACCGATTCACCGGCTTCAATATCAACATTTGAAACTGATTTTTGGTTACCATCGATCATTAACTGAACCGGAAGACTGTTTACAGCAACAGTACCGGCGTTTTTGATCCTTACCATCAAATCGACAACAAAACCGGCCTGAATAACCGGCGAAAGAAACCAGCAACTATCGATATAAATATTGTTAGTAACAACAGGCTCCGATTGAACCAGAATAAGATTCAAACCGGTATCTTTTTCAATATCAGTTGGGCTAATCATTGTTTTCTGGAAATCAGAAAAATAATACATCACACGGTGCTTATATTCCCGGGCTGCCTTCAGGTTTTTATTGTGCCTGATTGTCTGTGAAAAATCAACGGGTGGAGCCGTCGATTGCATGGCATCAATCTCAATTTCGGCTTCCTGATGATTTACAGTGAAATTGTATTTGGGTTGAAAATTATTTTCAGCAATCAGGAAACGTGTATCTTTTGCTGATTGTTTGATGATTTGCCGTGCACCCTGACGAGCCTCATCGAATAATGAAACATCCGTACCCTGAGCCTGCATGCTTTTCGAATTGTCGATATAGATGCTCACCAATTTGCTTTCGTTCGGATAATATTGATCATTGGCGGGCAAATAAGGCTGGGCAAAGGCAATTACCAAACTTGCAATAAGTAATAACCGGAGCAAAAGAACCACGAAATGTTTGAGCTTGTTTGTTTTGTTCGTTTGTTGCTGAATGTTTCGCAATAGCTCAATATTGCTGAAATACACAGTCCGGTGTTTCCTGAAATTAAAAAGATGAATCACAACCGGAAGCGCCAGTGCAAATAAGCCATACAGAATCCCGGGATAAACGAACGACATGAATTGACAAAATTAAAAGTGAAATTATGCTGCAAAATTACGTTTTCCGATTCACTTCGCGGGTGAAAAAGCCGGGATGAACAAAATTAAAAAGCCGGCCCATGGTGGAGCCGGCTTTTGAACGTATTTTGATAATGGATTAAAGAATACCCTGATCCATCATTGCATTGGCAACTTTCAGGAAGCCGGCGATATTGGCACCTTTCACATAGTCAACATAACCATCGGCTTGTTTACCATGTTTGACACAGGCTGCATGAATATTTTTCATGATGCTGTGTAAACGGACATCAACCTCTTCGCTGTTCCAGTTTAATTTCATTGAGTTCTGGGTCATTTCGAGACCGCTGGTTGCAACACCACCGGCATTGACAGCCTTTCCTGGTCCGAATAAGATTTTGTGTTTCTTAAAAACTTCTACGGCATCAGGTGTCGAAGGCATATTTGCAATTTCGGCAACGCAAAAACAACCGTTAGCAACCAATGTTTCAGCATCTTCTTTTCCCAATTCATTTTGGGTGGCGCAAGGGAAAGCAACATCACATTTTACTTCCCATGGACGTTTACCAGAAACAAATTGTGCACCTGGAAACTCATACGAATATGGTTTTACGATATCCTGGTTCGATGCTCTCAGATCGAGCAGATAATTAATTTTTTCACCTGAAATTCCATCTGCATCATAAATATATCCATCAGGTCCCGAAATAGTTACAACTTTTGCACCTAATTCATTCAACTTCAGGATGGCACCCCAGGCAACATTACCAAACCCTGAAACGGCCACTGTTTTACCTTTAAAATCAGTACCTTTTGAAGCAAGCATTTCCTGTGCGAAATAAACTCCGCCAAAACCGGTTGCCTCAGGACGAATTAAACTACCACCCCAATTGAGACCTTTACCGGTAAGAACACCAACATGTTCGCGGGTAAGTTTTTTATACATACCAAACATATATCCAATCTCTTTGCCACCAACGCCGATATCACCCGCAGGAACATCAGTCTCTGGTCCGATAATTTTCCAAAGTTCGAGCATGAAAGCCTGACAGAAACGCATAATCTCAGCGTCAGATTTACCTTTCGGGTCAAAATCGGAACCACCTTTACCACCGCCCATCGGCAATGTTGTGAGGCTGTTTTTGAATATCTGTTCAAAACCGAGGAATTTCAAAATACTAAGATTTACGCTTGGGTGGAAACGTAATCCACCTTTATATGGTCCGATAGCATTGTTAAATTGGATACGGTAACCGAGGTTAACATGTACTTTTCCGTTATCATCAACCCATGGCACCTTAAATGAAAGAATTCTGTCGGGCTCAACGATACGCTCTATTATACCGGCTGCCTCAAATTGTGGATTTTGTGCTACCACTTCTTCAAGAGATTCGAGAACCTCACGCACTGCTTGTAAATACTCCTGTTCACCCGGATGCTTTTTCTCCAGGTCTTTCATGATTGTTTCTAACTTCATCGCTCAGATTTTAAGTTTATTACGCGAAATATATCTGTTAAATTTTCACAATGTTAATTTCTTAACACTGCAAAATTACAGCTTTTAAATTTACATTCACAAAAATAATTGGCTTAATTTTAAAAAAACCTGATAGTTAGAATAAGTCTAAATTGAACTTCAGAGAATGGGTTTGAATGAACCAACTATCTGTCAGATTATGTTGTTTAGGTGAAATTCTGAATCAAAACATACAATAAACCCGGTTACGAATCCTAATCAATCATCAATCCATCGAATCCACGGCATGTTTCAAAATATCAGTAAGTATTGTAACATCTACATCTTCAATACATTTGATATATAAACAACCTTTTCCCAATTTAAATTTACCTAAGTGGGGTAACAGGTTCACATCATCGAGGAATCCTGCCATCGAATAAACTGTGATATTTTGTTTTCGGGGAGAAAATCCAATACGGAACCAATCATTCTCACGGCCACTTTCATATTTATAGTGAAAATTCCCAAAACCAACGATACTTGTCCCCCACATAACAGCTTCACTTTGTGTGACTTTCGACATGATTTCGATCAGTAGCAAACAATCAGCTACCTTTATTGGATCCTGAATAGATTGAATGAAAGCGGACACACTTTCATTTGTTCGTTTTGTTTTTAATTCAGTGTTTGCCATTTAGTTTAAACAGTTAATCAAAGGTGATTGTGGCATGATTTCAATAATTCGTAGTCTGTTGCTCCCATCCGTTTCAAAGGCAAGCACGCAGCCAACTATCTGGTTAAAAACATCCGAACCCGGATTTGAAGCTATCAGTTCAGATTTGGTGTTGGAAACGTCCCAACATGAGCCCGAACTACAAAACTGAAGTTGCACGGATCCGTCAACTTTCAATATTAATTTTGCATTTGTGTAAAAAGCAAGTTGTCCGGAAGGTGTATCAGATAATTTCTTTAAAATGAACTTTGGTAAGCGTCCAATTTGTTCACCTTCATTATTCAGCACTTCTAAATCTTCATCTGAAAATTTCACAACCAGACGGCCTGCATCACCCGAATTTAACTGAAAAACATCTTCTTTTAGTTGCCATCTTCCGGTTACCCCACGAAACAAAGTGTCATCATCAGCTTTTCGTAACAACAGAAATCCCGAATCGGGCTGTAGCCAAACACCTATTGTCATTGATTCAAGTGGCGAAAAAACATAGGTGCCTTCATAATAAGATGGAAATGAACTATTTCTATCAGGAACATTACAACTGATGATAAGAGTGATCAGGATACATATCCGGATGATTTTTTTCATATAACTACTTATTTTCTGCGATAACTGGCCACAAAATAGATAACCAATGGGATAAAAGTGAGTAAAACCAGGAAAATCACTAAAACCAATGCAGGCAGCGTTTCCGATTCGATAGCACTGAAATATCTCAACCAGATTAATCCGTTAAAAACAATCAAAAGTGTTGCCTTCAACCAGTGTAATAACCTTACTGCCAATTGATATTGTCTCTGGGCATTTGCCTCTGTTATTTTTACAGGATAATTAAATTTTTCGGGATACCTCAATAGAATGGCAAGCACAACAAATAATACGCTTCCCAGTACCGGTATCAGAAAGAAAGTGTATTTGCTGGCGTAACCATCCACCTCGCCGGATAAATTGAAATGACCCGGAATCACAACGGGTAATTGCCGAAATAATGAAATCGCACTTATCCACAATAGCAGCAATAACAACAGACTGAAATTCCTTCCCAATAAATCAATAAAAGTAAGATTTGGCTGATATTTTGGCCGTTCCTCCATAAGTTCAAATTATCAATAAATCAAATTGTTAGACAATTCATTCAATGCTTTTCAATTGGATGCTAAGATATATCAAATGTTCCGAATAAAAGCTCATCAAAGCTTCAAAACAACGCATTATAATGAGGTGTTGAGGGTATGAATAGATCAATTAATATTTTGGTTTAGCTGAAGATCGTAAATGTAAATAACTGACTAAATTTAGCTATATGATAGATATAAGAATAATGAACAAGGATTTACGATTTACGAAGTGGGTATAAACCATATAGATTGGGATACTTCATAAATCAAAATTCGTTAATCATAGTTCGATATTCAAAAGAACAAACAGTTTTCAAATTAAATTAAGAATTTTAGACAGTCTCTAAGTTTCCAAAACCTTATTTTTATTTTCATTTTAACCTTAGTAGTTATAAGCAATAGTATTCAATCAAACCTAATTACCTTATTTTTTAATTCTTTCCCTGTTCCCTGTGTTTTTCAGAAATGAGCGGCAACTATTGTAAAGTGGTTAGAATAAAATGGCAGTATAGATTATTATATTCCATTTTCATCTTAGTTGACTGACAATAAGGCAATAAGATAAATTGTTTCCATTTTTTTCTACGAAGGTTTTAAAACTTCAATTGTATTTTCCATCGCGTTAAATTGTATATTTATCAAAATTTTGGAGATGAAAAAAATCCTGGTTGTCTTTATCCTCTTCCTATATTCCAATATATCCTTTTCCCAGGGCGAAAATGTAAGTACAAATACCGATGGTAACCTGACTTTCAGTGTGTTAACAGTAAGTAACGGTGCAACGTATTCACCAAAAAACGTGTTAGCTATCTGGATAAAAGATGCAAACGGCAATTTTGTTATTTCACGTAAGGTAATGGCAAATAACCGAAAGCAGCATTTAGTAAAATGGATGGCGAGCTCTGGTAATAACTCAGTTGACGCGATCACAGGATCGACGCTTAGCAATCATACAACACATACAGTAAGTTGGGATTGCCGCGATTTGCAGGGAAATATTGTACCTGATGGTGACTATCAGGTTTGGGTTGAATATACCAGCCGAAATTCAGCCAGCGGTGGTCAACCTGGCCCCTCCTTTTCCTACACTTTCGCGAAAGGGACAGAAATTGTTCAACCTCAAATTCCGAACGAAACCTATTTCGTTAATATTTCATTGTTGTATGAGCCCACCGGTATCGACGTAATTGTTGATCATCCTGACGCAGATTTGTATCAGATACAACCAAATCCGGTTGTAAACGATTTCATGATTCAACTGAAACTTATTGAACCATCCTATTTAAATGCCTCGATTTATGATATGGGTGGAAAGCGTGTGATGGAGGTTTTTGATGGTTATATAACTGATCTTAATTATGTTATAAACATAAACAACCGGGTGAAGAAGAAAAATTTAATTCCGGGCACCTATATTCTCAGGTTGAATATTGATGGAAGAATATCCTCAAAAAAATTGGTAGTTATTTCCTAAATACCGTTTGGTTTATTCAGTAACAGGTTTACCCTTGTCATATAGAATGCTTGACTCAGGCAGACCGTCATATGTAAATAACTCCTCCAAACCGTGTTTCAGGTTGTTATTATAGCGGATCACCCGTTGCAACTTCCCATTGGGATACCATGATTTCTGTATGCCGGTTCCATTTTCAAAATCAGCCTTACCTATTATCTCACCTGCATTTGAATAAAATAGCCATGTACCATCCATCAAACCCTCGTTATAACTGCCCTCAACCATAATTTTTCCTGACTCATGGTATTTTCGCATCAGACCATGCAAACTGTCATTTCGATATGTTTCTAAAACGATCATTTTTCCGTTTTGACTAAAATAGTTGAAAACACTGTCTTTCAGATTATCAACATAATTGCCCGTCATATAAACATTACCATTTTCAAAGTAACGGACCGTTTTACCATGAAGCTTATTATTCTTATATTCAACCTGTTGACTAATTACACCATTTTCAAAATACCATACACATTCACCATTTAATTTCTCCTCTTTGTATTGCAAAACCGATTTAAGCTTACCATTCTCCCAATAGCTTTTTTTAACTTCCTTACATGAGACGAACGAAGAAGGCAGCAATAGCATGAAAACGAGAAAACGAAGTCTGCTTTTCCTAAAAAATATAATGCTAATTTTTGTCAAGGAAATAATAATTGGTTTCAGGAAGCAATTGATAATCTGAGTGTTTAACAAAATTCCAGTATCTATTTTCGATTCCATCAATTTCGTTCGACCTTGTAAAATAATATTGTGATTGAAGCATATCTTTCTCAAAATCAATAAGTCGAAGTGGAAGTTCATTACCAAAAAGCATCAGGGCCTCAAGAAAATAATACCCAATATCAAATCCTGAAAAGGCATATTGTTCAGGTTCAAAACTAAACCGTTTCTTAAACTGCTGTATAAACTGAATCGTTTGGTTATCGGTATAATTTATATTTGAAGGCATCAGGTAGGTTGCTTTCATTCTTATCAGATTGTCAACGAACAGATTATCGTATTTCTCCCAGTTTGGCAAGCAAATCATCCTAATTTGAAACGTATCGGCTTCCTGATTCAATTTATTCACAAAATCCATGGCGAATACATTATCATTTGCAAAAGTGATAACGATATTGGGACGAATGATAGATGCCCTTTTGCTAAAACCATCGATATTTGATGTTTGAAAAACCAATTCGGTAACCGGGTTTTCGAAAACTGTGCTATCGGTAAGAGATTGTTGTATTTGATTGGTAAACAATTTTTTACCTTCATTCGTTAAAGTTGGAATATACTGCTCAGTCTCTGATTGCCCTGATAAACTCCTGTTCTTCACGACTTCCAGAATACCAGCATTTGAAATAGCAACAGTTTTTGGCAAAGTCGCTTCCAATAGTGAACGCAGTTGTTGCGATTCATCTTTAAACTTATTCAATTGTGATCTGTAAATAAAAACTTTGGCCTGTGGGTACAATGCAGCGATCATCTTCACAACTTGCTCATTCTGAAACTGTTCACCTGGCCTGACTTTTATAACAAATGGATTGTTCGCAATAATTTCGGAACGCGGAGACATTGGATTAACAATAGCGATTTTATGCTCAAGGGCAAAACCGGCAGCTTTCTCAAAAGCATTACCAAAAAAAGGACCAATGATTAAATCACAATTTAAAACGACCGGATCAGCCAATGCCTTGTTCAGTTTACTCAGGTTTTGGTCAACGTCAAAAACATGTAGCTCAAGTTTCAAGCCCTTGGTTTTAACCAAAGAATCAACAGCAATCAAAAATCCTTCGTAAAATTGTATGAAAGAAAATGGTTTCGATGCCATGAAGATTTCGGGAGTTGTATTTGAAAATGATGAAACGCTGTCAACTTCTTCAAGGTATAGCGGAAGCATCAGGGCAACCTTGAACAGCCGTTTGGGATCAATAATTTTATGTTCGGTTTCGGCTGACTTTTGTGTTGTCTCTTTTTGACTGTCTATTTTATTCCCGGCTGTTTCATCATTATTTTTACCCGGTTCAAGTGGCGAAATCCTAAGATTGTCATCGATCGGGATTTTCACTTTTTGACCAATATATACTTTTCGACCAAGATTTGGATTTGATTTTTGAAGCCGTTCGGTTGAAATATCAAAATCATGAGCCAACTGATTAGTCTTTTGTTCTTTGGTTACTTCATGGATAACGAAGGATGCGTTTATTTTTTTTTTGGGGATCAGTATGACCTGCCCCACGCGTATTTGCTCGGTCAATCCCTTGTTCTTTTTTTTCAGATCGGCAATACTAACCGCGCTGCTTCGCGAAATACTATATAATGTTTCCCCTTTTTTAACCGTATATCTGATAATCGAATCAGTCTCAGGCTTTTGTACCACCGGTTCTTCGATTTTTGATTCATCAACATGAGCCTGGGGCAACTCAAATGTTGTTTTCGGTTTTTCAACCTGTGATTGAGGTTTCCCGTTAACGGCTGTCTTCATCTCCGTTTCAGTTGGTATAACCAACACCTGACCGATTTTTAAGGCATCGGTTAAGCCAGGGTTCGCATTACGTAGTGATTCAGCATTCAGATTGTACAACTTAGAAATTGAATACACAGTCTCTTTTGGTTTCACAACATGCCGGGTGATATTATTGTCAATTTCTACTTCTGGACTGTTATTCGAAATTTCAGTTTCCGGTTTGACGTTGCTTACCTCAAAGGGTGTAACCATCTGAACATCTTCTGGTTTGCTCGATGAAACAACATCCATACGCGAACTACCCTGTTGTTCCTTTGATCGTGTGGGTGGGATAAACGGATCATAATCATTACGTTTAAATTGATCCTCAGCAACGAGTGGTTTTTTATCTTTTGAGGATATGGGTACCCTGACATAAACACCCTGATTTAGAGGTTCGGTAAGTGAAGGGTTAGCAAGGCGAATATTGTTTTCCGAAACCATATATATTTCAGCGATATAACTGAATTTATCGTTTTCATCGGCAACATGGTAAATAAAGTCATAGTCCTTTAAAATCGCAGGCTGATTTTCGACCTTATTTATATTGGTCAGTTCGTCAACAGTATTTGATCCAACAGGAAGACGCAAAACCTGATTCACCCTGATGCCGCGGCGGGCAGCCGGATTTGCGTTCAGAACCGATTCAGGGGTAATTTGATATGCTTTAGCAATAGCGTAAATTGTTTGTTTGGCTTCAACAGTATGCAAATAATAATTTTTTCCGTTATACATTTCTACAACAGTAGAAACCTCGACAGGGTTTTGACTGTCAGCTTGTGTTACAATACTTAAAAAAAGTATAAGTAATATTGAACAAAAACGAATCAACCTATTCATAACAAACTGATTATTAATAATTAAATCAATTAATTATTCCCATTCGATGGTTGCCGGCGGTTTCGAACTTATATCATAAACCACGCGATTAACACCTTTAACTTTATTAATGATATCATTTGAAACCTTCGCTAAAAACTCATACGGCAAATGCGACCAGTCGGCAGTCATGCCATCGGTTGAATTAACAGCGCGTAAGGCCACAACATTTTCATAGGTACGTTCATCACCCATAACACCAACAGACTGAACCGGTAATAAAATTGCGGCTGCCTGCCATACTTTATGGTACAAACCATGTTCTAATAAGCCAGAGATATAAATATCATCGACCTCCTGAAGAATCCTCACTTTATCGGCGGTAATATCACCCAAAATCCTGATTCCCAATCCCGGACCTGGAAATGGGTGGCGATCAATGATAAAGGAAGGTAATCCAAGCTGGCGGCCAACTATCCGAACCTCATCTTTGAAAAGTGTATTTAAAGGTTCAACAACTTTTAATTTCATAAAATCGGGCAATCCACCAACATTATGGTGCGATTTAATTGTAGCTGACGGGCCTTTTACCGATACTGATTCAATAACATCGGGATAAATTGTGCCTTGCGCCAACCATTGTACGTCCTGAATTAAATGTGCTTCGGCATCGAATACATCGATAAAAGTTGCGCCAATATTTTTTCTTTTTGCTTCTGGTTCAGTAATCCATTTCAAGGCTGTAAGAAATTGATCACGGGCATCAACCCCTTTCACGTTTAATCCTAAATCGAGGTACGAATGAATGACCCTTTCAAACTCATTTTTTCGTAATAATCCGTTGTCAACAAAAATGCAATAAAGTTGATTACCAATTGCTTTATGTAACAGCATGGCTACAACACTCGAGTCAACACCACCACTTAATCCCAAAACAACCTTGTCCGAACCAATTTTTTTTCTCAACTCGTTTATGGTCATTTCGATGAAAGAATCCGGGGTCCAATCTTGCCGGCATCCACAGATATCTACCACGAAATTTTTCAACAACACCATACCCTCAGTAGTATGATACACTTCAGGATGAAACTGAATGCCAAATGTTTTCTCGTTCCGGATTACAAAACCACCAACTTCAACATCATTTGTAGAAGCAATTATCTCAAAATCAGCCGGAATTTCTAATATTGTATCTCCATGCGACATCCAAACCTGCGTACAAGTATTCATTCCTTTGAGTAAAAGTGATTGCTGATCGACAAACTCAAGATTTGCCCGTCCATATTCCCTTATTTTGGATGCTTCCACTTTTCCACCCGCTGATTGAGCAAGAAACTGAGCGCCGTAACAAACCCCCAACAATGGAATTTTATTTCGTATCGCAGTTAATTCGGGAACCGGGGCATTGGCATCATTTACCGAGAATGGGCTGCCTGACAGTATTACACCTTTTATATTCGATTGAATTTCAGGGAAATGATTGAAAGGATGTATTTCGCAATACACATTCAGTTCGCGCACACGACGTGCGATTAATTGTGTGTATTGCGAACCAAAGTCAAGGATCAGTATGGTTTCTTGCTGCATTTTCGGGTATAATAAGATTTGTTTGCGGCAAAAGTAGTGACTGTATGGCTTGGTTGGTCGAAATATTTAAAATTTTACATAATTTTCTATGATTTAAATGGTGATTGTAATGAATTCCAGAGTAAGTCGGGCAATCGCAAACTAAGCCCTGTCACAAAATTATTTTTTAACCCTAAAACGATATCTTGATAATTTGTCTGTGAATAATGTAATTTTACTGCTAAATTCAAAACATGGCAACCAGACGAAGAACTTCAGCATCAACAGGAAAAAGTAAAAAAAGTGGAATGGCACGTACTTTCATACTCATTGCAGAAACGGTAATAGTATTGGCGGCTGTCGCCCTGATAATCACCTATTTTTATATTAAAAGTGACAGAAAAACTGCTCCTGAAATAAGCGAAATCAATGTAAAAACACCCATTTTAAAACAGGTTAAACC
>JABFQW010000016.1 GCA_013141455.1 Bacteroidales bacterium
TTATTACAGACAATGAAGGTAATATTGAATATTTACTCGCAACAGAACCAGGTATTTATACAAGTTCGGGAACAGGTTTAACAGGTATTCCCGGAAGATCCTATAAACTATCGATCGTAACCCGGAACCTTAAAAAATATGAATCAGAGTTTGAACTGTTACGGCCAGGTGTTCCCATCGAATCAATTACGTATAATACTGAATATCATGCTGATGAACGATATCCATATCTGCTGGCTGGATATCAGTTTTACCTGAATACCATGCTCCCGAATGACACCAATAATTTTTATATCTGGCGTATGGAGAAAACCTATGAATACCATAGTGAGTTCCCTGCTGATGCCTATTTCACGAATAAAACGATATATCCATTTCCAAAACCCGATTCGCTTACAGTTTGTTGGAAAACTGAGAATGTTAAACAGATTATTTCATTGAACACGAAAGATGTAGTTAATCCTGATATGAAAAGCTTTCCATTGAACTTCGTCAATACCGAAGGTCGGGAATTATCTGTTCGTTACAGCCAACTTACTGAGCAACTCACTGTAAATGAATCAACCTTTAATCATTACAAATTAATTGAACAAGGCAATGGCGATCAGGGTAGTTTGTATGCAAATCAGCCATTCCAGATAAAAAGTAATGTTGTAAATGTGGATGATCCAAACGAACCGGTGCTTGGATATTTTTTAGTGGCAGGCCGATCATCGCGGCGATTGTTCGCCCAGCCTCCGACAGACGTTGAATTCCATTATTACAAGTTTGTGTTAACGGTTGATGATTACAGAAATATGCGATTTATAAAATGGTCACCACCAAGCACATGGCCAATCTACTTAACCCGAGGTGGGATTGATGATGGAAGTCTTGCCTGGCCTTCTCCAGAATGTATCGATTGCCGTCAAAGAGGTGGCACATTAACAAAGCCGTCATTTTGGGATGTTAAATAAAATCGGAAACATGCGTAACATACTATTAACCATACTTTTAACTTTTGTTGTTGCCATCATGAAAGGGCAGGAAACAATTATGTTGGAAAAAAGTCCTATTGAAATTACCAGTTTTACCACTGATCGTGATCTCTACCTCACCGAAGAAACCATCTGGTTTTCGGCTAAAATTGATTGTTTTGAAAAAGAAGTAATCGATGTTTTGAGTACAGTGCTTTATGTTGAACTTTATGATGATCAACTGAAACCAATAATCCGTCAAAAGTTTAAAATCATTGATGGTAAATGTCAGGGAAGTTTTATAATCCCGGGAGATATCATATCAGGGAGTTATTTTTTACGCGTTTACACAATGTACCTTCGGAATTTTGACCCAAAGTTCTATCCTGAAAAAATCATTACTATAATCAATCCAATTGTCCCGCCTGCTAAAAATGAATTATCTGATACTATCGAAATTACGACAAATTATAATTATTTATCATGTAATATTCCAAATACAATTGCACTTCGTATTGCACCTTTATTTGTCAATAAAATTGAAAAAATTGAAATCGTATCTGACAGCAATATCAGCGTTGATTGCTTCCCTCCCAACTATCGTGGCTTTACAAGTCTGGTATTTACACCAGAAAGCGGTCACAACTATAGGTTATTGATCAAATCTGTTGAAGGCGATTTATTCAGTAAAAGTCTTCCTTCTGTAGATTCTGTCAGAGTGAATAACTTTAGTCAATTATTTGATGATCAATATAATATTGGGTTCATCAATAAACCTGATCTCCCAAAAGTAATTATTCTGACTGTTTTCAATAAAAAGTTAGAACCATATCTAAGCAAGCAATTCGATACCGGAAATCAATTCATTTCCATTTCGACAAGTGCCCTGTTACCCGGTCTGAATTACATAGTTATAGCTGATCAGGGAGGTAATACCCTTCATGTTGAATCGTTAATTGTTGCATCGAACCAAAAGAATAAATTATATGTGACAACCTCAAAAAAATCATATACCCCACGGGAAAAAGTGATTTTGCATCTGGAGCCCTTGTCTGGTTTACCCGTAAATTCCACTGTTCAGATTTCGGTCGTAAAAAAGGGCAGTAGTTTCTTACATCAGGATTTATTTAGCGACTTATTTGCTCCGGAAAAAAATGCAGATAGTCTTGAATTATCGGCATCAAAAAAAGCTGCTGAAAATGCAGCCTTAATGTTTTATAATCAACAATTTAAAGATAGGGATTACTGCAAGAAATTATTCAGTTTTTCAGTGTCACCAATCCATTGGATCCCCGAAACGAAAGATATAACAATCAGTGGATTATTAAGAAATAAAACCACCAGAGAACCTGTTCAAAATGTTTCTGTATTCGCTTCAGTAATTGATGCCAAACCGCAATTACACATCAACAAAACGGGAATTGATGGCAGTTTTATTTTTAGTCTGCTCAATGTTAATGATTCAAAAAAGATTTTTTTCAATGTTCAATCTCCTTTTTCTGATCAGTTTGAAATACTGCTAAACAACGACTTTTCAAATGAATTTCATTCTCGACATATAAAACCTCTCAACATGGATACTTCCATGCGTGTTTTGTTAACCGAAATGCTCCTGAACCAGCAGTTAAGCAAGGTGTTTACGCAATATCCTGTTTCAGAGGTGGTAAACGCAAGCAATGAAGTCAATCTGTTTGGCAAACCCGATTATACAGTGATACTTGACGATTATATCGACCTCGATTCATTCGAAGAAGTCTTTAAAGAAATTGTACCTTTTGTGAAAATAAAAAGAACGAAAACACAGGCAAATTTTGAAGTGCTTGATATTAATCGCGGGATTACCTATAATGACCCTCTTGTCATGCTCGATGAGATTACAATCTTTGACATACATTCACTTTTCAAAATTAACCCGAAATTAATTGAAAAAATTGATGTATTTACAAACCCATATATTTTTGGAGATCAGATATTTAACGGTATCATTATCATTCATACGAAAAGTAAAAATTTTGGCAGAATCACACTACCATCCTCTTCAGTTTTTATAGATTACCAAACAATTACGCAACAAAATATTTTCAAAGGAAGAAACTATTCACAGCCTGCCGATGACATAAAGCACATACCCGATTATCGTACTACGCTTTATTGGAACCCGTCATTGGTATTAAAATCTACAGGAACTGATGTTGAGTTTTACACCTCAGATCATAAATCGCAATACGATGTTTTTGTCACTGAATTAGGTATAAATGGTGCAATACTTATTGGACATACAACATTTGATGTAAAGAATGATTAGCACAATTTTTTGAATAAATTCAATACGAAAGTAGCTGATAACGTGTGGTTTTTGAATTATTCAATTTTTTTTTCAAAATGTAGATTGTATTTCTAAATCATTATCTTTGTTGCGGTTTAATTATCGTTCTTTCGAAAATATCGTTCTTATTTATTTAAAATCAACCAACACTGATTTTTTAAGAAATTGACGTGTTTCCGGGATCATTTATTTATCAATTATCTCTTAATTAACATGAACATTTTTGTTGCAAAACTCAACTTCAAAACAACCAGTGAAGAATTGCTGGAGTTGTTTGAAAAATTTGGTGAAGTTTCATCAGCTAAGGTAATTATGGACAAGGCCACAAACAGATCAAAAGGATATGGCTTTGTTGACATGCCTGATGATAATCAAGGCTTCGCGGCTATCAACGATCTGAATGAAACAGAAGTTGATGGAAGTACTATTGTAGTTAAAAAGGCACGCCCCAAAGAAAGCACCGGTGGTAACACGGGAGGTGGTTACCAGCGTCGTGAAGGTGGTGGTGGCTTCAATAAAAGTCGTTACTAATCGTTACTGATAAGTAAAAAAAGGCGGTGATTCCGCCTTTTTTTATGGGTTTTATTTACATTTTGTTGGGGTTTTAAAGGGAATGCGTATCTTTGCACCCGCTTAAATGCAAATTTGGTCTCGTAGCTCAGTTGGATAGAGCAACAGCCTTCTAAGCTGTGGGTCGAAGGTTCGAATCCTTCCGGGATCACCCGATATAGAATGTTAACCACTTGTAAATATAAATTTTGCAGGTGGTTTTTCCTTTATATGCTCTTACCAATAATTGTAACTTTCCGGTTAAATTACTTTGATTGCCAATAGTCATCATATTTATTTCCAAAAATATGCAGTTTGAATTTAATAACTTTTGTACCTTTATTCAACTTTTCGGACCAGCTGTTTATCTCAGAAAAAAATCAATATGTTAGAACACCGGAAAATCAACCGTATTTTGCAATTAATCGCTCGTTTACGATCGCCAATCGGATGTACAAAAGACGAACTTGCCCGTGATTTTGAGGTAAGTGCCCGCACCATCGAGCGTCATTTGAAAATGCTTGAAGATATTGGATTTAAAGTAGATCAACATGAAAACCGATTTTATATCACCAATATCAACAGGAGTACTTTCAAACAGGAAGATTTGATCGTTTTCAATCTGGAAGAAGCATCACTTATTAAGGAAGCTCTGCTAAACAACCATGTCAAATCAGCCATATACGACAATGTTCTCGATAAGCTGTATGCCCTTACCGACCTTGATTCACTTGCTGAAACAATCGGTAAAAGCAGGCAATCGTTTATCATTGGAACCATCCGGCAGGGTATCAAACATAAGCTTCAGGTCGTTCTGAAAGCATATGATTCGCAAAACAGTTCAAAAACGGGTAACCGGCTCATCGAACCTATCCGTTTTCATAATTATTTTGTTTACCTTACTGCGTTTGAGATAGAGACGGCTAAGATTAAAATCTTCAAAACTGAACGTATCGGTGATGCCATACTCACCGAAAAAAGCTGGAAATACGAGGCCGAACATCACCGGATCGGGATGGATATTTTCGGCATGGCCGGTGAAATTCCAATTCCGGTGAAACTGAAACTCAGCAAACGGGCAAAAAATCTTCTTGAAGAAGAATATACAGATGCCGCAAAATATATACATATGGTTCATGGTAACTATTATCTTGATACAGAAGTTTATCAACTTGAAGGTATCGGACGTTTTGTAATGGGCCTTCCTGATGAAATTGAAATCATAGAACCACAGCAACTTAAAGATTATATCCGGATCAAAATCGAATCTTTTGTGCTGCGACACTAATTGTCGGAGTTAGGAAATACTTTTGTTGAAATTTTGTTAAATTATTGCTTTCATGATGCAATTCAACCTTACACTCAGCCTTCCCGACAAGCAAAACAGGGTTCTGCCTGTCAATTACCAATACCCGTTATCGGCATGGATTTACAAAACCATACACCAGGGTAACCATGAATTTGCAGAATTTCTGCATTCAAAAGGTTTCGCACTGGGTGAAAGGACCTTTAAATTTTTTACTTTCTCACGTTTACAGTTCCCCGACCATGGGTTTCATATAACCGGCGACAGGATGCACATCGATGCCAACACAATACAGTTGCGAATTTCATTTCTTGTCCCCGAAGCCATGCAGCATTTTGTTTCAGGTCTTTTTAAGAACCAGCAATTTGAGCTGGGCGATAAAATCAGTAGGGTTGCCTTTGTCATAAGCAGCATCGAGGCCCAATCTATACCTTGTTTCACGGGTACCATGACTTTCCGTACCCTCTCCCCCATCGTTATCAGCCATCATATTGAAGATGTAAAAACAGCCGCCTTCATTGCTCCGGATGATGAAAGATATGAGCAGTTTATCACCGACAATCTGACCAATAAATATCTGGCAGCCATGCAGTCGGGCCTTGTTTCCCAACGAATTGATTTTAATAATGATCATCAGGGTGTCCGGTTCAAATTGTTGGGTAAGACCAAAATGAACGGGATATTTATCAAAGCCGGGACACCCCAACAAACAAAAATAATAGGTTATTTATTTGATTTTCAAATCACAGCGCCAACCGAACTGATCAGGATAGGATATTATGCAGGTTTCGGAGAGAAAAATAGTCTGGGAATGGGAAGCTGCCGATGTTTAGCCTCATCAATCAGATAAAATGCCAATATATAGTCAAGGATATATGATAACCAATCGTACCCGCAGGGATTTTATAAACAATTAAAAAAACAATTATTATGGCAATTAATTTTAAAGTAATTGAACGGGGCGAACCCGGTGTGGTTGGCGGAGGAACAAAAAAGTTTTACGCCAGTCCGGTTATGGATGGAGAGATGAACCTCTCTGATATGACTAAAGCGATTGAGAAAATCTGTACGGTGAGTGGCGCCGACATTCGTGCGGTGTTGTATGCCCTGGTGGATGTATCGGTCGACAATCTTTCGAACGGCACCATCGTGCGTTTGGGCGATTTGGGCAGTATGCGCGTTAGTCTGAGCTCCGAAGGCAAAGCAACAGCTGCTGAAGTTACTGCTTCGGCCATCAAAAACAACAGTGTGATTTTTACGCCGGGCAACCGGATAAAAGAGATGCTGGCCGCCGTCAAATACCAGAAGGTATAGGCTAACCGATTTTCTAAGCAGGGAAATTATTTTCCTGCTTAGAAAATTTTAAACGGATGCTTAGGAAAATGTGAACGGATGCTTAGGAAAAATAAATCGGATGCGCAGGGGATTGAGAACCGGTAAACTTGAATTCAAAAACAGAATGATATGAAAGAAAATTACAATACGATTGATTACGAATGGCTGACAAGGCCAACAGGAGACCCGTTTGCTGATGCAGGCGGTTTTGCCATAGAATATCTTTCGGAGAAATTCCCCGAAAAAGATATTTTGGAATTGATTGACTACCTTACAACTATCTATGTTGAAAAATGGGGAGGACAATTAAGTACATATTTTTTGAACTCAACAATTACCCAGCCTGCTTTTAGTGGAAGACAGGCAATAATTACTAAAAATTACTTCAACGTTTTAGTTTGTGATGAGACCAAAAACTTTGGTTCTGGAGAAATGCAGCTTTTAAGTAAATTGAACAGTTGGAAGATACTTAGCAATTTTAGAGACGAACATTATTGCAGATTGACAGGGCGAAAAACAAAAGTTTATAGTTCTGGTCGAGATAATTACATTCTATCTGGTTCGGGCACATTTATTAATTTCCATCATACATTTGATTCAGGAATACTTGTTTCAAAGGAAATCATAATCCGTATGTTCTTTGTTCCAATTGGTACTATCTTTCTGAATAATAAGGTAGCTTTAATAAGTAGCCACAATATTAATATCTCTAAGTTTTTTATAACGGAGAATTGCAAAGACAACTTATCTGACATTGGAAAAGGAATAGGGAAAAGACCACTTCTCTCAAATTTCAAAAATCCAACAAATTTATTATTCGAATATTTGAAGCATTTTATAACGGATTTACAAATAAGAACTGACTCAAAAGATAATACATTGACACTTTATTACTTTTCTAATTTAGGTAATAGCCCTGAAATTGAATTATTTAATCTCCCATCAAAAGTGTTCCGATTTTATTGGACTTGCTATAATGTGAGATTTAAAGAAGATTGGTCAAAGTTTGTTAATGCACACTACAAAAAGTTTCAGAATTACAAAAGTCATTATATGGAAAATGTCTCAAGGTATAAGGAGCAAGCAAAAGAAGTATCTTCCTTGCCCAAAGAAACTTATAATCATTTGTATAAGAATAAAATTGGAGGATTCAATTTGAGCGCGCTAAGTTCATCAGATTCAATTATTTCAAAATCTGATTTCATAATTCTAGACTCTTTTGAAGTTGATAGATGGAAAAAAACAAGCGATTTTAAAAAGCTTTCTGAAACAGACGAGTACAAGAATACTTTAGGTAAGCAAATTAGTTTTAAGAAAATACAAGATGTTGAAATCGAATATGAATTATCACACGTGAATAAAAGTTGGACGAATAGCATATATGAAAGACTTATTAACGATCAACCCCTTGTACCATATTTTCTTCGGTGGTCACGCAAACACCCATTTAACTTTGAAATAGTATCAATTTATCAACAAAACATTATAGGTATGAAAAAAGAAACAATTAACAAAATCAAAGAATTGGCAGCATTCCTTGTTAGGGAAGAAGATACAGACAAAATCAAAAAACGGATTAAAGCACTGGATGGATCGAAAAACGCTTCAGCATTGCGACGATTTCTATTAAAAGACGTGATTGCAGCAAACTATGTAGCGGAAAATGACAATCCAATTATCTCGCTTGAAGATTACTTAAATTATCTATTCCCAGATGGTTCTTATTGGGCAGAGATCAGGGATCTTCTACTCATTGCTATTTACCAGGAATTGCATGAAAGGAAGTTAATTTCCGAAGAGCTCAAAATTGAACTGGAATCTGATACTGAAAATGAAGTTATTAACGAATAAACCAAATAAATCATGAAAAACATCAAAACACAAGGCTTTGTTTTAATCGACGTAGATGTCGTGGCTTTAAACAATGCTGGGAAAAATACCCAAAGTAATAACGACAATGCAATCGCAACTAAGTCAATCCGAAAAAACGGACGCAGTTATGTGTATGTCTCAGGCCAAGCCTGGCGTTACTGGTGGCGCGAAGCATTGCAAAAGAATGCAGGCTGGAATATGTCCCCAATTACACGAGAAGGAAAAATTGCTTTTACAAATGCAGATCCTTTTAAATATCCAGATGATGATGTTTTTGGATATATGCGTGCAGCAAAAGATGCTTTATTGGATGAAAACGGAGATCCTGTTAAAGATGGAAGAGGTAATATTAAGATGACTAATGTAACCGTAACACGTGTATCTCCGCTAAAAAATTCAGCAATCATTTCAGCAGCCAGTGTCAGACCTGAAGAAAACTGGTCGAGCATGTCGAGGCAGGAAGGTGATGCCGTCCCCTATGAAAAGCAGGAGTATAGTGCGGTGATGAAAGGAATGTTTAGTTTGGACCTTTCAATGGTAGGAACATTCTCCAATTACGATCGTACCGGTTTCAAAAATCTCTCGATTTTCTTGCAAGAAGAAGCAATTAAGAATGGTTCGGAACAAATTGAAGATCCATATATATTGGATGGAAAAGGAAATCCGAAAAAACTTGTTCGCTTAGAAAAAGAAATTCGTGAAAAGCGGGTAATTGATACTATCCAGGCACTTAAAACCATTTCGGGTGGTGCTATGCAAACCAATAACATGGGAGATGTAACACCTAAGTTTATAATTCTGGCAACGACAAATACTGGGAATCATCCCTTTAGTCATGTTGTTGGCAACAAAGGGCAACGCGATGATGAAGTTGTTTTCAACTTTGACGGGCTGGTAGAAGTATTAAAAGATTACAAATATACTTTTGATGGCTCTGTATTTATTGGCCGTCGAACTGGTTTTATGGATGATATCGCTTCTCAGCTTGAAACGCTTAAAACCATGTCAGATATCCCTACCATTAAAGTGCTATCAGTGAATGAAGCCATCGATCAATATTGTGAACAGATGAAATCTCAAATTGAATAATGAAAGCATTCCGTATTAAAATAAACTCATGGACTTCAAGCTTCAGGTATCCTAATCTGATTTCGGGTTTTCAGCCAACGCTTGAAGTGCCACCGGTGAGTACGGTTATGGGCTTAATCAATGCGGCATCTGGAAAGTATTTGGAAAACCGCCAAATTGAGTTGGGTTATTATTTTGACTTTAGAATAAAAACAATTGATCTGGAAACGATTTATCAAATAAAGACAAATGATAAGAATTACCCGGACAATTCGGTCAAGTCGAATGTAATCCAACGAGAGTTTTTATACGATTGCCGACTATTCCTTTTCCTTCTTGATGAAGAATTGATTTCGTGTTTTCGGCATCCCGCTTACCAACTACTTTTGGGACGCAGTTGTGATTTGGCGGGAATCGAAAACATTAAAGAAGTTGAAATGTCTGAAGTTCAAGATGCCCGATTCGCTGGACAGGTTGTTCCTTTTAACGAAAACTATTTGCCGGGCCAAATTCAAGCCTTGCCCAAATATTTCAGCAACACCATTCCCCGCAAAAATATGGGAACAGAGCCGTATTCTGTGATCTCTTACAACAATCCTGTTGACTCGCAGCTAACCGGATTCAGGATTGAATTGGAAGAATTCGAAAGTGATATTTTCTTTCACAAATTTGAAGTATGACAACGATTGCTCAGGAGGTTCTGGCCAAATCGGAACCTCCTATTTCACTGAAACAGCACATAGATGAATGTCTCCGGGTACACGAATCGCTCAGAAAAGCATTTGGACGTTTACCCGTTGACGATCCTGATCGTTTTTGGGAATTGATTCGCCTTGGAATCATCTTCCACGATTTAGGAAAATCGCATTCCGAGTTTCAGAAAATGCTTTCAGGGAAACGGGCAAACTGGTATCACCAACGGCACGAGTTGTTTTCAGTACCTTTTGTCGAACAATTGGATTTGCCAGAAGATGACAAAATGTTGTTGAAATTGATTGTTGCCGGACATCACAAGGATTTCAATTTTCTGTTTAACTATATTCAACATGGATATAAAACTGGGGAAGATTTGTTTTCTTTTGGCGAGGATGGAAAACTAGAATGGAATGAAGAAACAGAAAAGCTGAACCATCAATTCATCCGGTCTTTCCTAAAAGAATATAATGTCATTTTCAAATCAAGTTCACTGACAATGCCACTCCAATTGGTCAAAGATTATTCCCGTAATCCGATCAATTCGGGAAATATGAATTTTCAGGAGCTCATAATGGCTGCCGGAGCGCTGAAACAATGTGACCACTCAGCATCTGCCGGAATTTTCAATGTAAATGTATTAGAAGAAAAGCACTTCGATTTTCTGTACGATACCAAATGGGCTCCTTATTTTCATCAAAAAATCGCTACAGAAATAATTGGGAATATCGTTCTTACTGCCCCAACAGGTTCAGGAAAAACGGAAGCATCATTGATGTGGTTACACAAACAGATGAAGGTGAACGGACAAGGAAGAACATTTTATATTCTACCTTTTACTGCTTCTATCAATGCCATGTTCGAACGACTCGACGAGAAGATGCAAGGTAATAACGAGATAGTAGGTGTCCTTCATGGGAAACTTTCTGAATATATTGAAAGCCGATTCAGTGAAGAAGAGTATAGTTGGCAAAATGAAAAACTGAAACATGAACTTAAAGATAGTTTTCGTGCATTGGTTCCGCCTTTGAAAGTTGCGACTCCCTTCCAATTGCTTAAATCCATTTTCGGATTAAAAGGATTCGAAAAAGGCATTTTCGAGATGAGTGGTGGCTACTTTATTTTCGACGAAATTCATGCCTACGATCCCGAAGTTACTGCTCAAATAAAGGTATTGATTGAATTTGCAACCCACTTCCTGAATGTGAATGTTTGCCTGATGACGGCCACTTTGCCAAGCTTTCTGAAAAAAGAATTTGCCGAGGCCATGGGAACATATACTGAAATAAGAGCTGATAATGAGTTATACCAATCATTTATCCGTCACCATATCAAAGTAACTGACGGATTACTATCAGAACACATTGAAGATATTCAGCAACGATTGGATGCAGGTGACAAAGTTTTAGTTGTGAGTAATACAGTGAAACAAGCACAAGCTATCTATAATAGTTTGGATTCTTCAAAGAAAGTTTTGCTTCACGGTGCCTTTAATGGAGTTGACCGTAATAAAAAAGAAGCTGAACTTAGATCGGGTGAAGTGAAACTACTCGTAGGAACGCAAGCCATTGAAGTAAGTTTGGATATTGATTACGATGTCATATTTACAGAACCTGCTCCACTTGATGCTTTGTTGCAGCGTTTTGGCCGAGTGAACCGACATCGCGTAAATGGACAATATCGCCCACCATGCGACTGCATTGTTTTCTCCAAACGGAACGAGGTAGACAAATTTATTTACAAAAATGAAGATGTCATCATTCGCACTTTAAATGCACTACACAAAATGGAATCTTCCAATTCAGGAGTTGTTGCTGAAATCGAATTGCAAACGTATATCGATGATGTTTATAATGGCTGGAATAAAAAAGATAAGGACGATTTCGACCGTGTTTATACTCATTTGAAAGCTGATGTTATGGAAAACCTTGCTCCGTTTATTTATGATGTACATCGTGAA
The DNA here is from genome assembly GCA_013141455.1 of Bacteroidales bacterium. GTDB lineage: Bacteria > Bacteroidota > Bacteroidia > Bacteroidales > F082 > CAJBPB01. The sequence continues at coordinate 12,066 of JABFQW010000016.1, forward strand.
GAAGAATTTGAAAAGCAGTTTGATGGTATTAAGGTGCTTCCATCGATATTGAAAAAGGAATATTGTGACCTTTTAGAATCAAATAAATTCATCAAGGCAGAATCGCTGAAAGTGTCCATTAGTAAACAACGATTTGCATCCTTAATCTCCAAAGATGGGATTCATCGCGATGTTTCAGCCTTTCAACTGCTGCGAAAAGAAGAAATTAAAGAACAGTCATATTACATCATCCACCGTAAATACGACGATGAACTGGGGTTGCAGTTGAATATTGAAGAAAGGAATAGTGAAGCTATATTTTTTTAACCTCCACCCCGATATGTTTACAAAACCTTGGTCAGAATTAACACAATTTACTAATCAAACCATCTATGTCCAAAATCCACTTTAAAAATCACTTGTTTTCGCTCACAAACGTGCAGATTGTTGAATTGACGCACGATATATACGACAACTGCAAACCGGAAAAGGAATGTTTTGGGTACTATATTAATCCCAATGAAAAAGATTAGTTTCAATCCTTCAAGGTATGAATATTTTGAAGGTTTATGATTAAACAATAAAAATCGGCACCATGCCTGACCCAAAAACGCAATTACTACCTGGGAACTTTTACCACATTTATAACCGTGGCATCAACAGTTGCGACCTTTTTCATGAACCGACCAATTACGAACATTTCCTTGGCTTGTATGACAAATACATCTCATCGGTGGCTGATACGTTTGCATGGGTGCTGATGCCTAATCATTTTCATTTGTTGGTGAAAGTGAAAGAAAATGTTGTTTACAAATATTCAAACGCTGACAGGTCTATCGACGCTGTCAGGTTTGAAGATCATAAATGGGAAACGATTGACCGTAACGACCTGTCAGCGTGCGCAGCACCTGACAGCGTCAAGAATGAAATCTTAATTCTCACTTTAAACCTTCAAGGTTTTAAAAACCTTGAAGGTTTATGATTAAACAATAATAATTGGCACCATGCCTGAACTGAAAACGCAATTACTACCTGGAAACTTTTACCACATTTTTAACCGTGGCATCAACAGTTGCGACCTTTTTCATGAATCAACCAATTACGAACATTTCCTTGGGTTATATGAAAAATACATTTCGCCGGTGGCTGATACATTCGCCTGGGTGTTAATGCCAAATCATTTTCATTTGTTGGTGAAAGTGAAAGAAAATGTTGTTTACAAATATTCAAACGCTGACAGGTCTATCGACGCTGTCAGGTTTGAAGATCATAAATGGGAAACAATTGACCGTAATGACCTGTCAGCGTGCACTGACAGCGTCAAAATACCCAAACCACATCTGCATTTTTCACATTTATTCAATTCATATACTAAATATTTTAACAATTATTTTGATCGTCATGGTAACCTATTTGAACGGGCTTTCGAAAGGAAACCTATTGAAAATCTAGCATATTTAAAACAGGTGTTACTTTATATCCACAACAATCCCGTTCATCATGGGTTTTGTAGCCATCCGATCGAATATCCATGGAGTTCATACCTTAGCTGTATTTCAGGGAAACCAACTAAGTTAAAACGAGAGGCGGTAATGGATTGGTTTGGTGGTGAGGCAAACTTCAAACATTGTCATGATCAAATAATTAACATCGAAGACATTGAAAAATCACTTGATTTATAATATCAATCCAAACCTTCAAGGCTCTAATAAACCTTCAAGGTTTTAATTCGAAACGACATGCAACACTATATCGAACAATTTATTGATGACATTTGTAAGTCAACATGGAACAAATGTGGTGCTTTTACAAAACGATAAGCATGATTAATCTCATTTAATCCTATCAAACGATGAAAATCACAGGTACCCATTTCAATTATTTTCAGGTCTGTCACCGTAAATTGTGGCTGTTTGCCAACAATATTCAGATGGAGCATAATTCGGAGTTGGTGCTGGAAGGAAAACTGATTCATGAAACGACCTATCCGCAACGTCCGGCCCGATATCAGGAACTCGAGATTGATGGAATAAAGATTGACTATTTTGATACTGTTGAGAAAGTCATACACGAAATAAAGAAAACCGAAAAACTGGAACATGCGCACGAATGGCAATTAAAATATTACATTTATGTGTTGAAAAACAATGGTATTGAAGGTGTAACAGGCATATTGGAATATCCGAAAACACGTCAACGTCATGAGGTCTTTTTAAGTGAGATTGATGAACAAGCCATTGAAGAAATGAAAGATTTGATCACGGAAATTATGGAAAGTAAAAAATGTCCGCCGTTACAGAAGAAAAGCATCTGTAAGAACTGTTCCTATTTCGATCTCTGTTTTTCGGGCGAACAAGAAGAACCAACATCATGAAAAAGACCTATTATCTGATGAACCCGGGACGATTATCCAGAACCGATAATACGTTGAAATTTGTACCAACCGATGAGGAAGGATTGGAAGGCCAGGCACGATATCTTCCGGTTGAAGCGGTCGAAGAACTTTATGTATTTGGTGCATTGGACGCAAACAGTAGTTTATATAACTTCCTTGGAAAGAACGAAATATCCGTACATTTCTATGATTATTATGAAAATTATACCGGTTCGTTTATGCCACGCGACCAATTGCTATCAGGTAAACTACTGATCAATCAGGTCAAATTTCAATTGAACAAAACTAAGCGACTCGAAATCGCGAAATCATTTATTGAAGGGGCATCCTATAACATCGTCAAAAACCTGAAATATTACGATAATCGCGGGAAAGACTTACAAACTCAAATAACCATTATTCAGGAATACAGCAACTCAATTGCAACTTCAAAAACCGTTGAGGCTCTCATGGGTATCGAAGGGAATATCCGTTCAAAATACTACGAAGCATTCAATCTGATTATCAATGATCTGGATATGGGAGGAAGAAGCAAACAACCCCCATTGAACGAGGTAAATGCTCTGATTTCATTTGGAAATATGATGTGCTATTCACAATGTTTAAGGGCTATACAGCAAACACAGCTCAACCCAACGATCAGTTACCTGCATTCGCCAGGTGAAAGGCGATACAGTCTGGCATTAGATTTGGCAGAGATTTTCAAACCCATACTTGTTGACAGACTGATTTTCAGTTTGTTGAACCGAAGAGAAATCAAACCAGATGATTTTGACTTGAAGATCAACAAGGTTTTATTGAAAGAGAAAGGGAAAAAGACTTTTGTGACCGGATTTGAGAATAAATTATCAGAAACCATTCAGCATCGTAAACTCGGTAAAAGTGTCAGTTACAGATATTTAATCAGGTTAGAGTGTTATAAACTGATCAAACATCTCATGGAAATTGAAGAATATAAGCCGTTTAAGATGTGGTGGTAAAATATTAAAGACAATGTATATTATTTTAGTTTATGACATCGGCGAAAAAAGGGTAGGCAAAATGCTTAAATTGTGTCGTCAATATGTTAATTGGATTCAAAACTCAGTTTTTGAAGGAGAGATCAGTGAGGTGAAGTTGAAAGAGTTGATCATAAAGGCGAAAGCAATCATAAAACCTGAGGTTGACAGTGTAATCATTTTCAATACCCGCCAGGAGAAATGGCTTGATAAACAAGTTATTGGAAAAGAAAGAAGCGGTTTGGACCACATTTTATAGTCGTCAGTGAATATAAAAAGATGAATACTGGTTTTCGATTATCAACTTAAATAGCCTTAAAAGTTCTTTGAAATACTGAATATGAATAAGATACAAAAGTAGTCGGTACACAGGTAAAAAAATACTATTGTTGGTAGCCGACTAAATCAGTAAATATTTTATATTTGCAGGCAGCTAAGCATCTGAAAATCACTTATTTTTTTGAGATTTTAAACGGCTATCAATCAAACCACTCTGGAATTGAAACTCGATCCATTCCGTTGAAATCCAGTTATTGAAGAGACTATCAATCAAACCACTCTGGAATTGAAACCGGAATAGGACTGAATATGTCAGCAATCAAATTACCCTATCAATCAAAC
>JABFQW010000120.1 GCA_013141455.1 Bacteroidales bacterium
TCCAAGTTCTTTGAGGTTTCGTATTTTATTGCCAATGGAAACAAGACGCTTTGCAGTTTCTTCATCCACTCCCGATTCGCTGATAAGAATTTCTGCTTCAAATTTTGCTTCCGGATAGGTGAATGTTACAGCAATAAAACGCTGACGGGTTGATGGTTTCAGTTCTTTATATCCGCGTTGGTAACCCGGGTTAAAGGAAGCGACAAGCATAAAATCATCATGGGCTTTGAATGTTTCTCCAAGCTTGTCGATAAACAGTTCGCGCCGGTGATCGGTAAGTGAATGGATCGCCACAATTACATCAGGCCGGGCCTCGGCAACTTCATCAAGGTAAATAATAGCGCCTTGTTTAGCTGCTGTTGTCAATGGGCCATCTAACCACAAAGTTTCCGCTCCCTTGATGATAAATCGTCCAATCAGGTCAGTTGATGAAGTTTCTTCGTGGCAGCTGATAGTAATCAGTTTTCGTTTTAAGGTATGTGCCATGAATTCGACAAATCGTGATTTTCCGGTGCCTGTCGGACCTTTTAATAGTATCGGAAGTTTATTTTTGGCTGCGTGTTCAAAAATTTCGATTTCCTTTTGAACCGGGAGGTAAAACGGCATGGTTTGTATCATTTTTATGCTATATTAACCGATGATTAGTTTCTTCGATATTTTAAATCGAGCCGAAATATTTATAAAGTGCTGATTATAATATTTCGGCTCTGTATTTTAATTTATTAAATCTATGTAGAATTAATTTTGCAATGCTTCTTTCGAAGGTCGGCCATATTTGATGAACTCATAAATATAGAAGCCAATTCCGGTTGCAAACATTGATGCACAAATTGCCAGCACAACGAAATGAACCTGAATTTCTTTTTGAACATCACCGAAATCCATCCCCATTTTTCGTTCAAGATAGACCTGAGCAACACCGGCAACACCGAATGCAACAGTCATCCCCAACATTCCGATATTTGACAACCAGAATGCGAGTAATCCGGTGGTGCTGTCGTAGAGTTTTCTGCCAGTCAGATTTGGCAATGTATAGCTGATAATGGCGAAAACGATCATCCCATAAGCACCCCAGAAGGCAAGGTGACCATGCATCGCAGTAACAAGTGTTCCGTGCGTGTACATATTAACCTGTGGCAGCGTATGTGCCAGCCCCAGCAATCCTGCACCAACAAATGAAGTGATGGCGGTACCGAGTGTCCAGCTAAGTGCGATTTTGTTCGGATGCTTTTTCTCACCCTTACGATACATACTTACAGCAAACAACGCCATAGCAAGAAAAGCGAGTGGTTCAAGCGCCGAGAATATACCTCCAACGATCAGCCAGGTTTTGCCTACTCCTATATAATAATAATGGTGTCCGGTACCCAGAATACCTGAGATAAAGGTCAATCCAACAATGACATACAGCCATTTTTCGATTACTTCACGGTCAACGCCTGTGATTTTAATCAAGAGGAAAGCGAGGATGCCACCCATAATTAGTTCCCAAACTCCTTCAACCCAAAGATGAACAACCCACCAACGGAAAAATGAATCCATCGTTTGGTTATCAAACCAGATCATGCCCGGAAGATAGAGCAAGGCGGCAAAAACAAGGCCCATGGTGAGGACTAATGAAGTGGTTGTGCGTTGTTTGCCTTTGTAAAGGGTAGTGACGATAATTCCCAGAAAAGTAAGAACATTCACCACAACAAGGTAATCGAGTGGACGAGGTATTTCGAGGAATTTGCGGCCTTCCCAGTAATTAAAATGGTAACCAATGATGGCAACAACACCTACCAGAGCAAGGCTTATAAGTTGAGCATAAGCGAGTTTCATATTTACCAATTCGTGTTCGGCCTCTTCGGGGATGATGTAATAAGCGGCACCCATAAATCCGGATAAAATCCATACAACCAATAGGTTGGTATGTACTGCACGTGCAGTATTAAAAGCAATGAATTCGTGCAGACCATCAAATCCCATGTGGGCAAAAGCCATTATGAATCCGTAAACGATCTGCAAAGTCAGCAGTAGCATCGAAAGGGCAAAAAACCAATAGGCTACTTTTTGTGAGTTATATTTCATGGTACAGTTTTATTTTGAATTAATAGTTGATTTATAATCCGGTTTTGGTGGGAATCCGTTGAGATCGACATTACCAATCCATTTGAAGAATTCGATAAGTTGCCCCACTTCTTCTTCGTTAAAATTATGGGCCACCATTTTCCGGCCCCTTGGAGCCCAGGGCTCTTTTGATGAGAGTACTGCTCTCATATAGCCTTCACCACGGCGTTCGACTACTTTGGTGAGCTCGGGCGCATAATAGGCGCCTTCTCCAAGGATGGTGTGACATCCCATACAATTGTTACTTTCCCAGAGGTGTTTTCCCGCGATGACTTCAGCAGAAAGATTTTCTTCATGGGTGCGTTTTGGGACTTCTTTTGTTAACGAAGTCCACGATAATCCAAGGAAAACGACAAACGTGATGATTGTCCCTCCCAGGAAAAACGTTCTTGCCTGACTTTTTGATAACATAAATTTTGGTTTTAAGGTAAATAAATAGGACAAAAATGTCCGAGATTAGTGTAAAAAAATTATATTGGGCTATTTGATAAAGTAAAATGCTCCATTTCAATTAGTTGTGATATTGTAGTTTCCTCAAGCATGATTGCCAGATTTGTACGGATAGTGACATATTTATGGTGAATCGGACAAGGGTTTTCCTTTGAACAGGTGTTTAATCCTACAATGCAGCTTGTTGTGGATCCGTCACCGTCAATTGCATGAACTAATTGTTTCAGATTGAGTGTGTTTAAATTATGAGACGCCATTTCAAAACCACCGGAAGCGCCTTTTATTGAAAATATAATATTGTGTTTGACTAACAACTGAAGTATTTTAGCGGTAAAAGCTAATGGTGAGGTGATTGCTTCCGAGATCTCTTTCAGGTTTGAACGTCTTCCTTTCATCGATTGCTGTGCGATGAAAATTGTCGCCCTTATCCCGTATTCACAAGCTTTAGAGAACATATTTTTCAACTATTATTTAATGCAAAAGTAGTATTTTTTTAATTCGGATATATTTATCCGAATTAAAAAAATATTTTTTTTGGACACATTGAATCGATTCACAAGGCAAACAGTTCATTTAGGTTTGAGAGGACAGCATGACCACTCGTTTCGAGTCTGATTCTCGACTGATGGCCGCCATCAAATAATAAACAACGGCAACCTATTGATTTGGCAACTTCAGCATCGTGCAGGGTATCGCCAATTAAGAGGCACTCATTTGGATTTAGTTTCATGCTGTGAATCAATTCTTTGCCTCGTTCAATTTTCCCAGCCCCAAAATGATTGTCAATACCGAAAGTTTGGTCAAAATAATCAGCTATCTGGTATCGTTGCAACAAATCAACCAGCAACTCCTGTTCCATAGCCGAGAGTATGGCCTGCTTTAGCCCAAGCGACTGCAGTTGTTTCAAAACACTTATGGTTTCCTGATGTAAAGCGGCCTGGTTTAAATTTGTCCGATATAAATCCATGAACTGCATAGCCGGAATCTCGAAAGGTTCCTCCCCGAAATTAAAACCTGCTTTTTCGTAGTAATCCTTAACCGGAAAAGTGAAAATCTGCTGATATAGAGTTTTATCCAATGGAGTAAGTTGCCTTTCGTTGAGTAACATATTTATGGAGTCCACACAAACAGCTACATCGTCGAGTAAGGTGCCGTTCCAGTCCCAAATAACTAAGGTGATGTCTTTTAACTGAATCATTTACAGTGTATTGAAATTTTATTCGTAGTTCTATTCTTATTTATAAGTTGTTGAAAATTGTATGGTTATCTTGGTATTTTTAAAAATAAACCAGATAAAATCTGACTTTTCCGTTTTCGTCAACTTCGAGTGTTGGCATAGGTATTTTAATAAAACTGATGACTTTGAATACAGTTTTCAGCGTTTTGTTTTTTGTTGGGATACGTCGTAAATCGATATCAGGACTCAGGTAAAACTGGCGCACCCGATCGAAACGGGGAATCGAGATTCCATCATATTCAGATGCGTTGCTTCGGGCTCCTGTCATGCCATCAGCCCCATAACCTGCAGCGATATTGATCCATTTCGGAAATCCTGATTCTTCAGGTAAAAAAGAATGGATGTTTGCCGATAACCAATACGTTTGACCATTGTATTCTTTGATCAGTCTTTCGTAAACATTATTTCCCAGCAAATCAGGACGATAGTTTGAAAAGTCAGTTGCATGAAACGAATATTTTAACGCAATACGCTGTTCTTTCCATAAAAGTTGCTGCGAAACAAAAAGGGATGTGCCTGTGAAGTTTGCTGCCAGATCGCCTGATGAAGCGCCCCAGGCTGCTGAAAAACCATCAAAAACCTCGATAAGCGCAAGGCCGGCAAAGCTAATGATGCCAGAGTAAATAGTTGATTGCGTGTTGTTTAAACCAGACCATGCCAAAGCATCATAACTGAAAACACCTAAATAATAAGCAGTTGTTGTGTGCCCAAACTTGTCAATCTGCAACCACTCGTCATTATCGTTAAAAAAATGGAAGCTGCTTTGTGGATAATCGCGATACCAGGCGTAATACAATAAGGTTGCCGCGCTTGCACCAATGGCTGTTGTGGTTATTGCAACTGTTTTGAGTTTCCTTTTGTCGATCGCGATCGTACGATTTGTGTCTGGTATCACCTGACAATGAACCTTCAATGATGTTCCGTTCAATAAAACAATGAATAAAAACAGACATAAATAATTACGTTTTAAAAAGTTCATTTAAAATCACTTACAATCTTATTCACTTCGTTGATGATGGCGTTTAGTTTTGTTTTGCTTTTGGCTTCTGCAATAAATCGCAGATAAGGTTCGGTATTCGACGGACGGATATTCAGCCAATATTCAGGATAATCGAGTCTGTAACCATCAAAATCCATGAATGAATCGGGTTGTTGCTGTTTCGTAAAATATTCCCTGATCGCTTCCATGGCTTCGCTTTTTTTTCCGATGATGAAGTTGATTTCTCCGGAGTTGTGATAGGAAGAAATGTCGTTGATTAATTGAGAAAGTGACACGCCTTTACCTTGAAACTTCGCGAGTAATCCCAATACTATCAAGGCAGCCAGCAATCCTGAATCGGAATAATAAAACTCCCTGAAATAATAATGACCGGCCAACTCGCCTCCGTAAACACCGTCTATCTCACGGAGTTTTCCTGCTCCATAGGCACGACCAACACGCCAGGTTTCAACTTTCGCTCCAAATTGTGACAAATATTCACTTATAGCACGTGAGCTGCGGATGTCTTGTAAAACCTTTCCCTGCAATGCTTTTTCACCAAAAAAATAGTGTCCCATCAGGGCGATAATCAAATCGGGAGAAACAAATTGTCCTTTTTCATCAATAAACATTACGCGGTCGGCATCCCCATCGAAAACTACGCCAATATCGCATTGGTTTTTAAGAACAATTTCCTTCAATTGTTGCTGATTTTCGGGTTCCAGCGGATTTGGTTCATGCCCGGGAAAATTACCATCAGCTACATCATTTATGTATAGAACTTCATCCCCAAATAACGGATGACAATACAACGAAGCCATACCATTGCTGCAATCCATGGCGATTTTTAGCCTGGAGAATTCTCGTTTGTACGTGGTTAAAAAATCTACATATGCTCTTTTTACATCTACTTTTTCCACTTTACCCGGGTTACTTACCGGATGAATAGTAGCTGTTTCAACCAACTTCTCAATCCTGTTTAAACCGGAATCGTATCCTACGGGTAATGCGTTGGCAGCAGAAACTTTTAACCCATTGTGGTCCTTTGGGTTATGCGATGCTGTAATCATTACCGAGGCCTGATATCCGAATTTTGCCGTTGCCCAATAAATTGTGGGTGTTGAAGTTAATCCGGCATCGGCAAGTGAAGCGCCACTGTCGGTAATACCTTTGCATAAGGCATTAAAAACTTCATCTGATGAAATACGGCAATCACGGCCAACAAGCACAGTGTTGGCATTCAATACCTGCGGTAAAAAAAAACCAATCCTGTAAACATCATCCGCATTCAGATCTTTATTCCAGACACCGCGAATATCATAGGCTTTGAACGATTTCATATTGGTTATTTGTAAATCTTTTGTTTGTTGAGTGCTTGTTGAAACTTTCTTGCATTCACAATATGTTCATTATAAGTCCTGGCAAATGCATGTGTTCCCGAAAAATCGTCTTTCGCACAGAAATAGAAATATTCATGTTTCTGAGGGTTCAATACCGCATCGATAGACGAAATGGAAGGCACGCAAATTGGTCCCGGTGGCAAACCGGGATACTTATAAGTATTGTATTTCGATTCAACCTGCTTATGAATATCAAGTACACGTTTTATGCTGAAATCACCCACTGCAAAAATTAAGGTGGGATCGGCCTGTAGCAACCATCCCGATTTGAGCCTGTTGAGATAAACACCAGCAATGGCGGGTTTCTCGCTGTTGACCGCTGTTTCGCGATCGATGATCGATGCCAGCGTAGAAACCTCGACAGGACTGAGATGGATTGCTTTTGCTTTTGCTTTGCGCGAATCATTCCAGAAATTCTTGTATTCCTTCGACATCCTCGACACAAAACCAGCCGCGTTGGTTGTCCAGTAAAATTCATAGGTGTTTGGGATAAACATGGCAGGAAGGCTTTCCTTAGTGAAACCCATATTGGAAACTGTCTGCTTATCATTCAGTAAACTGAGTATAGCGTTTGAATCAGCTTCAATCTGTTTCGAGATGCGTCCGGCAAGCTGCTTGATGTCACGCACATTATTGAAGGTCAGTTTTATAGGCGATTGTGCCCCCGATCGAAGTAAATCGATTAATTGCTGATTCGACATGCCATTTTTTATGACATACCTTCCCGGCCTGATTTTTTGAGGATATTTTTTTTGATTTGCAAGCCATATAAAACTTTCCCTATCGATGATAATGGCATTGTCGTAGAGTTCTTTCTTAACCTCCGTGAAACCCGAATTTGTTCTGATCAGGAGGATGAAATCCTGCTGTTTTGGTGTTCGGATGTTTGGTAAAAAAAAGGCAGAATAAAGAAAATAACCAACAATCATTGCACCCAAAAGGATTACGATTGTTAAAAAAACAAGAAATTTACGAAATATCCTGCGTTTACCAGGCTGTTGCTGCCCGTCCTGATCTGTTGATCTTGTGTTCATCAGTCCTGTACCAATGGATTAGGGTTAATCAATTGAAAATGAAGCTGATCTATCCATCTGCCATCCTGAAGTAGCCAGTCTTTCCGTGTACCGGTATGCACATAACCTCTTTTTGTGAAGAGTGCTATACTTTGTTGGTTTTGGATCGCAATGAAACAATAGATCTGGTGAAGGCCTAAAAATGTAAAACAATATTGCTCCAATAGTTCCATCGCCTCGTTGGCATAACCCTTATGTCGCGCCGATGCCTCAACCACAATTCCAATGCCCGCTCTGTGATGTTGCGGATCGAAATCGTAAATATCGATGGCACCAATAGCATAATTCTGGTTTTGTTCGATGCAATCGATCATAAGTCTGATCTGTTTGCTCGCGTAAATATCCTCCGAGTTGATGATGAATTGTTCGATCTGGTAAAAAGAATAGGGTACAACCGTATCACTTACATGCCATATCTCCGTATCATTTTCCCATTTATAAATGATATGGGCATCAGTTGGTTCTACCTGTCGTAAACTTATGCGGTCGGTTTTATAAAACATAATTATCTGGGGTTGTTTTAGTTGGATAGGTTGTTGTTTGATACATATGGTTATATTGAAATGTTGCCTTCATAAACAAATTTCACCGGACCAATCAACACGATGTTCGAAAAACAATTTTCAGTCCTGTCAAAATCAACATGAAGGTCACCTCCTGAAGTTATAATGTCGTGCGAATTACCACCGAACCAGAGTGAAGCGGCGATTGCTGCTGCCGTAACTCCCGTTCCACACGATAAAGTTTCGTTCTCAACACCCCGCTCATACGTGCGGAGGAATATCTGAGATTCAATTTTTTCCATGAAATTTACATTCACTCCTTCGGGAGCAAGTATTGTATCGAAACGGATGCTTCTGCCAAACTGATTTACATCATAATCTGCCAAATTGTCAACACGGCCAACATAATGGGGTGAGCCGGTGTCGACGATTAAAAAGGAATTGTCAGGGTTTTCTACCTGAACATCTTTCATGCTTAGCTTCACTTCAAAGCAATCATCCGATGATTGTAATATAACAGCCTCATGTTCACCATCATAAGCAGTAAATTTCATTTTTTTACCAGTAATCCCTTCACGAAAAGCAAAGGCTGCCACCGATCGGCCACCATTTCCACACATACTTCCTTCATTTCCATCGGCATTATAATAAATCATGCTGAAATCATGGGTTTCGGACGGTAATAATTTGATAAGTCCGTCAGCCCCTATTCCAAGATGGCGGCTACATAAAAATGATATTTGTTCCTGATTAAGTATTATGTTGTTAGTCAGACAATTAACCATGATAAAATCGTTGCCGGCGCCGTGATATTTTTGAAATGAAAATTTCATAGTTCTTTTGAAAATAATGTCAATGATGTTAATAATTCATAACCAGTGAAATTTGGTTCATAGTTTGTTTTAAAGTGAAATATAATCATACAAAAGTAGGGTTTTTCTTATGTCGCAATTTAATCGACGGAATTCCCGAAGTGATTTTAAAAATAGTCAGATTGTTTAACATGTATTAACACCGTTTACAAAACTAAATGAATCTGTTAGCGTTTTATATTTTTCACTTAATAATTAATAATGAATAATCTTTTGTCAAACAAGTAAAAATCAATTTGTTATGAAATCAGGTTTTAAAAATTTTAGTTTGATCATGGCAGGCGCTGCCATTATGATGGGTATGGTTTGGTTTGTTGGGCGTAACGACAACAATCGAAACGGGAAAATGGTTGAATCTGTAACAACAAACGAATCAGATGGAGAGGCTAAAATACTTAGAACATCCTTTGCATCTGTTCCGCAAAATATCGATTTCGTTGATGCTGCCGAACGAACAGTAAACGCCGTAGTTCATATCCGTACCGAATTCGCTCAAACCGGATATAACAGCAATGATATACTCGGCACTTTGCACGAATATTTTAATGGTAGTCCATACCGTGGTGGCCAATCGATGGTAGTTGGCTTTGGTTCAGGGGTGGTTATCGCGCAGGACGGTTATATAGTGACCAATAATCACGTGGTTGAAGGCGCTGATAAAGTTGAAGTTACTTTCAACGATAAGCGTAAGTTAATGGCCGAGATAGTCGGGACTGACCCATCTACCGACCTTGCACTGATTAAAGTGAGTGGCGATGGATTCGATTATGTGGTTTATGGTGATTCTGATAAAGTGAAGGTAGGAGAGTGGGTGCTGGCGGTTGGAAATCCGTTTAATCTAACTTCAACGGTAACTGCAGGCATTGTTAGTGCTAAGGCACGTAATATCAATATATTAGGAAGTGGTTCTTCCATTGAATCATTTATACAGACCGATGCAGCTATCAATCGGGGCAACAGTGGTGGTGCATTGGTAAACACATTGGGCGAACTCATTGGTATTAATGCTGCCATTGCTTCACAAACAGGTGGCTACGAAGGTTACTCATTTGCTATTCCATCAAATATTGTTCGTAAAGTTGTTGATGATCTTATTCGTTATGGTGAACCCAGGCGGGCTTATCTTGGTGTTGAGATTCGTGAAATGACCTCCGAACTTGCTGAAGAGATTGGCCAAAAAAATATCAGGGGAGTTTATATTGCCCGAACCGTTGAAGGAGGTGGTGCAGCTGAGGCAGGTATTAAAGAAGGTGATATCGTGACCAAAGTGAACGGAACCGAGGTTAATTCATTGTCGCAGTTGTTAGAATCGGTCGGGCAACACCGTCCCGGTGATCAGGTGACTATTCATGTGCTTCGCAACACCAAACTGTATGAATTTCAGGTTGTGCTTAAAAATCAGGATGGTACAACTGAGGTGAAAAAGCGAAGTGAATCATTTTTTAATCAGGAACTTGGTGTAACCCTCGAACAAATTACATCGACAGACAAAGGTAAATTGGGTATAAAAAATGGATTACGGGTAGCATCACTGAGTGAAGGTGTGTTGATGCGCGGTGGAATCAGCAAAGGGTTTATTATTATGATTATCAATGGCCAAAGTGTTGATAATCAAAATGATTTATCATCTGCGCTTGCGAATAATGCGAACAATACAATTCGGGTTCAGGGTATGTATCCGAACGGTATGAAAATAAGTTTTGAATTTTTTAATTAGTAAAACAATTTTTTATAAATTGCGTATCAATAAACTACGACACAGTTGAATTAAAGAAAGTCAGTTATCCGTTGAAATCAACTTTGTTTGGTATAGCATAAGATGTTGGGCCGTTGTTTTTTGATTTGGAAATAGGTATCATAAAGTGTTTGTTTGTACGCAAAACCTACACTTACAAGTATAAAATGAAACCTGAATCGTTTTTACAACTGAGGTTCGAATGAACCAAATGGTGTGTTCTTTGTTAATAGTATTAATTTAAGACGAGACAATGAGGCAACTTAAAATTACCAAATCGATTACCAACCGTGAAACGGCTTCTCTTGATAAGTATCTCCAGGATATTGGAAAAGAAACAATGATAACCGCCGATGAGGAGGTTGAACTTGCGCGCAGGATAAGGGCTGGTGACCAGAAAGCACAGGACAGATTAGTGAATGCAAATCTTCGCTTTGTTGTATCAGTCGCTAAACAATATCAAAACCAGGGTTTAAGTTTGCCCGATTTAATTAATGAGGGTAATTGTGGTTTGATAAAGGCAGCCGGACGATTTGATGAAACAAGGGGATTCAAGTTCATATCCTATGCGGTGTGGTGGATTCGGCAATCCATACTTCAGGCTTTGGCTGAGCAATCACGTATTATTCGTTTGCCATTGAACCAGGTCGGATCGCTGAATAAGATTAAAAAAGCCTCATCCAAGCTTGAACAAGAGTTTGAACGGGCTCCTTCGGCAGACGAAATTGCTGAGAAACTTGATGTGCCTGAACATAAGATCACCGCGGCGATGCGTATCAGCACACGATATATATCGGTGGATGCACCACTGATTTCGGACGAGGACGCCATGTTTTTGGATACCTATATCCCTGAAGAATCGGAAGATACCGATGAACCATTGATGCGTGAATCGCTGGGCCACGAAATTCAGAGATCACTCGCTTCGTTAAACGAAAAGGAGCGTGAAGTAATCAATATGTATTATGGTATCGGGATGAGCCATGGATTGACCTTAGAAGAAATTGGCGCAAAATTCGATCTTACCCGTGAAAGGGTGCGACAAATTAAAGAAAAAGCGATACGACGTCTCAAACAAACTGCGCGTAACCGATTACTAAAAGCCTATCTCGGTCAGTAATTGACCGGTGTGAATATGAAATGGGATTTCTTTTTAAGAAATCCCATTTTTTTTTCGCAATCGATTGCGGAAAACTTTTATATTTGGTGTTGAAATTCCCGAACAACAAATTTAATTGGTTAATTTTTATAAATGTTTGACAATTAATAGTATACGATCTATTGAATTCACTAAATCTAAAATATGCAAATGGACAAATTTGATGTTTCTTTAAAATTGTGGAACGATACCGAAAAAGCTGCCGCTGAATTCGTGAGTATTGTGAGCAAGCTTTGGTTCGAAAAATCTATCGAATTAATTCTTTTACGATCAGTATTAGTAAACCGCGGAACCGGAAAGGTATTGAATAAGCATATACGTGCCGAAACGATACTCAAAAAACCGGTGATGGTACAGGATTCGCTATTGATTGCCAAAGCAATATTGGAAGAAGATATTGCCCCGGCCCGTATTGATATCGGCCGTTTGAACTCAGAATGGTCTGATGAAAAAGACGCCTATCCTTCGGTTAAGGAATTTGTCCTTGATAAATTAAAAGCATTTGTAAGGGTTGCACCCAGAAGTATTAAAACACAGGATGTTGTTCTTTATGGTTTCGGCCGGATTGGGCGGTTATTAGCAAGGGAATTAACACTTTTTGCCGGAAATGGATCACATCTGCGGCTCCGGGCTATTGTTACACGAAGCAACAGTGATGAAGATATTAAAAAACGTATCTCATTATTCCGAAAGGATTCGGTTCATGGCCATTTTAACGGGGTTGCCAACGAAGACTTTGAAAATAAAGCCATGGTTGTTAATGGACAAATCATCTTATTTCTTGCAGCAAACAATCCCGAAGATATTAATTATGAATCATATGGTATTCATGATGCCTTGCTTATTGATAATACCGGCGTGGTGCGCGACCGCGATTCATTGAGTCGTCACCTGAAAGCAAAAGGAATAGCTAAAGTACTTTTGACTGCACCAGGCAAAGGCGATATCCCAAATATCGTTTATGGCGTAAATCAGAACAAGGTTGATATTGATAATGAAACAATTTTTTCAGCCGCCTCATGCACAACGAATGCAATTGTTCCGGCGCTTGAAGTAATTGAAAAACAGTACGGTATCAAAAAAGGACATATCGAAACGATACATGCTTACACGAATGACCAGAATCTGTTGGATAACTATCACAAAAAATCGCGGCGCGGCAGGTCGGCACCTTTAAACATGGTTATTACCGAAACAGGAGCCGGTTCGGCAGCCTCAAAAGCTATCCCCTCACTCAAAGGTAAACTGACTTCAAATGCCGTAAGGGTTCCTGTTCCGAATGTTTCACTGGCTATACTTACCCTTGAAATCAATAAACAGGTCACTATCGGTGAGGTAAACGATCTTTTTCTGGAGGCCTCGCTCAAAGGTACGCTCATCGAGCAAATCAGGTACAGTAACTCCACCGAGTTTGTTAGTTCAGATGGCAATGGCGACTCATGCCCTTGTATCTATGATAGCCCGGCTACAAATGTTTCCGAAGACGGACAAACCGTAATTCTTTATTTATGGTACGACAATGAATTTGGTTACAGCAGCCAGGTAATAAGGTTAGCGCGCCATATCGGGAAGGTAAAAAGCTACAGATACTATTAATTAAACAGTCTAAGTTTAAGTTATTCAATTATTTAAGCTGCATGGATTTTTTTTGAATTCGTGCAGCTTTATTTTGATAAGGCATTTTATATGCACAAACATGGCTAACGATCAGGTTTTCATTTTATTCCGAAATCAATGCTTTGGTGGTTCGAAACTTATTTAAAGATTATCCCCGAAGTCTGTTTTTTCGGTCGTTTAAAATCCTAAATTTGTCCGCTGAATCTATCACCTATGATGAAATCAGCAAAATACATATTTGTAACCGGTGGCGTTACTTCATCCCTTGGAAAGGGAATCATTTCGGCATCTTTGGCCAAACTTTTACAAGGACGTGGGTTCAGTGTAACCATTCAAAAACTCGATCCATATATCAATGTCGATCCCGGTACCTTGAACCCATACGAACATGGTGAATGTTATGTTACCGAAGATGGTGCTGAAACAGACCTCGATCTGGGTCACTACGAAAGATTTTCGAATACACCTACCTCGCAGGCAAACAATGTAACCACAGGCCGCATTTACCAGCATGTGATCGAAATGGAGCGCAAAGGCGAATATCTTGGCACAACCGTACAGGTTATTCCTCATATCACCGATGAAATCAAACGACGAATTTCATTGTTGGGTCAAACCGGTAAATATGATTTCGTTATTACCGAAATCGGTGGAACAGTAGGTGATATTGAATCATTTCCGTTTGTTGAGGCCATCCGTCAGATGCGCTGGGAGATGGGACAGAATTGTGCAGTGATCCACCTCACGCTTATTCCATATTTAGCAGCAGCCGGTGAACTTAAAACAAAACCTACCCAGCATTCGGTTAAAACAATGCTTGAACAAGGCGTGCAGCCCGATATTATCGTTTGTCGTACCGAACATCACCTGAGCGAAAACATCCGCACAAAAATTGCCCAATTCTGTAATGTGGAACCCATGTCGGTAATCGAAAGCATCGATGCTGAATCTATTTACGATGTTCCGTTGCTGATGTTGGAAGAAAAGCTTGATATAGAAGTACTTAAAAAAACCAATACGCCTATACCGGATACCATTGATATTAGTAAATGGGAGGATTTTTTGTTCCGGTTAAAGAATCCAAAGACAGAAGTAACCGTTGGTTTGGTTGGTAAATATGTTGAGTTGAAAGATGCTTACAAATCAATAACTGAGTCGTTCATACACGGCGGGGTTGCCAATGAATGTAAGGTAAAAATAAAACTTATTCATAGTGAAGAAGTTAACGAAAATTCAATTGATTCATTGTTGGGTGATGTTGACGGAATTTTAGTTGCTCCGGGTTTTGGAGCACGTGGTATTGAAGGGAAAATTTTGGCTATCGAGTATGCCCGTGTGAATAAAGTACCATTTTTTGGAATTTGTCTGGGAATGCAATGCGCTGTTATTGAGTTTGGCCGAAATGTTTTGGGTTATCATGATGCCCATTCAACGGAGATGAACCCTACAACCACGCACCCGGTAATCGATATTATGGACGGTCAAAAAAATATCGAAAACCTGGGAGGATCGATGCGATTAGGCGCCTATCCATGCAGGCTTGATACTACCTCAAATGTATTTAAATTGTATGATGAAGTGCTCGTTTCGGAACGGCATCGTCATCGTTTTGAGTTTAATAACACCTATCGAACCGAATTCAATACACATGGTATGAAAACGGTAGGTATTTATCCGGTTGACGATCTTGTTGAGATTATTGAACTCGAAGACCATCCCTGGTTTGTTGGTGTTCAGTTTCATCCCGAATATAAGAGTACAGTAGCTCGTCCGCATCCTTTGTTTGTCGGGTTTATCAAAGCAATCATCGAAAACAAAAAATCACTGTAACCCTAATTCTGTTTTTTTAACATTACATTGCGCAAATTCAACTACTTTTGCGCCTGATTTTAAATTTCAATTATTAATTAATGAACAGAGATACCATCATAGGCTTCGTGTTGATAGCCAGTATTTTAGTCGGTTATTCGCTTTGGATGACACCATCAAAAGAAGAAATAGCCAAAAATCAAAAACAACAGGAATCTATGGCTCAGATGCGTGAACAAGCCAGGGTGCTTGATTCGATTCGTATGGCCATTGATGTTAAACCGGAAAGTGTTGCAGCCGCCCCATCGACCGATTCTTTGTCGAATACATATAGTGCACTTCATGATAAATTTGGCGCTTTTGCTTCTTCATCAAAAGGTGAAGAACAAGGTTTTCAATTGGAAAACAATGTGTTGAAAATCAATTTATTATCGAAAGGTGGATTTGTTAATGATGTGGAGTTGAAAGATTACAAAACCTTCGATTCTTTGCCTCTGATAATATTCGATCCAACTACAGCATCCTTCGACTTATCGTTTTTTGCACAAAGCAGAAGCATCAATACCAAAGATTTTTATTTTAGGCCATTTTTAAATGGCAAGCCTTATGCCAACGAAAAGCTCAAAACCACTGCTTCGGATAGTCTGGTTT
>JABFQW010000031.1 GCA_013141455.1 Bacteroidales bacterium
GGGTTGTGAAGATGAAAAAACCAATTATGAAAATTGCTGCAGCAGCCATAGACGATATCATCAGTTGAAAAACTCTTCTCTTAACTCCTGTTAATTTTTCGATAGAAAGGTGATTGTCAATATTTTCCCAAACTTTCTGAGGCGGAACATATTGATTGAGTTTTATGCACTTTTCTTGGAAATTTAATTCATTGTCAATGTTGTCCCAGATAAACTCCGGAGGCGTAATCTCGATTAATTGAGCAGGTTTGGAGGAGTTAGATATTTTATTAAGCTTGAAAGCCACAGCTTCCCAGGCATTATTCTCGGGTGTGTAATCAGGCAGTTTTCGCAATGCTTCGAGTAATATATTTCTGTTTTGTTCCATCAGTAGTGCATTTCCTTAAGTTTTTCCTGAAGCATTCGTTTGGCTTTAAATAATTGCGATTTTGAAGTGCTTACTGAAATGTCCATCATCTCTGCAATGTCCTGTGTTTAAATTCCTCCACTTCAAACAATATAAAAATGGAGCGGTAACCGACGGGTAATGAAGCAATTGCTTTTTCCAGAAACTGTACATCAATCGTTGAGCCCCAGTCAATCAGATACGATTCATCGGCTTCACTAATATCAACAAAATGGATTTTATTCCTGATTTTTTTAATAGCAGTCCGTGCAATTATTGTATGGATCCATGTTCCCAACTGAGCTTTACTATTAAATGATTTCAGATTTTCGAAAATCTGAATAAATCCATCCTGTAATACATCATTGGCATCGTCAAAATCATTAGTTATACGATATGAAAGAGTATACATCTTTGTTTTATATCGATCGTACAAAGCCTTTTGAGCTACCCTGTCATTATTCAGGCAGCCTGATATTATTTCTTCTTCCCATAGGTTTGACTTCATAATTTGACTTTATAATTATTGATTAGAGCTTGAATCGTCTCAATTGGTTGCCTATAAAGAAAAATATTTTATTTGGTGCTGGGTTCTCTTACTTCAGACGAATAACTGTTGGAAATCCGTTAACAAAAAATTCTTGTTCACGTTTGGGTTTTGATATAAGCAACCAACCTGTTTCATCATCAAGATAATTAATGCCAATTGCTTCAGTTGGAAATGAGTAGGTAATCCCTGATTTCACTGATGGATCATTATTGTTGATGGTCCAGATTACTGCATATTTTGTATTATCAGACAGATTTTCAAATAAATAACAATAATGATCTGGTTCTTCGGACAGGATTTTCGAAAGTACACAGTCACCCAATAATTGCTGGAATTCAGCAAAAACCATGAATGATTTTTTCGGGATAAACGTTTTATCGACCGAACTGCAAAGTCCTGATCGTGAATGGAGTACTGAATTCCGGTTTTCATTGGCAAAGAAATACCAGTACACAGCATCTGCATTGTTTCGTAATAAAAGGAGCGCTGCCCGTAATCCCCAGGCTGCCTGTTGGTTCTCAGTAACACATTCCTGATGGTCGCACGATTCACCACCTCCATCGGAGTCATAGCCAAATTCGGTGATTATCAATGGTTTATTTGGTGAATTTACATCTCTGAATTTACTTAGGTTCCGTATTCCCAGAAGTTCTGACCGTGGATCTTCGGGCGAAACACTTATTCGGTTACCTTGTTCATCAAAGGTATGGGAGTAAAAATGACCGTTTAATCCATCCAGGTTTTTCAATGAATTAGCGTCTAATTTTGAACCAATATAATTATCATATTCATATTTCTCTGATGCCTTGAAAGTTGCCTGAAATGCTGCCGGAAATACTTTAATTTTACTTCTTGTATCTTTTATTCCAGCAGCCATCCCCGATAGGACCTGATTATAGAAACCGGCCGGATAATCCCATGGTTCATTGCCAACTTCAACAATATCAATTAATTGCAATTTATTTCCAAAATGATTTGCAAATTCAAATCCGTATTGATATGCATTATCATAGGGTCTTTTCCAGAGTGTATCAGCAACTGTGATCTGTTGAAATTGTATGCAGGCATCAATCAAAAAACCTGCCTTTTTCCATGTCAGATATTCTCTGTCCCAATTCAACCAATCATTGACATTGGTCCCCTTTGTTGCCATCAAGTCATAATTTGCTTTATCACCAGGTTTAATGATATCCCAGTTAAGATTGTGGTATGAGCGGGCCAGATTACCAATCTTTTGGTATTTATCTGCACCTTGCATGGATGGAATATTGTCAGCATAGGTATTAAACCCCCAACCCCAAAACCCGTTGACTCCAATGCGATCATGCATTGTTGTAGTGTTTACCGCCATTTGTTCTGCTTTACCATAAGGGCCAAACCTATCGTAAACTTTTAATTCCCAGACCATTGCTTTACCATATTCCGACAAATCCAAGGTATGAACAACCCTAAGGTAACGGGCCATTACCGGCGTTTCTAGAACAATGGGTAGCATGGCAATGGCTTGTGGTTGAAGATCAATAATTTTCCTCCATTTTTTATGATCCGATGAAACCAAAATTTCACTTTTCATGACATTGTTTCCACACATATGACGTGTAAAAATTTGTCCGATCTCCATGTTTTTATGAAAATCGGCTTCAATATATACCTGTGGAAAATCAGTTAATGCTGCCATCTCAAAAAGGTCGAATGGTGACCGGCTTACCATCGAAATAGTTGTAATATCTTTATAATCAATTAATTTAATCAGTTTTAATTGATAACTATCTGTTGGTAATAGGTGTATGAGCAAATTAAAATTATGCGTGGTTTCAATAAAAATTTTAACAGTGTCAGTCATGCAGAGCTTCACAGAACATAGAAACAATCGGGTAGGGGATTTCATTGGAATGGATAAACGAAACATGGCGTCCGGCTGTTTTTCATTTATAGCGGTTTTAGTATCCAGATTGTAATCAATTGCATCGTGATACCTATCGGTAAAGTCTTCGTGTAAATATGCTGTCAGATTATTAAGGTTGGGTTCAAGAATGTAATTCACTGGTAAAACCGCTTCAGATTCCCAAAATGTATTGATATTGCCATCAAATGCGAAAGATAGATTACTACCGCCTGAATCGCTAAAGTCAGCATTTTCGGTTAGAGAGGCAATTCGGCCTGCATCAGGATAATATTGCGCCTCGCACACACCAAAGAAAAATAATAAAAGTATAGTGATTTTGTTGCCTTTCATTTTGCGCATGTTTGCCCAAAGGTAAAACATATAAATTGGATGGCGCTTAAAAGTAGATAAAAATCAAAAAAGTCATTGCATTGATATGCAATGACTTAATTTAGGTGTAGCGAGACCGAGAGTTGAACTCGGGACCTCCGGGTTATGAATCCGACGCTCTAACCATCTGAGCTACCTCGCCGTATTTTGGAGGCGCAAAGGTAGTAAAACTTTCCGTTTCACAAAATATTGAGAAAATAATCGAAAATAAAAGAAGCAGATTTTAACAATTACTAACAATTAGCATAAGAAGATTAAGTAAATTTGCATCGTAATTAATAAAAAACACTCACTAACAAAATTGAAGAAAATGAAAAATTTGATTCTCGCGATTGGTTTATTATTTAGTACATCAGTTGCAGTATTTGCACAAGATACTAAACCAGTTGAAGCCACTGCAAATGGACCTGAGATTAGCTTTACCGAGCTGGTTCATGATTATGGTAATGTTAAATTAAACGGGGACGGAGCTTGCGAATTTGAATTTACGAATACCGGTAACGAACCTTTAATTTTATCCCGTCCAAAGTCTTCCTGTGGTTGTACTGTTCCTACATGGCCTAATCAACCGATTTTACCTGGTGAAAAGGAAAAAATCAAAGTAACTTACAATACTACCAAAGCCGGACCTTTCAACAAAACTGTTACTGTGACTTCAAATGCCAAAGTAAATAATAATATTGTGCTTCGTATCAAAGGTACCGTTGTTGCACCAACAGATGAAACTTTACCTATAAAAAAGAATGATCTTGCACCTGCAACTAAATAATTGAAAATATTTTAAAAGGACCGGTCGAAATGGCCGGTCTTTTTGTTTAAATGTAATTCATATGCCAAGTATTTCGAAAAAGGGCCGTACGATGCCTGAATCACCCATCCGTAAATTGGTTCCATTTGCCGACATGGCAAAACAAAGGGGAATAAAAGTTTATCACCTGAATATCGGACAACCTGATATCAAAACACCCGAAATTGCGCTTGAAGCAATCAGGAATTTTAGTGGAAAGGTCATTGAATACAGTCATTCGGCTGGCATCCCTTCTTACCGTAAAAAGTTGGCAGCATATTACAAGAAACACAATATCAACATCACAGCTGATGATATTATCATTGGTGCCGGCGCTTCTGAAGCGTTATTATTTGCTTTTCAGTCGATTATGGATCCAGGTGATGAGGTGATTATTCCTGAACCTTTTTATGCGAATTACAATGGGTTTGCAATAAATTCCGGAATCGTGGTAACACCTATTTTTTCATCAATTGATACCGGATTTGCTCTGCCTCCGATTGCAGATTTTGAAAAATCAATAACCCCACGAACAAAAGCCATCCTGGTTTGTAATCCTAACAATCCGACTGGTTATTTGTACTCAAAAGAAGAACTTGAAACCCTTCGTCAACTCGTTATAAAATATGATCTCTACCTCATCGCCGATGAAGTTTATCGCGAATTTTGTTATGATGGGCACCAGCATTATTCATGCATGCATCTCGAAGGAATTGAAAATAATGTGATATTAATCGATTCTGTTTCAAAAAGATATAGTGCCTGTGGAATGAGAATTGGCTGCATGATTTCGAAAAACAAGGAATTAATGCAAACAGCATTGAAGTTTGCTCAGGCGCGCTTAAGTCCACCAACATTTGGCCAGATTGGGGCTGAAGCAGCCATTGACACACCTGATTTATATTTTACAGAAGTATTACATGAATACCTGATGCGACGTAATGTAGTCGTTGAGGCCATTAACAAGATGCCGGGCAGTTTTTGTCCTAACCCGAAAGGCGCATTTTATGTGGTTGCCCGTTTACCTATCGATGATTCAGATCGGTTCTGTCAATGGTTGCTCGATTCATTTGACTTTGAAAAACAGACGGTGATGTTAGCGCCAGCCAGCGGTTTTTATTCGACTAAGGGAAGAGGAAAAGATGAAGTTAGAATAAGTTATGTGCTTAATGTGAATGATTTGAAACAATCAATGAAAGTTCTCGAAGAGGCATTAAAAGTGTATCCGGGAAGAACAAATTAGCTGATTGATTATTACTTATCGAATTTAAAATCAGGGTAAAGCAAGTACTTTTTCCTGATTTTTTTGTAATTATCCAGGGCTGGCTGCCAGCTTTTCCTGATGTCTTCCTGCGAAAAACCTGCTTCAATATCTTTTCGAAGTTGATCGGTTCCAGCCAGTTTATCGAAATATCCATTGAAGTATGTTTTATTCGGCGAAAGCGTCTTATACGTATCCAGAAGCCAGAACAATTCAATCTGTTTTGGATTATTGGAATAGTTTTCAGAATATCCTTTCAGATTATTGCCATAACAATTTTGACCTTCCAGAAATACTTTGTTACCCTTCGGGCAAAACATGAATGAACCCTGCACATACTCAGGATGGCCAAATACCTGAAACGGAAAATCTGTTCCGCGTCCAACACTAACAATAGTTCCTTCGAATAAACATAAGGAAGGATATAAATAAATGGCTTCCCAGGTTCTTAAATTTGGTGATGGCGGAATAGTCAGTTTGCTGATATTGTTTCTGTTATAATTTTTAAGGGGAATTACTCTCAAATCGCATCTCAGTTTGTTAGCCAACCATTTTTCACCATTAACCATCATCGCATATTCACCAATTGTCAGGCCATAGACTATAGGAACAGGATGCATGCCAACAAAAGACCTGAAATTGGTATCCAGCACAGGGCCATCAATATAAAAACCGTTTGGATTCGGACGATCGAGTACAATGAGTTTAATATTGTTTTCGGCACAGGCTTCCATCATAAGCGATAAAGTTGAAATATAGGTGTAGAATCTGACGCCAACATCCTGTAAATCAAATAAAATAATTTCAATTCTTTTTAAATCTTCCGGTTCCGGTTTCTTTTTATTACCATATAATGAGATAATAGGTAAGCCTGTTTTTGTGTCAAAACTGTTGTTAATTTGTTCACCTGCTTCTTCTTTTCCCCTGAAACCATGCTCGGGTGTAAAAATGCACTTTACGTCAATACCAAGTTTTAATAAGGTATCAAGTAAGTGTGTTTGGTGGATGACTGATGATTGATTTGCTACCAATCCAACCATTTTGTTTTGAATATCAGGTACATAAAGTTCAGGTTGTGACGAGCCGTTTATCACGGTTTCTGCTTCGGTTAACTCAGTTTTTTGGGAAATTATTTGATTACAACCCAGGTTGATGAAAAGGATAAAGCAGGCAAAAAACCGGGTAATGTGTAGCGAAGCCATACATTGTATATTTTTGCAATGATACTACAAAAATGAGACCTGCTTCCTATATAGCTTCAAGATTATTTAATCTTTCGAACCAATATGTTTCTTCAACCATTATCCGGATTGCTATCCTTAGTGTTGCCATCGGATTGGCCGTAATGATAGTGTCGGTGGCCATTGTCGTTGGTTTTAAAAACCAGATAAGAGATAAGGTTATCGGATTTATCGCACCAATCAAAATAGAGTTACTCGATAATAATGCATCCGTTGAAGCAAAGCCGTTTGTTTTCGATAGCACTTTATTTAATTTGATAACTTCGATTGATGGTGTAAACCATGTTCAGGGAGTAATTTTTAAACCTGCATTGATAAAAACCAATGATCAGATTCAGGGGATTGTTATAAAAGGTGTTGGGAACGATTATGATCTAAGTTATTTCACGAATAAAGTCATTGAAGGTAAAATACCTGATTTTCAAGATAGTACTGCTTCTGATGAGGTACTGATTTCGAAAAATATTGCTGATAAATTACAGGTCGGAACAGGTGATTTTCTACGATTTTGGTTTGTATCTTCAGATCAACAGCATACCAGGGGAAGAAAACTTCTTATTTCCGGTATTTATGAAACCGGTTTATTGGAGTTTGATCGCATTTACGCTTTCGCTGATGTAAGACATTTGCAGAAATTGAATAACTGGAACACCGATCAATTCAGTACCATAGAAGTTATTACAAAAGATGTAACTTTGAATCAGGTGATTAACGACAAATTATATAACGAATTGCCCGTTGAACTCACCTCAATGACAGTTCGTGAATCGTATCCGCAGATATTTGACTGGCTTGACCTACAGGATGTAAATGTTCTGATTATCATTGTGTTAATGGTTCTTGTTTCAGGAATAACCATGTTGGGAACATTATTGATCATTATTCTGGAAAGGACTTCCATGGTTGGCTTATTGAAAGCATTAGGTGCTACGAACGGTATGATACGTAACATTTTTCATGTTTTGTCTTTGTCAATTTTGCTTCGTGGTTTGATCATCGGCAATATTTTCGGAATTGGATTCTGTTTTTTTCAGTCGTATTTTGGCATGTTAAAATTACCCGCTGAGTCATATTATCTCACCGAAGTCCCAATCGATATTACAATTTATCAGGTATTGTTTATCAATTCCGGTACACTTTTACTTTGGGCGATCATGCTATATATTCCGGTTACAGTAATTAATAAAATCAATCCTTCCAGGGCAATTCGTTACGAATAGCATGAGATTTCAAATTTTCTGTAAAAATATTAACGAATAATTTGATTTTTATCGAATCTTGAATTACATTTAGACTCTCTAAAACTAACAATTCCATCTATGAAAAAAGTACTATCCATAATCGATCCTTTGAAAGGATATGGATCTTTAAAGTTTGGTCAAACCATACAGGAAGTAGTCGCACTTTTGGGTGATGCTGAAGAAATTGACGAAATTGATGAAGACGATATGATGAATACGGTGATACTTCATTATTGGGAGTTGGGAATTTCTGTATTTTTCGAAGGAATCGAAAAATCGGTTGTTTCATGCATTGAAACAGACAATATGGATGCTGAATTGTTTGGTGTAAAAGTTTTTGACATAGGTAAAGAAGAAGCTATTGAATTGATGAAAGCGAATGGATTTACTGATTATGAACTTGAATTGGAAGAGGGCGAGAACCGCCTTTCATTTGAAGAGGGTTTAATTGATTTCTTTTATGCTGATGACGAATTGATTGCTGTTAGCTGGGGTGTACTGATAAACGAAAACGGAGAGATTGAACAGATTTAATAATTATTTCTTCTTGCACGTGGGTGAAAACTAAGTATTGTATCCCGCAAAAATTCCCGGTCAATATGTGTGTAAATCTCAGTAGTTGTGATGCTTGCGTGACCGAGCATTTGTTGAACAGCCCTAAGATCGGCACCCCCTTCAAGTAAATGTGTTGCAAATGAATGCCGGAAAGTATGCGGACTGATTGTTTTTTTTATCCCGGCATTGTCAGCAAGCTGTTTCACGATCAGGAATACCATTTGCCGACTCAGACCTTTTCCCCGGCTTGTTAAAAAGATAATATCTGTAGCTCTCCGGTCAACCGAAATCTGGACGCGTTCGTCATTAATATATCTATTTATGAGTGAAAGCGTATGGTCGCCAATTGGTACAAGTCTTTCTTTGTCGCCTTTACCAACCACGCGAATGAATCCTTCCTGCTGAAATATATTACTAATCTTCAGGTCAGTAAGTTCTGAGACGCGCAAACCGCAGCCATACATTGTTTCGATGATTGTTTTATTTCGAAAACTATTTTTTTGGCTTAAATCGATGTTGTCAAGCATCATTTCAATTTCAACAGCCGATAAAACTTCAGGTAATTTTCGACCGAGTCGGGGTGAAGAAATTAATGTTGTTGGGTCATTATCAATAAGTTGTTCAAGAATTAAATAATTGAAAAAGGATTTTAATCCGGATAAAATCCTTGCCTGTGAATAAGCGCTGAAACCAAGATCGTACAATTGTTTTATAAATAATCCGATGTCGTCTTTCTTTATTTTTTTCAGATCGAAATCAATATTTGAATTAGACAGAAACTGCTTGAAAAGTGATAAATCACGCGAATAGGCATCAATCGTATTTTCCGAAAGTGACTTTTCCATTTTCAGAAAAGCGATATACCCTTTATGTATGGAAGGAGAAAAATGCATAATACAATTCAATAATTTTTAAACTTTTGTACTTGAGATTTAGAAAATCTACCTGACAAATATCAACATTTCAGTAAAACTGATCAAATTACTTTTTGTGATAAAATCCAGACAAATAGTTCCGGACATAAAAAAGTGCATGAATCAACCTCCCGATTCATGCACTTTTGAAATAGATTATTTTGCTATTCTTACAACGGCGCGTAGCAACAACGAACAGGTGAGTGAATAAGACCTGTGTCTTTCAATGATTTGATTGCTTTTTCAACTGCTGTTTTATCAATACCGGTTTGTTCAGCAATTTCGCCGGCCCGAAGTGGTTTCGAAGCCGATTTCAATATTTCCAGAACTTTTTCTTTTGTTTCCATAGCATTATAATGGTTTATTAATCAAGTGAATGAATAACCAATCCTGACCTGAGTTTGGGTTCAAACCAGGTTGTTTTAGGTGGCATAATATTACCCGAATCGGCAATATCGATCAGTTGTTTCATCGAAACCGGAAACAAAGCAAACGCTGCTGCCATTTCTCCCGAATCGACACGACGTTTTAATTCGTCCAATCCTCTGATACCACCAACGAAATCGATTCTTTTTGAACGCCTAAGATCGGTGATATTCAGTAACGGGTCTAAAACCTGATTCGTAAGGATGGTAACATCAAGTACACCAATCGGGTCATTATCGTCGAAAGTACCTGGTTTAGCAGTCAGTGAATACCATCTGCCTGCAATATACATTGCGAAATTGTGTAATTTTTCGGGATGAAAAATTTCTGTTCCTTTATCGGTAACGACGAAGTTTTTTGAAAGTTCAACGATGAATTGATCAGTTGAGAACCCATTTAAATCGGTGATGAGTCTGTTATAATCAATGATGGTAAGTTGATTGTCAGGAAAATGTACAGCCAAAAAGAAGTTGTATTCTTCCTGTCCGGTATGGTTCAGGTTATTACTCTTTTTTTCATTTCCGACAAGGGCAGCGGCAGCAGTCCGATGATGGCCGTCAGCAACATAAGTAGCCGGTAATTTTGCGAAGAGTTCGATAAGTTGCCTGATTGTTTTATGATCCTCTATTACCCAAAAATGATGACCAAAACCATCAATGGAAGTAAAATCATATATCGGAGAATTATTGGTAACAACATCATTTACAATGTTATCTATCTCAAGCTGGGCATGATAGGTGAAAAATACGGGTTCCATATTGGCATTGGTGATCCGCACATGCTTCATCCGGTCCTCTTCTTTGTCGGGGCGGGTGAGTTCATGCTTTTTTATAATGTTGTGCATATAATCGTCAACACCTGCACAACCGACAACACCATATTGGGTTTTGCCATGCATTGTTTGTGCGTAGATATACAAACATTCTTTTTCATCCTGCATCAACCATCCATTTGAACGAAACATTGCAAGATTTTCATTTGCTTTTTGATAAACAGCTTCACTGTGGATGTCGGTTTCAACGGGAAGGTCAATTTCCGGTTTAATAATATGAAGCAAGCTGTATTGATTGCCATTGGCCTCCAAACGGGCTTCATTTGAATCGAGCACATCATAAGGCCGCGAAGCCAGCTCTTTTACAATTTCAACAGGTGGACGCCAACCTTTAAATGCTTTTAATATTGCCATAAATAGTTAATTATCAGTTTTTACCAGGTTTTAAGATGAAAGGATTCTTCTTCGTATTGCGGGTCGTAATTATTATCATTGTTCTTTTGCAAGGAAGTGATCAATGCACCCAACATTTTTGTCATTTCCATAAGCTGATTTCGTGAATCAGTTTCCTGTTCCTCCGAAATATAATTGCATTTTACCGCGATTGAAGTCAAAACAAGGCATTCGCGGACGGATGATTTGGCAAGCTTGAGTTGCTCAACAAACTGGAGCTTGTTAAATGCCGAACCTTCTGCAATATAAACAGGAATCTGTTGGGCAATACCATTAAACCTTTTGTAAAATGAATTATGCGGGTTACTTGGATATTCCTGAAAGCTATCATGTGCCCAAACTACATAATCGATGGCTTTGTGATAAATTCTCAGGTCTTCAAACCTGAAAAAGATCGGTGTTTTGGCAAATTGAGTATTCATTGGTAATTGATTTAAATTAAAAGTGACTTCAAATGTTATGGTTATGAAGCCACATTATTTTATTTAATTTACTTTGAAACGAATATCATTGTTTTCGAAAAATGCAATGATTTGGTTTGCAGCCGCAATTCCGGCATTGATATTAGCTTCTTCAGTTTGAGCGCCCATCTTTTTGGGTGAAAAGAAGAATCGTTTTGCATATTCAGCCAGTTCACCTACACAATCGGGTTGAACATCAGCAACATAACAAAAATCTTTTCGTTCAGCAAATAACTTTAACAAATCTTCTTCATGAATCACTTCTTTGCGGGCTGTATTGATCAAAACTGCATTTACCGGCATGTTTGAAAGCAATGCATAGTTAATCGATTTTTTTGTTTCGGCTGTGGCAGGGATATGCAGTGATACAAACTGGCAGGTTTTATACAATTCTTCAACAGATCCGACTACTGTCACACCATCTTTTTCTATCACCTCTTTTGGTACGAACGGATCAAATGCATAAACATTCATCCCGAATCCTTTGGCTATACGTGCTACATTTTTTCCAACATTACCATAAGCATGAATGCCTATGTTTTTGTCTTTCAATTCAGTGCCTGATGATCCATCAAAATGATTTCTCAATTGATATACCACCATACCAAAAACTAGTTCTGCAACTGCATTACTGTTTTGGCCGGGTGTATTCATCACCACTACGCCTTTTTCAGTTGCCGCCGTCAGATCAACATTATCGTATCCTGCACCCGCACGTACGACAATTTTAAGTTGTTTGCCATTGGCAATCACATCTTTATCCACTTTATCACTTCGGATAATGATGGCATCAACGTCTTCAACAGCATTGATAAAATCAGTCTGTTGTGTATATTTTTCAAGAAAAACACATGAATAGTTTGCTTTTGCCAGGATTGCTTTAATCTGATCTGATGCAACTTTGGCAAAAGGCTTATCGGTTGCAACAAGTACTTTTTTCATAAATAATTGTATTACAATGATTAGAAACTATTTTTTCATGTTTTCGAATTCCTGCATCACGGCAACGAGCGCTTCAACGCTTTCATAAGGAAGCGCGTTGTAAATTGAAGCCCTGAATCCGCCAACATCGCGATGGCCCGGAAGTCCAACCATGCCACGTGAAGATGCAAATTCACTGAATTCTTTTTCAAATTGAACATAGGCTTCGGTCATCACGAAACAAACATTCATTCGTGAACGGTCGGCTTTTGAAGGTACTGTGGCTCTGAACATCGGATTACGGTCGATTTCGTTATAAATTAAATCGGCTTTCCGTATGTTTACTTTTTCCATTTCGGCAACACCACCCATGTTTTTCAACCATTTCAATGTTTGCAGTGCAGCAAAAATTGGAACGACAGGAGGGGTATTAAACATCGATTCCTTGTCAACATGTGTTTTATAGTTCAACATCGTCGGAATCTTGCGATCAACTTTCCCAAGTATATCATTTTTGATAATAACGAATGTGACACCGGCGGGAGCAAGGTTCTTCTGGGCTCCACCATAGATTAAAGCGTATTTTGAAACATCAAAAACCCTGCTGAAAATATCAGATGACATATCAGCAACCAACGGGATAGGTGACTCAATCTGATGAAGGATTTCGGTGCCAAAGATAGTGTTGTTGGTAGTGATGTGCAGATAGTCGGCATCTGTTGGAATGTTGAAACCTGTTGGTATATAATTGAAGTTTTTATCTTCAGATGATGCAACAACTTCAACGTCACCGAAGCCCTTAGCCTCTTTAATTGCTTTGCGCGCCCATTCGCCGGTATTCAGATAGGCTGCTTTTTTAGCAAGCAGGTTATACGGTACCATACTGAACTGCAGACTTGCACCTCCGCCTAAAAATATAATGGAATAACCATCGGGTATGTTTAATAACTCTTTAAACAGTGACTGCGCTTCTTCAACAACTGCGATAAATTGTTTGCTACGGTGTGAAACCTCCATGAGTGATAATCCCATTCCGGCAAAATCAATTAGCGCTTTAGCCGTGTTTTCGATTGTGTATTGTGGCAGAATGGAGGGTCCTGCGTAAAAATTGTGTTTCTTCATAATTGTAATGAATTAATAGTTTTCAGTAAAATTAGCCATTTTGAATTACCACAAAGGTAAAACAAATCATTTTATTGTGAAAAAATTAACTAACAAAAAAAATCTAATTTCGCCGTACTTTTTTCAAAAAAAACATGATGAATCCAAACGATAGATTGGCAGCTTTTATTAGGTTAGGTAAAATAGTAAGTTACTTGCAATCGACATATAATCATGATAATAGCTTAGTTCTAAATCCGAACGAACTGAAGGCGACAGAGGAATTATCGGTGGCGATTTCATCAGCTATCCAAAATAATCCATGGTTTACAGTCCAAAATATGGATCAGGCAATCAATGGATTATCTGTTTTATTACAAGAAGAAGCACTTGAACGATGGTTCGGCCAATACAACTGCCGCGAAAAACAAAAAATAAACAGGGTCGGTGTGGTTATGGCTGGGAATATACCGGCTGTTGGTTTTCATGATTTTTTATGCGTTTTGATCACTGGTAATATATTTGTTGGTAAACTGGCAACGAATGACCGGTTTCTTCTGCCGGCCATTGCCCAGGTATTAATTGCGATCAATAATAGGTTTATTCCTTTCATTTCGTTTACGACCGAACGACTCACCGGGTTTGATGCGGTTATTGCTACGGGCAGTACGAATACCTCAAGATATTTCGAATATTATTTTGGTAAATACCCGAACATTATCCGGTCGAACCGGAATAGTGTCGCAATATTAACAGGAGATGAAACAAGCGAAGAATTACAACTGCTGGCCACTGATGTTTTCAGTTATTTTGGATTAGGCTGTAGGAATGTATCACTTATTTTTGTCCCGGAGGAGTATAATTTTGGAAATTTACTTGAAATATTTTCTGATAAACCTGAGCTTTTTAATCATTCGAAATATTTTAACAACTATGAATACAATAAGGCTATACTGCTGATTAACAGTATAAAACATTTTGATAATAACAGTGTATTGCTGAAAGAAGATGCCTCAATCAGTTCAGCTGTTTCAATGTTGCACTATCAATTTTACAATAATCTAAACGAGGTAAATCAATGGATTGTATTAAACAAAGATAAAATTCAGTGTGTTGTTTCAAAAAGTCCTGAAATAAATGGTTCGATTCCATTAGGTAAATCACAATATCCCGATGTTACGGATTATGCTGACGGGATTGATACCATGGATTTTTTGCTTAATCTGTAAACCAGGATTTGTTTATCGTCGAAAGATCAATACTTTGTCAATATTTTCAAAACTTGTTTATCTCAAAAGAAACATATTTAGATGCAAATATTTTTAAATTGTTGTAAATGAATCGAATACAAACTCGTATCAAATAGGATAAAAAAGTTTAAGAAAATTAGGAATATTTGAATAAACGTCATAATTTTGCAGCCCTAAAAATATAAGCAATTTCAGCGATGAGAAAAGACATTCACCCAAAAGATTACCGTTTAGTTGTGTTTAAAGATATGTCAAACGAAACGAGTTTCCTTTCACGTTCGACAGTGAAAACAAAAGAAACCATTGTTTGGGAAGACGGTAATGAATATCCGGTTGTAAAACTTGAAATTTCACACACTTCACACCCTTATTATACTGGTAAGATGAAACTGGTAGATTCAGCGGGTCGTGTTGATAAATTTAAAACGAGATATAAAAAACGCTACGAATAGTATAGCTTTTTTAGGCAATATTCTTTTTGAAAAGCTCATATCAGGCGGTATGGGCTTTTTTGTGTTCGGACATATTGATTTGTGGCGAAATCTATAAATGCCGGGATTTTCAGTTCAAAAAAAAATTACAACTTTCACAAACAATTATCAAATTTGCCCGTTATTATCTTATATTTGTTTTGTAAAGAAAAATATAAAATTTAACTCTAAATCATCATGAATTACATTCTTTTCGATAGTTCAAACAGGTCGAACTTATTGCCCTTGGTTTTCACCCGTCCTGTTGCAGATTTGCGATTTGGCATTTTAACCATTCGTGAAAAATGGGAGAAATACCTTGGTTCAAAAACATCAAGTCTGACCGAAGCTATCTACAGTTAAAATTTCCACTCATTGAATTAGATGAAAATATCCTAATAAAC
>JABFQW010000022.1 GCA_013141455.1 Bacteroidales bacterium
TACAATAGAAAATGTAGGACTATTTACTTCATCGGTAACTGCCATCCGTTTACAAAACTGCTTGATCAAGGTAGTTTTACCAGCACCCATAGCGCCATAAAGGGCAAATATTTTTACCTGATTGGCTAAAATCAACATCTCTGTTACCACATTTTCCAGATCAGCCAATTTATTTACCTCAAATTCCATACTACTTCGATTTGAGATAAATAACC
Organism: Bacteroidales bacterium; assembly: GCA_013141455.1. GTDB lineage: Bacteria > Bacteroidota > Bacteroidia > Bacteroidales > F082 > CAJBPB01. Next base: position 216 of record JABFQW010000022.1, read on the forward strand.
GGAACCATCATTTCCTGCATCGAAATACCGCCATGCTGAAAAGTATTCCTGTAGTAATTTACATAATGGTTATAATTATTAGGGTAGGCAAAAAAATCATTTGATCGTGCAAAAACATAGGCCGTGCTCACATTCACCCTTGGTAAAAAAATATCTTCGGGGTCTCTGACTTCAAACACTTCCTTTGCATTGTATTTCATGCTCTTACCATATTTGTAACGCAGATTGGTATTCACTGTCCGGTCGCCAAGGATCTTCACCGGGTCTTTCACATAAACCGAACCATGATCGGTCGTGATGATCAGGTCGAGTTTTTTACCCGAAATGAACCTGATAATATCAAATAAGGAAGAATGCTCGAACCACGAAACAACCAATGAACGATAGGCTGCTTCATTTTCAGCTAATTCACGAATCATCTCCATCTCGGTGCGGGCATGCGAAAGCATATCAACAAAATTATAAACGATCACATTCAATTTGTTTCCCATAAGGTTAGGCAACGATTCAACAAGTTTTTTACCCACATTCAGGTTCAGAACTTTATTATAAGAATATTTGATATCCTTACCGAAACGCCTTAGCTGTTCGCCCAAAAGTTCACCTTCAAACTGATTTTTTGTTCCTTCTTCTTCTTCGTCAACCCAATATTTAGGATATTTCTTTCGAATCTCGGTTGGCATAAGTCCCGAGAAAAGCGCATTCCGGGCATATTGCGTGGTTGAAGGCAAAATACTGTAATAGATGTCATCATTTTCAACCCTGAAAAACTCCTCGATCAACGGCTGAATTGCTTTCCAATGGTCGTAGCGAAGATTATCGATCAATAATACAAAAATCGGTTTGTCGGTCGAATCAATATGTGGCAGAATTTTATCTTTGAAAAGAGTATGCGACATGCTTGGTTTTTCAGGCTGTTTGCCCTTTATCCAATCGATATAATTTCGTTCGACAAAGCGCGTGAACATATTGTTGGCTTCATCTTTCTGCATATGCAACACATCGATTATACCATCATCTTTCGATTTTTCGAGATCGATTTCCCAACGGATAAGTTTACGATACACATCAGGCCATTCGTTAAAATCGAGTTTACCTGATAATTCGAGGCCAATATTCCGAAAATCCTGCTGATACGACTGTGTGGTTTTTTCGCTTACCAATTTTTTATTTTCAAGATTCCGCTTTAACGAAAGCAGTATCTGGTTAGGTTTCACCGGTTTAATCAGATAATCGGCAATATTACTTCCGATAGCATCCTCCATAATGGATTCTTCTTCGCTTTTGGTAATCATCACAACCGGAAGATTTGGGTATTCAATTTTAATTTTCTCTAACGTTTCAATACCGGTCAAACCTGGCATGTTTTCGTCAAGAAAAACGATATCGAAGGGTCTTGACCGCACCAGATCGAGCGCTTCATCACCATTGTTAATCGTAACTACCTCGTATCCTTTATGTTCTAAAAATATGATGTGTGGTTTTAGTAAATCAATCTCGTCATCTGCCCATAAAATGCTAACCTTTTCCATTGTTTGATTGTTTATGTCGTAAAAAACTAAGTTAAATAGTAAAATGCTATTTTTGTAGTATTAATGCAAATAAGTGGCAAATAGTATCTGAATCACCATAATCTCAACAAAATTAACATTATTTAATGCCTTGATGGTGCAAAACAAAAAGAAAATATTCAATGATCCGGTGTATGGTTTCATCTCAATCCCTGATGATCTACACTTCGATATTATTGAACATCAATACTTTCAACGGCTGAGAAGGATTAAGCAACTTGGCTTGTCGCACTTCGTTTATCCGGGCGCGCTGCATACCCGTTTTCACCATAGTTTGGGCGCCATGCATCTGATGCAGCAGGCTGTTCAGGTTTTGCGCTCGAAAGGTAAATTCATTACAAAAGAAGAAGGGAAAGCGGTTTCGCTTGCCATTCTGATGCATGATATCGGTCACGGCCCATATTCCCACACGCTTGAACAATCCATTGTGAAAGGTGTTTCGCATGAAAAGCTTTCGATGTTGATTATGAGACACTTAAACATCGAACACAACTATTTACTCGAAGAGGCTATTGAAATTTTTTGTGAACGACACCCAAAGAAATTTCTATCGAGTCTGGTTTCGAGTCAGTTGGATATGGATCGTGTTGATTATTTAAAACGAGACAGTTTTTTTACCGGTGTTTCGGAAGGTACCATCAATGCAGAGCGATTGATAACCATGCTCGATGTTGTTGATAATGAGCTGGTAATAGAAGCCAAGGGGATTTATTCTGTCGAAAACTTTATTGTTGCCAGAAGGCTGATGTACTGGCAGGTGTATCTGCATAAAACGGTTTTGTCGGCCGAATGTATGTTGATGAACATTTTACGCCGGGCCAAACATTTATCAACGCAAGGCATCGGATTGTTTGCAACACCTGCTTTACAGTATTTCCTGCAAAATGAAATCAGGTTTACTGATTTTGAAGACGATGAAAACAATCTGCTATATTTCACTCAATTAGATGATTATGATATTTTCGCCTCTATAAAAGTCTGGATGCAACATGAAGATAAAATACTTTCCTATTTATGCAGATGTATCGTAAACAGAAATCTGTTTAAAGTTGAATTATCGAAAGAAGCAATTTCTCCTGAAAGGATTGCAACAATTGAGGAACAAATCCTTGACAATTTTGAAGTTACAGAAGAAGAACTCTCCTATTTGGTCTATGTAGGAACCACTTCGAACAGTGCCTATGATCCTAATCAGCCGAATATCAATATCTTATTTAAGGATGGAACCATACGGAATATTTCTGAGGCCGCTGACCAGTTGAATATTTCGGTGCTATCAACACCGGTTGTGAAACATTATTTATGTTATCCTAAATGATATTCAATTAGTTATCAAAGAGTTGTTCCAACGCTTCTTCCATTTTATGAAACCGGAATTTAAAACCGGCATCCGTCAAACGCTTTGGTAATACATGAGCACCTTTTAATAGCAACTCCTCTCCCATCTTCCCGAATGCAATCTTAATCAAAAAAGAAGGTGTAAGAAAAATGGCAGGTTTATGTAAACACTTCCCAACCATTTTTGCAAAATCAGTATTGGTGACAGCTTTTGGTGAAACAAGATTATAAACTCCTTCACATTGCTGATTATCAATAAAATACTTAACGGCATGCTGCACATCTTCCAGATGAATCCATGAAAGCCATTGTTTTTCGGTACCCAATTTTCCACCAATATAGAATTTGAAAGGTGCTATCATTTTTGGAAAAGCACCACCACTGTCAGAAAGTACAACACCTAAACGCATGATAATCAATCGCTTTGTAAAGGGGTTAAGATCGTTGGCTGATTTCTCCCATTTTCTGGCAATTTCTGCCAGAAATCCTTCACCACTTTCATCATTTTCGGTGAATGCTTTGTACTCACTGAATCCGTAATATCCAATGGCTGAAGCTTGTATGATTGTTTCGACGTTTAATTTTATACGAAGCAACAAGTTTGATAATTGTAGAATCGTTTGCACTCTGCTATCCAATATTTCCTTTTTTCGGGCCGTTGTCCAACGTTGATCACCAATACCTGCTCCTGCCAGATTAATAATGACTTTACAGTTTTCCATGGCCGGAATTAAAATTTCATCAGGATCAGTAAAACTAACAAACCGAACATTTTTATCCCTTAAAGTATCGTTGACCACGTTCTTGTTTCTTGTAAAAATCACAAGTTCGTTATCAGGCGAAAGCATTTCAACAAGTGATGACCCGATAAAACCGGTGGATCCAATAAGAACTATCTTCTTTTTCATCTTACAATTTTAATCAAATTAAACCCATATTAATCAGTAGGAGGCTAATAAAAGCCGAACTATCTGATTTAGTTGGGTTAACCCCGACATAGCGCTTGTTTGAAGCATGATAAATCATGCTGAATTACAAACGCTTAGTCGATTACACATTTTTAATGCGTAATTTGGGTTAATCAAAGTGGCAGTCGAAATAGTTGAACGATACGAATGGTAATAGATTCAGAATGTAATATATGTACTGAATTAGTGCTGAAACAGATTAGTTTCAACTGAAAGCAGGTATTAAAACCTTTTCCAATTTCAAAGAATCGCGATCATTTCAGTTTACCTTTGCCAAAATTTTCAGTATTGCAATATAATATTTCATATTTACGGATATGGCAGGTGTCGTATCCAATTATCCTTGGCAGCGTCGCTCAAAACATTATCAATGTGACTGATACTGCTTTTTTAGGGCGGGTCGGACAGGTTGAACTTGGCGCTTCGGCATTGGGTGGCTTGTTCTACCTTGTGTTTATCATGCTCGCACTCGGCTTTGGAACCGGAACGCAAATCATTATCGCCCGCAGATTTGGCGAAGCTAAGAATCATGAAATAGGTAAAACCTTCGATCATGCGCTTTATTTTATGATTCCTCTTGCAATTATTTCGTTTTCAATACTTTACTTTTTTTCACCATTGATTTTGCGACCAATTGTTTCATCTGACAGCATTTACAAAGGAACGCTCGAATTTCTCGATTACCGCGTGTTTGGTATCATTTTCGCTTTCGGACAAATTCAATTCAGGTCGTTCTATATCGGGATCACCAGCACTAAAGTAATCACCTGGAGTACATTGGTGTTGGCCGGTGTCAATGTCTTATTTGGCTACCTGTTGATTTTTGGTAAATTCGGATTTCCGAAAATGGGTATTGGTGGCGCAGGACTTGCATCGACAATTGCTGAAGCCTGTGCCTTTTTATATCTGATGATATATACCTGGGGTAGACACTACAAAAAGAAATTTGAGCTTTTTTCGTTCCTTAATTTTGACAAATCATTATTCGTACGCAATTTTAAAATCGCCGGTCCTATCATGATTCAAAATTTTCTATCGCTCGGCGTTTGGTTTGCCTTTTTTCTATTTGTTGAAAAATTAGGAGAGCAATCGCTGGCAATCAGCAATATTATACGCAGCGTTTATGTTGTTTTAATGATACCTATATGGGGATTTGCCGCGGCAGCGAACTCGTTGGTAAGTTACCTGATCGGATTAAAACAAACTGACCAGGTATTCCTGCTTATCCGAAGGATTATCACACTTTCATTTTGCGGTGTTTTGGGATTCGTGTTGTTGAGCCTTGCTTTTCCATCACAAATTATTTCAGTTTACACCAATGATATTCAATTGATTAAAGCTTCGATACCTGTACTTCACGTAGTAAATATTGGTGCTTTGGCACTTTCGGTTGGATTCGTTTTGTTTAATGGTGTTATTGGAACCGGCAAAACAATGGTATCTTTTGCTATTGAAGTGAGCGTTTTGTCAGTGTATTTGACTTTCGTTTATGTGAGCATCAATTTTTTTCATGCTACCGTAGTAGAAGTCTGGATTGCCGAACTTGTTTACGGTTTGTTTTTGATCACCTTTTCATTGCTTTACCTGAAAAAAGGCAATTGGCAGGGGAATAAGGTTTAATATAACCTTTCATTAGTGTCCGGTTAAAACTTGTCCAACAGGCGGAAACGCTTATTTGGTTTAACCCAGTCTGCGCCTGGCAGGCTCAAAGAGGTATACTGAGATTTTGGCTTGATTTTACTACAATACTAAATCTTCCCAATATAAATCGGGACAGGCTCTACGGAGAATATTCCGCGTAGCGGATAAAGTATTGTAGATCAATACAAACAAAATTCACTTTTCCGCGTAGCGGATAAACTTTTAATTTTACCGGATAACAGTGATAACCTTTATAAGTTTTGCTTTGATTTCTTCCGTACTCCAGACTTTAATTCGCTTCTAATACACGAGATAGTTATACAATGTAGAATCTTTAATCGTAATCAGATTTAATTCGTCAGCCGTCCCCAAACTGCCAATATTAAACGGATTATCAGCTGTTAAGCCGGAACTTATTATCATTTTACCATTGTTATCGAGCAGGTAAACATCATGGTATTTTGAATCTGTTATCACAAGAAGTTTCTTATCATTTGGTAACCAGGCATACCAGGGCTTTTGGTCAATTTCAGATTTGAAAGTAAATGAATAAATTGATTTTTTAAACCTGTCGTAGATTGCAAGTTTGTCGCCATCTATAAAAATAAAATCTACGGATTTGTCCATTTTAAAATCATCATAAAAAAAGTAATGCTCAGTACCCACCTTAACAAAATCGGTATGATTTAGCTGGCCGTTCGCTGAAACATACAATATCCGGCCAGTATTGTCACTCGATAAAAGCACACCTTTGGCATTGGTTCTGTTTACATAAAAATCATTCTGCTTCGATTTTCGAATAATACCTTTCGGCGTTATTTTTATCCTACCCGAAAAATCGGTAATTCTGAAATCATTTTTAATATCGCTAATAACAAGATAGTTACGATCGATCGTTGTAAAATACTCGATTGGTTTTTCAACAATATCAAGCGATTTTGGTTTCTCCCAACCTTTTACTGAATTACCCTTCAAATCGAAACTATATGAATATCTGTCTGAACAGCTCACCAAAATTTGCCTGTTCTCTGTACCCGACTGATCTGTAATTGTTATCCCATTGGTAGCCTGCGCCTTCAATTTTATTGGAAATCCATTTTTCTGGTCGCCAAACCGGTCAAAAGCGTAGATAGAATTCGTTGTATTCAACAAAAAATTAAACTTATTTTTCTGGTTTTCAATAACATAAACTTCGCTTTGAACTTCATTGTCTAATTTTCGTTTCCAAAGAAGTTCACCTGAAGACGACAGAAAATATATCTTGTTCATTACATCAAACGCAACAATATAACTGACACCACTTACAGGATCACAAATAATAAATGGTTTTCCGGCAAGTTGATCATCGAGTTTCCGATTCCAGATCAGCATACTTTCTTCTTTGTAACTTGGATTATGCCTGACAAAAAAGTTGGTATAGACGAAGTCTTTTTGACTCGAAAACTGCAAGGCAAAGGCTTCAAACTCCTTTAAAACAGATAGATTACGATTTAAATGAAAAATAATTTTCGAATCTAAAAATCCGGTAAGCGATTTCAAACCATCTCTTACATTGCAGTACAAGGTGACATTTGCTTCTTCCGAAAGATTATCTTTGAAAGTGTTGAAATTCTCATTTAATCCTAATGTACGGCCCGATTTATAAAACCGTATCATTTCTTCGAGACGGTAGAAATTATTCGCTACAACCAAATAATTGTCAATCAGTACATAATAAAACTTATTTACCGATTTATATTGCTTCCCGAATAGAATCGGAACCAGATTATCGATCGGGATATACGACAAAGTAAAGTCATCCGATTCACGATTTGGTAAACTCAAAGCAAATCCCGAACGAAGTTTGGATAATGATTGACTTAAACTATTCTGATCATGAACTTTAACAATAAACAGTGGGTCAGTCGGATCATCGGCAAAAGCAATCATTGCTTCTGAATCGATTTGCTGCAATATTTCAGAAGTAAAGTCAAACTGCAATTTCTGTGTTAAATCTGTAATACTTTGATTGTCAGTCAATTGAGTATTAAAATTTAAAAAATCTTCGGCGCCGGTATGCAAAAATATTTTTGTCGAATACGGCAACAGTTTATACATTGAAATGGAAACAGGATGATGTTTTTGAATCAAATGCAGAAAATCATCGTCAACATCTACATCCGAATAACCAACAAAATGAATCAAATCGCATTTTAAACTCAGGTCAAGGTTTGCCCAGCCACCAAAATGGCTTACAAAAGTTTGCAAATCTGGTTTATTCACATCCTGGGTGTTTTCAACAACCAGATTTGATAATCGTTTATAATTCAAAAAAATGTTGGCATCTACTTTGTTTCCGGCAGTTCGCCTGAGTTGCAAAAAACCCGAATCCTGCGTTAGCGTATTTACGCTGTTTAATTGATGCAGCGAGCTCTCGATTAAATCTTTTTGATAGGAACCAATCAATAAACCATTGGTTATCACGAAATTGAACTGGTTTACCGAAGAGCCATCCACAAGGAGACCACTTTGATAATTTCCTAATTTCTGTCCTACTAAGGTTATCCTTTGTCCAAAAGTTTCATTGATCGATTTCTCAACCTGATAAAAATTCAGCCGGTTTCCTACTTCAGCAATTATTACAAAACCATACCCACCAAGACCTTCAAGCATGATGATTGCCATGGGACTTTGCTCCATTTCTATCTTAAAATCCGGAATCCGTAAAAGTAATGAGTCGAGTTTATTGATTTGATTTTCCAGGTTACCAATCTCGTCAATCTGCGAAATTGCTTTCCAATAATCAGTCTTTTGGGTTAGTTTCCTCCAAAGTGGGCCCGATTGCTGACATTCGACGATTAACGCTGAGCTAATTGGAATTGCATCATATAAGTGTTTCGTTTTTACCACAGGCTGAAATATCAAATATCCTGCAATCGCAAAAACAATAGTACTTACTACAATGATTATCAAATATTTACTACTATTTTTTTGCATAATATTTCAATGGCATTTATGACAAAAATAATCTATTAGACTGAATATTTCCTGCAGTCTGATCAAAATAGTGATTTAAACCAATGGAAGTTTCGTTTGGATTGCACTGTTAAAACTAAGCCGGTGATGCGGTGATAAACCTATTTCAGCAATAGCTTTCTTATGAAAAAGTGTTGGGTAACCTTTGTTTGAGAGCCAACCATAATCAGGAAAATCAGCGGATAAGTCTTCCATAAGCTTGTCGCGATATGTTTTAGCAAGGATGGAGGCTGCTGCGATGGAACGATATAATGCATCACCCTTAACAAGGCAGACATGGTGGATTCCGGGATATCTTGTAAACCTGTTACCATCAATCAACAGTAATTCAGGTTGCAGCGTTAGTTGCGCGATTGCCCGGTGCATAGCCAGAAATGATGCATTCAAGATGTTGATCTGATCTATTTCTTCGGCAGAAGCCAGCCCAATAGCCCAGGAAATGGCATTTTTTTCAATGAGCATTTTCATCTCATCCCTTTGATGTGGCCTGAGTTTTTTCGAATCGTTCAACCATTTATGATCGAACAATTCAGGAAGTATAACCGCTGAAGCCACCACCGGGCCTGCCAAACAACCCCTACCCGCTTCATCACAACCTGCTTCGATGCAATCTGCAATATAAAATGGTAAAAGTGAACTCATATAAAAAAAGGAGAGTATTGATTCGCGAAGATCGCAATCATCAAAATCCAAAGCAATAATTCCGAAATGAATGACTTCCTAATATTGGAAAGGGAATATGACAGCAATATCGCGATTGGAAGTAGTACCATTCCATTTTGGACGATATGTACATTCTGAAAGAAAATGCCAGGAATCGCGAAGAAAAACAAGGTATTGGTTATTGCCTTCTTCTTTCGGATTGCACCACTTTTTTCACCTGTTACACTAAATATCAGTGAGGATGATTGTAATAAAAGTAAACCTAAAAGTATCCATATCCCGATACTAAACCAATCAGGCTGTTCAAATTTAAAATCGAATAAGCCTAATATCTCCTTGTATTCGAATATATTATGGATGAAATTATTATTCATAAAATAATAAAACATCAAAAACAAATAAGGAACGAAAAATCCTACCACGGGTATCATCAATTCACGAAATGAGCCGGAACGCGACATGAGTAACGAAATCCAAACCCAAATCAACAACACCGCTGCCGGAAGATAAAATAATGAAGCCATTGAAATGGAAACACCTGCATTGAAAATATACATCTGATTTTCACTCTTGTCTTCAATACCGAACAAAATATACAAGGCAGCCAAAATAAATAAACTGGCAGGGAAAAATGCGTACAAGGAAGTTTGAAAAGGTGAATGACTAAATACAAGTACGAAAATAAATGCGCCAAAAGTACTCATTCGTGTAATCAACTGATTTACCGCAAGTAAAGTATTAAATAAAAATGCCTGCGCAAGCAAAATCAGAAGTGAAGCAATAACGCCAAACAATGGGAATTCATGTAATACTTTCGAAACAGGTTCATATAAGGGGCCCGAAACAGTTGCTGTAACCTCGGGTACGCCCGGATTTAAAAATGCAGGTACATACAATCCAATTGCCATGATTACAATCAGAACATATTGTGAGGCAAAACTTGAGCGCAAAAATTTAATAAGCATAGAAGCTTAGTATTTTTCAATGTAATTCATCAGATCGAGCCCAATATCACGCCTGAAATATCGGCCTTCGAACAGAATTTTTTCGGCATTTGCCAAGGCTTTGTTACGGGCACCATCCATACGATAATCTTTAGCTGTAACAGCAATTACCCGGCCACCGGCTGTTTTTATCCCTTCCGTTTCAATATCAGTAGTAGTTCCGGCATGAAAAACAACGCAATCTTTAGTATTATTTAATCCGGTTATTTTTTTTCCACGTTTGAATTCGCCGGGATAACCTCCTGAGACCAACATAATGGTTACAGCATATCTTTCGTCAATTTCCAGTTCAATTTCAGATAGTGTTCCGTTTCCGGTTGCCATCATCAGGTCACTGAAATCGGTATTAATCCGGGGGATAATACATTCTGCCTCAGGATCACCCAATCTGACATTGTATTCAATTACATAAGGTTCGCCTTTTACATTCATCAGACCGATAAAAATGAATCCTTTGTAATGGATATTCATCTCTTTCAAACCACGCATGGTTGGTTTAACGATTCTATCTTCAACTTTTTGAATGAATTGCTGATCGGCAAAAATAACGGGAGAAACGGCACCCATACCACCTGTATTTAAACCTGTATCGCCTTCTCCGGCTCGTTTGTAGTCCTTTGCCGAAGGTAATATTTTATAAGATTCACCATCGGTAAGCACAAAAAATGAAAGCTCTATGCCTTCCAAAAATTGTTCGATAACAACCTGGTTTGAAGCCTGACCGAATTTACCTTCAAGCATCAACTTTAACTCGTTTTCTGCTTCTTCAATATCACGAATTATCAATACACCCTTACCCGCTGCTAATCCATTGGCTTTTAATACATAAGGAGATGTTTGTTGCCTGAGAAATTCGATTCCTCCGGCTAAATTTTCAGCATTTACAGTAAAGTGTGCAGCCGTTGGTATATCGAAAGTATTCATGAAAGTCTTGGCAAAAGCCTTGCTTCCTTCTAACTGGGCTCCTGTTTTATCAGGCCCTATGATATTGATCTGTCTGAGAAAATCATCCTTATGAAAATAATCAACAATTCCGGCAACCAAAGGTGTTTCAGAACCAACGATGACCAAATCAATCAGATTTTCGATACACACGGTTTTAATCTCATGAAAATCGGTTGAATCAACCGGTAGGTTTTTTCCAATGGTCAATGTACCTGCATTTCCGGGAGCGATAAAAATTTTCTTTACCTTTTTACTTTGTTTTAGTTTCCAGGCTATGGCGTGTTCACGACCACCGCCTCCTAAAATCAGTATATTCATTTTCGTATAATTTCAGTTAATTATTGTGTGTAAAATACTGTCCCACAATTGTCTGGCAGTGTTATCCCAATTAAAAAGCTTTGCTCTTTCGAATCCTTTTCGGATTAAGGATTCACGTAAAAGCGGATCGTTGGCAATTGCTAACATCGCATTCGAAATCGAGTCTTCATCAAAAGGATCGACAAGCAATGCAGCATCACCGGCCACCTCTGGCATTGATGTAACATTTGACGTAATTACCGGTACACCACAGCGAAACGACTCTATTATCGGAATCCCAAACCCCTCGAAATAAGAAACATAGGTGGTTGCCAAAGCCGATGCCGTTACCAAATGCAGATCATTGGCCTTTAATCGTCCACAAAACACAACTTCATCCTTATAAGTCATGGCATTAAACTTCAGTTCAATTTCTGATGTCCACCACTTTTTTTCGCCGACAACCAATAATTTGATATCATTCTTTGATTGGCTTTTAAAACGATCAAAGGCACCAAAAAGACGAACCAGATTTTTTCGGGGATGCAACGACCCTACAAAGATAAAATAAGGACAACCATTGGTAAACCGCTCTCTGACTGATGAAATTTCATTTCCATAGACAGGGATAAATGCTTCATTGGCGCCATTATAGATAACATCTATTTTCCCGGGTGGGATATTGTATTGGTTAATAATATCCAATTTTGAGAATTCAGATACCGTGACCAATCGTGTCGCTTTACGGGCAAACCGTGGAAAAAAATATCGATAATACCAACGGACCAATAAAGGCAAATCTTTCGGAAAATGCTCAAAATTAAGATCATGTATGACGGCCAAAGATGGAAAAGCAGTTGATAAACTTAAATAACCATCAGGAGAAAGGAACAGATCGGGCTTGATCTCTTTTAATGCCCGGCTAACTGACCATTCGAACCAAATCATAAACAAAACAGGATGACGGGCTGGTGGATTCAGGACAACGGGTGTAACATTTGGTCCGAAAATAAAACCAGGATCATAATGTCTGTCGAAAAGGAAATAAAATTCAACTTCAGGATGACTTCTTACTATGCGCCTAAGCGTTTCGAAGGTGAACCAACCGATTCCATCGAGCTTGTTTTTTATCAGTAACCTGGTATTGACAGCTATTTTCAAATCACCTTGTATTTTGATCAGATGCGGAGCGAATATTTTTAACTTTGCCGCAAATATCCGAAATTAAATGAAGGAGCAGGTAAAAAAGATACTGCAAAAATTGCTGGGATTTGACAGGTATTTATTCATATTCTCAATTTTTATCATTAAAACATTGCGTTGGAACAGAAATGAACGCGACTTTTTACACTTTCTCAAATTAATCCCTGATGAAGGGATTATTCTGGATGTCGGCGCCAATATTGGCATCATGTCGGTTTGGCTCGCCAAGAAATTACCCTCGGCTCGTATTTATTCTTTCGAACCTATTCCTCAGAATATCAAAGCATTGAAAAGGATTATATGTAATTATAAACTGAAAAATGTTACAATTATCGGGAAAGCGCTTGGCAACGAAAACAAATCTGTTGAAATGGTGATGCCCGTTTTAAACAATGTAAAAATGCAGGGATTAAGCCATGTTTTGCATGAAAGCATCGATGTTTTTAATGAGGGGAACAAGTTCAGGGTTGATATGATCCGTTTGGATGATTTTGATACGTTAAACTGGCAAAATGAGAGGATAATGGCTATCAAACTTGATGTCGAGAACTTCGAATCTTTTGTTTTAGAGGGTGCAAAGGCTATCATTGAAAAACATAAACCAATCATTTACACCGAATTATGGGAAAATATGAATCGTGAAAATTGTTTTGATTTTGTCAGACAGTTCAATTATTCAATTAAATTTCTCGATAATGGCCAATTAATCGATTTTAACCCTGATCATCACAAGACCCAAAATTTCTTTTTCATACCTTCGTAAAAATAAAGGACCGCATCGGTTATGCAACAACGCTTTGTAAAGAACCTTGCCTTTCTGCTTTTCCTTAATTTACTCATCAAGCCATTCTGGATACTTGGTGTTGACCGAACCGTTCAGAACCAGGTCGGTGATGTTTCCTATGGTTTTTTTCTGTCGATGTACAGCTTTTCGCTTGTATTCTTCATCTTGCTCGACATCGGAATCACCAATTATAATAACCGGAATATTGCTCAGAACAATCAATTGCTGGCCAAGCATTTTGCCGGAATCGCCACCATGAAGCTGATTTTAGGGCTTTTATACTCAATCACTATTTTCCTGATCGGATTTCTGATTGGTTATAATGCAGAGCAACTTAATATGCTCGCCTGGTTAGTTCTCAATCAGTTTCTACTTTCGTTTCTACTTTATTTACGTTCAAATATTTCGGGATTATTACTATTTAAAACGGATAGTTTCCTTTCGGTACTCGACCGTTTACTCATGATAGTACTATGTAGCCTTTTACTCTGGTCGGGTTGGGTTGCCTCACCAATTAAGATTTCATGGTTTGTTTATGCACAGGTAGTTTCGTATGTTATTACAACATTTGTGGCATTATTTATCGTATTAAAACATACCGGAAAGGTAAAACTAACTTTTAACTTACCGTTTAGTTTAATGATTTTCAAAAAAAGCTTGCCATTCGCTTTATTGGTATTGCTTATGAGCCTGTATAACCGTCTCGAACCCGTCTTGCTCGAACGATTACTTCCAGAAGGAATTGGTTATCATCAAACAGGTATTTACGGCAGAGCATTCCGACTTTTGGATGCAGGTAATAATATCTCCTTATTGTTTGCGGTATTGCTTCTTCCTATTTTCTCGACCCTGATAAAGCGTGGTGAATCAGTGAATAACCTGGTAAAACTCTCGTTTACAATAATTATCACGATGTCAATAACAGTGGCGATTATTTCCATCGCTTTCAGTGAACAGATATTAGGCTTGCTCTATCCACAACAGCTAAATGAAACACTGTTTGTTTTTACACAAAGAATCAGCGATTCATCATCAGTATTCTGCATGTTAATGGGCAGTTTCGTTGCAATTTCAAGTACTTATATTTTCGGAACTTTACTCACAGCAAATGGTAACCTTCGACAACTTAATATTTCAGCATTGGCAGGTGTTGTCCTTAATGTTACAGTCAATTTCATCCTGATACCCTATTATGAAGCGTTTGGAGCCTCAATCGCCAGCTTTTCGGTTCAGACTTTAACAGCAATTATTCAATTTATTCTCGCGGTTAAAATAATGAAACTGCGATTTGGAAACAGTTTCTGGTTGAGGCTTGCAGCCTTTTTTTCCGTGGTGGTTATCGGCGCTTATTCAGCACGTAACATTCAAATTGACTGGTTTTTACAGCTCACGATGGCATTTATTTTATCTATAGTATCTGTATTTGCTTTAAAATTGATCCGTATTAACGATGTGACCGCAATGATCAGAGAAATCGTTAAAAACATGCGGAAACAAGCAAGCCAGGAAGTGAATAATTTGTCAACTTGAAAATAAGTGCTACTTTTGGC
>JABFQW010000137.1 GCA_013141455.1 Bacteroidales bacterium
ATTAATGGATTGAATTAAACAAATTATTTTGTTAATCAATCTTAAGATCAGATGAAGTTTGGGTGGCAAACATAGTTAAACTTTACTCCTAATCGCCTCGGCAGTAAAGGATGCTTTACATTTTGCCAGCTCCTCAGGCGTACCTTCGAATACAATTTCACCACCATGTATTCCTCCTTCCGGCCCCAGATCAATGATCCAATCGGCCGATTTGATGATCTCAGGATTGTGCTCGATGATGATAAGCGAATGGCCGTTTTCGATCAATGCCTGAAACGACTGCAACAATTTGTGAATATCATGGAAATGGAGACCGGTTGTTGGTTCATCAAAAATGAAAAGGGTAGGGGCTTCGTTTGCACCTTTCGTTAGAAAAAAGGCTAATTTGATTCGTTGTGCCTCACCACCGCTGAGTGTATTTGATGATTGTCCCAACCGCAAATAACCCAATCCAACCTCTTTGAGTGGTGTGAGTTTGGTGATGATTTTCTGAATAAGATTTGACCGACCATGGTGCCATTCGAAAAAAGTACAGGCATCGTCGATAGTCATGTCTAAGATATCTGCAATATTTTTGTTTTCAAATTTAATATCCAGCACTTCTTCTTTAAAACGTTTGCCATGACAAACATCACATTCAAGAAATACATCAGCCATAAACTGCATTTCAATTTTTACAGTTCCTTCGCCTTCGCAGGCATCGCAACGGCCTCCGGGGACATTAAATGAGAAAAAACCTGGTTTATAATTCCTTTTTTGTGCTAATTTTTGCTCGGCAAATAACAGTCTGATTTCGTCGAATGCTTTCACATAGGTCGCCGGATTTGACCTGGATGAGCGGCCGATTGGGTTTTGATCGATCAACTCTATGCTTTTTATCTGATTCAGGTCACCTTTCAATTCTCCGAATCTACCGGTTTTATCGGCACTACCACCAAGGTATTTACGGTAGGCCGGAAACAGTATTCCCCTGATCAGTGAAGATTTTCCCGACCCGCTCACGCCTGTTACCACGGTCATGATGTTTAATGGCAATTTAACATCAATAAACTTCAGGTTATTTTCGCTGGCACCGGTAAGCTCAATGAAATTTCGCCACACCCTTCGATGTTCAGGTAATTCAATCGTTTTCTTTCCACAAAGATAAAGACCGGTCAAACTTGTTTCGGAGGTAAGTATTTCGTCGAAGGTACCCTGAAAAACTAATTCTCCACCCTCGCTACCTGCCAATGGACCGATATCAATCACTTGATCGGCTGCTTTAATGATATCTTCGTCATGTTCGACAACGATTACTGTGTTGCCAATATCACGCAGACGTTTCAAAATGGCGATCAATCTTAAGGTGTCGCGCGGGTGGAGACCTATGCTCGGTTCATCAAGTATATAGGTTGAACCAACCAGACTACTTCCGAGCGATGTTGCCAGGTTTATACGTTGCGATTCGCCACCCGAAAGTGAATTCGATAAGCGGTTCAAAGTCAGATAGCCCAATCCAACATCCGTTAAAAATTTCAACCGGTTAATGATTTCAATTAAAAGACGCGATGATATTTCACGATCAGAATCGGACAATTTTATGGTCTGAAAAAATGGTAATGCCTCGTCAATGGGCATCAACACGATATCAGTAATGCTTTTTCCGGCAATCTTTACATAGGCAGCATCTTTTCGCAATCGCGTACCTTCGCAATCGGGGCAACCGGTTTTGCCACGGTAACGCGAAAGCATCACGCGGTATTGAATTTTGTAGCTCTGTTCTTCAATTTCTTTAAAGAAGTCATTCAAACCATTGAAATGTTTGTTACCGGTCCAGAGTAGCTTTTGCTGTTCTTTGGTTAACGAATAGTAAGGTTTGTGAATAGGAAAATCAAACAATGCCGATGTATTTACAAGTTGATCGCGCCACAAACCCATTTTCTCGCCTTTCCAGCAGGCAATGGCATTTTCATAAATAGATAGACCTTTGTTGGGTATCACCAGATCTTCATCAATCCCGATTACGGTACCAAAACCTTCGCAGGTTTTGCATGCACCAAAGGGATTGTTGAAAGCAAACATATTCACCGATGGTTCTTCAAAGGTGATACCATCAGCTTCAAACTTATTGGAAAAGATCTTTTCCTTAAATACTTTTTCCGTCTCCTGAAAAATAGAACAAGCGCCTTTTCCTTCGTAAAAAGCTGTTTGTACCGAATCGGAGAGACGTGCAACCATATCTTCATCTTTTTCCATCAACCTGATCCGGTCAATCAGGATGTAAGGATGGTCTTTGGCTTTGATTGTGTTCTCTTTTAATAAATCCTCGATGCGTAACACATCGTGATTCAACAACAGGCGCGTGAAACCTTGTTGCAAAAGAACAGTAAGTTGTTCGGTTATTGTCCGGTTTGCATTCTTGTGAAAAGGAGCACCGATATATACATTTGTATCTTTCGGTAAGGCAAAAATAAAATCCACCACATCACTTACCCTGTGGCGTTTTACAACGGTTTCGGAAAGGGGGGAATAGGTGAGGCCGATTCGGGCATATAACAGCTTGATATATTCATAAATTTCTGTTGAGGTGCCAACTGTTGAACGTGGATTACGCGAGTTTACTTTTTGCTCGATTGCTATTGCAGGTGAGAGACCTGAGATCATATCTACATCAGGTTTATGCATCCTGCCAAGGAACTGACGGGCATATGAACTCAAACTTTCCACATAACGCCTTTGTCCTTCAGCATATAAGGTATCGAACGCAAGTGAAGACTTGCCTGAGCCTGATAATCCGGTTAATACAACAAGTTTGTTGCGTGGAATAGATAAACTGATGTTTTTCAGGTTGTTAACCCTTGCACCTTTTATGGTTATATGCGAAAATTGCGTTTGTTGTGTCATTAAATCCTTTGGTTCATAAAAAATATTTTACAAAATTATCATTTTAACTTGCTATTTCTAATTATCTGTTTACTTTTGCTATACAATTCATTAAATAAACCAAGAAACAAAGCCCTATAAGGAGATCATTATCGAAGTAACTT
>JABFQW010000126.1 GCA_013141455.1 Bacteroidales bacterium
AGTATGTACTTATAATCTGATTCGCTGATGGTTGGATAAACAGGAACATGAATCGCACCGATCTGTAATACGGCCAGATCGATAAAATTCCATTCAGGCGTATTGGGCGAAATCGTGGCTACTTTGTCATGTTTCCCAACGCCAAGTGCAAGTAACCCATAGCTGATATTATCAACAATGGTCCGGATTTCGTCGATTGAATATTTCACCCATTCACCGTTTTCTTTTCCCGCGAGGGCATCGGTTTTGGGGTTAAACTTACGTTGGTAATATGGCAGTAAATCGAAGATGCGTGTAATACCAGGGTCCATAGATACTTGTATTATAGTTATTTAGTAGAGATATTGTGTTTTCAGCCAAATAGAATCCACAATTACGCAAGAACATTTCAATTTATAGTTCGATCAATTATCTCTTTTTATCAGCATGGCGCTTGCCTGGGCCGTAGGCATAATCACCAGATCGTTGATGTTTACGTGTTTCGGCGCATTGGCAACATAAAAAACTGCATCGGCGATATCGGCTCCGCTAAGTGGTTGAAAACCATCATAAACACTCTTTGCACGTGCTTCATCGCCTTTAAACCGGACTAATGAAAACTCTGTTTCAACGGCGCCCGGGGCAACCTGGCTCACACGTATTCCGTATTGATTTAAATCCATCCGCATCGATTTCGTTAATCCGTCAACAGCGAATTTGGTTGCAACATACACATTTCCATTCGGATAAGCTTCTTTACCGGCAATGGAACCAATATTGATGATGTGGCCAAATCCCTGTTTAATAAAAAGCTGAGCGATGGCCCGGCTCATGTATAACAGGCCTTTGATGTTGGTATCGATCATCCGTTCCCAGTCGTCAAACTCACCTTGTTGAATTGGACTCAACCCGACGGCCAATCCGGCATTGTTCAACAATAAATCGGGTGTAATATTTTGTTTATCAAGAAAATGTACAAGATCATCACCTGATTCTTGGTTTCTTACATCCAATGTCAGACTATCGACTTTTACTTTATATTCAGTTTCAATTTCTGTTGTGAGTTGTGCTAATTTTTCGCCGCGACGGGCAACTAGTACTAAATTCCAACCTTCTGATGCAAAGCGCTGTGCGCATGATTTACCAATGCCACTGCTGGCTCCGGTGATGATTGCTGTTTTATGGCTCATAATAAATTAATTTGAAAGCGTAAATTTATGGAAAACACAATGCATTTGACAAAAAGTGCATTTTTTGTTTCAATTTTTCTGTTTTTGAATAATTCGTTTACTTTTACGCCCTTTGTCGGGTTATTTTTCATAATTACATACCAAAAATCAATTGGATGGGGCCAAAGAATACGCTGGTTAGGTCACTCGGGTTAAAATATGTTGTAGCAATTTGTATCGCGAGCGTTGTAGGTTCCGGCGTTTACAAAAAAGTTGCTCCCATGGCCGATGGACTTCATTCATCGGGTTGGGTGCTGATTGCCTGGGTGCTTGCCGGATTGATTACGTTGTTTGGTGCGCTGAGTTATGCCGAAATTACAGGTTTGCTTGCCGAAACGGGTGGCGAATATGCCTATTTCAAAAAGATTTATAACCGCTTTTTCTCCTTTATCTATGGATGGTCACTTTTCACGGTGGCTAATACAGCAGCTATTTCGTCCATTGCCTATGTGTGTTCCGAGTCATTAAACAATATTCTGAATCTTCCGCCACTTTTTACTTCGCTGGCAACTTTTACGATAGGCGGTGTTTTTTATCCGTTCGACAATTTCACAGTCAAGCTGATCGCGATATTCATTGTTTTGGGGCTTACTTTATTCAATACACGAACGGTAAAAACCGGCGCCGGATTTGGGAATGTTCTTGTGCTGTTAGTATTGTTTGGCATTATTGTCATCATTGGTTTCGGGCTCAACAGCGAAGGCGCAACTATCGCCCGGAGTCTTTCGCTGCACACGACCAACAATTACTCCGTAACAACAAGCGCTGTTTTCACGGCCATGCTGGCTGCTTTTTGGGCATATCAGGGTTGGAACAATATTGGTTATGTAGGTGGTGAAGTGAAAAACGCGCACAAGGTTATTCCTGTCGGTATTGCGATTGGATTGGGAATCATTATCAGCATTTATTTGCTGATTAACTTAACCTACCTAAGTGTGCTGCCAATCGAAAGTTTTGAGAGTATTCATGCTGCCGGAAACAAAATAGCAGCGGTGGAAGTGGTGCGTAGTTTCTGGGGATATAATGGTGCTTTGTTTATCTCGTTGTTGATTTTTATTACGACACTTGGATGCACCCATGCCCAGATACTGACCTGCGCCCGTCCGTATTATGCCATGGCAAAAGAAGGACTTTTTTTTAGAAAAATCGGCAAACTGAATAATAGTAACGTTCCGCAGAATGCATTACTTATTCAGGGAATCTGGGCAGCGATCCTTGTTCTGTCGGGCTCGTTCGATCAGTTGACCGACATGAGCATTTTCGCCATTTTCATTTTTTACGGAGCCAATGGTTTGGGGGTGTTCATCCTTCGCCGGAAAATGCCAAATGCGGTTCGGCCTTACAAAGCCTGGGGCTACCCGGTTGTTCCGGCCATTTATGTAATTTTCTGTGCGCTTTTCCTTGTCAACACAATTTATACACGTCCCCGTGAAGCCGCTATCGGCGTGGTATTGATGTTGACAGGTATTCCTGTTTATTACTGGTTGCAGAAAAAATATGTTCAGACTGATGAGCAAAATCAGGGTTTTGGAGTGCCGGAGAATAAATAGTGAATTTTGCTCTTCTTATGGCGCTTACAGGGTTCCCAGCTTATTTCTATAATATGAAGTAAATAATCGTTCAATTATTTTCAGGAGTGGTTTTGTAATTACTTTATCTGATGTTAATTGTTTGTTTTGAACAATTTACATGTTGATAAATTCATGACCCATTTTCGGACAAATTGATCTTTTTTGTTCGATTTCTGAATTTTAGAAGTATATTTGGCTAACGTAAGACAACCTAAAATCTTTATTACCGCATGAAAAAAATGATTTTTACCCTTCCCTGGTCTGCCCGAACAATAATTTCGATGAATTTTCTGCTTGTTTTCCTGATGTTTCACAACATTTCGGTTCTGGCAAGTTCTTCCGAACCTGATACGTTGTTACCGGTTCAAATTATAGCGCCTGAAGAAATGCAGATTGACGAGTTGGTTAATTTCTCTTTGCAGCAGGCACGGCCTGTTGGCGATATTAACGCTGACGGAACCGGTGATTTTGTAATCAATGTATCGGCATCAAACACAATTACCGATGATCACGGCGACAGGATAAATAAGTCATTGATAATTACCGACATTAGTAATCCGGGCGAGGGTCAGATTTTTTATGGCGGTCTATTAAGCGGCATCGGCGATTATAATGGTGACGGATTTGATGATGTGCTTGATATTCAACAACAATTTGTGAGGTTTGGATCAGCCACCGGATTATCCGATGATACTATTCAACTCCAGTATCCAGATTCCTTCGATAATGAAGTGCTGTTTTCTGGTGATTTTTCCGGTGATGGTAAATCAGATTTTATTATTGATAATTCTGATAATCTGAATTTCTTTGTCTTTTCAATCTCCCTTACAACTCCGATTGAACTGGTAGGGATTGGACATAATCCAGATTTTTCGTTCAATGTTTTTGATTATGATGGCGACTCGGTAAACGAATTATGTATCAGCAAATCATCTGGGAGTTATTATGAACGACTTCTTTCATTTTATACCATCGATTCAATTACAAATCAAATGGTCCGAGAGTATTTAACATCCGTTTATACCCTTTATGAACCGTATGATGAATTTCCTCATGGCTTTGGTGATTTCAATGGTGATAATCTTCCAGATATGTACAATAGTTTCTTTGATAACAGTGGTTACCATTTTGCACTTTTTTTTGGCGAGGTTTCGCAACCCTATTTTCAGAATATGATGTTGTTTGATTCGTTAAGCAAATCCAGACGAATCTATTTCGCGGGCGACTTCAATCGCGATGGATCGGATGATTTGTATTATAAAATTCATCCTGATACACTTTTAATGTATTATGGAAATTCGAATATTGAAGTTCAGGGCTTTATTCGTGAGAAGATTTTTTTGGGACATGATCGATTGCTTCATCCACATTTACCGGGAGGTTATGTTGATGAATATTTTCCTCTATTATATTACAATTATGATACTATTCCCGATATGCTTTTCGATTATTGGTCATTCGACGAAAACCGGAATTATGTCTCAATCGGGACAGCAATTGTACCCGGAGGTGAAACGCCCGATTTTGAAAATCCGATCCTCATGATAAACCAAGCCGAAGAATCGTTTCAGGAATTGCAATATGGTTACAGAACAAAAAAAATTGGTGATTTAAACCAGGATGGTTTCGAAGATTGGGCTACCATTGCCTCTAAAGGAGCGTATGCCGATGTCTTTTTTGGAGGCTCAGCACCTTATACTCGGCCTGATATCCGAATAAAGCTTCCACAAAATGTTCATACATACACCTATGATATTACTGCCGGTGATTTGAACGGAGACGGATGGACCGACCTGGCCGTTTCGAACAGTTCGTATCAGGATTATACGTGGGGTCATGTAATGTTCGAAACTTCCAATAAGGTATTAATTTATTTTGGTGACCCAAACTGGCCTTCGGAGATGCATGCAGTGGATGCTGATGTGGTGCTTACCGATACCAATACTTTTTATGAGTTTGGCAAAAACCTTGAAATTGTAGGCGATTATAATGGTGACGGTATTGATGATCTGGTAATTGGGGGTGGGGACCACATGCATTGTTTAAGGGAGGCCTTTGTTTATTTTGGAGGTGAAAATATTGAAAACGAGCCTGATATTATATTAAGTGTGCCTTGCGCAGTATGTGGAATGCTGTTTGCAGAACCAATCAGTAAATGCGGAGATCTCAATGGTGATGGTTTCCAAGACTTTGCATTGGGTGATCCTGACAATGAAAACGGTCAGGTTTTGGTTTATTTTGGAGGAGTTGAAGCCGATAGCCTCTACGATCTGGCCATTATCAATCCTAATCATGAAACTTACGATTTTGGGAAGAATATAAATCGTAATGCCGGTGATTTTGATCACGATGGCTTTAACGATATTGCCATTGCGGGCGGTTTTCAGGATCCGAATGTTTATATTTACAGAGGCGGTTATACCATGAATTCACAACCCGATTACATTTTTCCGAATCCACAGACAGGAAATTTTTCTTTTGTTGAATTTGCAAATGATTTTACACTCGAAGGCAAAGCAGATTTATTTATAGGTAACGATCAAACCGGAGATGTTTTTGGTTTTACTGATGTCGAACCCAACAATACCGAAGCTGAATATATTCTTCACAACGATTGGGGTGGTGTACAAAGCCTGATTTCGGGTGATTTTAACAACGATGGCTATAGCGAACTGATAGCCGGAATACCTACGGAACCGAATTATGGCGCAAAATACGGAGGTGTTATCCGGGTGTATCAGAATACGGAGTTGGTTGGTATTGGTGAAGCAAATTCAGTGATCAACAATCAGTTTGTCGTTTATCCAAATCCTGTCCATGATATAGTTTGTGTGAAACTTCCGGAAGGTGTTTCCTTTGAAGAGGTTGATTTTGAACTTTGTGATATGACCGGAAGACTGATTTTACATCCTGCTACCACCTCTTCATCGGGGAGCATCCAATTACAGGGAATTCAACAGGGTGCTTATCTGTTGAAATGTACTTACAGTGGTGTAACCGAAACCAGGCGTGTTATTGTTTATTGATTTAAAAATCTGTTGTTTGAACGACTTTAGCTGGTGAGACCGGAGCCTGATATTGCAGCTTTCGCAAAGGCTTCACGATTGATTTTAAGTGGAATGTTTTTCTTGTCGCAAAAAGCGATGAAATCCTGGGTGCTCAGGTTGCCGACCATTTCATCAGCGGCAAACGGACAGCCACCCAAACCGTTCAAAACAGTTTCAAAGCTTCTGACTCCGGCATCGTAAGCCGCTTCTAATTTCGCAAAACTTTCAGAGGGCTTAGTGTGAAGATGTAAACCAAAATCCACATCCGGAAACAAAGGGATTAGGGTGTTATACACCGAAAAAATCCTGTCGGGACTTGCTTCTCCCAGGATATCGGACAGCGGCATATTGCGAATCCCAAGTTGGTAAAAAGCAGATACAGTGTCGTTTAACAAACTGAGGCTCCAATCGTCACCATAAGGATTTCCGAACCCCATCGAGAGATAAACGATGAATTCAAGACGATTTGCATACGCTGAAGTGGCAATATTTTTTACAATTTCAATGGCATGTTGATTATTCAGTTTCAGGTTTCGTTGCAAAAAAGTGGGTGAAACTGAATAAGGAAAACTGATGCAGTTTATTTGTGGAATTCCGGCAGCCTTTTCGGCTCCTTTTTCATTCACCACCAGTACCATAACCTGCGAGCCTGATTCTGTAAAGTCCAGATTCTGAATCACTTGACAAGTGTCAGCCATCTGAGGAACTGCCTTTGGCGAAACAAAACTACCGATATCGATACAGTCGAAACCTACTTTCAACAAAGATTGAATGTATGCGGTCTTCTTCTCCGTAGAGATAAATCCGGGAAGGCCCTGTAGTGCATCGCGGACTGTTTCGGTGATACGGATCGTTGACATGGTTTATGGGTTGATTGGTTTATAGGTTTATGGATTTTACCTAACAATTGCTCTCCTCCTGTCTGCCGGTGACGACCTGGCTGCAGTACTCCCGCAATTTCTAACTTCTTCCCGACAGTTCTTTCGGAATTCTGCCCTGATGAATGGTTTCTGACCGAAGCTTTCTTCCTACTATTTTCTCGACCATTTTTCCTGTTTTCAACACCCGGTCGATATCTAAGTTGGTTTCGATGCCCATTTCATCCATCATCACCACCATATCTTCGGTCGATACCAGGCCCACGGCAGTCGCTTCTTTATAGTAATATTCTCCGGTTCCTGAAACTGGTACGCCATCAACAAAATTTGCCGGCTGACCGCCAATGCCTCCCAGGGTCGATTCGTAATTGGTCATGCCGGCCTGCAACGCAGCCAGCACATTAGCCAAGCCCCAGCCGCGGGTGGTGTGGAAGTGCACGATATGTTTCTCGGGCCGTTCAACAGCTTCGAGCAGCATCGAGAAATACCGGTAAACGCGATCGGGCGAGGCAGAACCATCGTGATCGGCATGTTCAACATCGTTGGCGCCGATGCTCAACCAGCGTTTCGTGAAATCAACTGCTGTTTCAAGTTTTGTCGGGCCTTCGATGGGGCAACCCCAGATGGTACTCACCGTACCATTCACTTTGATTCCGGCATCGTGGGCTAAGGGAATATATTTTTCGGCCATCCTGAAATAATCTTCGATGGATAGACCCGAGTTTTTTAGCTGATGCGATTCGGAAGTGCTTACCATCAACAGTATACGATCTGGACCATAGCCTTCCTTACGGGCTTCAATGGCGCGTTCGATGGCTTTTTCGCGGATGGTAATGGCCGTAAGGCTGGCCGATGGCAGCAGATGTTGTACACGTTTGCTCTTGCGGAGTTGTTGAAACAGATTGGAAGCGTCTTTAAACTGCGGCATCCCCGAAGGATTTCCGAAATTGGTCACTTCGATATGTTTGAAACCACACAGCAGCAGTTCTTCAGCAAGCCAGAGTTTGGCTTCGGTGGGGATAAATTTCTCTTCGTGCTGGAATCCATCGCGGACTGTGATATCGCCAATAACAACTTTCCTGGGGTAGTTCATAAATCAGATTTAATTTTAGAAAATATTTGTGGGCTAAATTACTACAACTTCGTTTAAAGTTGAAGAAATATAAAGTTGAGCGTTGCCCTAACTGAATTGACTGCCTTTCAATGAGAGGAACTGTTCTTTTGTATTTGTTTGTTGAACCTCGTAACCCAGGCCCGGCTTGAGATTTCCATCATTCTTGTCAACAAAATATACAGTACCGCTCATATCATCTGTACTTTTTTAGTCAACAAAAGTTTCCCTGATGATGTCCTTACATGTCTTAATCTCTGATTTTGTCAGCCTGCCTAATACTTTCAGAATTCTGACTTTATCAACGGTTCTGATTTGGTCTATCGCAATCATCCCTTTCTTTCCATCATGTTCAACAGCTACCCGTGTTGGATAGCTCTTCAGGTTGGTTGTCATCGGAGCAAGAACAATCGTGTTAAGATACTTATTCATTTCATCGGGTGACACAATAACACAAGGCCTTGTCTTCTTTATTTCACTGCCTAAAGTCGGGTCTAAGTTTACCAGAACGATCGAATACTGTGTTACTTCCATTCTTCGAAAGTTTCACTGTCGAACACATCGTTTACCAATAATTGATCGTCATTTTCTGTGTGCATTTTCTGAAAGGCTGCTTCCCAGTTCTTTCTTGGGTTTTCGATCCGTTTAAGGATAATTCGTCCTTTCTCAAGAATAATCTCAACCTTTTCTCCAATATTATATTTCTCAAGAATTGACTTGCTTAACCGAAGTCCTTTCGAATTTCCGATTTTGATGATAGAGGCTTCCATAATGTTGTCTTAAATGTGACTACAAAGTTATTACATTTTATGAAATATCCAAGTCCGGAATTCATCGTCAGGAGAAATGTGGTTCAATCAAAATATCAATTGCTTATTCATAGTATATCTATTGTGGTGCTACAACTGAATATTGGCTTTACACCAGATAGTTGGACGGGTGCTGGCATTTCATTGTTTATTTTCGACACTGGATGAGTTTCATTTGTACAATAAACCCAGATACGATTGAATAACAGGGCATTGGGTTTCAAATGTAAATTTTAACAGTCAGTGCGTTTTAATTCAAGATCGGAAATTTCTATCTTCTTTATTGAATCGTCAACAATGATCCATTCATTATTTTCTCCGATTATTGCAACGATCCCGATGGCTTTTGAAACAAAAATCTTTTCAAATCTGGCTGAGGATGTCGGATTAATATTTTTATAAACAATCAAATCAGTAAAATCCTTTCCGTTTATATTTATATTCTCTAGTTGTTCTGAATAATTCATCCATTCATTATTAATAACAATTTCGGACTGTACGATGGACCTGGAGTCATTGAATCTGATATCAATATTGAAGGTATTTGATGTCAGATTTAGAATAAACGAATTCTCACATGAACATTTTGCCCCAAATCCTATCATATCGGTATGATAAATCTCACTGTATTGAACCGTCAAGGTATCCCTTTCTTCATTTTGGAAAAAGATTATCCGATCATTTTTTTTGTAAGGCATCCAATCAATTATCTTGTTGTCAAAGTCGATACACTTTTTTGAACAGGCTGTCAAAACAACTATCAAGGAAATGGAAACCAATAAAAACACGGTTTGATTTTTCATTTTGCATTGGGTTTTAAAGTTTACTAACGTTCAAGACGATATACAATTGTGGTTTGAGGTTGCTTTCCTGTTATGCTGGCAGGCAAACTTGTTGTAAAGATGCCCACCGAAAACCACTGTTGTCGCACTTGATGGGTAGGTGAAGTTAGGTGATAGCTTTATTTTCAATCCTGTTTGCTTTACTCCAAAATATTAAATCAAGCAGTTTCAAATCAGTCAACTGGTCGTGCTTGATCATTTGATTTAAGTCTGCCTTTATAAATTTGTCTTTGATTGTTTGCATAAGCATTTTGTTATCTGTTGCCCAATGTTTGTACTCTGAGCTTATTATAAAAAATGAAATGAAAAAACTCTCCTTTTTAAGTCCGAAATAGTTCTTTATCGGATTGTCTAAAGCGCAATAGTCGTGGGGTCGGAAAGTATGAACGAGTTTTGCAAAAAAGGAACCAAGATCTTTTTCAACGAAACTGTCACCGTGTTTAATTATGGCTTTATTAAAAATGTCAAAATAAAGCTGTGCTAAGTTGTCCGCACGAATTTGCATTAAAATGTCTATCTTCTTTGCTTCAAGACGATCTAAGTATATGTTGTCAATGCCCTACAAAGCATACATTATCTTAAATTGTCTAAAAAAGTCAGATCCACTCAACAAAAGTTCTTCATTATCAAGTGTCCTGAAATAATAGTCTTGAAAACTCGCAGAAGTTTTATAGTCAATATGAGAATGAACAAGGTCAATCTTTACGATAGAGTCCACAGTCAAATCGTTAATTAAAATGGAGATTTTGTCGTAAACCGCCTTTTTAAGAATGTCGATATATTTATTCTGGTTGTCGTTCATAATCTCTTTTTAAGCTGGCATATAACTACGATATTTCACCAAAGCTATACTACTTTTATCGCCTTACCGAACCATCTCTAACCCAACCAAATCATCACTTTTTCGCGAATTTGTGTTTTGCCTCTCAATATGCTTATCCGCAGGTTTGGTTTTCATTTGTGATCCTGCTGCTTTGGCATAACAAATTTAACTTTTTATTCCGGAATTCAAAATAGTCTGATGATCAGGAAGTAAATAAATAGTCATGATGCAAGGCAACTACTTCCTTATACTTTAATTTTCCTGCATCAGAGAGAAATGATTTATCCACAAAGGATAACATAGCCGGTTTGGCTGCACGAAATTCATTTTCAACAGCAATGAGTATCCTGTCTTTTACCCTTAGTCTTTTCCCTAATTCGAGGAAATCGCCAATTTTATAAATGTATGTGTCAGTCAGCAAATGTTGCTTAGTTCGCTCCATCTCTTTAAACAGGTTCATAGCTATTTTCGGATCATTGATGTGAAGTTTTGTGTTCATTAAATCGTATGAAGGAGACAAGATCATATCGCCATCGGCTGATTCCAACAGCGAAAGGTTTTTCAGGTGAACATCACCATTACCTGTGATGAAGTTGAAAACAAGGATTCTGATGAAACGTATCTGATCAGTGGGATTCAACCGGTTACCTACATCTTCGTAAGTGAATGCATTATACTTATAAAGTCCATGGTCGTTTGGGCCGGGTGTTGCATTTAATACCGAAACAAAATCTTCCTGTCGTAGTTTGTTCCCTTCTTTGTCCCTGTCGAACCGTCGTGTAAGATAGGCTGGTTCGCCGTTTGCAAATTTCACAAACCCACATTTTGCGGTTGAAATATTGAACAATTGGTCAGCCATGGTCATGGTCAAATGTTCATTCGCCGGCGAATCGAAGTGTAAGGCCCTCCTTGAATCTAAAAACGGCTTGATGATATACATCGATTCAATATTCCGGTTTGGAGCCAGGAGATTATTTTTATCTCTTCCGATGAACCCTTTTGGCTGCACCCCTGAAATGCTGAATGCGGCAGGCTGTCCTGTAATTCTATCCTGAATATCATTCCAGTTAAATGTGAGTTGAACCGGTACTTTTGACCGGTCGAAGATTTTGGTTTCGCAGGCTGTACAAAAACCATCAATATTTTCCTTTAAACATCCGTTACAATGGGTCATGCTTCTTCAATGTTAGCGATCGTAATTGCACCGATAGTGTCTTTTTCACAGGTGAATTTCAGCAGATTCCAATCATCATTCGTGTCGATCCCTAAAGCCTTACATTGTAATTCCCGGTTGAATCCTTCACTCAGCATGGATTGAAAGTTTGCGAATAAGCGGTCCGAATCAAACTTTTTTTGAGATTTGGGCATATTCACCGAGATCGGAAAAGTGTTTTCATTTGAAATGAATGCATCGTCATACTCGAAATGATAGCCGGTTTCGTCCCGCCAGAGCAATCCTGCAGTGTATTTTCCTTTATATATTACCTTAAGCCTCATGGTTCATGTTTTTTACAACAACCAAAACTTCAAGATTCAGGAAGTGAAAAATCTCAGTCAGCGTATCGAGTGTCGGGTTTGCTTTTCCACTTTCAATCTGCGACAAAGTGACAACTGACAAACCTGTATAGTTTGCGAGGTGGCTCTGTGGCATTGACATGATTTTTCGCCTTTCCTTAATTTTTTTGCCAATTTCGGATTTTGTCATCACATAAAATTTAATTATATTTAAATTATTGAAACAAAAGTACAAAGAATCCTATGCAATGTCAAGAATGTTTAAGTATAATTAAATAAATGTTGCAATTCGAAAATTCGACCAATTAGGGATAAGATATTTAAACTATAATAAAAGTAAATTCATTTGCGGGTTTTAGAAAGGGTTTCAGGCTAACGCAATTATTTTGTTTCGATGAGGCCATGGTTACAGGGAAAAGTGAAGCCAAAGTGTTCATATTCAAGTTATAAAATGCAGGTACATATCACGGGTAGTGAAATAATGGCGACTGTGCGATTCAACGCACAGTTCGCCATTGAATGAACAATCAGAGGAAAATCGAAATACTGATGTTTGCCCCGATATTTCCCTGTTTAACCTTTGCCTTTTCATCATCACTGTCTTTCAGGGTAGATTGGGAATAGGCTATCCCGAGTTCGAAGGAAATGTTTTTGGCTACAAAATAAGCAACCCCTCCGCCAAAAGTAAAACCTATACCACTGTAGGTTTGTTTATCCTCGTCACCGTTTTTTGGAGTATAGGTCATGTTTTGTGATGCATATCCGATTCCGGTCTGAAGAAAAGGTCTAAAATTACCATCAACCGGGAAATAGTAGATGGCCATTGGCATCAGCGAAATTTGGCTGGTTTTATACACATCGTCATCATCATTTTTATCTTTACTTGATGCAAATTGAGCCATCAGTCCAACGGCCAGATTATCAATTACAAAATACCCAACTAACGGATTCAGCGAAAATGCATTTGTGCTGTATTTGGATAAAGTTGTGCCATCATACACATGCTTATAGTTGCCGGCAATAAACTGCAGGTTGGTACCACCTGATATGACGAAATCACCTTTCGAAGTTTGGGCAAACATTGGAATGGATAGTATCATTACCATCCAGCATAGTATTAATTTTTTCATTTTTTTCATTTTTTTTGTTAATAATCTGTTTTTCATTTGTTTACTTACAAGCCTCATGCCTCTTATGGATTTACGGCTTGTCAAATTTGTTCATTTGTTTGTCATAATGGGTGTTCGGCCCAACGGCTTTCGCGAACCTTATTTTTATTTGTGAGATTAAGCATTGCTTTGCATTTTGCACTCGCACGTGCAGGATGCAACGAAATTTCCTTTGCCTTTATTTTTTATTGATTGCACAATGACCGAACTTAATTGTGGATCGGTACGATCGGAATCCATACCAAATCTGACTGAAATCATATCGTTTAGATAAGAAACTGCCGGGCCTAAATCGGGAATCGTATCCATCGTACACATGATTTAATCGATCAGCAACCAAAATCAGGCAGATGAACCCAGGTTTTGTATGTCTTTTCCGGCGGATTGATTGGTGAAACTTTCATTCATTGGTTTTAAAGTTTTCTTAATACAGGTTCGATAGATTTTAAATTCTGAACCATATCATTTTGACTTTCCAAATTATCATAAACACTGCGAAAGGTCGTGAACAATAGAACTGTCCGTTCGACTTTCTCATCCGGATGATAGAGGGAAATAACATTCATTTTTATTATGATAGATTGTCGTACCAAATATACTGATTTAATTGGTTTAATATATAGCAATATTTTGTCCTTTGTTGCCTGTTATATTCAAATTTGTATAACTTTACACTTCGGGCTAAAAGTAACAGGATCAAATTCGGTCAGTTTACTGCCGCTTCGATATTCAGAAAATATTAAAATCCAGTGAATTGTACACATTAAAAACAAAAATCGACACACAATCCGCCGGGTTCAGGCAGAACAGCGGGTCATTCGTAAAACTGCTCGACGAATTCAAAACGATTCAAAGGAATACTACGCGCGGCGGCAGCGAAGATGCCCTGAAAAAACACAAGGAGCGTAACAAGCTAACAGCACGTGAGCGCATCGATCTGTTGGTCGATCCCAACACACCTTTCCTCGAACTGTCGTCATTGGCGGCCTACAATCTGTATAACAACGACTTCCCATCGGCAGGTATCGTTACCGGAATCGGGGTGATCCATGGCCGCGAAACGGTGATCATCGCCAACGATGCCACTGTCAAGGGCGGTACGTATATGCAATACACCATCAAAAAGCATCTGAGGGCGCAGGAGATTGCCATGGAAAACCAGTTGCCCTGCGTGTATCTTGTCGATTCGGGAGGTGCTTTTCTCCCCGAACAGGATACAGTTTTCCCTGACCGCGATCATTTTGGAAGATTCTTTTATAACCAGGCACGCATGTCGGCTATGGGACTGCCACAGATTGCCATAGTGATGGGATCGTGCACCGCGGGAGGCGCCTATGTACCAGCCATGAGCGATGAAACAATCATCGTACGAAATCAGGGAACAATATTTCTGGGTGGACCGCCCTTAGTGAAAGCTGCTACCGGCGAAGAGGTTACTGCCGAAGAACTTGGCGGTGCCGAAGTGCATACGTCCATTTCCGGAGTGGCCGATCATTTGGCCGAAAACGATGTACATGCGCTTCAGATTTGTCGTAATATCTTCGAAACGCTGAAGCCTGTTTACCGTCAGCAACTCGATATCAGAGAACCGGCAGAACCCATCTATGATCCGAAAGAACTTTACGGATTGGCGCCAATGGATCTGCGCAAGCAACTCGATCCCCGTGAAATCATCATGCGAATGGTGGATAGGAGCGAGTTTCAGGAGTTTAAGGCAAAATACGCCACCACGGTTGTTACCGGATTCGCGTATATCATGGGTTTTCCGGTTGGAATCATTGCCAATTTCGGTGTACTTTTCTCAGAATCAGCGCTGAAAGTAACGCATTTTATTGAACTGTGCTGCACACGTAAAATACCGCTGCTTTTCTTGCAGAATATCACCGGATTCATGGTGGGCAAGGACTTTGAACGTGGTGGAATAGCGAAAGATGGTGCTAAAATGGTTCATGCTGTTTCGAATGCCAATGTGCCCAAGTTCACGGTGATCATCGGTGGTTCGTTCGGGGCAGGAAATTACGGTATGGCCGGTCGGGCTTTCGGTCCGAGGCTTCTGTTTATGTGGCCCAACGCCAAATTTCGGTGATGGGTGGCGAAC
>JABFQW010000107.1 GCA_013141455.1 Bacteroidales bacterium
TTAACAGTTCATCAAGTAACTGTTCCTGATCGATCCCAGAGAGTTTAGCAAACTCTATCTTGATATCTTCTTTTGTCTTCATCAAGCAAATATACAAATATTGCTGATATATTTAGAACTTAGCCATGTGAGCTAAAAGCGATTGAAATTGTCAATCCAGTTTGGGTGGTACAGGTTTTGAGTCATTTGAAACTGACCGATAAACGTTTAGGATATCTGATTAATTTTAATGTTGTCAATATTGGTAAAGGGATAAAAAGGATTGCAAACTAATAACTGCATTTTAGTGAGATTTGGTGATTTAGTGATTTGGTGACAAATAATAGTTGCATCACACCAAAATAAAGAAATAATTAAATAGTATCCTGGCACATTAATAATTGATTTAACCCGTATCCGGGCTCTTACTGACGGTTTATAACGATTTTGCCAAAATATCAATGGCTTTCTCCTGCTCTTTAAAATTGAGTGAGGCAAATCCGAGCCGGGTGGCATTGTAATTCGTGTTATCCGAATTATAAACACATCCGTTGCTCATCGTTAATCCATTCACTGCGGCACGTTCAGCCACAAGTTT
The DNA here is from genome assembly GCA_013141455.1 of Bacteroidales bacterium. Lineage (GTDB taxonomy): Bacteria > Bacteroidota > Bacteroidia > Bacteroidales > F082 > CAJBPB01. The sequence continues at coordinate 578 of JABFQW010000107.1, forward strand.
GAGGTCAGTACCGATAAATTTAACCCAAACCGACATGCCGCCATCAGGTATTTTAAAAGCAACATGATCGCCTAACTTATTTGTCAGCAATTCACAAAAATGATCCCTCCGTTCATGATACATTTTCACCACTTTTTTAATATGCCTTCCAATTGTACCATTTTTATATAACTCGGCAATAGCGGCTTCCATCATGCTGTCGCCCTGCCAGTCGATGGATCGGCGCAAATGTGCCACTGCATCAATGAAATTGGCCGGCGCAACAATAAATCCCAGCCGGATGGCCGGCGCCAGTGTTTTTGTCAGGGTACCGATATATATCACATTGCCATGATAATCGAGGCTCGCCATGGGCAGTACCGGGGTGCTGTGGTAATGGAAATCGTAATCGTAATCGTCTTCGATGATGGCGAATTTGTAACGGGCCGCGAGTTCAAGTAAACGAATACGTCGTTCGGGGCACAGGGTAACAGAGGTTGGATAATGGTGGTGCGAAATCACATAAACCATCCTGATCTTTTTCGTTTGGCAAAGTGCATCAATGGCATCAACATCCAAACCGTATTCATCGACCGGAACATTGTTGAGTATGGCGCCTGCCTGTAGAAAAGTAAGTGATGCATTGTTGTATCCGGGCTGACCAACAATGACCTGGTCGTTTGGTTTTATCAGAAGCTTGGTTGTAAGGTAAATTCCCATCTGTGCTCCACGGGTGATCAACAGATTGTTACTTGTAATGGGAAGTCCCCGCGTGTCGGTCAGAAAAATGGAAAGCATCTCAAGCAGATGGGCTGAACCCCGGGGACTACCGTATTTCAGATATTGTTTGAACGACTGAAGCCTTGCTAAGCTTCGGTATTCACGTAACAAAAGTTCGGTGGGAGCCAGACGTATATCGGGAAAACCGTTATCCAATACAATGTTTTTCGAGCCCTGATAATTTGTCATAGAGAAACGGACGAGGTTTTTTTCATCGATCGAAAACAGTGTCTTTTCGGGATAGATGTTCAGCTTGCCGGTTGCCAGAATCCCGACCGGGTTCACATCCGGAAGTTTGTTTGCGACGAAGGTCCCGATGCGCGGAACAATTTCGACCCAACCTTGCGCCATGAGTTCATCATAGGCGTTTTGCAGGGTTCTGCGGTGTATTTTCAGTGTTTCCGACAATTCACGGGCGCCGGGCAGTTTGGTGCCTCTGCGCAATTTTCCCCTGCGGACATTGCAAATCAACGAGTTTGTAATCTGAAGGTAAACAGGTGTATCCGACCCCTTGTCGATATGTATGAGTTCATGAAGTGTTGTCATTTCTGGTACATCTTGTTTGTTAATTCTGGACTATGTACATGGACCAAAGGTAATATAATTTTGCCCCATTAAATAATTAAAACATAAAATAATGAAAAAATTAATTGTATTGATTGCTGTTGCTGTGAGCATCGCTTTATCGGGTGCAAACGCAGAAAATTTACCATCTATTGCTACAAAGGTGCCAGCTCCATTAAAACGAAAAATTCTTAAATCCATTGATTATTCAGGCTTTACCGAGCAGAATAAAATTGAAGGCGATGTTTTGTTGGAATTCACTGTATCGAAAGAATCGAAGTTGGAGATAGTTGGTTTAAGTGCTTCAGATCAGGTTCTGGGTGCCTTTGTAAAGAAAGAACTAACATCCTTAGTGGTTGAAAATTCAGGAATGAATACAGGCCAGATTTACTATTTGAAAATCAAATTTGATTTACTTACTGATCATTAATTCGATCAAGTTTTTGTTGAATGTCATTCAGCAATTGGATGGCATTCGTGTGTGACAGAAACCCATTTTATTATTTAATTATTCCAAAAATTACAAAACATGAAATCAAGAATGAAAATCAAAGAGGTAGAACCGCGCATCGACCGTGTAATGGATATCGCGGATGCACAAATCGGGTCATTCGACCTTAATCCTAATTTGCTTGAACTGATCCGGCTCAGGGTGTCGCAGATGAATGGTTGTGGATATTGCATCGATTATCATACCCAAAATGCACTCAAACTTGGAGAAAGAGCACAAAGGCTTTTTGCGGTCAGCGCCTGGTGGGAAACTCCATTTTTTAATGAGGAGGAGCAAGTGGCACTCAAATTGGCCGAAGAGGTAACAAATATCGCTTTGAGAGGTCTTTCGGATGAAGTGTATTTTGATGCTCTTCGTGTGTTCGGTGAACAGAAAGTGGCCCAGCTTTTACTTGTGATTGCTACCATCAACACCTGGAACCGGCTTGCAATTTGTACGCATATGGTTGCCGGACTGGAATAAAACAGGAATAATTTTTAATTTATTTCTGGCAGACAAGTTAAATCACCCGAAATATGTACTGTTTTGTACAACCCGGTTATACAAAGAACCTGTTAACCGAATGTGTGTATCCGGGATCTTTACTGAATTTTATTACCATCAACGAATTAAATCTGATTGCTTTAATACTCAACAACTTATTCAATCCAAAGAGGGCGAGCCGAGCATTGGTTGTTTGCGGTAATTGTTTATGAATCTCTGATGATAAGCTCTCATTTCCAATGAATAATAATTACATATTATTTATCTTCAACCATTTCTGTAAGTTTCTGCATGTGAAGAATGCCCCATTTCTCAATTTCAGCGATCATGGCTTTCATGGTTTCGCCATGTTCCGTCAGGCTATATTCCACGGTTGGCGGTACCGTGGCGAAAATCTCCCTGTGAACCAATTGATCAGCTTCTAATTTACGTAATTGGGTGGTGAGCATGGTAGGCGTGATGCCGGCGATCTCACGTTCCAGTACTTTAAACCGTTTCGGGCTCTTTTTTATCAAAGCATGGAGTATCGGAAGCTTCCATTTTCCACCCATCAGATCGACTGCAAACTCAATCGGACAACTTTTTTTCAAATTTTTCATTTTTCATATCATTGATATTCAAAAAAACTATGATAAACCATACTAATACAGTTTCTGTGTACTACTTGCAAAAGTATAGTAATGAATTTAGTTTTGCAAACTAATTTAAAAATATACAATATGAAAGCTATCAGAATACATCAATTTGGTTCATCAGAATTATTAAAAACGGAAGAAGTTCCGGTACCTGTTATTTCAGATAATGAGTTATTAATCAGCGTGTATACCGCATCGGTAAATCACATCGACAGCTTATTGGCCTCGGGTTTTCTGAGCCATGTTTATCCCCTGGTTTTCCCCTGGATACCTGGCACCGACTTTGCCGGTAAGATAGAAGCCATTGGAAAAAATGTAAGCAATTTTGCTGTTGGAGATGCTGTTTACGGTAGTAAATTCGGTGGTGGTGCTTATGCTGAATTTATGGTGGTTACTCTGGAAATGATTTACGCAAAACCAGCTTCACTGACTTTTGTGGAAGCGGCCGGACTACCTGTTGCAGCAGTAACAGCAATAGAAGGGCTCTTCAAACATGGTCACTTACAATCGGGACAAAAAGTACTGATTCATGGTGGTGCCGGCGCTGTGGGCACCTGTGCAGTGCAAATGGCGGTCCAGGCCGGAGCAAGGGTAATAGTTACTGCATCGGAAACTGATAAAAACTGGCTTTTATCGCTGGGGGCCCATGAAGTCATCGATTATCGCACGAAAAGATTCGAATCGGTTGCCGGGGAAGTCGATATGGTGTTTGATCTCGTTGGAGGTGAAGTCCAGGATCGGTCATTCACCATCATCAGGGAAGGCGGATTTCTGGTAGCTGTCAATCAACACCCTTCGGCTGAGCTTGCCAAAAAATACAATGTTCGGACCGTTTTCATGAATGCCCTGCCGAGGGCTGAAAGTCTGAAACAGGTTTATCATTTGATCGAAAAGGGTAAACTCAGTCTTGAAGTTGCACAGGTGTATCCGTTGGAAGAGGCAGGACAGGCCTGGAAAAACATCGCCGAAAACCTGACTGGCACGACAGGATACCGGCCGGTAAACAAGGATAAAAAACGTGGGAAACATGTGATCCTGATCAGAAAATAAATCATCAACGATTATATCCGATACAATTTCAACGATCACCTTCCCGGCCATGGCCTCCCTGAAATTGGGCGGACATGGCCGGGTTTTTTACAGCTGATGGGTGGTTCTTGAACAAGGGATCTAAAAATCAGTTATCCTTCATTATCAATCTGATGGTTAAATCAGATTTGAAAACCTAAGCGAACAAATTTTATAAGAGGAATGTTGTTTATTTTTGTGACTCATAAATCGAATGAGAAAGAGTATAAAGCAGAATCGAAATGAACAGGTTGTTGGATAAGCATTCAAAGCGGTTCATGAATCAATAATTCAGAAAGACAGCTACCACAATTATGAAAATTGAAAAACTAACACGGAAATTCGGACGTGACGCCCGGAACCTAATCACTGATGCAGGCAATAAAAATACTGAAGGGGCGGTTGCCTGCCTTGAGACATTTTATTACGCGTTCAATAACAAGGATTTAGATGTGTTTAAAATGATTTGGCTGAACCACGAATTGATTCAGTTGAACAATCCTTTGGGTGGAATCGTTCGAGGGATTGTCCCGATCACGGAAATTTATTCCACAATCTTCCACGGACAGGCAGACGTTTGGGTAGAGCTGGGTGATATTGTATCCTGGCAATCGGGTGATATGGCAGTATTTGCCGGTACCGAAACTGGTGAATTTACGGCAAATGGTCAGACCCTGAATCTTAAGATCAGAACAACAAGATTTTTCGGATATGACGAATCAGCCAGGCAATGGTTTCAGGTTCACCATCATGGGTCAATCGATTCGGTTGACTTACTCGACAGATATCAGAAAGCGGTTAGAAAATAACAAGATAGGCATCGTATCTTTTTGCCCGGCTTTTAGTATCTGTCAACAATTAAATGTTCGTAAAATATGTCAATCGCTATATTGACATCGATCGGGCAGGATTATTAAACTTTTATCTTTATCACATAATGTAAATGCAATGAAACCATATACTTAACATGGTTTACCATTTATCTGCAATCATTCATATATGGATTAAGCCCACCCTGATTTTGCAAATTTATAAAATCAAATGTGTGAATCATGTAAATTATAACATTGATTATGTAACAGATTGTGCAAGCATGTCAGATACTTTTGACGTTTATATTTATTAACAAATTAAAACGTCAGAAAATGAAAAAAACACTTTTTATCGCGCTCCTCATGATTTTTACCCTGGGTGCTGCAACAACGTTTGCCAGTAAAGCTGAAATGAAATCAGTTGAACCGGTTGCAACAGAGAACAGATTATCTGCTGAAGAAGTAAGTCGTTTAACAAAGCGGATTGAAGAAATACGCGATATTGATAAATCAACACTGACCGTTATCGAAAAACGCGAGCTCAGAAAAGAACTTAAAGGAATCAAAGAAAAAATTAGGAATGACGGTGGTTATGTTTATATCGGCGCCGGTACACTTATTCTGATTATTATTTTAATCATTCTTTTGGTTTGATCACGAACAAGTATCCGTTCATATAGTTTAACTCTTTATGAACGGATACGTTTTTTTATTAACATACTGTCTGTTAATATTTTATACTTGTATGATAATAACAGGCGGTATGAATTTTGGTGCATAGTCTGATGCTCAACCACGCCATTATCCGAATTTCTCTGCATGAAGCGAATCACATATAATTTGAGTAAGTCTTCCATCATTGCTACAATATGGTATGTAATGGTTTTCAGTATAATGGCCATTGGATTCATGCCGAAAGTTTCATCACAGGCATATTTTCAGCAAGAGGTCAATTTTAAAATTTCTGTTTCGCTGAATGATAAAACACACGAATTAAACGCTTTCGAAACGGTTGAGTACATTAACAATTCTCGCGACACGCTACTGTTTCTTTATTTTCACCTGTGGCCAAATGCCTATTCCGACAATCATACTGACTTAGCCAAACAGTTATTCACTGTCAATGGAAAAGGAAAGTTGTTCAATGATCCGGAATTGAATGGTTATATAGATTCGCTCGATTTAAAGGTTGACGGCCTTTCAGTTCAATGGCATTTGATGCCTGATATGCCTGATGTATGTAGGGTTTGGCTCAATGAACCACTTTTACCGGATGATTCCATTACTATTACTACCCCTTTTCATGTAAAAATCCCGGAAGGAGTTACTTCACGCATGGGGCATATTGGCGAATCCTATCAAATTTCACAATGGTTTCCAAAACCCGCTGTTTATGATCGGTCGGGATGGCATCAGATGCCCTATCTCGATCAGGGTGAGTTTTATTCAGAGTTTGGAAGTTTTGATGTAAGTATTACATTATCCGACAATTACACTGTTGTTGCAACCGGAAACCTTCAAAATATTGAGGAAAAGGAAAGATTAAATAATCTTGCGGCTGATACCACATGGAAAACTACCATGAACGATGCGGAGACAACTTTTGCACCTTCATCTCCGGTGATGAAGACACTTCGGTATCAGGAAAGTAATATCCACGATTTTGCATGGTTTGCCGATAAACGATTCCATATAATAAAAGGGATGGTTAAACTTCCTGAATCAGGCAGGGAAGTAACTACCATGGTGATGTTTACCAATCAACAGGCTGATCTTTGGAAAAATGCCTTGCCATATGTTAATAATGGTGTGCTGAATTTTTCGAAATGGCTCGGCGAATATCCATATAATAGTTTCACGGCAGTTCAAAGTGCACTGAACGCCGGAGCCGGAATGGAATACCCCGGTATTACTGTGATTGGACTTGCATCGGATGCTTTTGCACTGGATGAGGTAATCACACATGAAATTGGGCATAGCTGGTTTTATAGTGCGCTTGGTAATGATGAACGCCGTTATCCGTTTATGGATGAAGGTATTACCAGCGCGTATGAAGGAAAATATATGGATGAAAGATATCCCGACAGGAAGCTTTGGAAATTCTATTTCCGAAAACTAAAACAGGCAAAATTCTTTCATATCGAAAACATGCCCGCCCGGCAGATACAGGAACTCGAATGGCTTGTGCAGGCCCGTGGTAATGACGAACAACCGATCGATCTGGCAGCGCCTGATTACACAAATCTTAATTACAATATCATCATTTATTACAAAGCCGCCCAGGGTTTCAATTATTTGAGGGCTTATCTTGGTGATTCCATTTTTGACGATGTCATGCAAACTTATTACGACGCCTGGAAATTCAAACATCCGCAACCCGAAGATCTTCGCGAAATTTTCGAATCCCGGACAGGCAAAGATTTGTCCTGGTTTTTTTGTGATTTCATCATGACAACCAAACGACTTGATTACAAGCTGGTTCGTTTTGCGAACCAACAACTTCTTGTAAAGAATAATGGTGAATTAGCCTCACCCTTGGTAATCTCTGGAATGATTGGCGATTCCATCTGTTTCGAGAAATGGATTGATGGTTTCGTTGGACAGCAATGGATTGATATTCCGAAAGGAGATTATACCGAAATAGTCATCGATCCAAAACATATCATGCCTGAATTGTTCAGGCTCAACAATAACATCCACGTTTCCGGTACTTTCCGTAAGGCAGATAAATTACAAACCCAGCTCACCTTCTCTATCGAAGATCCCGAAAAACGATCCATCATGTATATTCCTGTTGTAAACTGGACCCGTGAAAATGGTTTTATGATGGGTATTGCATTGCATAACGGTTTCCTGATTCCTAAAACTGTGGAATATTTTATCATGCCTTTCTTTTCATTTAAAAATACCGACCTGGCCGGATTCGGAAGAATTGCGTTTACTATCACACCTTATGACAAATTTATCAGCAGAGCAAGTATCATCCTCGAAGGAACACAATATGGTGCACCTGGAAATCAAAATTACCACAGCATAAAGGCCGGACCAGAGCTTTTTTTTAGACCAAACCGGTTTAATAATCCGATACGGCAGAAGGTATTTGGTTACTATATTGCTGCATCGGACCTGTATCAGATTTTACTTCCCGCGAAAGCAAGGATGTCTTCGTATTTACAGGTTGGATATCAGTTGGAAAAGTCGGGTTGGATTAATCCTTTCAAACTGTTGGTGATTTTGGAGCTCAATCATTCGTTTCAGAAATCATCGGTGGAGTTAAATTACAGGTACAGTTATCATGGGAAAAACCGTGGCCTGGACGTAAGGTTTTTTGCCGGAACAATGTTGAAAAACAGCTCCAAAGCATCATTTAATGCACTGGCAACCAGCGGTAGGAGTGGGCGTGAACAATATCTTTACGGCGGAACATATTTTGATCGTTTCAGTGTGTTTCCCGAAACGGTTTTATCGAGACAAATGACTTTATCAGAAGGTGGGTTGGTGTCACCGGCAAACGATAGTCTTGGGTTCAGTCGCTGGCTTGTATCAGTTACTTTCACAAGTAGTTTGCCATTGAAAATCAGTCGGATACCAATCAAGCCGTTTGTCAATCTTCTTTTGAATGATCACGGTTTCAATGGCGGAAATCAATCACCATTTTTTTATGAAGCAGGTCTGAAAACAGGTATATGGGATTTTTTCGAAGTGTACGTTCCCATATTGGTTTCCGGAAACATTCAATCGATGAACAGATCATTCAAAGACAGGATACGGTTTGAGATTAAACTGGATTTTTTTAAGAACATGAAACAGAATGTAAAGATTGGGATTTGAGTGCTGTGGAGTGTTGCTGAAGCATTGTTATCGGAAAGTATTATTTTTGAGGTAATTTATCAAATGGAAGCTTGATTGACTCTTTCCATTCCAAACAGACAAAAGATATTTAAGAAATTAAAACAAACGAAAATGCAAACAATATTAGGTTCAGGTGGAGTCATTGGCATCGAACTAGCCAAAGCACTCGTCGAATTCACTAAAGAAATCAGGTTAGTAAGCCGAAACCCGAAAAAAGTAAACCCAACGGATGAGGTAATGACTGCCGATTTATTGAATATCGATGATGTCCGTAGAGCAGTAGAGGGTTCCTCGGTAGTGTATCTTACAGCAGGAATTCAATACAGTGCCAGGGTTTGGGAAGAAAAATGGCCGGTGATTATGACAAATGTTATCACAGCTTGTAAAGAACACAATGCCAAATTGGTTTTCTTCGACAATATGTATATGTACGACCCTGATCATTTGGATAATATGACCGAAGAAACGCCCATCAATCCTTGCAGCAAAAAAGGTAAAGTAAGGGAGGAGATAGCCAGAATGATACTCGACGAAGTAAAGGCTGGAAAATTAACTGCGTTGATTGCCCGCTCGGCCGATTTTTATGGTCCGGGTATTCAAAACTCGAGCATGCTAAACGAAACAGTTATAAAATCGTTGGGCAAAGGAAAAAAAGCCAACTGGATGAGCTCGACCGGTTTTAAACATTCGTTTACTTACACACCCGATGCCGGTAAGGCCACAGCTTTATTGGGAAACACTGCCAATGCCTACAACCAGGTCTGGCATCTGCCAACAGCATCGAATCCGCTTACCGGTAAAGAATGGATCGAAAATATTGCCGCTGAGTTGGGTGTGAAACCAAACTTTCAGAAGGTTCCAAAATTTCTTGTTCAGATTCTTGGTCTGTTTGTTCCGATCATGAAAGAGATGGTTGAGATGTTGTATCAATACGACAGGGATTATGTGTTCAACAGCAGCAAATTCGAAAAACGATTTTTATTTACACCAACACCTTATGTTGCCGGTATAAGAGAAACGATAAAGCAAGATTATAAAAAGTAGGCAGCAGGCTACGATTAACGAAACCATTGATTGTTACTTATTTATTGCATGGAACACTTTTCAGAAGAACGACATTCTCAATGCCTTACTTCAGAAACATACAATATAGCTGCCGGTTCGCGATTAAGTTGATAAAACAGAGATAAGCAATTGATATTCTGAATATTAAAAACAGGAACTGATGCATGATTTTCGTAAGTAATCATAGAAAAGTCAATATACGTAAACTCGAAACAAGTGATTTCGATGCACTGATACTCTATTTTCAGAACCTCAGCGAGAGTACAAAAAAGCGGTTTGGGCCCCATGCCTTCGACAAACAAACGCTGATCGATTTGTATGCTGCACCAACTGATTTCATTGGATTTATTGCCATTGAAACCAATACCGGAATTATTGTTGCTTATATAATTATTAAAGCAGGTTATCTGCAGCACGATAGTTTTCGTTTGCAATCGTATGGACTTACACCTGATCATGAAACAGACTGTACTTTTGCGCCTTCGGTTGCCGATTTGTGGCAAAGTTCAGGTCTTGGAAGTGCTATGTTCGGCTATATTATTCAATATCTGAAAGCATCCGGAATAAAAAGAATCATATTGTGGGGAGGTGTGCAAAGCAACAATGAAAAGGCCATAAACTTCTATAAAAAACATGGTTTTCGCACATTGGGGCAATTTGAATACCACGGAATGAATGAGGATATGATTATGGATTTATTTAACCTGAATAATACATCTCACAAAGACGCAAAGTTCTGAATTGCAATAGTTTAATGATTGGAATATTAATATTTATTTTTTCATTAATTTTCACTCAAATACATATACACTGCGACCCTGTCTGCCGCCAGGCAGGTTAGCGGATTTGCGAGATATTTTTGTGAATAATACAGTTTAAAACATAATAATTAATTTTCAAAATATCTGGGTCTGCGATGAAAGTTTTACCATCTGTACTTGTAATAGGAGGAACCACCTTCGATCAAATAGTTTACCTAAACGATCTTCCCAATGGCACACCTGTAACCATCCACCAGTGTAGGTTTCAGGAAAACACCGGGAGTACCGGTACCGGAAAATCGGTTGCCTTGCACCAACTTGGTGTGCCGGTACATTTAATCGGTGCCTGTGGTGATGATGTATGGGGTGGTCAGATCAGAAATTATCTTCGCAAAACAGGCGTTTCATTCGATTTGTTTACCGACCCGGCAGGGACCGAACGTCACATTAACATGATGGATACCAATGGAAAGAGAATTTCAATTTTTATCACAAATAGTTCCCAATCAATTACTTTACCCGAAAACTACCTGGAAACCCAACTGGCTGCTTATGATATAATTGTTTTGAATATCATATCTTATTGCCGTTCATGGGCAGGACAGATAGCCGAATGCAACAAGCCCGTCTGGACCGACCTGCACGATTACGACGGAAGCAACTCGTACCATCAACCATTTATTGATGCAGCAAATTTTATTCATCTCAGCAGCGACAATCTTACTGATTACAGGAGCCTGATGCAACGCTTAATCGATGATAGAAAATCACTTGTTGTTTGCACCCATGCCGAAAAAGGTGCCACACTCCTGTCGGTTGAAGATGGATGGATTGACATGCCTGCTGTCAGCGTTCCTGTGGTTGACACAAATGGTGCCGGCGATAATTTTTTTGCGGGGTTCATGTATGGCTGGCTTCAGAGAGAACCATTGATCCGTTGCATGAATTTTGGTAAAGTCGCTGCTTCACTTTGCGTGCAATCACCTGATATCGTGTCACATCAATTAAATAAATTCAATATCTCGGCAGTAGTATAAGGCTGTCATTTTATGAACTTCTGGTAAATATTGGTTTTTTATACAAGGGACTGAAAACTAAATTTGAACGTATCGGAATGAGACCAAATCGGATAAATAGTTAAATCCTGAAGGTTTTTTCTTCAATGGGATGTGTAAAGAAATTACCGAAAAGTAATTGATATCTAAACTTTATCATGAATTTAGCATCTAAGATAGAAATTCAAACGACGATGAAATTCAAATTAACCATTATTGCAGTGTTATTTTATGGAATAAACGCAATAGCCCAGAACTTTTATATTTCCGCAAGCGACGCAAATGCAGATGATTCAAACATTGGTTCAATGTCAGAGCCCTGGCGTTCATTTGCTCCTTTGAATACCTTGCTGGCATCAAATACGCCTATTGATACCATTTTCCTGAGATGTGGCGATATTTTCAGGGATCAAATAAACGTAGCAGTTGCGGGCGATTTTGTATTGTCATCCTATGGGTCAGGAAATAAACCCGTTATCAGCGGGGCAGATTCAGTTGTAAACTGGATTCCTTATGGTGATTTTTATCAGGCCGATTTTAGCGGAGCAGTGGTAAATTTCTTTGTCGATAATAAAGAGCAGATTATCGCCCGTTTTCCGGATGCTGGGTATTATTTAACCGTAGATGCAGCGACTCAAAATTATCTTCAGGATGAGGAATTAACATCAATTTCGGCTACTGTTCTCAATCGATCTCAGGTTTGTGTTCACACGGCACAATGGTGCTGGGAGAAATCGGGGATTGCTTCCTCCGCCGGGAACAGGATTAATTATTCAATACCAACACTCAGGGTTCCAACTGCTGACTATGGATACTTTCTATATGACGATACAAGCTATTTGAATTTGGGAAATGAATGGAAATATGATTCCGAAGCACAAAAATTATTCTTTAAACCTGCCACAGGCAATCCAAATAATCAAATGTGCGAAGCATCGGTTCGCCCTTATGGAATTTTACTTGGTGACGGAGTTTCAAATATAACCATCAATAACATCTCGTTTGAGAAACAGGCCGAATCGGGAATAGCCATATTGAACGCAACCAACGAACAGATTAAAATTGTAAATTGCTATTTTGCCGGGCAGTATAGGCATGGTGTTGATGTGAAAGGAAGACATATCGAGATTAGTGACAGTTATTTCAGAGAAGTGGATGGAATAGCCGTATTTGTAAACGGAACGGGTTTTGAAACGAAAATCCATCACAATATTTTCAGGAACAACGGTGGCTTCAGAAACAGTGGAATCGGAACAGAGATAAACCTCTCATCAATAAAAGGAGCCTTTGTTGATAGCTGCAATATTCATCATAATGATATCGACAGCGCAGGGTATTGCGGAATAGCGATGGACGGAAAATTTAATTGCATCGAACGAAACGTCATAAAAAACGCCATGTTGTTGAACAATGATGGTGCGGCTTTGAAAAGCTACAGTGCAGCTTCACAATACAATATTTTCAGGAATAATTTCGTAAGTAAAAGTGACGGTAATACCGAAGGGATTCCGAATGGATATCATTTTATTACACCGGCAATTTATTTTGATTTTAGTGTTAACAATTGTCTTGTTCAGGATAATACAGTTTTTGACAGAACGCAGAAAGGCATATTTTTGAATAGTGGCACCTATAATAACACCGTTACGGGTAACATCGTTTATGGTGGAAATTATTTACTTGATTTTAACGGAAGCCCGGCAATACCAACGCCTATGACTGGTATGACCGTCAAAAAAAATGTACTTTTTGCCAAAGACCCCGATGCGATGATTCTTCGTATGGTTGATAACACAGGAGGTTATAACCAGGGGACGATCGATTCAAATTATTATTTTCAACCCTATAATTCTGAAAATTACGCTTTTCTGCCCCCTTCCACTTTTTATAATTTTGACGAGTGGCAGGCGGTTTCGGGTTTTGATATCCATACAAGGAGTTCCTATGTTGATTGGGACTACCCGTTTTCGAATGATACTTTATTCATGAACCAAACGGATAGTGTTATTACAATTGAATTAGGAACAATCAAATACCTTGATACTGATAGCGTTGTCGTTTGTGGTGCCCTGACCTTACAACCATATACATCAAAAATTTTGATCAATACAAATACTTTCTGCACCACTGATTTACCAGAAAATGAAATTTCAACCACTGTTTACCCAAATCCATGCACACACGGGTTTATCATTGAAACAAATGAAGGTTCGAATGTTGAGTACTTCATCATGAATAATATTGGTTCTGTTGTAGCTCGTGGAATTTTAAGGTTTGGGAAGAACAAAGTTTCAGTTGAGCATCTGGCTACCGGCATGTATTACATACGCACAAGCGGAGAACACTCACACACGTATAAATTATTGAAAAATTAAATTGATTTAATTCAGCAGGATTTCGTTGTTTGGTTTAAAACAGATATATCAGACGACAATGATAATGGATTGCAATAGTGGCTACTTATTATTTTGATGTGCTGGCACCAAATATTATCTCTAAAAATTACCATTTTTCTTTCTATTGTTTTAATGTTGGTACAAAGTGTCATCAAATTCGAACAATAAAATCATGTTACGAAGCAGTGCGCTGGCAAGTCTGAACGGCGAGCCAGGTAGGGCGTGAATGTCAAAACACAAGAAAATCAGGCAAAGGCATCCGCCTGCAAGGCGGTATGTTTGGTCTCGTCTTTTGGGACGAGGCCACTCCTTTGCCTGGATTTACTGTGTTTTGACAGAGAGCGGGGAAGCTTCGTTCAGACAAAAGGTTTTGGTCCTTTTGCCTTTCAAAAGGACGAGAAAACAATTGAATTTCTTTTACTTTTTTCTTGATAAAAAAGTAACAAAAAATCAAGACTTAAAATTCTTTGAACGCAAAATCTACGAAGCTTGTCCGCCTGC
>JABFQW010000001.1 GCA_013141455.1 Bacteroidales bacterium
CTCACAATCAGTGTTTTACCATTGGTGAAATTTGGTGTTTTTGTGCTTTTGTGGCAATATTTTGCTTTTCGGAGGGGACTCATGTTTCAAGTTTCAATTTTTCTAATTAATACATTTTCAACTATAAACTTATCAACCTATCAACTTACCAACCCATCAACCTGTCACCCTGAGCAGCTTGTCTCGTCCGCAAGACGAGGAAGTCGAAGGGCATCAATCCATAAACTTATCACCCTATAAACTTATCAACTCATCAACTAAAAAATGATCCTACAACTTCCAATCATATCATTACTTATCATCGGCCTCGGCATCTGGTTCTGGGTTAAAAAGAAGAAACCATTAGCCATCGTATTTATCGTAGGCGGTCTGTTGGGACTGATACTTTTTTATGCAGTGATGAAAATATTTCCCGAAAAGATGCCTTTTTAGATTGTCTCAATCCTGAAAAGTAAACCAGTCTTTGATCATAGCGCTGTTATCTTCCGGCTCGGAGTTGTGCCTGAATTCGTTCGTTTTCTTGTTGTAGATATATTCCTTAGCCCATTCCTGGTGATGTTTGGCGATCTCCGTTAAAGCAACAACAATGGTATCAAGCTCTTCATCCTTCATGGTTGGATGGAGTGAGATGCGAACCCAACCCGGTTTCTGTGAAAGGTCGCCATGATTGATCAGATCAGTAATCTCACGTGATTTATCATGGCTCACATCGAGCAGAAAATGACCATACGTCCCTGCGCAGGCACAGCCACCGCGCACCTGAATACCATATTTATCGTTGAGCAGCTTGGCGACAAGATTGAAATGGATACCATCAAAATACAACGAAAACACACCCAAACGATCTTCGGTATTATCGGCGAGTATATGTAATCCGGGGATTTTACGAAACGAAGCAAAGGCTTTGGAAACTAAGGCATGTTCACGGATACGAATCAGTTTGGTCTGCATCATGTTTTTTACTTCGATGGCGAGCGCAATACGTATCGCCTGAATGAAACCGGGCGTGCCGCCATCCTCACGTATCTCAATATCATCGATATACTTGTATTCGCCCCAGCGGTTTGTCCAGTCAACGGTTCCCCCGCCGGGATTATCCGGAGACGGGCTGTTGTATAATGATCTATCAAAAATCATGACACCCGAGCTCCCCGGTCCGCCCAGAAACTTATGCGGACTGAAAAAGATGGCATCAAGTTTTTTCATCTCATCATCTGCCGGATGCATATCGATATCGACATAAGGAGCCGAACAGGCAAAATCGATGAAGCAAACACCGCCATGTTCGTGCATAATCTTTGCCATGTCGTGGTAAGGCGTCTCAATACCAGTCACGTTTGAACAGGCAGTAAAAGAACCAATCTTAAAATGACGGTCATTGTATTTCTCCAATTGCCTGCGTAACTCATCAAGATCGACTAATAAATCCGCATCCGGCTCCAGGACAACCACATCCACATTGGTTTCGAACCAGCTTGTATGGTTCGAATGATGTTCCATATGACTCAGAAAAACAACCGGTTTTTCGTTTTCATTCTCAAACTTTTGGAGAACTTGCAGGTTGTTTCCTTTGATGCCCATGATACGGTGCATCTTGTTGATCACCGTGGTCATGCCCGATCCGGCAGTGATGATGATATCATCAGGACCGGCGTTCACATGTTTCTTGATCAGCTTCTGGGCACAGTGGTAGGCGTTTGTCATTCGGGTGCCTGTCTCACTCGTTTCGGTATGCGTGTTACCAACGAAAGGACCAAATTGTCCCGAAATTTTATCTTCGATAGGCTGATAAAGGCGGCCACTCGCCACCCAGTCGGCATAAATCATATTGACCCTGCCGTAAGGACTGTTAAAGGTAGTGTCGGAGCCTATGGTACGTTCACGAAAATAAGCGAAGTGTTTGTCTAAATCATTCATACACAGAATGTCTTGTTTGATTTTCAATAAGATTCAGTAAACCGGATCTTGTTGAGATAGTTGGCAAAGGTAGGAGATTTATTGAATTATAATAAAGCTTAACCGGACGATTTGATTATTGGGAAGGCGTTTAAATCTTATTTAAAAACGTTGGAATTTCGTTCAACCGGAATTTCCAGGACACGTGACGGGACTGGGTTCCTGATGTTCGGGACAGGCAGTGCCGACATGAACTCTTTTATTATGACACGTTAGTATTCTTCTATCGATAATACTATAGATAATGCAACTTTGATATCATCAAGGTCCCTGAAATCTATTTTTCCAAGTTTCCTTAGAAACCTTTCTTCAGATAATGACCGAATTTGGAAACAATCCGCAGCGGATTGTTTTGTTAGATTGTTTATGTTGTTCGGATTGATTTTGACCATCCAGGGTGCTACATCATATCTTTCTTTCCAATCAGTCAATGGAACAATTATTTTGAGTGGAAGTTTTTCCTAATGAGTTGTCATTGACTATGATTGCTGGTCTTGTTTTCTTTATTTCAGCCCCAATTGTAGGGTCAAGATTGATTAACCAAATTTCACCTTGCTTCATAAAACACTTCATAATCAAGATGAGCGAAGATGGTCAACTCTTTATCATTTTTGTAATCTTCAAGCAAAGCATTTGCTGCTTTCAACATTTTTTTTCTTGTTTCACTTTCTCTAATGGTCTTCAATGTACGCTCAACAATTAGCATTCTCTTGCTTACCGGTAGCTTTCCGATTACTCTAATTATCTCTCTCGTTTCCATAAAAGTTTCAATCTGTTTGTGTAAATGTATCACTTTTAAGATTATCCGTCAACCAAAAATAACCTTGCTGTTTGAGTTCAAATTTATGACTTGTTTTTGAATACGTTCCATAATTAACGGATTTCGTTCGATCAGGGTACGGATTACAACTGAGCGAAGCGATTTCACCGCAGGTAAATCCGCGCCAACCGGGGGGAAATAGATTTTAGTATCTTATACATTATTTTCTTCTATTTAAATGAATCTTAACATCATAGTTTAGATTGTTAACGACTAACGAGTCAGTGGTAAGCTTTAATATTAATAACTTCTCAATGTAGTTCTCTCTGTCCGTTGTTAAAATAGTGTCACTAATCAATTCATATTTCACCCAGATATTTAGGTCTGGATAATAAATTGAATCTTCATAAATTCCGAAATAAGCGTTTTCAGTTTCTTCATCACCACCAAAAGTCCCAATTAAATTTGAAGTTGTGATTTTTAATTCTTTTTCCTCCTTCTGCTGATTAAATGAGCAAAGAATCAATATAGAAAAAAGTACTATAACCAAGTTTTTCATTAATCAAAATGTCATTTACTAATTGGTGTTTGTCGTATTCAAAATGCACGCTATCGATCACGGACACTGCGTTTGAGCGGGGGCATGGATTACAAATCAGCGCCAACCGGGGGTTTTTATTCTCTCCATTCTGGTGTCATTATTCTTAATGCTTCTTTTACTCCCTTGCACTTATAGATCGGATGACCATCTGTCAAGTCTGTGAGATTGAAATATGCAAACAATTTGTATTCATTGTCTTTCTTTAAATAAGTCCCATAGCGAAGGCCGTCAGTTACAATAAGTCTCTTACAATTATCTTTGCCCTGTGCATATCCTTGCGCTTGACTATAAGCTGTCAAACAAGAATTACCTTTTTTCTTAGCTTCAACTACAATTGCTAAGTTTTTATCTTCTCTTGGGAGTTGGTCAAATAAAGCAAGATCAACATTATGCCATTCAATTGCCATTTTTTGTGGAGTCCAACCGATTGCTCTTAGGATTGGAACAACTAAATAAGCAACTGTTTCAAATTCAGATGGTGCAGCTTTATTGCTATACCATTTAGCAATTCTCGTGAGTTCATCAAATTCTTTGATCAAAGTTTCAATCGAATTGCTTGAAACACCCTGCTCGTACAAATATTCACCAACTTCTTCATGAGTAACCTGTCTCGGCTCAAAATTTGGTAATTCTTTTAAAGGTCTGTTTAATTCATCTTCGGTAAAAGTTAATTCTTCTAACCATCTTTTTACTTCGTTTGAACTCAACTCTTGGGTTGTATCACCTTGTTTTAGCGCATAAGTATTGAATCTTTTATTTTTTCCATTTGTCTTCCAAAGCCACCGGACACGTCTACAATGTTGTAAATCCCAACCGTCAATATCTTTAAATATATTATTCCAATGATAATCTCCAACAACAATTCCAACACCCAAAATGTCTGAAGTACCTAATCGAAGAACAACAATATCACCATCTTTCATTTGTACTGCAAATCTCCAGATGTCAGTTCTTTTTTTTGATTTCCATCCATGTTGTTTAAGGATCACATCACATTCTGGGTATGCACCAGCATATCCAGGTCCGTTTAGAATTACGTCCCAGCCGAGACAAACCTCTGAATAGTTTCTATCAGTGTCTCCACAGGCTTGTTGCCATATTTTTTTATTGCTAATGTCCATGAAGTCTGTCTTTTAAAATGCCATTTAACGAATGGCTTTACATGATCGTGGTGTATATTTCGTGTTTATGTTGCTATGCAGCAATTCGACAATACAGGACATAAACCAACCAAAATCAGCCCTTTCCCTTAATTCATCCATATAAAATTCGATGGTATCCATGATCCTGGTTTGGTTTTACTGTTTACTTCGCTGTTCAATACACCAAATGTAATGTTTATTCCAGAAATCCAAATGATCCAATGGACTTTTTATAAGGCAGGATGACTTCTTTACAATTTTCCCTTGCGGTGTCTCGCAAAGGTATAATGCCGCAAAGTTATATTGCGGTTAAATTAAATTAGTACTTGTACATAAACTCTGTGTCTGCGCTAAAAAGTTCGCTGTCGAGGCATGCGCAGAGCCAAAAAGCGGAGTTTACTTTCTGTAAATGAGCATTTTTGGCTCAGGCATAACGAAGAGAGCGGACTTTATAGCCAGACACTTACTCGCTTTTCGAAATCTGTATCAATCCCACTTCCACCTCGCCATTTTCGGGATAAACTTCAATCCATGAATTGTCTTCGCTAAACCATTTATATTGCGAACCAATGCGGACGATGAAATCGTTAAACTCGCCGTTTTCGGGTATCGGCAATACAAATCCGCCGTTTTTGCCGCTTTTACTTCCAAAACTTATCAGCAATGGGAAACTCTTTGTTCCGGTGTTACGGGCTTTGACCAGGATATAATTGCCACGTCGCTCAATCACGTCAACCGGTTTGAATTCAAAACGTTTTGGTGTGTTTGATGCCAGTGTCAGGTTGGCTCTGTTCAACTCGAAAAGTTTGTTGTCTTCGATGATCTTTGATATCTTTTTAATTTGTTCACGTGGATAGGTTTCATCCGGTTTGGTATTTTCGGCCTGAAGATAAAGGTCAACAGCTTTGTCGTAGGTTTTTGTGCCGAAGTTACGGTCGGCTTCGCTTACTAAGCGGGTATATTCTGATTTTGCTGCCAACAGCTTCTCCCGCAGGATGTTGTCGATTTGTGTTATTTTCTCAGTGGCATAAGGATCAGCAGGTTTGTAATTGAGCGCGGTCTTGAAATCGACAATGGCGAGGGCATAGTCTTTTTTATCGAGGTTTTGGTTGGCACGCAAGATACTCTCATCATACAGGCGTTGGTTTTCACGAGCGGTAGTCTCCTGTATCAGCTTTATTTCAGCGATTCGGGCGATGGCATAAACATTCTCATTGTCAAGCGCCACCATCTGGTTCAATGCGGTGATGGCAGTCTCATATTCCTTTTTTGTGAATGCATCCTCTGCCTGAAGTTTCAACCCGGCTAATTTCATCTCCAGGTTTTTCGCTTCGGCTAACTGTCTTATTTTTTCGTTCAGCATGCTGATTTGCGTTTGCGGATAGCTTTCGTTGGGTTTGAAATTGAGGGCGATCTGGTATGACTGGATGGCTTCTTCCAATTTCTGGTTTGCAACCTGACCATCTGCAAGGGCGATTGCTTCACTGTATTTTGAATTCAGCATCGTTTCCTTTTCAATAGTGGCGCGGGTTTCGGCAATCAGGATCAATTGTTTGCCGGGATACGCTTCGGTAGGTTTCACTTTTTGTGCTTCAGTGTAGGCCATTATTGCTTCGTCCCATTTTTGTTCGTTGAAAGCCTGATCAGCCGTAGCGATAAAGGAATTATATTGGTTTTCGATGGCCATCGTCTTTTCTTTGTCGGCAATCAGAAGATCGATTTTTTTGGCCTGTGCCAATGGATATGCCTGGTCAGTCAACAAGGCTGCTGCTTCCAGATATTTTGTTTTTGCTTCGGCTAACTGACTCTTTGAGAACAGTTCATCTGCCGAACTGATCAACTGAGCGTAGTTGTTCTGACGTTCTTCGCTGGATTTTGCATCAGCCAGTAAGGTCTCAATTTCCTTTATTTTATCGACAGGTTCCTGTTCATTGGGTTTTATTCCGGTTGCAATACGGAACGATTGTAATGCAGCCTCATATTTCTTTGCCTTATAACTGGCAGTTGCCTCGGTGATCGCTTTTGCATATTGTTCGTCATTCTCAAGTTGCTGTTTTTGGCTAAGTAAAAGCTGATCAATCTCTCCAATCCTTTGTTTCACGAAGTCATCCTCAGGTTTTATGGAGTTGGCTTTTATGTATTCCTGTAAAGCCTTATCGTATTCTTTTGCGGTGAACAATTGGTTTGCCGCTGCGATGGAATTGTTGAAAGCTTCGTTTTTCTGATTCGACTCATTCTGTAAACTTTGATCAATTCGTTTGATCATATCGGCTGGGTAAGCCTGTTCGGGCCAAACCTGCATGGCCAATTCGTATTGGGCCTTTGCTTCGGGAAGCATTTTCTCACCATACAGATTATCGGCAGTAGAAAGCAGATCGTTGTAACGGATCGATTTATCGTTTAACAAACTCGTTTCGTCCAATAAGTTTTGGGTCCTGGTATCGTTGGGTATCAATAGCAGCGCCAGCTTGAGTTTCTCAATGGCTTTGGCGTAATCGCGGCGTGTGATAAACTGTTCCGCTTCTGTTTTCAGCTTGTTGAAGTTTTCAAGATTGTTTTTTTGTTCGGCAAGGAATTTGTTTGCAAGCGCAAGATTGTCGGTCACCGCTTTCTGGTTAGGGATAATCGTATTGGCTTCATTCAGTTGAATGATCGCCTCTTCATATTTTTCTTCATCAAGCAGTTTCTGACCTAAGTTAGCCGCTTTGTTATAACCGTCGATCTTCTGACGTTCACTGTTGAGTGTCTCATTAATTTTCGCGGTTTTGGCAAGCGTGTATTTGTCATTTGGAAACACTTTCAGCGCTTCATTGTATTCAATAAGTGCCTCATCCAATTTATTTTCGTTATAAAGCCGGTCAGCAATATCGAGATGCTGGTAGAATATCTCCTGTATTTCCATCTGTTTTTTGAGCAACACAAGGGTTTCAGCCAGCCGATTTTTGGCATAAACATCCTCTTCCCTGAATCGCAGCGCCATCTCGTAATAGGTTTTGGCGCTGATATAATCTTTTTCAGTGAATTTTGTGTCGGCCGATTTGATGACCGATTCATACGATTTTACTTCTTCCTGCGCCTGTGAAATCATACTGAACGACATCAGCGTAACGATAAACAGTAAAGGAAGTAATTTCTTGATTTTATGCATAATCTGTTTCGAAATGGATTGTGGGTGTTGAACGGATAATCGCCTTATTTATTGTGAGACAGCGATATTGCCTATTTTGCCGTCGGTGATGGTGAATTTACGGTCGGCCATGGTGGCTAATTCCGGATTGTGCGTAACGATGACGAACGTCTGACCAAATTCGTCACGGAGTTTAAAAAACAACTGATGAAGCTCAGAAGCTGAGTTTGAATCGAGGTTGCCCGAAGGCTCATCTGCAAGCACTACAGAGGGTTTGTTTATCAGAGCCCGTGCGACAGCTACACGTTGCTGCTCGCCACCCGAGAGTTCTGATGGTTTATGATCGGCACGTTCGGTAAGATTGAGATATTCAAGAAGGCGCATCGCCTCTTTTTTAGCCTTCTCTTTCGATTCGCCGGCAATAAAGGCCGGGATACAGATGTTTTCGAGGGCGGTAAACTCGGGTAAAAGATGATGAAACTGAAATACAAAACCAATGTTTCGGTTTCTGAACGATGCCAAAGCATTCTGACTCAGTTTGCCGACATCTGTGTTGTCAATCATGACGTTTCCTGTATCGGCCCGTTCAATCGTACCGATGATATGCAGCAAAGTCGATTTCCCTGCACCTGATGCCCCGACGATTGAAACCACTTCGGAAGGAGCGATATGAATATCGATGCCTTTGATGACATTCAATTTACCGAACGATTTAAATATTCCGCTTGCGTGTATCATATTATCTGGTGTGGTGCAAAAGTAGAAAATTTCGGCTTTGGTGAAGTGGCTGAATAATAGAAGCTCTTCGGTAGAATATGTCGATAGTCGTGAATGCAGATTGTTTTGCCGGATTTATTTTGTGATGCTTTAACGAAAAGCAGGCAAAATTTTATTTTATGTGCTGGCACCAAATAGTAGCCCCCAAAATACCATTCTTCTTTTCATTGTTTTTACGTTGGTATAAAGTGTCATCGAATTCAAACAGTAAAATCGTGTTACGAAGAAGTGGGCAGGCCCGGCCAGGCCGTGGGAAGACGGAGCAGTGAATTTCAAAACAGCAGTAAATCCGGCAAAGGCATCCGCCTGCAAGGCGGTATGTTTGTCTCGTCACGTCTTTTGGGACGTGACGAGACACTCCTTTGCCGAGATTTACGCTGATTTGAAAGAGAGCGCTGGCACTTGGCCTGGTCAAAAGGTTTTGGTCCTTTTGCCTTTCAAAAGGACGAAAAAATAGTTTTCAATAGATAAGTGACGAGAATCTAAAAAAACAGTCTCATTTTATCAATGTTTAAACACCTTGAAACTTGCCACTACATCAAAATTAAATTCTGCCAAAGCTTTGAGGATTTGAGTAATTTTCTAATTTTGTGGTAAATTCTTCACAAACAAAATTTACTATGAATTTACACGAGTTTCAAGGGAAACAGATACTAAGTGGTTATGGCGTTTCGGTGCCATTGGGCATTGTTGCCAACAGTCCGGCAGAAGCCGTTGCCGCAGCCAAAGAGATACAACTGAAAGTGGGATCCGACCGCTGGGCGGTGAAAGCACAGATTCACGCCGGTGGACGCGGTAAAGGTGGCGGTGTTAAGATCGCCAAATCATTGGCCGATGTCGAACAATTTTCACGCGATATCCTTGGTATGATGCTTGTTACTCCGCAAACGAAAGCTGAAGGTAAATTGGTCCGTCGCCTGCTTATCGAACAGAATATCTACTATGCCGGTACTTCCGATGTGCGTGAAATTTATATGAGTGTTTTACTCAACCGTGTCACCGGTCGAAATATGATCATGTATTCACCCCGTGGTGGAATGGACATAGAGAAGGTGGCAGAAGAAACACCGGAACAAATTTTCCATGAAGAGATTGACCCTGTTGTTGGTCTTCAGGGATTCCAGGCCCGTCAGATTGCCTTCAACCTTGGATTGTCGGGAATGGCTTTCAAAGAAATGGTGAAGTTTGTTCAGGCATTATACAGCGCCTTTGTGGGATGTGATGCCAGTATGTTCGAAATCAATCCGGTGATCAAAGCTGCTGACGACCGTGTTTTTGCTGCCGACTCAAAAGTTACTATTGATAATAACGCATTGTACCGTCATGCTGATATCGCAGCCATGCACGACCTCACCGAAGAAGATCCGATGGAGGTGGAAGCGAGTAAATTTGATCTCAATTTCGTAAAACTCGACGGAAATGTAGGTTGTATGGTGAATGGTGCCGGTCTGGCTATGGCTACCATGGATATGATCAAGATGTCGGGTGGCGATCCTGCGAACTTCCTCGATGTGGGAGGTACGGCCAATGCCAAACGTGTGGAAGAAGCTTTCCGTATCATCCTGAAAGACCCGAATGTGAAAGCCATCCTCGTAAATATCTTTGGTGGAATCGTTCGTTGCGACCGTGTTGCACAAGGTATAGTGGATGCTTATAACAATATCGGAACCATCAATGTGCCGATCATTGTTCGTTTGCAGGGAACCAATGCTGCCGAAGGCAAGCAACTGATCGATCAGTCGGGATTGAAAGTATTTTCAGCGATCCAGTTGCAGGATGCTGCCAAGCTGGTGAATGAGGTGTTGAAATAAAATTATCTACAACATAAATGAATGTAAAAGAGGCGGTCTCAGGGGATGAGGCAGCCTCTTTTACATTTCAAAAAATAAATTTACTATCTGCAAAAATTAACAAGCGTAAATATTAAAATTCTTGTCATGTTGAGCGCAGTCGAAACATGATTAGCCAGTATAATTGTTAAGTTAAAGTGCCTTCGACTTCGCTCAGGCTGACACAAAAACATTTAAAGCTCATCTTATTAATTATTACTGATATTCATTTTAAATTTTGCTTAGAAATTACACTTTACACTCAGATAGAAGTTTCTTCCCGGAGCAGAAATACCCGAGCTATAAGGTCGATAACGCTGATCGGTCAGGTTCTCGATGCCTGAACTTATATTCAGCATATCCGTTAGCTGATACATCGCCTTGAAATTCAAGGTGTACCATGCCGGTGAATAAGGATTGCCTTCACTATCGGCAGCATAAATTTCAGTTTTGGCCTGCTCTTCCTGCGGAAGGTCATTGAATTTCCGTTCTTTCTGATATACCGCGTAAAGCTGCATATTCAGTTTGTTTGCTCTGTAGGATAACCGGCTTGTTCCAAACAATGGTGCGGCATGACGCGAAGGACTCGTTGACCCATCATCCAATTCCTCCTCGCCAACCTGATAATTCATATCGGATGAAAAGCCGAAGCCAGCCGGAAGTTTTATTTCCAATCCGGCCTGTATTCCATAAACCCTTGCAACGGCTGCATTCTGTAACGCCTGCACCCGGCTCATTTCTCCATCATACATGATGCTGTCTTGACCGTTTAGCTGAAAATCTCTGCGAACAAGGGCGTTTTGTAAAATCGTGTAGTAACCGGTCGCATCGAGTTTTATGACATCGTCAAACACTTTGGCGATTCCAAGATCAAAATTATAAGCATATTCAGCCACCAAATCCGGATTTGGGACGGTTACTGTCTGGGGCGCCGGATCAAATACCTTACCCAGATCATCAACATTAGGCGCACGGAATGCAGTCCCGAAATTGGCGCTTATTACCCAAGTATCAGCTGGACGATACACCCCACCAATGCTTCCTGTTAACGAACCATTGTTAATGTTGGCGGTGGTGAAAGGGAAAGCATAAAAACTTGTATCGAATGCGGCATCAAGTATGAACTGGTTATAACGCAAACCTGCCTGAAACGTGAGTTTTTCAGTCAATTTGAATTCATCATTGATATATGCAGCAATCGAAGCCCAGGTAGATTGCGGATAACGGGCAGGTCCTGTAACGTCAAGTCCGGTCGAAATATCTGTAAGTTTCCCTGTCGAAGTGATGTCATTCATCACATACTCAAGGCCATAAAACAATGTGCTTTTGACGCTTATCGATTTCAAAAAGTCAATATTTACTGAATACGCTTTCACCTCCTCTGATTGTGTATTTCGTTCATTCTTATTGATTGAACGGTCGATACGGCTTTCTTCAAATGATTGCAGCGCGAGGCGGATGGTCATCTGATCGAAGGCTATGTTTTTGTTTGTGTTTGTGATATTCAGGTTGTTCATCATCCATTTCTGGGGACCATAATTCCACTCAGCATAACGGGCTGTGCCATTCTTGACACGCAGATGGCGATCATATCTGCCATAAGGAGAGGTTTCGGAATAATGAAAACCGTATTGGAAATCCCATTTTTCGCTGGGTTTAAACCGAACTTTCTGCATGAAATTTATCTGAGAATAGGCTGAAGGAATCTGTAACAGCGGATCATCCTGGGTCACAACCCGATCCACACTATCGGCACGTTGCACGTAATAGGGTTTCAAATAATCATCAGGACCATGGCTTCCCTGTCGCAGATGATCGAAATCCCATGAACTGATGCTGGTAACCATCGCCCATTTTTTCCATCCGATATTAACATCAAAATGCCCGGTTTTTTCATGGTTAGCCGATGCATAACGTGTGACTGCTTTACCTGATATCAAAGGCTTTTCGGAAATTGAAAACTGCGGTGTGAGTGTTTGGAAACTCATCACACCGCCAATGGCATCACTGCCATAGATGACTGAACCCGGCCCAAAAAGTACTTCAGCATTTTCGGTCGCAAAAGGATCGATACTGATTACGTTTTGGATGTTTCCGGCACGAAAAATGGCTGTATTCATCCTCACGCCATCAACGGTATAAAGCAAACGGTTGGTCGCAAAGCCCCTGATCATCGGGCTGCCACCGCCTTGCTGACTTTTCTGAACATACACTTTTCCGGTGATGTTTAACAGATCGGCGGCGGTTTGCGGATTTTGGAACGTCACTTCCGTTGGTGAGATTAGAAAGATTTTTGAAGGGATTTCGTTGGTCGTCTGTCGCCATCTGGTGCCTGAAACAACCACTTCCTCTAAATTTAAATTTGAAGTCGCAAGAAAAATTTTAAATGATTCCGATTGTAGTTGTGCAAAACTTTTTACAAGCGTTTTGTAGCCAAGTGAACGGATTTCAATTTTGTCCGCATCCCTGAGGGCTGAGATTTCGGCTTCACCCAACGAATTTGTGACGATAAAAACTTTCGAGTTTTCATTATACAAGGTAGCAAACTCAATGGGTTCATTGGTTTCCTGATTTTTAACGGTGATTGTTTGGGCCTGGGCAATGCCATAAACTCCTAAAAACAACCACAACAAATAGATAAATTTCATTGTATTTTATTTTGTTAATTTTTTTAAACCTAAATAGTCATAATACGCCTGTTTTCCATATCATTCAATTGGAGGTCAGACTTATATGCTTAAGAAGAAAATTAACAAAATCGCGGTGGGGGAGAAGGCGGAGAAAAAGCAAAGGAATGAAAAGGTTCTGTAAACCTGATAAATGGATTATCCATGCTCTCAGACAGGGATGTGTTCCAGATGAAATTTTCCTGATAATAAAGTGAATGATAGAAGGATAAAAGCCAGACCTGTTTCACTTTTTTTTGGGTATTGTTGCCGGAAACATCCTTTACAAGTTCGGCAAGCTGCCGGTTCAGTTTTGTTTCTTTATGATCGGGCCAGCACCAATAGAAAACAGAGTCAGCAGTTGCCTGTTTATCAACAATATCGTACATGTGGTTATTGTATTCAAACTCTTTTGCATGTTTCCAGGTAAGTTTTGAATGTGTTTCGGCTTGGGTAAATTTTAATAAAACAAGTTCAGCCTTGTCAATACCCTGAATCATTTGCCATTTCACCTCACTTTTCACCAGACTTTTTTGGTGTTGAAGCCAAACATAGGTGATCATTGCCGGAGCAATTAACACAAAGAGTAATAATATGCCTGTATAATTTCTTTTCAAACCGCATGTTTATGGCGTGCAAATATCGCATAAAATGCGGAGAAATCCGGTGATTTTGTAAAAATTGAATTGGTGTGGTTTTGTCGTAGCGAATTGAAGACGAACTTAAATGGTCAGCGGCCGGGATAAGGCAGACAACAAAGATAGGTCGTATTGGTAAATAGTTTTTTACCTAATCAATTGATAGTCATTAATCAGCATTTCTGCAGAAAGGTTCAAACGGACAGTTAATTTCCTGATCATCTCGATGGTAAGTTTACGTTTGCGGTTTAACACTTCTGAAACCCTGCTTTTACCACCCATATCATCGATCAGATCATTCTGTTTCAAATGCATTTCTTCCATTCTTATTTTAATGGCTTCAATTGGATCAGGCGCTTCAATAGGATAGTACTTTTTCTCGTATTCGTCGATAATTAGGCCAAGGATATCCGCTTCATCGTTTTCAGGTGTGCTTGCAACAGCATCAAAAATCACCTCAAACCGCTTTAAGGCCATTCGGTAATCCATCTCTGTTTTTATTGGTTTTATATTCATTTCCTTCGAATTAAATCACATTAGCATCAATATTATTGTAGTCGTTGTGTGTTCCGATAAACCGGATGAAAATCCATTGTTTTTCGTAGTTAAATTTTGCAACAAGGCGGTAAGAATTTCCTTTTATATTAAACACAATCCTGCTATCTTTAAGAATACTTGCATTGGCATACGTCTGTTTTACTTCATTGGGTGATTTCCATGCTGAACTTAAAGCAGTATCGAACCATGTCTTTAAATACTGCTCCGAGTCAGGATGTTTTTCCCAAAAATCTCTTAAAGTACTCTTGGCGTATATTCTTTCCATTCCTGTTTTAACGTGGACAAAGATACGAATTAGTTCTCTATTTGGGAACTAATGTTGATTTTTTTTTTTGAAACCAAATTATGCTTTGCAAATTAGCGAGTTTTCTTATGAAAAGTAAGTGTGCCTCAGTCTGGCCGTTGGTTTTATAAAAGAATATTTTAGTGGGACTAACCGGTCACAAACTGTGACCAGTTCATCTTTCTCAAATTTAGTGAGTTAAACGTGAAAATTTTCGGGCATGTACAAACTTAAAAAGACTTCAACAGTCGATATCAAATTAACAAAATAGTAGTTTGTTTGCTTCAAAGTATGATGAATTTATTAACACTGTTGTCTGGCAAAATTAAAAGTTTATCCGCTACGCGGAAACCTGTATTTGTATTTTTTGTTCTACAATACTTTATCCGCTACGCGGAAACATGTATTTACATTTTTTGTTCTACAATACTTTATCCGCTACGCGGAAACATGTATTTGTATTTTACTGTTCTACAATACTTTATCCCAGTCTGCGTCTGGCAAGCGCTACGCGAAAAATTCTCCGTAGGAGATTTG
>JABFQW010000106.1 GCA_013141455.1 Bacteroidales bacterium
TCCCGGCAAACTTTTATGATGCCGTGTATCGCCTGAACCGCCGTATTGTCACCGGTAATCCATAAGGCATCGATATTTCTCATACACAAAGCCGAGGCCGCCTGAAATACCTCAGAAGTGTTGGTGACGGTTGTTTCAATAAGTTCGATGCCTTTTGTTTTTGAATATTCACGGGCAGTTTCAACCACTTTAACCGAGTTCGCCTCGGAAGAATTATACAGGGTACCAATTCGGCTTGCATCAGGAAATACATCTTTAATAAAATCAAATGTTTTTTCGACTGGTGGAAATGAACCAACGCCTGTCATATTTGGCAGATGGTCGGTGTAGCTTTTCCCGGCTCCGGCCTCGAGCGGCGTATAGGTCATGGTGAAGACCATCGGATGTTTTTTTACTGCTGAAATAGCTGCTGTGATTCCCGGAGTTGAGGTAACAACGATAAGATCAACAAGCTGGTTATCCATATTCAGATGGATAGGCTGAAGGTTGGCTATTTCGCCATTTGCATGTTGTGAAATTACCTTTAGGTTACTGTCCTTCACAAATCCCAATTGCTTCAGTCCATCCCATAGGCCTTTCATCGATACGTCGAATGTTGCATCGGGCCCAAAATAAGTCAACCCAATGGTATAGATTCTACCGGGAATGGCATTTTCTCCGGCTTTTCCTTCGACGGTGGTTTTTTTTACTTTCTTGGTTTCACGATTCTCCCAATCAGAGAAAAGTAAAATGCTGCCGATAAGTGTAAGTGCAATTATCCCGTTTAATATTTTTCTCACTGCATCGAGGTTTGAATTGTTTCGTGTTGTTTATAACCATTCATCATTGGCATACTTAATATAAATCAGATTAAGTGATTCTGCTGCAAGATTTTATGATTATTGAAAATCAGGTTCAACCTATGATCCGATGGCTTTGTCCCGGGTTTCAAAAATTTTAAAAATTGTTGAGAAACCCGAAATATCGAAAATTTCTTTGATAGCGGGTTGCAGGTTACACAAGTATAATTTCCCGTTGAGGGATAAAGTTTTCTTTTGTGCAATCAGGAACACGCGCAGACCCGAACTGCTGATATAATTCAATCCGCTGCAATCGAAAATAAGTTCCTTTTCACCAGCTTCAAACAGTTTGTTAACCTCGCTTTCAAACTCGCTATAGTTTGTTGTGTCAACGCGTCCTTCGATGTTTAGCACACAAAAATTGTTTACTTTTTCATTCGTTAAGTTCATTTTAAATGGTTTTTTTTAGCGTTAGAATATTTAAATTTTCTTTTCTTTCATAATAAACTTCAGTCATGATTTTGGAAATCAAGAAGATACCCAAACCACCAACTGGCCGGTCTTCCGCTTTTAAGTTGATATCAGGTAATTGATTTGAGGTAGGGTCGAATGGTTTTCCATCATCCGTGATTACGATTGTCAACAAATTATTTTGAAGTGATAAACCGATGTTTATCTCATGTTTAAACTTATCATTATAAGCATAGAAAATCACATTTGAAACAACTTCCTCCAGCACGAGGTTGATGTTCATTGTTAGTGGGACAGTAAAATCCCAAATTTCGGTGAGTTGTTCAATCTTTTCAAATAGAACAGCAAGTTCTTCTACCCGATTTTCGATAATGAAATGTGCTTCTTTCCTGTTTTCCATAGTAAAGAATAAGTTCAAATTTCGATAAGTTTTTTAACAAAACAAAATCTATTTTCTAAGATCACCGCATGGGTTAAATAGTTTGAACGATGTTGATAAAATTACAATAATATCTGACTGTCAATCTATTGCATTATTATTTTTATTCTTGAGCCCGCTCCGATAAGTCTGATAACAAATTATTTAACCGCAGAGAGCCGCTGAGCTTTTTCGCAGAGTTTCGCAAAGTTATAGTTATCTGCAAGTTACCTTTGCGTTTTAACAAGTTTTTAAATGGTGTTTTAATGAATAAACTACTTTTCGGAGAGGACTCATTCTTTATCTTTTATCATTACAATGGATACAATTACCCCAGTTCAAAAGTCGTGATCCCAAAAACTTTGTCTAATGCCATCGTCATGGGTTGTCCGTAATACATTCGGGCACATTCGAATACGAATTTCGTTTTGAATCGTTTGGTCAATTCTACAGCTGCTTTGTTTTCCGAAGAGATATCCAGGAATACTGATTCATCAGGTGCCGCATTCAGACAAGCTTCATAAAGCGCTTGTGCAACGATGGCATCATCGGCAAAAAGCGGACCAATTTTATATCCGTTTCCCGCTTTTCGCATAACCACGAAACCTTTGAGCTGGCCATTTGATACGTACTTATAATTCGCATTCCCCGGAATATTTAACCAGGGAACCAGAAACTGAGGTCGCGGGAGTCCAAAACAAAGGCTGTCGTAAGCAATTATTGTTTCAAAATCGTTTGTTGAAATGGGGGATACGTACGGATCAATTGTGCATTTTAGGCCGGTTTTTTCGTGTCTTTCGTCTTTGAACGCTGAAACAAATCCACCCTGACTGTAAAAAGGTTGCATCGCGACAACGCCATCCATGCCGATGGAAGCGCCTTTCATCAGGCGTTTCAGAAGTAAATCCCTGCGCTGATACCAGAGTTTCCGTCCAATTCCGGAAGAACGATATTCAGTTTTAACGATGAATAAACCCATAAAACCAAACCGGCCATCATACGAAACAATGGAACCACCGGCGATCATTTCTGTATCATCGAAAAAGCCATAATGTCCGTCAGGATCGGTGGTAAAAAACACTTCTGCGTCGTATGGTCCCGGATTCCAGCCTTCTTTTTCGGCCCATGAAACGAGTGTTTTTAACTCACTTAAACCAAGTTTTTTGAGCGTAAGCTTATCAATATCAATATCTTTCATCGGTTGTTAAAAGTTTTTTAATTGAATCTATCCATGTTAAATATCAAAGTGTATTATGCAGGTTCAATCAACAATTGTTCGCAAAGTAAACTTGCTGCAATCATCGAAAGTCGTTTCTGATAATAGGGCAAGGTGTAGCAAACTATGGGAAGCGTCCATTCCAGCAACGCCAGGTAGTAGGGGAGGATATCAGGATTTTGCAAGCTGCTGCTGTAGGCATATTGCCTCATTTTCAGGATTAATCCTGCATTTTTGCGTATTTTATCCTGATGGGCGCCATGATAGCTGATTTCAGGAAGCGCCACAAGATTTTTTACATCATAGAATTTTGTCATAAAATTCAGATATTCAATCATATCTGTTTCATTTTCGACCGGAGAATTATCAATCATAAAGATTGCCTCAAGACGTGCGAAATCAGAAACGATGGATCTGGGCCGTGTTTCGGAGAAATCGATCAGATATACATTCATGTTTTCATCGAGCAGTATATTCTGCATATTCAGGTCGCCATGACAAATGCCTGTGTGATAGCTGATTGTTGATTGGCGCCGCCTTGCATATTCGTGTTTGAGAAACCAATAAGGGTTTATCATCATACGACCCATCTCCGGTACATCAATAAATTGTTCGTCTGACGAAATAGAAAAAAGCTCACTAACCGTTTGATAGATATGCGGAAAGAATGTAAAAGTAGGGTCGTGATCCTTGTAAGGTGCAATGGTGCTCAAAACGGGTTGACCATACCAGGGTTTCAATATCTGAAGGAAAATTTTATCGAAAAGTGGCTCCAATGTCGCCAAATCGGATTGTAGATAGTAGTTAGTCAGCCATTTGAGTTGGCTTGCCTCGCCACCGATGCCAACAAAATTATACCTCAGTGCGCCTGTTTCACCATAATATTCGGCTCCCAAAACTACGGCGCTGTTGTTGAAAATATAAGGTAATGCATATTGTTTGCAACGTTCTGCCTCACGTAAAATCAAGTCACGGTGGGCGATTTTCAAAACGGTTGGTCGCATTTTTCTGCCATCATGATCGAATGAAGTAACGTGAAATGTTTGGGCAGAATAGCCGCCATGCAATTGTTCGATAAACAATTTTGAAGAATCGGTGTAGAGTTGTCGTGCCAGAAATGCTTTATGCGACTCAAAAACGAGACCAGTTTTTGTTTCAATCTCTAATCTTAGCTTCGGGCCGTCGGTTAATTCGTTTGAAAGAAACAGCCAAACATAAGGGTTTGTAAAACTAAGTTGCTGATTAACAGGCTCAACTGCAAGGATGTTTTCAAAGGTCAGATGTTTTTGAATGATTTCCTGAAGTGACAAATCCATTGTTGAAACGTCCAATCTGTCTAAACTGAATTTCAGTCCGAACAACTCAATTTTATCGTTATTTTTCAAAACCAACTGCTCGAAATGTGGCAATTCTGCTTCCTTAGTTATTTTTTGCAAAGCAGGTGTATTACATACTGCAACGGTTATTGATGGTGAATCCTTTTCAAGACTCGCAACAACCAATAAAACAAAGGAAGCATCTGACGAAATTTCCTTTTTCAGTTGTTGGATTACTTTGCTTAATTGGCTGATAGTAAGGTTGTCAGGTTTTGAAAGTTTTAGTAATCCGGCAGGCCGATGACCGAACGACAAAGCTTCGTGTACGAAAATTCCTGCTTTTTTTGGGTCAGAAGTTATTCTGAAATCTGCATCCATGTTTTGACTAACGGGCAAAAAACCACAACAATTTTCGGCTGTCACGAATAAATCGGTTTGATTTGAAACCGTGATTCCAGTTTCGGCCAATGATCCAAATCCTATGGCAAAACCTAGCTCGTGGTAGCTAATGATATCAGGTGTTTTCCACAGTCTGGCTGCCGTAATATCATTGCCTGACGATTGATAAATCAGATGGCTGCCGTCAATTTCAAATTCAAATGTTTCAATCATTCGTTTACGTGTCGATTGAATTTTCGCAAAAGCAGTCTCCACATTGGCTTCGAAGCGAAACATTTTGTTCAAACCGGCTGTCTCAAGAACCTGAAACACTTCAGGTACGATGCCGGTAAGATACAATTCGGCATGTACTGACAGCAGCATTTTCTTGGTTTTCAACAATATCCGTATCCCGGCGCTTGATAAATACGGACATTCGGAAAGGTCGATAATGATATCCTGATGGTTGTCGGTAAATTCGGACAAGGCAAGTTCAAGATCGTTACTGCTGTTGGTGTCGAGCCGTCCGAGTGGTTTTATACTTCTTGTTTTTTCATCTGTAATAACTTTCATCTTAAAGAGCTTTTCAGAAACGGTTTTATTATTTATCATGTTGATTTTCAATCAGAATGTAGATGTATTATTGATAATTGACTTCGATCTTAACGGTAATCCTGCATGATCACTGCCAGCAACTCCCTTGTTATAGATGAAGCAATTACAATTTTGGCAGGGTCAACATACACATTGTTAAGATATTGCATCTTGAGTACATCGCCATTTCGAAGTTCAGGTATGATACCACTTAACATAAACCCGACTTTATTCATTTCCTTGGCCACCAAAGCAGCAAAAGGCAATCCTAAAGGAATTTCGAGGTAAATTGTTTCAATTTTTTTCAGACAGAGTTCCCGGAGTTGGCGTGTTACCAAGCCAACCGCATCGGTTCCTGTTTGATGAATCATGATGACAGCAATATTCAAATCAGGTTTGACGGCGGTATTTATAACTGAAAGGCCAGCTGGAGAATCCGGGGTTTCACTATCGGCCACCATGATGACTTCGCGGTCAAGTCCGAGATGATCGTAAATCATTTTTAATAAAGGAAAAAACTTTTCGTTCAGATAAACCTGGCGATGTGGCTCCTGATTTGTTTTCAAATAAAAAAGTACGACTGCCTGACGCTGTTCACTTTTTTTGTCGTCATTAATTTTTTTGAAGGTCAGATTTTCACCGGCATAAGCAAGCATGATGCCGGTTTCTTTGGCTCCCAGACTGATATTTCCCTGCTGTGTGAATGAATGAATCGTAACCGCTTCGCTATAAATACCATACATATTGTTGTTGTGGGCATAAGCGTGCAGGAATTTTTTTGATTCCTTAAAAATGCTGTGTCCGCGGTATTGGGGATCAACCATAGCTGCTCCCGAATCGGCCACCGGCGCTCCTTTATGTTCAAAAAACAGGCTCAGGTTACCGACTATTTCATGATCCCTGTTTACGGAAACAACCGAATTAAGTAATCCATTTTCAATCAATTCGCGGATTTTCTCAGGAAAATAAAACACGGAGGCATAGGTAAATCCATAAACACGATAAGCCAGACGCGCTAACATTGAAGCATCGCCAGGTTGAATAAGCCGCATGGTTGGTGCGTCGGTTACTTCTGCTGCATCATTCTCTCTGGTTTTGAGTTTTTCCTCTGCTGCGAGGATTTCAGCGATACTTGTTTCGGGCAGGTACTTAATGAGTTCCATCTTCTTTCCGCCCCGGCCAAGATTGATGATGTTGAATTCATCAGCCAGATTTCGCATCAATAACATACCAAGGGCGGTGTTTTCCTGTTTTTCCAATCGCTCCTTATCCGATGGAATGCCCTGATCTTCAATTGAAATCACAAATGAACCAGGTCTGTAAGCCACCTTGATGTCGAAGCTGCCAAATTCTCCTTCTTCAAAGGAGTTTTCGATGGTGTTTAAAACGGCTTCTTCGGTTACCAACTCAATTTTATTCAGATCGGATTCGGTGAACTTAAAAAGTTTCGCATAAAACAATACAAATTCCTGTGCCGAACGAATGTATAAGGTGTCGGAATAAATGCTGAGTTTGGCGATATAATCTTTCGAAAGCAAGTTTTTAGGTAACATAACAGTTTGGATTTTATACTATGAATTCATTCGAAAAGCCAGGTATTGCCACCAAACCACAAAAACACCAAATTTCACCAAATGTAAAACACTGATTGTGAGGTTTTGGTGAATTTTGGTGACTTGGAGTGTTGGTGGCATTTCTTCATCTATTTGTTTTCGGAGTGGCTCAATTATTCAATTCGCCTGATGTTTTTCGTTAGTCTTAGAATGTTTTTATTATCTATGCGTTCATACACGATTTCATCCATTATTTTGCGTACTAAATGGATTCCCAAACCGCCAATCTTTCTTTCTTCAATGGGTAAATCAACATCAACTTCGGCAACAAGTAACGGATTGAATTCCCGGCCATCGTCTTCAATCTGTATGCTGACAATTTCATCAATAAACGATAGGTGTATTTCAATTTTATGTTCGTCAGTGTCATCATATCCATAGAGAATAGTGTTGCTTACCAATTCTTCGAGAACGAGGTTCAGACTTAAGGTAATATTCATCGGAATATTCCATTCATCCGATAAACTTTCGAGGGTATCGGCTATCACCGCTATCTCAGCCAGCTGATTATTGATGGAGAATACTTTCTCAGCCATAATGAAAATCAGTTTATTTCAGCCAAAGTATTTCAATGAAAGCAGGGTAATATCATCCGATTGTGCCATGCCTTGTGAAAATAAATTCACATCATCAACTATGGAATTCACTATTTTACTGGTACTTAAACTCTGTAAAGTTGTTAGCAGGTTCACGAGACGCTCTTCACCATAAATTTCATCTTTACGGTTAAAAGCCTCCGTAACTCCGTCAGTAAAAAGCAAAATGCCATCTTTTGGGTTTAACTGTATTTTCATGGAGGCAAACTCGTGGCCTTCGAAACAACCGAGAATAATATCGCCTGTCGATTTCAGTTCTTCCACTGTCATGCTGCCATCTCTTAAAATATACGGTGGATTATGGCCGGCGTTTGCATACTCCAACTCGCCGGTTTTCATGTTCATGATGCCATAAAAAACGGTGACAAACATACACGAAACACTTTCGTTGCAAAGCAGATTATTCACATATTGGAGGCATTCGCCGGGCGAAGCTCCGTTGAGTCCGGTAGCGCGTATCAGCGTTCGGCTTACTGCCATGAAGATTGCAGCCGGTATTCCTTTGCCTGAAACATCGCCGATAACGAAGCCCAATCGGTCGTTATCAATCATAAAAAAGTCGTAAAAGTCACCACCAACCTCTTTGGCAGCCGTCATGGAAGCGAATATCTCTAAATCAGTGCGTCCGGGAAAAGGTGGGAAAGTTTTTGGAAGAATCCCTTGTTGTATATCACGGGCGACACTCAGATCCTGTTGAATCGAAATCAACTGATCATGTTCCTTCATGGCCATGTGTTGAAGTCCAATCTCGTCGAGTGTTTTGTTGATCGTGATTTCAAGATCTTCAAAATTAATGGGTTTCGTGAGGAAGTCGAAGGCGCCGCGGTTCATGGCCGTGCGTATGTTTTCCATATCGCCGTAAGCTGAAACGATGACTGTTTTTAATGAAGGTTTTTTTAGCTCCTTCAGCTTTAATAAAAGGGTGAGTCCGTCCATCTCGGGCATATTAATATCTGATAATATGATGCCGATATTAGGATATTCAATCAATTTCGACAGCGCTTCGAGGCCGTTGTGGGCAAACACAAAGTCTAATTCATCGTTCCGTATTTGCCGGCGAAACTTTTGCCTGATCAGCGGTTCAAGATCAACCTCATCGTCAACAACCATGATCTTGATGTTAAATTGGTTCTCCATATAACTAGTTTATTTTATATATTGTACGTTGTATCTATGTCAGGTTCTTCGGAATAGTGATCAGAAATTCAGCATATTCGCCTGCCTCTGATTTCACTTTCATTTCGCCATGATGCTCCTGCACCACGATATCGTAGCTCAACGAAAGTCCCAAACCAGTGCCTTGTCCGGCAGGTTTGGTGGTGAAGAATGGATTGAAAATCTTGTCGATGATTTCCTGCGGGATTCCTTTTCCGTTATCACGAATACGGATTTCAATTTTATTTTCAAGGTTTTTGGTCGATACTTCGAGCAAGGGGAAATAAGCATCTTTCAGTTCTTTTTTCTTTTGATTTGTCGAATAACAGGCGTTATTTATGATGTTCAGGAATACCCTGCTGATGTTTTGCGGTACAACATTGATCGTTCCGATCTGGTCATCATAATGCGACTCAATTTTGATATTGAAACTGTTGTCCTGGGCACGCATTCCATGATATCCAAGATTGACATATTCGGCCAGAACGGCATTGATATCTGTCATTTGTTTATCACCCGATTTGCCGCGCGAATGGAGCAACATGCCCCGAACGATACTATCGGCCCGTTTACCATGATCGTTTATTTTCATCGCGTTCGAGCGGATATCGCTCGTGATTTCCAATAAATATTCCTTTTCCTTTTCAGGGAGCACATCCGACAGCTTGTCAAATTCCTCAGCCAGTTCCTTGGCGAGGTCAACAGTAAGTTCAGCGAAATTATTTACAAAATTTAGCGGATTCTTTATCTCGTGGGCAATGCCGGCGGTAAGTTGCCCTAACGACGCCATCTTTTCCGATTGTACCAACTGTGCCTGGGCAGCTTTCAGTTCATTGTTTGCCTTATTTATTTTCTCATAAGCGAGCGCATTCTCATAAGCAATGGCGGTGTAATTGGTTAAGTTGTTCAGCATATCCAACTGGTACTGTGTGTAAGCATTTTTCTTGAAACTCTGTGCCGAAACAACACCCAACACCCTGTTTTCGATGATCATCGGCAGATAGATTAACGAAGAAACTGTTTCGCCTGCCTTTGGAATGGCACGATTCGGAACGTATTTCATGTATTCGTTTTCGATATCGTTCATGAAAATTGGGCTGGCATTATCTACACACCAAACGGCAAAGCGATTCTTTTCGTCCATCGAAATTTCAAATGAGGGGAGTTTCTCGCCTTTCTCCATCGAGAGCCTGCATTGAAGCTTACGCTCTTTCTCATTATAAATCATGATCAGGAAGCTGGTTGCATCGAGCAGTGAGTTTACATTTTCGTAAACGATTTGCTCAATATCCTCAATATTTAAGGTGGAGGTAATCTTTTTCCCGATTTCATTCAGGGTTTTTACGTTGTTGAATGCGGCATCCAGTTCCTTGTTCTTGTCTTTCAATTCAGCAGTACGGGCATCCACTTTTTGTTCAAGAGTACGGTTATAATCTTCTAATTTCTCGTTTGATATTTTCAACTTTTCGGAGGCTTCCCTGAGATCGTTTATCGTTGAAGCCAGGGCATTTTGCATATAGATGAATGAAGCATTTAGCTTACCTATCTCGTCATTCGATTTGATTTCGGGCAGTTTAACATCGAAATCGCCAAGTGCAAATTTCGCCGCAGCATGGGTTAATCCCCTCAACGGACTTGTGATTGATCTCGAAATCAGAATGATAACTATCAAAATGATGAGTAGCCCACCCAAGGCGAGAATGAAAATATTGAGATAAAGTTTATAGACGTCTGCCATAAATTCGTCAACCGGAAAAACAACACCAACCGACCAGCCGTTTAATCGAACGGGTGCGTAGGCGATCCAGCTCAGCTTGCCGGTGGTTAAGTTTCTGTATTCAATTTCAGCAAAACTTGTTTCCCCGTGAATCATATTACGACCAATATCGCGTAACATTGGAAAATTCTGTCCGTCGGCAATACTGAAAATAGTTTCGTTCATGATGAGATCTTTCTGCGGATGGGTGACGATGGTGCCGTTGGAAGAAATCATGAAACCATAACCGGTTTTGTTAACCTTTATGGAGTTGATGAATGCCTGTAACCAATCAAGTGAAACATCGGCTGTAAGTATGCCGATAAATCGATTTTGTCCGGCCACGTTGCGGTAAATTGGCACCGAATAGGTTGACATGGTAATATTTCCTGCACCTACGTCATTATAGGGTTCACTCCAAACCGGGCGGTTGAGTTCTTTTGGAATCTGATACCAATCCATAGTGAAATAGTCATAATCTGCATTTCCCAGATATTGGAATGCAATTTGCCCTCCCTGACGATAAAAATACGGTGCATAATATTTTTGATCTGCATCCATATAATAAGGTTCAAATGCCAGAGCCGCGCCAAAAATTTCAGGATTATTGGCAACTTCCTGACGTAAAAGCCTTATCAGCTCTTCTTTATTAAAATTTGAAGAATCAATGACTATCGAAAAATTATCTGTGATTTTTTGAACCAAGCTTAATACTTTGTCCACCTTCTCAACCGCGGCAATGGTTAAGTTTTCGGCATTCTGTTTCAGGTTTTTCTCAACCTCTTTCTTTGTAATATTATAGTTGTAAACAAAAATAGCGGCAAAGATCAACGCAATGCTTGTGAAAATGTAAAGGATCAACTTCGAAGCCAATCCTCGTGCTGGTTTATTGTATTTCATCCGTGGTGTTATGACTGATACGATAGTTCATTGGTTATTTTTTCAAAACTGGTTGATAAAATTGGTCAAAAGCCGGAACCTCTTTTATCAATCCGCTCTCTTTTAATACATTACCCACAAACTGATAATCTTTGATAGATAGATTAGTATTAAAACCTTTATTTACATTTGAAAAATACAAATCCTTATAACGGTCGAGCATCCAACGTTGATGGACGCGGTTAACCGGTTGGTTTGTTTCTTTTGAATATTTCACAACAATATCAATGGCAAATTCAGGATTTTCGAAGGCGTATTTCCAACCCTCAAGCGTGGCCGTCACAAAATCAGCACATAGCTTTGGATTGTTTTTCAATTTATCGGACAGGCAATAAATGCCATCTTCCAAAAAATTTAAACCATAATCGGCATAAAAAAAAGTAACCAATTCGTCAGCATTATAACCCGAATTAATCATAGAATGGTATTCGTCGAACCAATTGGCATTGGTTACATCCACACCGTCCATTAAAAAAAGGTTGTTTGTGCTACCTATTGGGATGATTTTCACATCCAGATTATATTTACTGAATAATGCTTTGGG
This sequence comes from Bacteroidales bacterium, assembly GCA_013141455.1. Lineage (GTDB taxonomy): Bacteria > Bacteroidota > Bacteroidia > Bacteroidales > F082 > CAJBPB01. The sequence goes on from JABFQW010000106.1 coordinate 11,776, forward strand.
TTGAATTTCGAAGCCGCTCCAGATGCCCGCTTTTTTGCCATTCAAATCCTGTAATGTACGAATCCCGCTTTTCTTTTTGGCAACGAGCATCAACGATGAACGGGTTGAAGGCTGCGCAATATTGACAATATCCGATCCTGATGATTTTAATTCGATGGCATTGGCTAACCAAAGTGCGGCAAAATCAGCCTTGCCTTCGTTAATCAATTCTTTTGGTGTGAGGAAGGGGCGGTAAGGGATAACCGTAACATTAAAACCATATTTTCGGTAAATACCGGTTTCAACGGCAACATAATATCCGGCAAACTGGGCGTTGGTCACCCAATAAGGCAGAAAAGTTACCATGGGTAGTTTGGCGAAACCAGCGGTATCAATGGTATTGATTGTAGCGGATAATTCAGGTTCATCTTTTATTTTGCTTTTGCAACCCAATATTGAAACAGCCATGATGATAAGCATGACTGTTTGTAATAGTTGGTTTTTTGCAAAGGAAAGTGTTGTTTTTGAATTCATATACCAATATCGTTTGGATAACAGAACACACTTAAAATTTAACCGCAGAGTTCCGCTGAGTTTTACGCAGAGTTGTATAATAATTCCCGACTCTACGGCTCTCTGCCTTCCTTAGCGAACACTGTCTGCCACCAGGCAGGCTTGCGTTAAAAACTTATAAAATTCAAAATCCTTTACTAAAAGATATTGATTCATATTTCATTTAAACCGGATGACAGATGTAAAGATAAACATCTTATACAAAAGGTATTTCATAAATCTTTATTTTTTTTTGAAGAAGAAACATTGGACTTATTATTTACTAAATTTGGAACGAAACAAATTGTAATGGAACGACCAATAGTTGAAAATAAGATTGCCGAAGTGCTGAAATCACACAATGGCGATTAGCCATTCGTAGGCAATAAGGTTAAAAAGACAACATGAGCGTACAAACTGACAATAAAATGGAGAAAGATTATTTCCTTTTAGAAGACAAAATAACGGAAATTAAGTCCAAGTTTTTAATCAAAAATGGTTGGTTAAAAATCTATGAAGACGATTCAAAAAATCTTGACGATTCTGCTGGAGTATATTGCTGTTTAGTTTCATGTAATCAAGTAGAAACTTATAACAAGGATCATAGCTGGCCACTTTCAATGGGATGTGAAGGAAAACCATCCGTTTATGGAGATAATACTTATAAGACTTATGACAACGAAGGTTTAGAGCCTTTTCTCTTTTACAAAGAATTTTCCTTAGCTGAGACTTCAATCAGTTATATAGATATTTCCGAAGAATTTATTCTTTATTTCAAACTGTACGAAAACGGAGATAATAAACAAAATCGCACTTTCTATTATGTCAATGGTTATGGGGAGTTAGATGAAGTCCTGATAATTGAACCTCAATTAATAAAAATAAAAATCAAATACCTCAAAGAATATATAACAATACGAGATATGAACTTTGTTGTTTGCTTTGATTACATGAGGCTTATTTCAGATTTACCTACAGCCTGGAACATTAGTTATAAAGACGAATTATTCACAGAAAATGAATTCATCTATAGCCATCTCATCCGATATTCAATCGGGAAAACTCAAAGTTGGATAATGGGTAAAGTATTCATAAAACCTAATGAGATAAAAAAAACACATTTTGATTTTGGAGAATCTAAAAACGAGGATTTTATTATTGGTATTGATGATGAAGGTGAATTGCTATATGAAAACTGTGGAAAAACAGAAGGAAATTATTTTAAAATCATATATTTCAAAAAAGAAGTATTAGATAAATACTACAACGAACCTAATAAATATAAAGTTGATGGATTTAACGTGAGTTCCAAATTTTTCAGTTTGAAAATAGATAATAATGTGGAACAATATGTGCCGGTTTTTCTTCCCAATTTGAGGATGTTGCCTGAAATGGAACAACTTCATTGGAAGCAATATAATATTCCTCCAAAAGAAGGTATGAATATTAGCCACACGTACTATCGGACAATGATAGAAGGGAATTTGGCTGAGCAACCAGAAACTGTTGATCTATTCTTCAAATCAAAATATATAGATTTTAACAAAAAGTGGGAAAACAAATTTGGGTGGAAACTCTATAAGCCATTATCACAAAAAGATGAGTATTTGTTGACTTCTCTTCATAAAATAACTTCAAATAATGTTAAAGCATTTTGTGAGCAAACTTTAACTATTGTGAAATTGACAATTGATAGATTAAATGAAAAGGAGTTAGAGAAAGGACTGAATTTAGATTCAAAGGTTAGAGGTATTGGAAAATTCGAAAAGTTTCTAGAATTAAGAGGAATGCAAATTCCTGATTTGTTTGAATTTTTAAGAAATCTTCAAAATCTAAGGTCTGGGTTGATTGCTCATACATTTAGTGAGACAAATAAAGACTGCAAAAAAGCCATTAAATATTTCGGAATCGGAAATGACAATTATATGAAAATTTCAGAAGAGATATTCGTAAAGTCAATTTATACTTTTAATACACTAGAGAAATATTTCAAATTAAATAAATAAAACCATGTTGCTAACAGCAAAATACCCGCAAGACGGCTTTCGGTGCTTCGTTGACAGGAAATTGAAATTTTGAAATGCAAATCTTCGTAGGAAGTTCATCGGTTAACTCCCGCCCTACGTGTATTTGCGAGACGTATTTGGGCATCTTGGAAAAATCAACAATCCCGATTTCAATTACACCGAATTCGGGGAAATTGAAAATAAATAAGTTATAACTTTTGAAAATTTATAACGATGACCGTGAATAAAATATTAATCGTAAAAGGAATACCAATTTCCACCTGCAAATTAGGAAACGAAGATTTTATTTCATTAACAGATAGCGCCCGCAACAAAAATGTTGAAGAGCCTAAAGATGTGGTGAAAAACTGGTTGCGTTCCAAAACTACTATTGAATTTATAGG
>JABFQW010000086.1 GCA_013141455.1 Bacteroidales bacterium
ATGATGCAAATGATTTACCAACCGACCTTGTGTCGTGAAGTGTATTTCTGTTTGCTCCGTTAAAATATTCTTCGATTAATAGTTTATTGTCTTTGATTACAACAATACTTGTTATGTCTTTAAGGGCACTTGTTGCGATTTTACGATTCAGTTCTTCTATTTTGGGAAGGTCAAATTTATCATTTGAAATTTGCCAGTCCCTGAGCGGTTTTATCAGTTGAACCTTCAAAAGCTTTTCAGCAATTTTTATTTCAGGAACAATGATTTTTATATGTCCTTCAGCAATTAAATCTCCTGTTACTAATTCAGTTAACTTCAAATAAGGTCTGATTTCAATTTTAAGTATGTGGTCACCACTTGTGAATGTTTCCTGTCCGCCACTCATTAAAAATCGATCCCATAGAAATCTGCCCCACGAATCTTCATTCGTTGAACTTATTAATGGAATCCTAAATACAGTTCTTTGATTTTTACTGTCAGCACTTCCAGCACCAACATTTAGATTTTCGGTATAAATCTTTTTGTTGTCAACGAAAAATGCGAATTGATAATTACCTGTTTTTGTTAGTTCCTCTGCCGTCAATTGTTGCGAAAGCAAATGAAGGTAATTAGTTAATGAGTTGCCTAAAAACACTCTGATATTCAGGTCAGCTTTCTCCTTAAGTTCAAATGATGTTAAAAAGTCAGTTTCCTTAAATTTTTCAATTGGAATTACTTGTCCCATAAATGCAATTTTACCAATGTTTGCTTTATGAATTGGAAAAACAATGCTGTCGCTTTTTAGCAAGTCGGTTGTCTGTCCAGATACACTGAAACCAACCAGGAACGCAATAATTGAAAATATGAATTGTCTTTTCATTGTTGTGTTGTTTTTAATGGAGGCACTATCGTCCTAAATTGGCATATAACACTTAGTAACGCTTGTTGTTACTAGCTTGCAAGCATATGAAATAAATACTGTGGGATAAAAATCACCAGGAAAAACGGCATTGATTCATGTTCGGCTTATAACTTCAGGCATCTGAAACATTTACCTAACAGAAATTTTCTATTTCGCCTCTCCTTTAATTTTATCTGCTTCCGTAACACCATCAAGCACTTCGATCACCAAACCGTCGGACAGGCCGGTTTTCACGAGGCGCTTTTCGTATGTCTGCGGCGTTGTTTCCACTTCAACAAAGGCCGTATCGCCCTCAAACTTTAACAGGTTTTCGTTGATCGCTAACACATCGACCCGTCTCTCGAGCACGATATCGGCGTTGGCGCTGTATCCGGCACGGATAAATTGCTTATCCTGCAAGCTAACCGAGGCGCGTATTTCGAATTGAATGGCTCCGTTCTCTTCCACACCTTTTGGTGCGATGCGCTCAAGTTTTGCCGAAAACTTCTCGGTTTCGATGGCGCCAATCGTAAGGATAAGCTCCATGCCTTCATGCAGTTTCCCCACTTCTGACTCATCCACTTTACCTTCAAAAATCATTTCGTTCATGTCGGCTACACTGGCGATGGTGGTGCCATCATTGAAAGTATTGCTCTCGATCACCGAATTGCCCTCTTCAACAGGAACAGCTAACACCATGCCATTGATGGTCGAACGGATGAGCGTATTGGTAACCTGACCGGCTTTTTTTGTAGCGCCTTCACGAATGAGTTCGAGGTTATCTTCGGCCGACTCCAGTTCCTGTGTGGCGTTCTTCTGTGCAATCTCGAAAGTGAGAAACTCCGCTTCAGGGATCACCTGCTTTTTGAATAAATCATTATACCGGTCATAATTTTTCCTCGATTCTTCCAGGGCAATCTGTGCACGTTTCACCCGCGATTCAGCATTGTTGAGGTTAATCATATCGGGAATGATTTTTACCCGTGCAATCAACTGGTCCTTTTTAATGATATCGCCAGGCTCGATGAAAATCTCCTCGATGATACCTGATACTTTTGGTTTGATCTCTATTTCTTTACGCGGAACAACAGAACCAGTTGCGACTGTCTTTCGGATAATGGTTGTTTTAAACGGCGCAACAGTATTGTAAACCACTGGTTTTTTCTGCGATTTTTGATACAAATAGTAAATGGTGCCTACGAATACAGCTACAAGAACAAGTGCAAGTATTATTTTTAATGCAGTTTTCATATTTTAATCTTCTTATTTATATTATTGAATTACAATGTTTTAATTTATTATTCGAAGCGCAGTGCATCGATGGGTTTAATACTTATGGCGCGGCGGGCCGGTATGAGGCCGGCCAACACACCCGAAATAACCAATATCACCAGGGCCGAAACAGCTACCTGAAAATCGATGGATGGGTGCAGAAACATCGTGTCGCGTGTGGTGGCAGCCGGTAAGTTTCTGTCGATCATCTCGATGATGAAGACACCGATTACCAAACCGAGATATCCTGCTATGGTTGTAAGGAATACCGATTCTCCGATTATCTGAGCCATGATTTTAAGTGGTGTTGCACCCAAAGCACGCATGATCCCGATTTCGCGGGTACGCTCTTTCACAATCACCAGCATAATATTACTGATCCCAATCACTCCGGCAAGCAAGGTTCCTATCCCGACAATCCAGATGAGGCCGTTGATGCCTGCAAACAATCCGGTCATCTGGTCGAACTCTTTTTGCAGATTGAAATAACCGATGGCACGCTCATCTTCAGGTGCAACTTTATGGCGCTCTTTCAGCAATCGTTTTGCCTTTTCTTCAACCACGGTTACCGGGATTCCTTTTTTTGAGGTCATGGCAAACCAACCCACGACATCACCATAGTTGTACGCTTTTTGTAAGGTAGTGAAAGGCAAATGGATGCTTTGCTCCTTGTCGCCGCCAAAATTCATGTTCTGGTTTTTTGGCGAAAACACGCCCACCACCTGAAAATAGATGCCGTTAATCTGGATATATTGGCCGATCGGGTCTTCACCTTTATCGAAAAGCACTTCCAGCACATGTTTACCGATTACAGCAACTTTACGGTTTTGTAAAATATCCATCTGGTTGATGAATCTACCCTGATCAATATTGGCCGGGTCGATGAGGTTCCATTCGGGATAGTCGCCAAAAATGCTGAAAGCGCCTGCTTTTTCTTTGCGGATCACATTGTTCCCTGATCGCCGGCCACCACCTTCGAGGCGGGGAGACAATATCTCCAACTCGGGAATATTTTCTTTCAGGGCCTTGATATCATCGTTACGGTAATAAAAACTGCGGTTCCGGGGCAGTCCTTTGTAAGGAATGGTTGTCTGCCGGGTCCACATGAAAACGCTGTTGGTGGCAAAATCGCCCATGCCATTGTTCACACCGTTTTTAAGTCCGCTTCCCGAACCAAGCATGATCATCAGCATGAAGATACCCCAAAACACACCGAATGCAGTAAGTGTAGTACGAATCTTGTTTTTCGCAAGACTGCTTCCTATCTCATGCCAATAATCACGGTCGAACATATTACTACAGTTTTAACTTTATACTTTTTACTTTAACCTTTTCCCGTCTTGCGGCCGGGCAAGCACTTTAGCCTTTATTCTTTAAACTTTAGCCTTTATACCTCTACTCATCCCTCAACGCCTCAATCGGTTTGATGGCAGCGGCACGACGTGCCGGGATAAATCCAGCCAGGGCTCCGGCAACCACAAGCAAAATGGTGGCGCCAATGGCGATCTGAATATTCACCTCAGGTTGCTTAAAAAAGGGTGTATCAATCTGTTTCGAAATTATTTCGAGCAATCCGACACCCAGCACCAATCCCACATAACCGGCAAATCCGGTAATCAGAATGGCCTCCTGTAAAATAAGGCTGATGATGCTTGCGGGCGTAGCACCCAATGCTTTACGGATGCCAATTTCCTTGGTACGGTCTTTTACTACAATCATCATGATGTTACTCACGCCGACCACCCCGGCAATGATCGTCCCGATGCCCACAATCCAGATGAAAAGACTGATGCTGGCAAACAGATTTTTAAAGCGCTGAAATTCCTCCACACTATTCCAGAAAAACATGGCACGCTCATCCGTTGGATCATAGTGATGCCGTGCAGCGAGTTTTTGTTTCATGTTATCCTGTATCAATTTCGATTCTTCGGCGCTGGCATCGCCTACGGTAACGGCCATGGTCTGTACGTTTCTCCCTCCGCCAAAAACACGTTGTGCTGTGCTTATGGGTAGATATACGACCTCCATATTTTCATCACGGCCATCATCATCGGTGAAAATACCCACCACCTTAAAAGGAACGCCGTTCACTTTAATATAGTCATCGAGGGCTTTTTCGGTTTTGAACAATGCATCACGCACTTTTGTGCTGATGATGGCTGATTTTCGAAATTCATTGATGTCAATTTCATTCACAAAACGACCTTCGACAAGGACGAGTTTCTCAATTTCGGCATACGCCGGGTGAACCGAACGAATATTATAAGAGCCGAACTCGTTGTTGTGAGACACAGTATTGCCGCGCCATAGCTCATATCTCGACGATAATTTGTCAATCCCGCTTACACTTTGAACAAGATAATCATGATCTTCGTTTGTCATCTGAACGTTCCGGCCGGGTTTCATGCCTGCATAGGCTTTACTCGTTTGTCCGTTCCAAATCCAGATGGTATTGGTGGCCGAAGAGCGAAACTGACTTTCGACCCCTTTCTGCAATCCAACACCTGCGCCTTGCAAAATGATGAGCATGAAGATGCCCCATGCAACCGAAAAGCCGGTGAGGAAGGTTCGAAGCTTATTCTTTTCGATGGTTGCAAAAATCTCTTGCCATTTATCCAGGTCAAACATAATAGTTAATATTTTAGTTTAAAATGGCTTGGTTTGCCGGACGAGGCACACCGTTTTTTTGGTCGGTATGAATCAATCCGTCGTTTAATTTTATGATCCGTTGGGTGCGGTGGGCGATATCGTTTTCGTGTGTGACGATGAGAATGGTTATTCCGGTTTGGTTAATTTCGCCAAACAAATCCATTACCTCCAACGAAGTAACACTATCGAGTGCACCGGTAGGTTCATCGGCCAGAATGATTTTGGGTTTACCAATAAGTGCCCGCGCGATGGCGAGGCGTTGTTTCTGTCCGCCCGAAAGTTCGTTTGGCAGGTGATCCGACCAATCTTTTAATCCTACACGTTCGAGGTATTCCATGGCAATCACGTTTCGCTTTCTTCGTGAAACACCTTGATAATACAGTGGCAATGCGACATTTTCAACGGCATTTTTAAAACTGATCAGGTTGAACGACTGAAATACAAATCCCAACATTTTATTCCGTAAGAGTGCGGCTTTTGTCTCGCTCATTTCGCGGATAAGTTTACCATCGAGTTTGTATTCGCCGGCATCGTGGTTATCGAGCAATCCGATGATATTCAGCAGTGTCGATTTACCAGAACCGGAAGATCCCATGATGGAAACCATTTCGCCTTTTTCAACATTAAGGTCGATGCCCTTCAGCACATGCAGACTATTGCTGCCCATCTGGTAACTTTTGTTGATATTATTTAATTGGATCATCTGTTTACATTTTATCGGGAATACAATAGTACATCCTTATGCACATTGTATGCCAACCTGTGTAAAAATCTATATTACAGTTCGATACAATATTGTTGATCAAAATATAGTGTACGCTTTGAAACAGAGAGTGTGCGAAAATGTGCAGTTCTGAAAAAATGTCTGTGCCTGAGATTTGGGTAATTTCAGCCGGATATAAAACTCAACTTATCTGCAACCTCATCAGGTGATTGTCAATTATCGTTTGTTTTCAATAAACGTCATCATTTTAATTCTTCACCGGCTGATTGACTTTGTGGTTTAGAAAGCCTTTTTGGTGCCACTTCACGAAATGCCGTGGTCAGCGCATCTGTCAGCATATCCGGGTTTACCTTACTCAGTTCGATAAATGTCCAGCCCTGTTTGCCCCATTTGTTTGGAACAGGATAAATCGCCGTCCGGTCAAACGACGCAAAGACATGCTGGTCAATCTCGTTGAGTTTTACACAAGCCCGGTTCTCCTTTTCGTTCAGTGTCGCGAATATTTTTTTGCCAACCCTGAACGAAATCTTTTCAAAATGAGCAGATTCCGATGTTTCGGGAAATGAAAGCGCCAACGCTCTGAAATCTTGATTTGTCGTCATAAAAAGTTTGTTGGAAATCGGTGAATCCTAACTGCAAACATACGTTTAAAACAAGCTTATCACTTCAAAATAAAATTTAGCCTTTCATCTTCCATCATGCTTTAATCCGAATCATGGGATAAAAAAAGACCACTGAAAAATTCAGCAGTCTTTTATACTTTGATTTTTAAAAGCCTTTAAACGGCACTCTCAAACTGTTTCAGGAAACGAAGGTCATTTTCGAAGAAAAGCCGAAGGTCGTTGATCTGAAATTTCATCATGGTGATGCGTTCGATACCCATTCCAAAAGCGAAACCGGTATATACCTTGCTGTCGATACCGCAGGCATCCAACACATTGGGGTCAACCATACCACAACCCAGAATTTCGACCCAACCCGAATGTTTGCAGATGTTACAACCACTTCCTCCGCAAATATTACAGGAGACATCCATTTCGGCTGATGTTTCGGTAAATGGAAAATAGGAAGGCCGGAAACGGATTTTTGTCTCTGGGCCAAAGAATTCCTGTGCAAAATAATACAGGGTCTGTTTGAGATCGGCGAACGAAACCTGCTTGTCGATATACAATCCTTCGATCTGGTGAAAGATACAATGGGCACGGGCTGAGATAGCCTCGTTACGGAAAACCCTGCCCGGAGCAATGATACGTATGGGTAATTTTCCCTGTTCCATCACGCGCACCTGGACACTCGAAGTATGCGTACGTAAGGCGATATCGGGGTTTTTCGAGATAAAAAAGGTATCCTGCATATCACGTGCCGGATGCTCTTCGGGAAAATTGAGGGCGGTGAAATTATGAAAGTCATCCTCAATCTCAGGTCCTTCGCTAATGATAAAACCAAGCCGTTGAAAAATGCTGTTTATTTCGCGCCGAACGATAGAAATAGGATGACGCGCACCCGATAAGTCCTGCGCAGGTAAACTGGTATCTATCTGTGTTTCGTTTCCCTCCGGAGTGGTAAAGCTGTCCTGAAATTTATCAAGTATCGCCTGGGCCTGATTTTTCAGGTCGTTCATTAACATGCCCATCTCCTTGCGCTCGTTGGCCGCCACATCCTTAAAATCGTTAAACAATGAAGGAATCAATCCTTTTTTGCTCAAATATTTCAAACGGAACGTCTCCAATTGATCTTTGGTACTGATTTCGAACTGCTCAATTTCACAGAGCAGCCCGGCTATTTTAGTTCTCATTCGAAGCAGGTTAATGTGATTTCTCTTATTTCAATATCTCGATTGTCATGGTCATTGGCTGAACCGGCACATCGCCCGGTCCGGTTTTGGTTGCTGCGATACGATCGATCACATCGAATCCATCAATCACTTCGCCAAAAACGGTATAAGCGCCATCCAGATGGGGTGTGCCACCAATAGTGCTATAAGTTTTCTTTTGTTCGTCAGTATAATTCATTCCGCTTCGTGCCGACATCATCTTGATGGTGTTTTCGTCATACTTCTGGCCCTGCACGATATAGAACTGTGAACCCGATGATTTCTTTTCCGGGTTCTGTTTATCGCCGATACGGGCTGCTGCCAGGGCACCTTTTTTATGAATATGGTTTGCCTTTATCTCGGCAGGAATGGTGTAACCCGGATCCTGTGCGCCATATTGATCACCACCACCTTGAATCATGAAGTTCTTGATTACACGATGAAAGGGCGAATTATCATACCATCCCTGTTTGATCAGTTTAATAAAATTGTCGCGGTGCAAGGGCGTGTCATTGTATAGTTTTACGGTGATTGAACCTTCGGAGGTTTTGATCAGCACCTTTGTTTCCGGCTTGTTTTGGGCCATCAAACCGAGGCTGGTGGCGAAGCAAAGAATAAGTAGTAGTTTTTTCATAAAATTAATGACTATGATTTTTTTGCAAAAATACAAAATCCGGCCAATAAGCGTAAACGCTTCGATGAAAGATGTTTTTGGAGTGGAAGTGGACACTGACAATATAATCATTATCAAATGTTTTTTGGATATTGGACGCAAAAATCTTCATTTGATCCTCCGAAAATTGTTGCCATTGAACCTTACCAGATTGAGCTGTTTTTAAAACCCAATAATCCCTATTATTTAGATATCCTGTTACTTCACTATCACTCGAATTAATAAATCCGGCAATAATAAATCCATTGGCTGATGTTTATTGTATTCTATTGTCCTCTTCGTTCCCCGATCCCCCAATGATTTTTCTCATTGAGTAACAGGATTTGATTGGGTAAAACAATATAAACTAATCATTGTCTAACAAATAGAAAGAATATGTTTTTCAATGATCAATTAAACGAAAAATCCAAAATCAATCACTTCAATTTCATTATTTTCAAAGTTGCTGTTTTTGCCGGACTTGTAATCTTCAAACAATAAAGCCCTTCTTTCAGCATCGAAAGATCAATGGATTTATTGAGATTTGCTTCCTGAAAACTATAAACCGGTATTCCTGCTGAATTGAAAATTTCGACAAGACCTGAAGTTGTTGCACCGGAAAATTTAATATTTACAGTATTTATAAATGGATTGGGATAAATTTCAAAGGATGATAACATATCTTCATGAATTCCATCTACACCGGTCTGCACGATATTGGAGCCGACATAACCGTATGTTGATTTTGTTTGAGAACAGTTCAAATCGATATAATACCGGACCTGATATCTGTTTATTCCTGGAGGTGGATTTAAATCAGATACTGAATAAACATTTCCCGGAAAATCACCGATGATTTGAAATGGTCCACCGGCATTGCTTCTGTAAACATTTACTCGTTCATCGGAAAATCCCAAAACAGAATTCCAGTTCAGCATAACCTTGTTGTTTTCTCCAATGTTTGCCACAAGAAAAATTGAATTATATAAAGAATTATTAAAGTTCTCTCTTCCGCAGATATCATTCACCATCAGCCTATAGGTATAGGAATGATGATTTGGATCAGATTGTAAATCAACAAATTGATTCTCATTCTCGGGTCCAAATTCGGCAATTTTCTCATATATATTGCTTGTATCAACCATCCTGAACAAATTTACTTTTTCAACACCAAGGTTAAATGGTTTTTGTATTTCGATCACGTTTTTTTCAATCTGTTCATCCATGGTGATGAAACATATTTGATGTTGTACTGACAAAGTATCGGTTGGGGCAGTGTAATAAAAAGTATGTGAGCTACAACCTTGTACATTTGTACCCCTTACCCAGTAACTTCTACCAGGAACACCCTTTATGGTCTGTCCCGATTGATTTGTATTCCAAATGTAGGATTCAAAACCATCTGTTGCAGTCAGACTGACAGTATCACAATTATAAAAGGAACGGGTGATCGCGATTGGTTCATCACCATAATAAGTGGGATCGGGCACCTCAATACCAACAATTGATTTACAACCATTTGCTAATGATACAAACAAACTGAATTCACCTCCATCATCAATTTCAATGGATTTTGTAGTTTCACCCGTTGACCAGGAATAATATGCAAAACCATCAGGTCCAATAAGTGAGGTGCTTCTGCAATAATTCGGATCAGCTATTGTTATGGCGGTAGGAAAGGTGGCACAGGTTTCTAGCGCCCATATATCATCATCATACCCAGTGTTGCCAACATCTCCATCAGGAGAATTTGTCGTTCCAACAACAACACAGTTACCATCTGAGGCAACTTTTACTGCACTGGCAACATCAATACCCGACCCTCCAAAGGATTCCTGGCTTTGAAGAAGACCCGACTCATTGATAAGAATTACCCAATAATCCGAATCACCATGATTAAAGGTTATATCACCGTTCCCTGACTTGGTAGAACCAGCAACAACATATCCTCCATTGCTTGTTTTTTGAATGCCCGAGCTAATATCATCCAGCGATCCGCCGTAGGTCTTTTGCCATTCTATTTCGCCTGTGGAATTGATTTTTACAATCCAGTAATCAAAGCCTCCATGATTCAATGTGACATCATAATTATATGATTTACTTGAACCTGTGATAATATACCCACCATCAGTTGTTTGTAGAATGCCGGTAGCCTCATCAGCAACTGTTCCACCATAAGATTTCTGCCATTGAATCACTCCGTTCTCATCAGTTTTTACAACCCAATAATCAGTTACACCATAGTGTACTGTAACATCACCATTTTGCGATATTGTGGATCCTGCAAAAATATAGCCACCATCCACTGTTTGCTGAACACATAATGCTTCGTCGTCAAATGAGCCACCATAAGTTTTTTGCCAATCAATTATGCCATCCGATCCTATTTTTATTAACCAACAATCCTTACTACCATGATTAGATGTGATATCTCCATCTGTTGATTTTGTGTATCCTGAAATGATATAACCGCCATCTGAAGTTTGTTGAACAGTGCGAGCTTCATCATCCAACGTGCCTCCATAACATTTTTGCCATTCAATGGCAGTCGTACTACTGGTTTTAATAACCCAAGTATCCTTTCCTCCATGGTTTCCACTTACTTCATCATCATTAGAAGTTGTATAGCCGGCTATAATAAAACCATTATCAAGCGTATTCGATATGCTGTATGCTTCTTCATCCAAAGTTCCTCCATAATAAGCCGCCCATTTGTAAACTCCGGACTGATCAGCTTTCCCAATATAAATATCTTTTCCTCCATGGTTAAACCATTCACTCATTGTCGTATAGCCAGCTACGATATTATCTCCATTAGTTTTAATCGCAAGACACCTTGCCATTTCGGCATCCGGGCTTCCAAATAACCTTTTCCAGTGATAACCCAGATCAGTTTGGGCAAAACTCGTAATGGATGCAATCCCAAAAACGATCAATAATATCCTTTCTTTCATGTAGTTGATTAAAATTTGCATCTATGAATATATACTAAATGACAGATTATTCATCAATTAAGTTTCACAATTCTCAATACAGTAAGTTGATTCGGACCGGAAATTTTCGCAAAATACAATCCATCAGCCATTTGTGATAAATCGAGGCTATTTAAGCCATAATTTACATTTGCCAAATAAACTCGTATCCCGGATGCATCATATATTTCTATCATTTGATAATCTGATTCCTGATGAAAATTAAAGTTAAGAATGTTCTTAAATGGATTGGGATAAATTGTTACATCCTTTGGTAAATCCATCTCGGAAAGACCCAACGGATTGGCGATAAACTCACCGAAACTCCCTTCGGGGGTTGACCAGGCAACAATTTCCGAGAAAAAAGTCTGAGAATCTTCAAGGTCAGAACCATAGTATTTATCTGAATACAAAACTGTTGGTAAACCTGGAAGTGCATCATAACGGCACTCGAATAATGAAGTAGCTGTTGGATTAACCGGAATCAGTGTATCATTCCTGATTGCCTGAAATGGCGGTCCGAAGATTCTTTTTCCGGTGGTTTGAAACAGTGAATCATAATACCATTCAACGGTATGGATGGATGTCTGGTCATTGAAATGTGTGATTAACGTATCACCGTCAAATTTGTCCTGCATTCTCCCCAATCCTTCGCGTCCAACAAATGGTGCTTTTTTCAGTGAAAATTCAAGTACATCATTATATGGAAAATAACTGATTGGCTCCTGTGGCATTTCTTCCCAGCGATATCCAGAAACAAGGTATTTTACAGTTGAATCAGTTACCGATTTTTCTTTTATCTCAAACTGTTTATGTGTAATATACTCATTTACTGTGCCATTACTCAAATTTTCAATCCGGCCTTCACGGGTTCGAAAAAGATTCCCAACTTCCCAGCCAAGGGCATAATCGGTGTGGTTTGGAAATTGTTCACCAATATTTTGGTTCATAATTCCTGTAAGATTGAATGTTTCACCCTCCTGATTGAAATTAGGGATTGACATAATCCCCCAATTTTTACTTAATTTTATTATTTTCCCATTCGATAATTTGAAGGTTTTCATTTTGTCAGCTAATCCAAGTATTGTTTCGTTTTGCACTGATTCAACGAAAGCAGAGATATGTTTGGACTGATCGAAAACCCAATAAGAACCAATATCTGCAGTGGGATATAGAACATATTGAGATGTATCAACTAACACCACCGATTTATCCATCTTAATTTGAATTTCTTTCAGTAGGCAACCTACCCCATTCATTATATAATAATTCTCATCAGTATGCAAAACCTTTCTATTCAATTGCAAAATCGTATCATTGGCCGATACTTCGAATGAGGTTACCCAAATACTTTCATCAGGTATATTACCAGTAGTATTGTTACGTCTGTAACTCATTGTGTCTGATTGGCTTATTACTGGCCATTTTTCATTCGTAAAGTTTATAGAAGGAAAATTACCATTACCACCCCAAGGCTTTTTCCACGCTACTAAATAAAAACTAGTACGTACATCATATGTTGGATCACCAAATTGATGTTCGTAAAACATTGGAGGTATTCCAAAAA
The DNA here is from genome assembly GCA_013141455.1 of Bacteroidales bacterium. Classification (GTDB taxonomy): domain Bacteria; phylum Bacteroidota; class Bacteroidia; order Bacteroidales; family F082; genus CAJBPB01. Next base: position 12,530 of record JABFQW010000086.1, read on the forward strand.
TAGATGTGAATTGTTCTGTATAGTTCGAATATGGATCATAATCAAAATAAAGTGTATCATTCTCCAATCGATTATATGGTCTGCCTCCAACTCTTTTACGAATATTTCGTAATGGAGTATCATATTCACAATCAATAATTAGATAACTATTACCTATAAAAAAATAATCTCCAGGATAAGAATCTTTAATCTGGTTATAAAAATTTTGTTCCTGGGCATTAGTATATATTAATGGGAAAACATATACTCCACTGTATGAAATATAATCATCATAGTCCATGTCTTTCATATGTCTTGAAACACCTGAGAAGAAATACTTGACTGCAGAATCGCTTACCATTTTTGAGTCAATTGTGCATCTATAGTCTGTTGACTCATAATGACTTGGTCCTGGGTATCCATATTGATTTATATCAAGACTGTAATAAAATTTGTCCCCAACATAGATACTATTAGCAAAATCAACATGATTGGGGAAAAACTCTCCGATACGTTTGTTGTCAATCCCGACAAGGTTGAGGTTTACACCTTCATTTAGAACATCAGGAAAAGAAAGAATTCCCCAATTCTTACTGAGTTTGATCTGATTGCCATCCGATAAATTGATGGTTTTCACCGAATCAGTCAGGCCGAGAACTACCTCTTCCGTGATGGAAATAACTTCCGCAGTGATGCCATTCGTTGAATTGAAAAGCCAGTTTGCTCCGATTCCGGCAGATGGATATAAATTATAAACAGCTGTATCATTTAAGGTTACCAGTCCATCTGGTTTAATAATTAATTGTTTCTGAAGAAAGCCGGATTGATTAACAAGCGCCTTTCCATCTGCAATTTCATATGCTAATTTATTCAGATTCAGAATCGTATCATTTCCTGACATTTCTTCTGAAATTACCCGCACCACTAAGTCAGGCATCGGAACAGAGCTGGTACTCCGTTTGTAATTCAATGTGTCATCACGGCTAATGACCTTCCATGATTGGGCGTTTAAGCCATTGGAAGCTAATAACAAAGTAAAAGCTGCCAATAAAAAATTTCTTTTGAAATATTCGTCGAGAAACATGATGTAGCTCTTTGATTAATTGTTTATTACTGGTTTGTAAAAATACATTAAATGGATTGAAAATACAATTGTTTTATTCAAACTAAATTTTAAATGAAAAAGGAGGATAAAAACTCAATTGAAAGATAATTCAAATAAATCTATTATGAAATTTATTATCACAACAAATCATTAGCCAGATCGATAGTTCGCCTATTTCAACCCTGAAATATAGGTATAAATATCATGAAATTCGATCTTGTCAATTATGTACGAAGAGCCATTGAATATTTATTGAACACTATTGCCTTCGTCCTTCCACTCCTTATTCGAACACCGATTTCAGTACTTCGTGCGATTTCAAACCATTGAAACCGGGAAGATGCAAACGATAATAAATCAAAATTTCATTAAGGATTTCGCGACGGACTTTGTTCGTTAATTCGACTTCATGCAGATTTTCGAGTTTGCACAGGCAAAGCTGCCGCATGATTAAACTTTTTGGTGGTTCAACGTAATAGCCGTGTCCGGGTGTGTTGGTTTTAAAAACCCCTTCCATCAGATCGAAGATATGCTGGCTATCCGTTCGATCCAATTTTGGATAAAACCCAATGTATCTAGTTAGTTCCCAACAGAAAAAGAGATGGAAATTGGAGAAATTCGTTTTACTGAGATCGAGCCACTGAATGCTCCGGTGTAAGAAATTGAAAAGCAGCGAATTTGATTCGTGTTCAAGTATTGTTTTCGTAAGCAATTCGCTGATAAAAAGAATAATGGCATTTTTTTGCATATCGAAAGGGATGCTGTAAAATACAGTCTCAATCGATATTTCGCGCATATAGTGCAGCTCACGATTGGTTTTCAGGTCGGCTACAAAATCGATGAAAGTCATTGGCTGAAAAAAAGCAGGGCGCAGTTTCGAACGGCGGCCAAAAGCTCCTTTTATAAGATAGGATTGAAGCCCGTGTGTTTCGGTAAACACCTTGACAATAAGACTGGTTTCGCTATATTTATGGTGCTGTAAAACGATTCCGCGTAACCGTTCGTTCATCGCTAACGCATCATCAGAATTTTGGTGACAAGTGTTTCTTCTCCAAGGCTGTTACTTACAAATACAAGGTAAATACCTGGTTTCACTTCTCTTCCGTTGCTGGTTCTACCTTCCCAGATGGCCTGTCCACCTTCGGCCTGAGTATCGTAAACAAGGTTTCCGCTTACATCGGTAATCTTCACAATGGCTCCTGAAACCAAACCTTTGATAGCGACTGGGCCACTGTAGTTTTCCCTTACCGGATTTGGGAAAGCATACACATCAGTGTTAACAGGTGTTGGAGGTGTGGCATTGCCCCTGAATGAGATAATACCCTTGCTGGTACCAAAGAAAACTTCGCCATCATCGTTTATCGCGATGCTGCTTACGGTGTTCGAAAGCAAAGGACTGTTTTCAGTATTGAAATAAAATATTTCCTCGAGCCCGTCTTTCGAAATCAGGAAAACACCATTTTCGGTGCCGAACCATTTTTTGTTTGAGCCGTCAACCGCGATAGAGAGTATTTTTTCGCTTGCAAGCAAGGGATCGGCTTGTCCGGTGCCATCATTGCGTGGTATGAGTATTTGTTGCGTATCATAATTCACTCCCTGTTCAAAAATTCTATCAGGATCGTAAAAAACTGCCGGGCCTTCATCTGTGCCAACCCAAACGGCGCCATCCAAATCAACAGCCATCGAAAGTACCTGGTTACCAGGGATATTACCGCTTCCTGGAGAAGAAGTAAGTACTTTCATTTTATCGTCAGCAGGATTATCGAAGGTGTTGTTGTCTTTGAAAACCATCACCATTCCCTCGGAGCGACGGATGATCCATTTGTTATTCGATTTATCAACAATCATATTCGAAATATCAATACCGCTGGCTGAAGAACCAAGATTAAAAGAGCGCCATTGCCCTGCGGGCGTTTTCATCGATAAAATATCGGTTGCGCCTGTATTGGCAACCCAAAGATTATTGAAGCCATCGAAATCCAATCCGCTGATATTCACTAAATCGGGTGCTGCTATCCATGGCCTGAGTGAGCTGTTGTTCACCGAATAGATGTTCGAAACAGCATTGTCAGTAAACTCGACCACACCATCCTGCCAGGTCCCTACAAAGGCCTGATCGGGTTTGAGAGGATTGATGGCAACACTTACAAAATCGGAGATGGAATCGAAAGCGCTCGTATTACTTCTGTTAAAGGTGCGCCAGCCTGAACCGTCAAATCCAAAAACACCATCGGTCATATAGAGTTTCGACCAGTTGGAAGCCCGCCCACCCGAAGCAACCCAAACATAATTGCCCCTGGCTTTTATTTCATAAACATTTGTAGTTCCCGGGCCATTGGGAAGAATGATTTCTCCGCTATATCCGTTGTTGTACGATTTTATGAGTCCCCGTCTGCGGTCACCTATCCACAAATTGTTGTCAACATCGAGTGTTGCTGCTTTTGGCTCAATACCCGCTCCTTCAAAATTGCTGGCCGAATACAACTGCTGAAGGTTCTGATCGTAAACTTTCACTGAGTAATTGTCCAACAAGATAAATTTATCTCCATCAACACGCATTTTCAAATGGCGTGAATTATTGGGTTTATCGAAATAGTCCCATGCTGAGCCGTTAAATACAAACAAGGTATCGTTGTTATAGGTGTTACGCGAATAGTTGGCAAATAGTTTACCCGCAAATGCTTCAATCTGCAGAAATGGAAGATCGGGATGTGGCAAACTCATATCCTTGGTCCATTGGTTATAATCAGCCAGGTTCGGACTGTCGATATCAGCATAATACACACCAGATTCAGTAGAAGCATAAAGTTTATTATCGAAAAGGGTGATATCATATACATTGATATAACCTCCAAGAGGACCAATTAAGTATGTGTCGAACACTTCTTCACGTTCGATGTCGAGAACAACTATCCCGAAACCACACGAAACATACGCGTAATTATTAATGAACATCACATCATTAATCGTTTTGTTTCCGATCAGATCCTTGTCTTTGATATCACTCATGTTCACGATCTTATCTTCACGAACAAGGTCGATATTGGTATTGGAATATGCGATCAACAGCGTTTTTAATCCACTGTGATATTTAATGGCACTGATACCGATATCGTTCAGTCCGTTGATCTTATTCAGGAAACTGATGCTGTTGTCGGTATGGTTATAAATGAATAGATCGAAAGGGGTAGCGGCATAGGTTTTATCTCCAACTACTTCAACATCAATCACTTGCTGGTAAGGTAAGTGCGTTCTCCATTCGCCGATTCCAATGCCCTGGGCAAATGAGGTTTGAGAAAAGAAAAGCGAAATGCACAGAATACGAATTGTTTTATGTAGAGAAATCATACCAGCCTTATTTAAATTGGTAAAAATATTAAAAACTTTGCAATCAAATTAACTTAAAAACGCCGCTTTTATTGTTTGAACAGGAAGTAAGATGATGGATTTTGACCCATGTTTTGAAATATCAGCGTGGTCATATTTTGTCCGATCAGCGCTTTTCAGGGATGAAGATTAGGATACTTTCGCCTTGCCACACAAAAAGCAAAGTTCACTACTTTTGGTTATCAGGGAAAAGAATACTCTCAATCACTTCAGGGAAAAAACGATATTCGAGTTCATGGATTTTTACAGCCAGTGAGTCGGCAGTTTCATCTGGTTCGATTGTTAAATCCTTCTGAAAGATAATGGCACCATCATCATATTTCTCATTCACATGATGAATTGTGATACCCGATTTCGTATCTCCGGATTCAATAACAGCCTGATGTACCAATGCGCCAAACATGCCTTTTCCACCATATTTTGGAAGCAAAGCAGGATGGATATTGATGATCCGGTTTGGGAAACGCTGCAACAAATGGTTGGGAATGAGCCAAAGAAAACCTGCCAGAATGATCAGATCAATTTCCTTTTCAACGAGTAGTTTTGAGAGGGAGTCGGACTGATAAAAACCTGTCCGATCGATCATTATTAGCGGAATATGCAGGTTATCGGCCCGTTGAATAACGCCGGCACCGGGCTTGTTACACACAACAAGTGAAATTTCGACCAACGGATTTTCGCTGAAATATTCAGTAATCCGTTGCGTATTGGTTCCGCTTCCCGAAGCAAAAATGGCGAGTTTTTTCATTGGCTGCAAAGGTAGAATTTATGCCACAGATTCACAGAATTTGGCATAATTATGATTAGAATTATTGCAACCGGGTCAGGAAAAAGCAAATTAAACGATTTGAAAAATAGAATTTATTTTCGAATCTTTCCTTTCTTCATCCTGAGTTTTTCCAGATTCTCCTCAACTTTAAATGTTACGATTTCACGAATCAACCCGAGTGGAAGTGGCTGATCGAGTGGTAAACGAATTGCGCCTTTCGAACATTCGAAACCAGCCAATTCCTCTTTAAAAGCAATGACAGGTGTGGAAGTCGGATAAAATCCGATATGGTTTTTATTGGCAGCAAAATAGACCAACATTCCATTGTATTTGTAGGCCGGCATCTGATAACTTATCAGTTCTTCCGCCTCAGGTGCGGCTTCGATAATCGTTGCCCGAAGTTGCTGAAGCAGAAACTGAGTTTCAGATGGAAAGAAGGAAATGTATTGATCAACATTGACCGGTTTGGGAAGTAATTCTTTCATCTTGCAGTTTTTTGTTAGTTACTGATGTTTCGTACCAAGTGCTAAATATTTCAATTGCAATGTTTTGAGTTTATACAAGAAATTTAGATGTACTGATATATAATATGTTACAAATTCTATTTTTGATTTTCACATCGCTTTGTGAACCTCTGTGCCTTCTTTGTGACACTTTGAGTAACTGTTTTTAGCTATACCACAAAAGGCACTAAGGAGACACAAAGTCACGCAAAGGGCTACATATTATTTATATATCGCTATGGATCAAATATATACATTCACATATTACAAATACGAAACTTGAATTATTTATAATAAAGCCGTCGAATTGCAGTATCAAATTGATTCAAAAATAAACAACATTGACCCCAAAAGTAAACCATAAATCCCAAACATTATGAACTTTCAAACGTATAACCTCACAAATCCCTGTTTTCACCTCAGCCGGAAAAACTTATCTTTGCCACAGCATTAGCCAAAAAACATTATGCCTGAAGCAAAAGATACACTTGCCATTCATCGCAAAGCCTTAGATATCAACCTCGACCCTACTATCTTCGGAAGTTTCGCCGAAATCGGTGGCGGACAGGAAGTGGCGCGTAACTTTTTCCAGGCCGGTGGCGCTTCCGGAACCATTGCCAAAACAATCTCGGCCTACGACAAGCGCTACAGCGACGCCATTTACAGCCGTCATCAACATGCCAAACGCTATGTATCGCGCGAACGGCTCGAGGTGATGCTCGAAGCAGAATACGATGAAGTACTTAGTTTTCTGAACGAAACCAAAAATCCTGGAACCCGTTTCTTTTCCTTTGCCGATACTGTTTCTACACTCAATTTCAGGAAAGACAATATCAGTCATGGTTGGCTGGGTGTCAGGTTTCAATTGAAAGAGAATGCCGAACCCAACTGTGTGATCATCCATGTAAGGTTGCATGAAAATGATAATCTTCTGCAACAAAATACCCTCGGTGTACTGGGTGTAAACCTTATCTATGCCTGTTATTATTTGTGGGAGCGACCCAACAGTTTCCTTCAGTCTCTGCTCGATAACCTTACCACCGACCGTGTGGAGATCACTATGGTGAATATGAACGGCGCCGAATTGTCGTATGTTGACAACCGGTTGCTGGCCGTACAATTGGTAAAAAACGGGATGACCGGCGCCATTATGTTCGACCGTTATGGCATGGTGCAGGAGTCTGATGATATGTTATACAAGAAAAACGCCATCGTTTTTCGCGGAAGCTTTCGTCCGGTCACTTACGTGAGTGTTGACATGCTTAAATCGAGTTTCAGCCTGTTTAAAAAAGATGAAGACTACGATAAAAAAAACACCATCCCCATCTGCGAAATCACACTGAACAACCTGTTAAGTGAAGGCGATTTTGACGAACATGACTTTCTCGACCGTGTCGATTTACTGAACGAAATGGGGCAGAATGTGATGGTATCGAACTTCAGGGAGTTTTATAAATTAGTGCGTTTTCTGACCCAGTTCAGGATTATAAAACTGCGCGTTGTGATTGGTGTGGAGACCTTTGAAAAGGTACTTAACGAAAAATACTACACCCATCTCAAAGGTGGTATTCTTGAGGCGCTGGGTGAGCTCTTTCCGGCAAATATGAAAATGTACGTTTATCCGGCGCTCGACGAAGGAACAAATAAACTTGTTACAACAAAAAACCTGTCTTTCCCCGAAAGTACGCAACATCTGTTCGAACATCTGGTTGCAAACCGCCTGATTCTCGACATAAAAAACATGAACATCAACTACCTGCGAATCCATTCGAAGGAGATTCTGGATAAAATTCACCACGGCGGAACAGGCTGGGAATCAATGGTTCCCGTTTTTATTGCCAAACGCATCAAGGAAAGAAAACTATTCGGTTACCACGGAAACGACTACTAATAAAAATCATATAATATGTTCAAGACGAATGAGTATTTCGATGGCAAGGTAAAATCAATCGCATTTGAAACAAATGAGGGCCCTGCCACTATTGGTGTAATGGCAGCCGGCGAATATGTTTTCGGCACTTCTACCATCGAACACATGACCGTCGTTTCGGGATCAATGCAGGTGCAGCAGCCCGGCGAAACGGAATGGAAAACTTTTCGACCTTTCGACACTTTCATTGTTGCCAAAGACGTGAAATTTAAGGTGAAAGTGGCGGGTGATACGGCGTACATGTGCCTCTACCTATGAGTGGAAGCCGATTGGCGCCAATAACATCATGTAAAACCTAATTAAATACATTATGTCATTTCAAGCATATTTAGACAATATAAAGACAAAAACGGGTAAGAGTATTGATGATTTTAAAGAGCTTGCCGGGCAGAAAAATTTTCTTGAAAAAGGAAAATTAAAAGACGGCGTGAAAGCGGGAGACATTGTAAGCTGGCTCAAACGCGACTTTGATCTGGGGCATGGTCATTGTATGGCAATTTTTGCAGCATTGAAAGGCAAAACGGAATAGATTAAGACAATAAAACCCTGTTTATAACTTCGGTTTAACGAAAAATTTCAACAAAAGCATTATGTCAAAAATCATCGCCCTTGTGGCACACGATAACCGGAAAAAAGATCTGCTCGATTGGGTGACTCACAACCTGAAGAAGCTGAACGATCATGTTTTTTACGCCACCGGAACAACCGGCAAAATGGTCTCTGAAGTGCTGGACCATGTAACCTGCCTGAAATCAGGTCCGTTGGGCGGCGACCAGCAACTCGGAAGTCTGATTGCCGAAGGTAAAATAGATTATCTGATCTTTTTCTGGGACCCGATGACCAACCAACCGCACGATGTGGATGTGAAAGCCTTGTTGCGCTTATCGGTGTTGTATAATATCCCGACGGCCAGCAACCGCTCCACTGCCGATTTCCTGATTACCTCGCGCCTGTTCAACAACCGCGATTATAAACCGCTGTTGAAAGATTATACCGTTTACCTGAACCGGGAGGTTGAGATAAAACCATAATTTGTTTCAAAGAATTAACAGATATAGATTCATGTATTAATAGAATTATATTCTACATTATCCATATATTCTGTTTCTTGATTTCAAATTAGTTAGCGTTTACCCTAAACTTCTCCTTCAGAGGCCCTTTCCTGTCAATAAAAGCTAATTTAGCGGTGTGAACAATCTCCTCAGGCATGGAAAATATTTTTGAACGCATTACTAAGTTGGCTGAGAAATACAGCCAAAATACCACCACCAATCTATCCCGACTTGTCAAACATAAATCGCTAAGTACCAAAGAAAGAGAAGTTGCTTTGGAACTTCAACGCCAAATGCTGGCTGCCGGATTCGACGAAGTGAAAATTGACGGACTCGGCAATGTGATTGGTAAAATCGGAAACGGCCCGATAATCCTGGCCTTTGATGGCCATATCGATGTGGTAGATCTGGGAAATTTATCCAATTGGAGTTTCGATCCGCTTGGCGGCGAGATCAGGGATGGCTTTGTACATGGTCGTGGCACCGTTGATCAGAAAGGAGGTCCGGCTGCATTTGTGACTGCCGGAAGAATCATTAAAGAGATTGGCGTTCCTGAAAACCTGACCATTTATTTTGTGGGTAGCGTGATGGAAGAAGATTGCGATGGTCTTTGTTGGAAATACCTCATCGAAGAAGAAAATCTAAGACCACATTTTGTGGTGAGTACCGAACCAACCAACCTCAACATTTACCGGGGTCATCGGGGTAGAATGGAAATAACGGTGAGTTTCTTTGGTGTTTCATCGCATGGCTCGGCTCCCGAACGGGGCAAAAATGCCATTTATATGGCATCGCGAACCGCTCTCGAAATCGAGAAACTGAACGAAAGACTTGCCTTCGATGAATTTCTTGGTAAAGGAAGCGTAACCATTTCCGAAATCGTTTCAGGCAGTCCATCGCTATGTGCAGTAGCCGATTTTGCCCGTATTCACCTCGATCGCCGCCTCACATGGGGCGAAACAAAGGAATCGGCTATACTTGAAATTGAGCAGCTTGTCGAAGGGATGAATGCGAAAGTGGAGGTGCTGAATTATAAAGAAACGGCTTACACCGGTCTCGGATACGGCATGGAAAAATACTATCCTACCTGGAAAATTGAAGAATCGCATCCGCTCGTGCAAGATGCTGATCGTGCTTTCAAAGGTCTTTTTGGCAAAACGCCCATCATCGATAAATGGACTTTCTCGACCAATGGCGTCACAATCAATGGCATGTTTGGTATCCCGACCATCGGTTTTGGCCCCGGCAATGAAGTGTTGGCCCATGCTCCCAACGAAAAAATTGCCATTAGTGATCTGGTGACCGCTACGGCTTTTTATGCCGGATTGGTGTATGAAATAGGGAAAGCTTAGTAGTTGGAAGCACGAAGATGAATTTACCTGAAAACTAAAAAATTGTCGAAATGGAAATGAAATTTTGAAACTATGGACATACATCAAAAAATCCAACGGTTAAACAACATTAAAACCGATTTATTCGGTAAAGATTTTCTCCTGACCTGGGAAAAAGAAGACTCCTCCATCCGTATGATACTGGAAGTAGCCAACATACTGAAGGAAATGCGGGCGAACAATATCTCCACACGGCTATTCGATTCAGGATTAGCCATCTCGAATTTCCGCGATAATTCGACACGGACACGCTTTTCGTTTGCTTCGGCCAGCAATCTGCTTGGCCTGGCAGTTCAGGATCTGGACGAAGAGAAATCGCAGATCGCCCATGGCGAAACAGTGCGCGAAACGGCCAGTATGATCTCATTTATGTCAGATTTCATAGGCATCCGCGATGATATGTTTCTTGGTGAAGGCAACAAATACATGCGCGAAGTGGGTGCAGCACTCGACGAAGGAGTTGCGAAAGGCGTTTTACCTTCAAGGCCGGGCATTGTAAACCTGCAATGCGATATGGACCATCCTACCCAGTCGCTTGCCGATCTGATGCATCTGAAACAGCAGTTCGGTTCGCTTGAGAATCTTCGCGGTAAAAAAATCGTGATGAGCTGGGCGTATTCACCCAGTTATGGCAAGCCACTCTCTGTTCCCCAGGGAATCATTGCCCTCATGTCACGTTTCGGAATGAATATCGAACTTGCCTACCCCGAAGGTTATGAACTGATTCCTGAGATTGTTGACATCGCGAAATCGAATGCCACTACGAGCGGCGGTTCGTTCAATATCAGCCATTCGATGGAAGATGCTATGAAGGACGCCGACATCGTGTATCCCAAGAGCTGGGCGCCATTTCATATCATGCAACAACGTACCGAACTGTTGAAAAACGCCGATAAACAAGGGCTTAAAGAACTTGAACAACAATGCCTGGCCAATAATACATGGTTCAAAAACTGGGAGTATGATGCAAAAAAAATGAAACAAACTAAAAACGGAGATGCCTTGTATCTGCATTGTTTGCCTGCCGACATCAGCGGTGTTTCGTGTGAAGCCGGTGAAGTGAATGCAGCCGTTTTTGAGCGTTACAGGATCAAAACCTACCTCGAGGCCGGTTACAAACCATACGTGATTGCCGCCATCATGCTGACTAATAAGTTCGCTCAACCCGCTGAAATACTCACCAAAATAGTAGAAAGAAAAAGGTTGCGGATGGGGTTTTAAAAAAGTTTCAGGTTTCAGGTTTCAGGGGTTCCCAATCCTACAAAACAAAATTCCTTTTCACCTTCGATTCGGTCATCACAAATGAACTAAAGAATTGACTTATATTGTTGATAACTGATAACTTATGGGTGATAAAACTGTGAAAATCTTCCATATCCTCACAATGAACTTTTAATAAAAAATCGGAGTTCCCCGATATATAATATGCTTCCATCACCTCATCGAGGCTGTTCATCTGAGCCTCAAAAGTTTCAATTGCTGTTTTTGTGTGATCGTTAAGTGAGACAGAAATATACACGATGAGTTTCTTCCCGACCAGTTTCGGATCAATCTCGGTGAGATAATTCTTTATGTAACCACTGCTTTCCAATTTTTTCACACGTTCGTGAATGGGTGTGGTGGATAGGAATAACTGCTTCGATAATTCGCGAATCGTCAACCGACTATTTAATTGCAATAGATTCAATAACTTACGATCTATTTGGTCTAATTTTTTCATAACTCCAACTTTTTTCTGAATAGAATGATTGAAAACATGCCAAATATAAAATAAATCTATTCACAATCAATATATAAGAACAATATTCTATAATTTCGATAAACAAAAGAAATTGACAATATGATCGTAATTTAGCATGGTTTTAAGAAAATATAATCATTATGATACCATTCATTGACTCGATAACGGATGAGAAAGCACTGCAGAACGCGATAAACAGGTTTCGCGAAAAAGGGATACTGCTCCCGACCTTCGCCCAGATGCGCAATCCGGAGCTGATACCTGAAAAAGTGAAACATAAACTCAAAACCATTGGTTTATGGGAGATAAATCCCTTAAACCTTTTCAGAATTACCTGGAAAAATGAACCCAAAGAAAAGGGCGGGCTTTTTGGAAACCCAAACTATATCGAGTTGCCAAAACAGCTTACCGGTGTTGATGCGCGTATCGTGCTACTTCTTGGCAAATGGTTTCCCACAGGTGCGCACAAGGTTGGCGCCGCTTATGGTTGTCTGGCTCCACAAATAATCAGTGGTGGTTTTGATCCTACTTTCCATAAGGCCGTTTGGCCTTCAACAGGTAATTATTGTCGGGGCGGCGCATTCGATTCAAAAATCATGGGAACCGAATCAGTGGCAATTCTACCAAGTGAAATGAGTAAAGAACGTTTCGAATGGCTCCGCGATGTGATTGGTTCCGAAGTGATTGCCACTCCGGGTTGCGAATCGAATGTTAAGGAAATCTACGATAAATGTTGGGAAATCCGCCGCAACCGTCCCGATTGCATCATCTTCAATCAGTTTGAAGAGTTTGGTAATGCTGCCTGGCACTACAATACCACGGGTCGTGCCATCGAGGATGTTTTTAACCTGATAAAAACCAGCAAAAGTAAACTGGCAGCCTATGTTTCGGCTACCGGATCGGCAGGCACTATCGCAGCCGGTGATTACCTGCGCACCATCGCGCCACACATCAAGGTTGTTGCATCTGAAGCATTACAGTGTCCTACTCTTCTGATGAACGGTTTCGGCAGTCACAGGATCGAAGGAATAGGCGATAAACATGTGCCCTGGATACACAATGTAAAAAATACTGATGTTGTTACGGCAATTGATGACGAGGATTGTATGCGTGTTTTTCGGCTTTTTAACGAGGAAAAAGGTCTCAAATATTTGAATTCCATCGGCTTGGATCCCGAATTGATAAACAACCTTCATTTGCTTGGAATTTCGGGCATTAGTAATATTCTTTCCGCGATCAAAACAGCCAAATACTACGAACTGACATCGGATGACATGATATTTTCGATCGCAACTGATTCGGCCGGGATGTATGTGTCACGTCTCGACGAACTGAATGCTGAAAAGGGTGAGTATTCAGAAATTCAATCGGCCAAAGACATGGAAAAATGCCTGTTTGGAACATCCGTGGTTTACCTGAAAGAATTAGGATATAACGACCGCAAAGCCATCCATAACCTGAAATACTTTACCTGGGTTGAACAACAGGGAAAAGACATCAGCGATCTGAATCAGCTTTGGTACGACCGCGAAATTTGGGAGAAAATATTCAGTCAGGTAGTTAAATGGGATGAAATGATTGAAGAATTTAATGAAAGGACAGGATTGAAGGAATAAATTCCGAACTTCAATTGACCCGGGCTTCAATTGACCCGGGCTTCAGCCCGAGTAAACCAGAAAAAAATCAACTCTGGCTTTAGCCAAGCAAATTATTGAAAATGAAGTAAAATTCAATGTGAAATATTCTCTTTTTCGTATTATTTACAAACATAAGAACAAGTAAATCATGCCTTTTATAAAAGTTTATATTCATTTCGTTTGGAGTACAAAAAACTGGGTGCCCTATTTAGCCACAAAAGAAATAAGACAAACAGTCTGGCAGCATATCAAAGAAAATGCAAAAGGAAAAGGCATTTTTATTGATTTCGTAAATGGTCATGCAGACCATTGCCATTGTCTAGTTTCATTGGGATCAGATCAAACAATCAGTAAAATTATGCAGTTAATCAAAGGTGAATCTTCTTTCTGGATCAACCATAACAAGCTTATCAATCAGCAATTTGAATGGCAGGACGAGTATTTTGCCGTTTCGGTTTCAGAGTCAGGTATCGTGAGAGTTCGTAATTATATCAGAAATCAGGAAGAGCATCATGCTCATAAAACATTTCATGAGGAATATGATGATTTTATTGTCAAATATGGATTTCAGAAATTTAAGGATTAAATTTTGTAGAAATGAATTGACACAGGCTTTAATTGACACAGGCTTCAGCCTGTGTAAAAAATAAAAAGAAAAAAGACAATCTGGCTTTAGCCAAAGTTATAGTAAAGGATGATTAATTGAAAAATACAATATGGCTTTATCAACTTTTCAATCAAAACACCACTATCAGTGCACCAACTGTGATGCAACTTACGATGGCCAGGCCACCATGTATCTTTGCCCGGCATGTGAAACACACAACGGCAAGGGCTTACCCCAAAAAGGAGTGTTAAAAACGGTTTACGATTACAAATCCCTAAGAAAACGATTTACCGGTTTCACGACCCTGAAATCGCGTGGTTTCATTGATTTATTACCAATCGAACAAAGCAATAGTTTACCAAAACTACGTGTTGGCGATACACCCCTGTATTCAATTAACAAATTGAATAATTGTAAATTACCCTTCCAGATTTTACTGAAGGACGATTCCCAGAACCCCAGCTTCTCATTCAAAGACAGAGCATCTGCACTCGTTTCGGCCTATGCCAAAGAACATGAATATCACACCCTTGTTACCGCTTCCACCGGAAATGCCGGCTCATCATTAGCCGGAATCTGTGCATCACAACATCAGAAAGCCATCATCATCGTGCCTGCATCGGCGCCAATCGCCAAACTGACTCAGATTCTGATGTATGGTGCCCGATTGGTTCCAGTTAACGGAACCTATGACGATGCCTTTGAACTGAGTGTGAAAGCGACAGAGATGTTTGGTTGGTACAACCGCAACACAGCCTTCAACCCATTAACCATTGAAGGAAAAAAAACAGTTTCGTTTGAGCTGTTCGAACAACTGCAATTCACTATCCCCGATCGTATATTTATCCCGGTTGGCGATGGCGTCATCCTGGCTGGTGTTTACAAAGGTTTTGAAGACCTGATTGCGTTGCACCTCATCGATAAGATGCCTGTGATTGTAGCAATACAATCAGAAGGCAGCGATAACCTTATCAGGAATATTGGTAAGGAACAATTTGTTGTAAACCCAGGCCACACCCTTGCCGATTCCATTTCGGTCGATCTGCCCCGTAATTTTTATATGGCACAACAATATCTGCAAAAATTCGGGGGTGAATCGCTATCAGTAAATGATGATGCGATTTTATCGGCCTCATCCATACTCGCCCAAAACACCGGCCTCTTCGTTGAACCGGCGGCGGCAGCGGCTTTTGCCGGATTGCTTGCCTATCATCAAAGCAACAAACTTCCTGAAAGCT
This sequence comes from Bacteroidales bacterium, assembly GCA_013141455.1. GTDB lineage: Bacteria > Bacteroidota > Bacteroidia > Bacteroidales > F082 > CAJBPB01. The sequence goes on from JABFQW010000086.1 coordinate 27,869, forward strand.
CGCGTAATGTGGTTTTACTCACGGGAAGTGGTCTCAAGGACTTGAAATCAGTTCAAAAACTTCTTACCTTGCCCTCACCAATTGACCCTACAATAGATCAATTGCAAAAAATATTGTCATGATTTCTTTACAAATCAACGGAATGCTTTCCACCTTTTCAGGAAATCAGGAAACAAGCCTGCTCGATTATCTAAGGAATGAAAAACATATTACTTCCGCAAAGGATGGTTGCTCGGGACAAGGCGTTTGTGGCGCGTGCACGGTTGAAGTGAATGGAAAAGCAAAGTTGGCCTGTCGTGTAAAGATGCGTGAACTCGATGATGCTGAGGTGATTACAACAGAAGGAATCCCTGAAAAACTCCGTCAGATTATCGGTAAAGCATTTGCCAATCAGGGCGCTGTGCAATGTGGGTTTTGTACACCTGGTTTTATCATGCGGATGAAATCGTTGATAAATACAAATCCCAACGCGACACGTAACGAAATTATCAGCATTGTTTCACCAAATCTTTGCCGTTGTACCGGATATGTGAAAATTGTGGATGCCATTGAAAGTGTTCTTTTCGAAATTAATCATCCGCAACACATCGATAAGGAAAGTGTTAGCGCGAAGATCGGAGGACGGTTTCCAAAATATCAATCTATCGAAACAGCTCTCGGCGATCGTAAGTTTGTAGATGATATGCATTACGAAGGTATGCTCCATGCTGCTTTGAAATTCAGTGAGTTTCCACGGGCAATTGTGAAGAAAATTGATATTTCAGAAGCTAAAAAATATACGGGTGTAAGGGCTGTTTACACAGCAAATAATATTCCGGGCGATAAATATACCGGATTGATATTTCAGGATTGGCCGTTGATGATCGGCGAAGGCGAAACAACGCATTATATTGGCGATGTTCTGGCCATTGTTGTAGCCGATAATGAATTGATAGCCAGAGAAGCCCGCGAACTTATCAACATCGGATATGAAATACTGAAGCCCGTAACGGATATGCACGAGACACTGCAGGCAGATTCACCTGCCGTACATACCCACAGTTCAAACCTGCTGGAACGATGTAAAATAAAATTTGGTGATGTTGAAAACGCCTTCAAATCGGCAGCTTATATCTCTTCAGGCAACTTCGAAACCCAACGCATCGAACACGCATTCCTCGAAACAGAAACAGCCATTGCACTGCCTGAGGATGACGGAATCAAGCTCTTCAGCCAGGGACAGGGCGTATATGTTGACCAAAAACTCATTGCACGGATACTGGGTCTTCCGGTTGAAAAGATAAGGGTTGTTCAGGTTTCGAATGGCGGTGGATTTGGCGGCAAAGAAGATTTGACCGTACAGGGTCATGCAGCGCTGGCAGCTTTTTTGATTCAAAAGCCTGTTCGTGTGCATCTCAACCGCGACGAATCGATGATGATGCATCCCAAGCGGCATCCCGTGTGGATGGATATGCGACTTGCCTGTGATGGTGGAGGTATGTTAACCGCAATCAGCCTTCGGGCAGTTGGCGATACTGGCGCTTATGCATCCGTTGGCACGAAAGTTATGGAACGTGTCGTGGGTCATGCCACGGGTGGATACACCATTTCGGCTGTTGATATTCAGGCCGACACCGTTTACACGAACAATATTCCAGGTGGCGCCATGCGGGGATTTGGTGTGCCTCAGGTGGTGTTTGCCATTGAAAGCTGCATCGATGATCTGTGCCGGCAAGGTGGTTTCGATCGCTGGCAGATACGTTTCGACAATGCCCTCGAAGAAGGTTCAAAAACTGCCACCGGGCAACGCCTGCAAGGCGTCGGACTAAAAAAAACACTGCTTGCTGTGAAAGAACAGTTTCAGCAGGCACGTTTCGCAGGTATTGCATGCGGATTAAAGAATACCGGCGTTGGAAACGGAATGGTTGACGAAAGTGAAGTTTCAATAACAGTCATCTCTGAAAATGAAGTGCTTGTTCAGCATGGATGGTCCGAAATGGGACAAGGTGTACATACCATGGCCATCCAGACTTTGCATCATGAAACCGGCATCCGGCCCGAAGTTATCAGGGTTGAAACCGATACCAGAGCAAACCTCCCAACAGGAATGACAACCTCATCACGGGCAACAGCTTTGGTCGCAAACGCTATCATTGATGCCGCGAAAACCTTGAAAAAAGACCTTGAAAAGTCAACACTTGCAGAGCTCACCGGAAAATGTTACAAAGGGAAATATGTGTGCGATTTCACCTGCAAACCCGGCACCGACACGCCCAATCCGAAGATACATTTCGCGTATGGCTATGCTACGCAGGTTGTGATTTTAGACGATAAAGGCAAAATTCAGAAGGTGATTGCAGCACATGATGCCGGAAAAATAATGAACCATATGCTTTTTGAAGGACAGATAGAAGGCGCCATCCACATGGGATTGGGCTATGCACTTACTGAGGATTTTCCGTTAAAAGACGGTAAACCCATCAGCCTGAAGTTCAAAGACCTTGGGATACTACGCGCCAATGAAATGCCTGAAATTGAAGTGATTGGTATCGAAGAAAGCGACCAATACGGTCCTTACGGCGCCAAAGGAATTGGTGAGATAGGCCTTGTTCCTACAGCAGCCGCCATTGTGAATGCACTCAATTTTTTCGATGGAAAACGAAGATTAAAGCTACCGGTTTCGAGGAAATAAGAAAGGGTCAATAGATAAAAAAACCACCGTTCGAATATCCCGAACGGTGGTTTTTTAGTGATGGCTTCACTTGAAGTGAAGTCATAACAAACTATTATTTTTTGAGGTACTTATTCAGAAATTTCTCCATAGAACGATAGAAATCGAAACGGTTTTCCTCGTTATGGAAACCGTGACCTTCGTTGTCTTTCACCATATATTCAACATCAACACCACGTTTACGTAATGCTTCAACGATCTGATCCGACTCTGCGATGTTCACACGCGGATCGTTTTTGCCCTGAGCCACAAACAATGGAGCCATAATCCTGTTGGCATTCAGCGCCGGTGAAGTAGCTTCGAGTTGTATGCTGTCGCCTTCAGGACTACCAACCATCTCGTACATCATGTCGAGCATGGGTTTCCAGTAAGGCGGAATGGTATTCATAAAGGTAAATAAGTTAGAAACACCTACATAATCAACGCCGGCAGCATATAAAGTCGGCGTAACAACCAATCCCTGCAGGGTGGCATAACCACCATAACTGGCTCCATAAATAGCAATTTTGTCTTTGTCGGCAATACCTTCATTGATGAGCCAGTAAACACCATCGGTGATGTCATTCTGCATGGTGAGCCCCCATTGTTTGAAACTCGATTCCCAGAAAGCGCGGCCATAACCGGTCGAACCACGGAAGTTCATCTGCAAAACGGCATAACCCCGGTTGGCCAGAAACTGCACTTCAGGATTGAAACCCCAGTTGTCGCGGGCCCATGGTCCGCCATGAGGATTCACAACCACAGGAAGATTTTTTGCCTCAACACCTTTGGGCAAGGTCAGGTAACCATGTATGATTTGTCCGTCGCGGGCACGGTATTGAATAGGTTTGATGTCGGCCATTTTGGTTTCGTCGATCCATGGACTTACTTCCTGAATCTTTGTCAGTTTGTCTTTAACCTTATCGTAAATGTAATAAGCGCCCAATGAACGGTCGCTGTAAGTACGAACGATAAAGGTTTCCTCGGCTTTATCGGAAGCTGCAATAGAGAGTTCATATCCTTTCAGTTCGCCTTCGAGGCGTTCAAAAAGCTGCTTGGTCGTTTCATCAAAGAAATGGCGTTCACGTTTCCACGATACAAAACTTGCAGCGGTCAACACCTTGCGCTTGCGCGAATAGCTGATGTTTGAAAGATCGTATCCATCATTTTTATAAAGTACTTCAATCTCTTTGCCGGTTTCGGGATCAAAAACTACGGCAGCGCTCTTGTCACGACCCAGGTTTGATGTGGCATACAGGTATTTGTTATCAAAAGTGAAGAAAGCAGGATCGAGTGATTCTTTGAAATTCGTTGTCAATACCGGTTTAAATTCATCCTGTTCGGTGGCACGGTATTGAACCTGTGTATTAATACCATCAACAATGGCTAATGCAAGACGTAATTTTCCTTCGTGGTCGGTCATCCATCCCTGGATATTGCCCGGGTTTTCGGCCAACATCACCATATCGCCTGTTTTGATGTTGAGGCGATAGGGGTCAAAAACCTGCGGATTTCTTTTGTTAAGTCCGATAATCACTTCATCTTCATTATCCTCGAGGTCATCGATAATTTGAGTGCGAACGCCATCGAAACAGGTAAAACATTTCTGGTTTTTACCATTGTAATCCACGCCAAAAAGCGCGAAATTCTCGTCGCCTCCACTGTCTTTCAGAAACAATATGCGGCTGTTGTTGCCCCAGAAATAACCGGCGATATCGCGATCGGTTTCTGAAGTAACCCGTGTAACCTTTTCGCTTCCGATTTTCTGAACAAAGATGTTCATGCGGCTTTCATAAGGTCCGAGGAAGGAAATATACTTTCCATCAGGACTGATATCATAAGAAGTGCGGTCAGAATTTTTGAAGAAATTCTCCAAAGGGATGATCTCAGGTGATTGTGCCATAAGCTGAATGTTTAATAAAAGGCTCATCGACATTGCGCCAAGCAATCCGAAAAGCAGTTTTTTAGATGTATTCATAAATTAATATTAAGAGATTTATACAGTGTAACCGGTTCTACAGGTCTGCTCCGGTATTTTAACGGCAAAGGTAATGAAAAGCAATTATAGAGATGAAAATGGAATTGACCCTATATTTTCCAAATTAAAAAAACTGTAGTATCTTTGCCACGCACAATCGGGGCGTGGTGCAGTTGGCTAGCATACTTGCATGGGGTGCAAGCGGTCGCCCGTTCGAGTCGGGCCGCTCCGACAAAAAGCCTTCCCTTTACAGGGAAGGCTTTTTCTGTTAACAATCCCTGTTTTACGGAAACCATTTGCCATAAATTGCCGCATAGGTGCCATCTGTTTTAGCGGCATCCAACGCTGACTGCCATTGATTGACAATTGTTTCGGATGTGTTCTTCGAAAATGCAATATAATAATCAGATGACATCAGCGGAAACGCGGGTGTTACTTCATGGTATTGATAGCCAAGCGAACTAAGAATATCGGGAAAGGTAACGCTGGTACAAACAAAGGCATCCACTTCACCTGTCATAAGTTTTTCGGTCATCACAGCAGGATCACCATCAGAAACCAAGTTGGTAAACCCCTGATCGCGCAAATACTGGTCAGAAAACCATGAATTTACCGTACCAATCGCTGTCAGATTTTTAGCATCATCTATTGAAGCTATGGTGATTCCTGATCCTGTTTTTATATAAAAATAAGTAGTGTTGGTTCCAATCGGGCCAACCCAGTTAAACAATCCTTCGCGTATTTCGGTGCGATCCATCGTGAACAAACAGAAGTTTGGATTATTCAATGCGAGTTCATAACCATTGCTCCACAACAAAAGTTTGATTTCGTTGAAGGATTTATTCCGTTTCATGATTTCATTCACAATATCAGTCCCAAACCCGGTGATTTCGCCAAAACTGTTGCGGAATGTCAGCGGCGGGTATTGTTCGGTATAAATCTGTAAAATATCTGGTGCATCCGGCGACTGCATAAATTGCTGATACAGTGACTTCAATGTACCATTCGATTTCAAGGCATCGATCTCACGCTGAAAATCAGCGACTACAGCATCAGGAATATTTTTGTTGAAGGCAAAATAAACGAGGTCTGTCCGGATTGTTAATTTTCCGGTAATATCGTAAATCGAATAGCCCAATGATTGCAAAGCGGCTTCGGCCGTTATCCTGTCAGAAGGAAAAAGATCAATTTCACCCTTTAACAATTTATCAAACGCTTCGATGTTGTTGGCGCAATAAACAAGATTGGTAAATCCCTCCGAAACAAGATATTGCTCTATGGCATAATCCTTTATCACTCCAATTTTTGCAACTATTTTTGCATCATCCAATGTGTTTAAGGTAATCTGGTTTTGTGAGGCAGCATAAAACAACCAATCAATGGACGCAAAAGGACCAGCCCATTTAAATAAATCTTTTCGCTGGGCATTCAGTATCGTTGAATACAATACCACATTTTCATCGTTTTGGGCCAGATCGAAACCTTCATCCCATGGAAGTATCTCTGAATCAAAAGGGATGATAAGCCGGTGACAGATTTCTTTTAACAATTCAGGGGCAAGTCCGGTAAGTTTGCCATCTTCCGAATAATTGAGTGGCTCGTATTCCTCCGTAATAAACCTGAATTGATATTGGTATGTGCTGTCGTTTTTATTGTTACATCGTGTTAACACAAGGATTATAGAAAGTAACAAAAACGAAAAAAGCAGTGATTTTGTTTTCATAAGGATATATATTATATTGATGTACAAACCGTTACGAATTATTCGATTCTCTTTTACTTTAATTGTTGAAATTCGTTAAACACCTTATTTCCTTACAATTTACATTTCAACGACATTCAAAGGTAGCGATATTGTAAATAAAACTAACTATCCTTATCTGCTTTCAGATTCCTTTCTCACCATTTCAATGTTGGCCTCCATACTATACTGATCCTTTTTAGATCAGCTTTTGTTTTAAATTTCATAATTTAGCGTCATAAATTTCTCACAAATAAATGATCATGAAGAAGAAAATTTTAACAGGTTTGCTTATTTTCGTATTGCTTTTCGGATTTATACAATTCTTCAGGCCAGAGAAAAACTGGCAGATCAACGTTAGCCGGAATGAAATTTTTTATAAAAAAGCGGCCGATCCCAGAATCGTTACCCTACTTAAAACCTCGTGTTACGACTGCCATTCGAACAACACTGCCTATCCGTGGTACAACAATATTGCACCCGTTTCATGGATGATTTCCAACCACATAAGAGAAGGGAAAGATGAGCTGAATTTTTCGAACTGGGATTTGTATGTTCCTGAAACCCAACACAAATTACTTAAGAAAATCATTGAAGAAGTTGAAGAAGATAAGATGCCGTTAGGATCTTATCTGATTATACATGCTGATGCCAAACTTTCGGATGCCGACAAGGAACTCCTGAAGTTCTGGGCAACTGATAAAATGGTTGAAATTGAAAACTCCACTAAATAGTTTTTCTGAAACTCTGTAACTATCGGCTTTTAAAAACTATCCGGCATCAGGAATTTTTTTTTCATCCTAAAGCAAGGCATTTTTTTGTTGAAGCACTTCCGAAAGTGGAATCTTTGTCAATTGCGATTCAATCCAGGCAGTGAAATCGAAAATCTGAAGGATTTTTCGCTCAAATAAATCCTGTTTGATATCATCAAGTTCTTTTTTGGTTTTGTTCCAAACCTGAATTCTTTTGAACGAAGGTGAAGGTAACGGATTGCTTAAAAACCTGAAAAGGAATCGTTCAATCCGGTAGTTACGCTCAAAACCGCCGATATCACGCATCATGGTTCTGATTTCATATTTAATAAGATCGATATCATTCATCTTATAAAGTATCATCAGGTTCACAAGCCGTATGGTGCGGAACAAAGGAAGTGAAAAATAATTTTTTCCATGTAATATGATCTGATTCAGAAACTTATGCGCTTTCTGGTACTCGCCGTTACCAAAATAGACTAACGAAGTATATAAACTCAATTCGGCCTGACGCGAACGCGGAAGCGAATTGAACTTTTCGTAAAGCGAGTCCCTGTAACTGATCATCAACTTACTGCATTTTTCAAATTCACCATGATCAAGCAGGGGGAACAGTTCATATAAATAAGTCGTACAAACCACATTCAATTTAAATGTAACCGACTCACAAACAATATTTTTCAATTGATCGATAAAATACGACATGCCTTCATAATTGCGGATGCTTCTTAAACTTTCAAGAATTCCCTCGAGTGTATGAAGATAATAAATAGGTGGTTTGTTCCAGAGGTGTTTGTTTTCTTCAAACAAATTATTGAGTTCGTAATATGAATTCAGTGCCGATTGGTAATCACCCACGCTGATCAGGTAATTCGATTGAAATAACTGGTGGAGTTTGCTGATTTCGAAATTATCGACATTGAGCGACGATACCAGACTTATCTCGCTAAATACCAGGTCGTTTAAATCATCTTTCTGCTTTTGCGTCCTGATCTGACCCTTATTCAGGATACGGTGTTTAAGAATCTCGTACAACGAAGATTGCTCGTTGATTTTGCGGATATACTTAAGCGCATCCGTAAGTTTAAACTGCTTTTTGAGTAAGGTCTTTTCATCCATCATGGGGAAACCGGCTGCAAGCAGATAATCGAGTTCAAGCCGCAAAGCCAGAAGCAATGCATTGTGGTTTTCGAATTTTTCGGCCAGCCTGATCACCTCTTCAAGAATGTTCAGGCTTTCACTGATCAATGATTTCTCATACAACATGCGCGCATGGATAATTTTTTTGTAGAGAAAAGTGAAACTATCCTGCTCTTTCCGGAGGGTAAGCATCGACTCTAACAACAACTCAAAGAGGTATTTAGAAGTCGTTTCGAAAGTTGCCCCTGGACTCGTTTCCGCAAACAGGGCCTGGATTTCAGTTTTCGACAAGGCCGGATGCTTATCGATGATATCGTATAAAAGTAAATAATCGGGCTGTTGCTTATTTCGGCCCGACCGTATCCTGAACGCTTTTTTCTCAGCATGAGTCAGCGAATGTACCAATGTAATAAGCGATTGAATTTTCGACATACAGCCTGTATCATTTTAAAATCGGTTCGGCAAAGTGTTTCATCCTGTAACCACTAACTTTACCGAACTGATTGAACCCACTAAAAGTACTGTTTTTTTTAAATTATTATTTATCGCACGATTTATAATTTTTAATTGGCTATATATCAATGCTATAAAAAGCATTTATTAAATTATCATCAATTTTCATTTACCAACTTCATTGAATTATTGATTTTTTTGGGTGAAAGGAACCCGATAAATTTGTGAAAATTTTTAAAAAGTGAATTCAGAAAAAAAAATCGTTGTTGTAGGGAGTTGTAATACAGATATGGTGATCAAGGCTGAGCGCCTCCCGATACCGGGTGAAACAATTCTTGGTGGAATCTTCCTAATGAATCCTGGCGGAAAAGGTGCAAATCAGGCTGTAGCGGCTGCCAGGCTCGGAGGTGATGTTACATTGATCTCCAAAACAGGGAATGATGTATTTGGCAAGCAATCGGTGGTGCTTTACAATTCGGAGAATGTGAATACCGATTTTATCTCATCCGACTCAAAGCTTCCTTCAGGTGTTGCCCTGATTACAGTCGATTCGATGGGTGAAAATTGTATCGTAGTCGCATCAGGTGCGAATGCCAATTTAAAACCTGCCGATATCGATAAGGCGATAAAAGCCATCGAAAGCTGCAATATTGTTCTCATGCAACTCGAGATTCCGTTGGAAACCGTTGAGTATGTCGCCGAACTGGCCTCAGCGAAAGGGAAAAAAGTGATATTGAATCCGGCTCCGGCCAGGGCCTTATCCAATGCGTTGCTAAAGCACCTCGATCTCATCATCCCAAACAAAAGCGAAGCTGAAATATTATCAGGCATAAAGGTAACAGACATCGAAACAGCCAAACAGGCGGCGGATATCATTGCCAAAAAAGGGGTTGATAATGTGGTAATCACCCTTGGTTCGCAAGGTGCCCTTATCCGCGAAAAAGATACTTTCCAGTTTGTAGCTGCCCACAAAGTGGAAGCCATCGATACAACGGCTGCCGGTGACACCTTTTGTGGCGCACTCTGTGTCGGCCTTTCGGAAGGGAAATCGATCCTTGAAGCCGTGAAACTCGCCGTTAAAGCATCGGCCATAACGGTAACACGGATGGGTGCACAATCTTCTCTGCCCTACCGATCAGAACTGGCCTTAATTGAATAATTATATAATCAATAGGTTATGAAACAAAAATATTATCACACAAACCAGACTAACAGATTAATCAGGCTGTTTATCGTTTTGTTTATCGTGCTTGTTTATTCAGTTACACAGGCTCAAACAATAACTGATTACACCATTAGCGGAACGGTGAAAGCCGTTGATGGCAGCGAATCACTTCCGGGAGTAAGTGTTACGGCAAAAGGAACAACAACAGGAACAGTTACTGATTTGGATGGCAACTTCAGTATCACTGTTTCCGGAGGTACGATTCTGGTATTTTCTTATATCGGTTTCGAACCGTATGAGTTAATCACAACAAAAAATCAGTCGGTACAGATCAGGCTCAAAGCCATGGTAGCCTCTTTAGATGAGGTTGTTGTGATCGGTTACGGTAACACAACCAAAAAAGAGGTTACGGGGTCAATTTCGACCGTAAAATCGGATGGGTTCAACCGTGGTGCATACAATAACCCGATGGGATTATTGCAGGGCAAGGTAGCCGGATTAACCATTGTGAAGCCAAATGGCTCCGATCCCATGGCCGGATATAATATTATTTTACGGGGAACCAACACACTCACTTCGGGTCAGGGTCCGTTAATTATCATTGATGGCGTAATAGGCGCCGAAATGAAAAATATAAGTCCAGAAGAAATTGAATCGATGGATGTGCTGAAAGACGGCGCCGCAGCCGCAATTTATGGTACACGTGGCTCGAATGGTGTAATCATTATCACCACAAAAAGGGCAAAATCAGGCGTTAGCAAAGTTGAATATTCAGGACTGCTTTCGGTACAGGTTGCACCACACGGAGTTGAAAACCTGTCGGCAAGCGAATTCAGACAGGCAATAGAAAAATATGCCCCTGATAAAATCGGGAGTATTTATGATGCCAATACCGATTGGTTTGGTGAAATTACACGATCGACGCCTTTCAGTCAGAAACATAATCTTGCTTTTAGTGGCGGTACAGATGATTTTTCGCACCGAACAACAATTTATATCGATAATGCCAATGGTTTACTCAAAGACAACGAATCGAATAAATACCTGCTTCGGACAAATGTTTCGCAAAATGTATTGGACGATTTGCTGGTACTCGATTACAACCTGAGCTACAGCATGAGGAATTACAAACCTGCAAATTATGACCTTTTCTATCAGTCGTTCATCCGTAACCCCACGAGCCCGATCTATGATCCCGACAACACCTATTCGGGTGGTTACACCTTGCTCGAAGGTATTGAATATTATAATCCGGTAGCCATGTTGCACGAACGTGTCCGCGAAGGAAAAACAACCGATGCAGGTGGAAATGTCAGGGCTACTTTAAACCTGTTTAAAGATTTGAAATGGATCAATTTCATTTCGATCGAACAATCGGAATGGGAAGACCTTTCCTACAAAACAAAGTACTACCCAAGCATGTTGGGCAAAGGTGGTGAGGCCGAAATCAGTAATGGACGTAACAGCAGCCTGCAATACGAAAGCACGATAAACTATATAAAATCATTCGGAAACCATAATTTTCAGGGACTGGCAGGTTATTCATTCCAGGAGCAGGAATTGAACTCTTCCTATATGGTCAACTCGGGATTCGACTCCGATTTGTATGGTCCGCACAATATCGGTGCCGGATCGGCCCTGGGAGTTGGTAAAGCCGAGATGGGATCGTACAAGGAAAAAAACCGGCTCATCTCCTTTTTTGGCCGTGTGATGTATAATTACAATGAGCGTTATCTGGCGGCCGTTTCACTTCGTCGCGAAGGCTCATCCCGTTTCGGAAAGAACCATAAATGGGGCTGGTTTCCATCGGCAAGCTTGGGCTGGCGCATCAACAAGGAAGAATTCATGTCGGATTTGAAATGGATCGACGATCTGAAACTCCGTGTAGGTTACGGTGTTACCGGAAATCAGGATTTCGACAATTATAAATCACTGATCATGATGGGGATAGCAGGCAAATTCTTCTACAACGGTGAATGGATCAACACGTATGAACCCACTTCGAACCCGAATCCTGAACTGCGTTGGGAAAAGAAACAGGAAATGAATGCCGGCATCGATTTCGCCATCTATAACAGCCGCTTCAGTGGCGCGCTGGATTATTACTACCGAAGAAGTACCGACTTGCTATATACCTATAATGTTCCCTATCCACCATACATTTATCCCGAGCTTTTCACAAATGTTGGTACCATCAGCAACCAGGGTGTAGAATTAACAGTAAACGCATTAGCAATCAGAAAAGCAAATTTCGTATGGAACACCACACTCACATTCAGCAAAAACGCCAACAAATTGGTTAAGTTTTCGAACGAGGAGTTCACCAACAAATACATCGAAACCGGTTGGCTTGGTGGTGCATTTCCGTTGAACGCCCTGCGTATCGAAGAAGGCAAATCGCTTGGCACATTCTATGGGCCAGTTTGGCTTGGCCTCGATGAAAACGGATATGATCGTTTCAAGAATGCCAATCCGATTGGAAAGGTGAATCCCGAAGATTGGGAACCTATTGGTAATGCCTACCCTTTCTGCACACTTGGCTGGAGTAACGCAATGAGCTACAAAAACTGGGATATGAACCTGTCGTTCAGAGCAAACATCGGTGGTCAGGTGCTGAATATGTACCGGCTTTATTACGAAAACTGGCAGAGTATCGGCCGCAACATCGTACATACGCAGTTGGAAACACCCGAATTTGTAGGTAACGGGCAGTTTTCATCAAAATATATTGAGAATGCCACTTTCGTGAAACTCGACAATATCTCTGTCGGGTATAATGTCCCGGTTAAATCAAAATACATTTCGAAAATCAGGGTGAATGCCACCGCGCAGGATGTATTCACTATCACCGGTTACAAAGGCCTTGATCCGGAAGTGAATCTGAGTGGTCTGCAACCCGGAATCGAGAGCATGTATTATTATCCCCGGACGACGACTGTTACTTTGGGTGTCAATGTTACTTTTTAAATCAAAACAGAACCTGTCATGAAAAAGACACAATATACAATCCAGGCCATTTGTTTAACCCTCGTGTTGATCTTGGTTTCCTGTACAAAGCTTGATGAAGAAGTTTATTCGGATATACCGCTCGATAAGTTCTTCCGCACCGAAAAAGATGTGCTGATGAATGCCGGACGAGCCTATACAAAATTACAGCGGTATCCTGAAGAATTCAGTCTCTGGACACTCAACGAGATGGCTTCCGACGAAATGGTAGCACCTGGCCGCGATGATGGCTTCGTTTGGGATAATGGCCGTTGGGACGAGATTCATACCCACAGGTTGAGCGCCACCAACAAAATCCTGACCTTATCGTGGGAATTTGTTTTCGAAGGCATTGCTGCCTGCAACGAGGTGATTTACGAAACCGAACAAACAGATATTACCTTCCCCGAAAAGGATCGTATCGTTTCTGAAATCAAGATTTTACGCGCATTCTTTTATTATTGGGGTATCGATAACTGGGGTAATATTCCGTTTTCGATCGATTTCACCGATAAAAAACTCTCCGAACAGAAAAACAGGCAGTTCATCTTCGATTATATCGAAAAAGACATACTCGACAATGTGGATAAATTACAGGATATACCCGGCCCATCGTATTACGGACGTGTTACACAGGGCATGGCTTATACCCTGCTGGCTAAGCTTTATCTGAATGCACGGGAATGGATTGGTGAAGATAAATTTCAAATGGCAGTTGATGCCTGCGACAAGGTGATCGCGTTGAACAGTTACCAGATTGAAGACGATTATTTCTCAAATTTTAAGGTGTATAACGAATCGTCACTGGAGAATATTTTTGTCATCCCGATGAATTCAATCTTTACCAAAGACAGGTTCTACTGGTACACCCTCACCCTGAATGATGCAAGTCGGGCCACGTTTAATTTTAAAGGTCAGATGTGGGATGAGTTCGTGCTGGAGCCGGGTTTTTTGGATAAGTTTGCTGATAATGATCTTCGGAAGCACTCGTTCCTCTACGGACAACAAAAAGACAAAAGCGGCAACGATATCATCATCGACAGCGAACCCTTTATTTACACGCCAACCATCGCCAGTTATATGGCCCGTAAGAAATGGGAAGGCGCCCGTTGTACAAAATATGAGTATCAGGATGCCCTTGAATATTATACCACCGATATGGAGAACGATTTTGTGCTCTTCCGGTATGCCGATGTATTATATACCAAAATGGAGGCGCTCTGGCGTCTTGGTCGCGGTGGTGAGATGTTGGGTGATCCCGATTTTCAAAAGATCAGGACAAGGGCTGGTTTGGAACCATGGCAGTTGTCGGATCTGAATGATGCGGAGTTTTTGGATGAACTGGGTCGTGAGTTTGCCTGGGAAGGCCATCGTCGTCAGGATCAGATTCGTTTTGGTGACTGGGGCAATCCGGGATGGAACAAACCTGTTTCGGGCCTGAATGCAAAATTGTTCCCGATACCGCAATCCGTGCTGAGTACCAATGCTAACCTTGTCCAAAACCCGTAACATACCATGGTGAATCGTGTTAACATACTGATATTATTGAGTTTAGTTTCTGTTTCCTTCTCCGTACAGGCACAAAACCCATCAAAGACCGAAAATCGTGCGATCGAAGTTAGTGTGTTGCGCGATAAAATTGCCGGTGCATGGATAGGCCAGATGATTGGCAATATGTATGGATTACCGCACGAGAATAAATATGTAAATGCACCCGGCGCCGAAAACTGGCCTTATGGTTATAGTAAAAGTTTAGACAAACTGAAAAAGTACGAAGGCGCCTTTTCGGACGATGATACCGATGTTGAGTATATGTACCTGTTGCAGATGCAGAAATTCGGGCCCGAACCATCGTATGCACAATTGCGTGAAGCCTGGATGTATCATATCCGCGACCGCGTGTGGTTAGCCAATCGGGCAGCTCTCGGGCTGATGCATTTTGGATATACGCCACCTTACACGGGAAGCAAACAATTGAATCCACACTGGTATCAGATTGATCCGCAGCTTATTAATGAAATTTGGGCGGTAACTGCCCCCGGTATGGTTGATTATGCAGCCTCAAAATCGGACTGGGCAGCGCGCATCACCAGCGATGACTGGGGTGTTGAGCCAACAATTTTGTATGGCGCCATGTATTCGGCAGCTTTTTTCGAAAATGATATGGATAAACTCATTCGGATAGGTCTGGATGCTCTACCGGCCGGAGGCCGTTTCACGGCAACCGTGAAAGAAATGATTGCCCTGCACGAAAAATATCCAACCGACTGGAAAGCATCATGGAAAGAAATGGCACAGAAATATTACGTCAGCGAACCCGACCTGACCAAAACAATATGGAATGCCAATCTGAACGGTGCCTGCGCTATCCTGGCCATGCTTTATGGCGGAGGTGATTTTCAGCGCACACTCGATCTGTCATGTGCCATGGGTTTCGATGCTGATAACCAGGCGGCAACAGTCGCAGGTTTGATGGGCATCATCAACGGGATGAAAAAGCTGCCCGAAAATCTCTATTTACCAATCGAAGGCTGGAAAAAACCTTTTAACGACAAGTACATCAACATCACCCGCTACGATTTACCTGATGCAAACATTTCGCTGATCATCGACCAGACCCTGAAAGAAGCCATCGACCTGGTCATTTTGAAAGGCGGAAAATTAAGCGGAAAATCAGGCAAAGAAGTGCTGACAATCAATACAGACGCGGTTTTTAATCCGCCACTCGAATTTTGTATCGGACCCATGCCACAAATGGAAGTTGGCAAAGTTGTCGATTTTGATTTTTATACTGAGACAAACAAAGTGTATAACTGGAGCTTAGTTACCGGCAGGCTGCCCGATGGACTTACTTTCTCGAAAGGCAAACTTACAGGTATTCCAACAGTTCCGGGTTATTCAAAAGTAAGCTTACAACTCGATAACGGAAAAGATAAAATAACAAGAGATTTTAATCTGTTGGTGCGAAGCGAAAATATCGCCCGAAGTGCAGATACAATCTACGCCAATGTGCGACAGCTCAACGAAAAAGTACTCGATTCATGCTGGTACACCTTCGGCAAGTCGATGTATGCCAACGATGTTGCTGTTATAAATGATGGAAAAACATCAGGCGCGGGTTCGGTTTTTTACAGCCTGGCCGCCAAATCAAAGATTCCGAAAGTTGATTATTACGGATACGGCTGGAAGAATCAGCAAAAAATAAGCATGTTGGCATTGCATACCGGTTGCCTTGAAGAATTCGGCGGCTGGTTCACTTCGCTCAATGTGCAGTATATGAACGAGGATGGTAAATGGGTTCCCGTTGAAAATATTTCGTTCACACCCGCTTTGCCTGAAACAGATATCGTGTTTTTTCAACCCCATTTTGTGGAATATGTGATCAGTTTTGCAACGGTCGAAACAAAGGCCATAAGGATTATCGGTGATGCAAAAATTCAGGGTCACTGGAATAAATACACCAAACAGGTTTCGGGTTTTACCTCAGTGACTGAGCTTAGCGTTTATCATTAAAAAGGAAAAGTTTATGCGATATAATATCATACAGACTTCAATATTTGCTTTCGTTGCCGCACTAATACCGGCTTTTTCGGTTTCCTGTTCCGAAAAAAAGCCTGTCGCCAAAACAGTAGCAACCGAAAACAAACTGACGGTTGATCAGCTACAAAACAAAATCAAAGGTGGATGGGCAGGTCAGACTATCGGCGTGGTGTATGGCGCACCGGTCGAATTCAAATACCAGGGATCCATCATTCCAGAATACCAGAATATCCCATGGCGCGAGGCATATGTTAAATACTGGTGGGATAAAAAACCCGGTTTGTTTGATGATATCTATACCGACCTGAATTTTGTGAATGTTTTCGAAAAATATGGCATGAATGTTTCGATGGATACCATAGCTATGCATTGGGCATCCACTGCCTATCATCTGGCCCATGCCAACCAGGCATCCCGATACAATATTCTGAATGGCATCATGCCTCCTCAGTCGGGTAACTGGAAAAACAATCCCCATGCCGATGATCTTGATTTTCAGATTGAAGCCGATTTCATTGGTTTGATGGCTCCGGGCATGGTAAACAAGGCAACCGGAATTGCCGATCGTGTGGGTCATATCATGAACTGTGGCGATGGTTGGTATGGCGGTGTGTATGTGTCGGCCCTTTATTCGCTCGCCTTTGTTTCGAATGATGTAAATGAAATCGTTACCGAAGCCGTGAAAACTATTCCTGCCGGCACGAAGTTCCATGATTGCATCGCCGACGTAGTTCAATGGCACAAACAATATCCCGACGACTGGAAGGCATGTTGGTTTGAGCTTGAGAAGAAATGGAATAATGATGTTGGATGCCCGAAAGGCTGTTTCCTGTCGTTTAATATCGATGCCAAAATAAATTCGGCTTATGTGACCATCGGCCTGTTATATGGTAAAGGTGATTTCACCCGATCGATTGATATCGCGGCGCGCTGTGGCCAGGATGCTGACTGCAATCCGGCGACGGTTGGCGGCGTGTTGGGTGTAATGACCGGTTATAAAAACATACCTGAATTCTGGTTAAAACCACTTCAGGAAATTGAACCCCTGAATTTTGAAGGAACACCCATGTCATTAAACAGGGCCTACGACCTAAGTTATAAACATGCGTTGGAAACCATTAAAAGCGCAGGTGGATCAGTTGATGGCGAAAATATTTCAATTCCTTTTGAAGTACCGGTTGCGGTTGCATTTGAACAGAATTTTGAAAGAACATTCCCGATTTTCCGCGATCGGTTCGATCGTTCTTTCACCGATGAATTGGTGTATGAATTTGAAGGGAATGGTTATATTTTTTATGGTAATCTCGTGAAAAACTCGAAAATCGACAGGAATTATATCGACCGCGTTTCGAAGCGGGTTGGATCGGAAGTATTTGGACTGGCCGAACCCGATGACCCGTATGTGGCCGAGCTGGAAGTATATATTGATGGCAATCTCGACGAGCATGTTAAACTGCCTATGAAAAACACTTCGCGCCGCCTCGAACCGGCATGGAAATATCAGTTAAACGAAGGCAAACACACCGTTAAGTTGAAATGGCTGAATCCTCAAAAAGAATACGAAATCCGTATAAACGATATCATGGTATATGCTGAGAATCAACCGAAAAGTAATTTGCCCCAAAACATAAAGTAATGAGAATCAAATTAATAAATCTGTTTGTTGTTGCGTTTTCAATGGCATGGTGTTTCTCGGTTACCGGACAACAACTGCCCGAAAAAGTCAGCATGACCACGGCAGCGCTGAAGGATAAAATCAAAGGAGGATGGGCCGGACAAACCATTGGCTGCACTTTTGGCGGACCGACCGAATTTAAGTTCAAAGGGACAATGATTCAGCAATACCAGTCTATGGTTTGGTACGACGATTATATCAAAGAAACCTATGTCGTTGATCCGGGACTATACGATGATGTGTATCTTGATTTCACCTTCGTTGAGGTGCTCGAAAGAGTCGGTCTGGATGCTCCGGCCGATTCCTTTGCCGTTTCGTTTGCACGTGATGATTACAAACTCTGGCATGCCAACCAGGCCGCACGTTATAATATCCTGAACGGTATCATGCCACCGGCATCGGGCTTCTGGATGAATAATCCTCATGCCGATGATATCGACTTCCAGATTGAAGCCGATTTTGCCGGCATGATGTCGCCGGGCATGATCAATACGGCTTCGGAAATCTGCGACCGCACCGGCCATATCATGAACTACGGCGATGGCTGGTATGGCGGCGTTTTCATGGCAGCCATGTATGCCACAGCCTTCGTTTCAAACGATATTGATTTTATCATCGCACAGGGATTAAAACCGATTCCTGAACAAAGTAAATTTTACCAAGCCATTCATGATGTGATCGTCTGGCACAAACAATATCCCAACGACTGGAAACAATGCTGGTTCGAGTTTGAGAAAAAACACACTTCCGAAAAGGGTTGTCCCGAAGGCGTTTTTAATGCTTTCAACATCGATGCGAGCGTGAATGCTGCCTATGTGGTTATCGGAATGTTATACGGCGAAAAAGATTTTTTTAAAACCATGGATATTTCAACGCGCTGCGGGCAGGATTCAGATTGCAATCCGGCTACGGCAGCAGGTATTCTGGGTGTGTTGCTCGGGTACGATAAAATTCCGGATTTCTGGAAACCGGCTGTTGAAAAAGTTGAAAGCCTGAAGTTCCCGTATTCGGAACTTACGCTGAACCAGATTTATGATCTGAGTTACAAACATGCTGTTCAACTCATTAATCAACAAGGTGGTGAGGTAAAGGATGATATGATTACCATCATCGTTCAGAAACCCGAAAAACTTCGCTTTGAGCAATCGTTCGAAGGTATTTTTCCAACCCGCGAACTGCTGGTTCGCACCGATCATCTTGATAACAATATCACAATCGATTTCAATGGCACTGGCATCGTCGTGTTGGGAAATGTTAAAAGCGTATGTAGCATTGCAAAAAGCGATTATGTTGCTCAACTGGAGGTGTATATCGATGGCGTGAAGACGGCACAATTCCCGATGCCGTACGATTATATTATACGTAAATACGACATCTACCACAATTACCGGATTCCGAAAGGAAATCACCATCTCGAAGTGAAATGGGTGAATCAGGACCCCGATTTCAGGATGTATTTCAGATCGTTTGTGGTGTATGACAATGAGCCTGCAAAATCAAATTATCCCGAAATAAAGTAAAGGAAATGAAAATCCAACCTACAGCTTACATTCGGTTGATCCTCACTTTGCTGGGTGGATGGTTCCTTGTTACGGCTATGGTTTCCTGTAAAAAAGAAACGCCAAAAAAGGAAGAACCGATTCCCTTTGTTCGTCTGTTGAAAGACCGTCAGTTTAAAAGCAATATTTTGAAACGCGATATTGATTATGCTGTTTTGCTCCCTGCTGAATATGAAAATTCAAACGATTCGTTTCCGGTGGTTTATCTGTTACATGGTTTTGGTGATAACGAAACAGCATGGATTACCGGCGGATTGATTCAATATTATGTCGATCAGAATGCCGCCTCCACCGTCCCGATGATTTATGTAATGCCTGTTGGTTTCAATTCTTATTACGTCAACAAATACAATGGCCAGTATCCGTATATGGATATGTTTGTGAATGAGTTGGTTCCTTTGGTCGATTCGTTGTTCAGGACAAAAACTGATCCGAACCAGCGTGCCGTGATGGGCTATTCGATGGGTGGTTATGGCGCCATGATCATGCCGGTTAAAAACCCTGATGTTTTCAAAACGGGTGTAGCATTGAGCATGTCGTTCCGTACGAATGAGCAGTATCTCGACGAACCGCAGAGTGTGTTCGATTACCAATGGGGACCAATTTTTGGTGGTTACGGAATGAGTGGTGAAGCACGATTTACAGATTATTTTAAACAATACAGTCCTTTCCAGTTTCTGCAAAACACTGATGATCAATCGATGACAGGGCTTAATCTGTTTTTCGATTGTGGTGATGATGAGGAAAGCCTGTCGGAAACCAATAATTTGTTGCATAGCATGTTGCGCGACCGATCGATAAAGCATGAATACCGGATGCGAAGTGGTTATCACAGCTGGGATTACTGGAAAAAATCGCTGCCTGAAGCCTTGAAATACATCAGTTATGCGGTGCAGCAGAAACCATATCCGGATGAAAATAACCTCCTCGATTATGGCGTTGAAATTTCGTCTGACAAAATTTTACTGCATCAGGTAGAAGCATCTGAACAGATTTATCACGTTGTGTTACCATCCGATTATAGTACGACGACAAGCGACTATCCGGTGATTCTGGTGTTTCACGATGAAGAAATAAATGTTCCCCCTCAGGTGTCAAATAAAATACTGAGTTTGTTGAATAATCAGATCGTGGCGGCAAAACTACCTGCTTCAATCATTGTAGAAGTCCCGGTTGGAGCTTCACAACCCGATCAGGATGTAATACAAAAGCTTATCAATGAGGTAGATGCTGAATACCGAATAAGCGATAAACGTGAAGAATGGATTGCTATCGGGAACAAAAATGGTGGCAGACTGGCGTTTGATCTGGTGTCGCAACATTCCGAAAAAATTCACGCCTGTTTGCTTTTTGATGCGCTGCTGCCTGATAATCCTGACATTACTGACACTTCAATCATATATTATCTTGATATCACTGACGAAGGCTTGCAATACAAAACCAACAATGAACTTTACCTGAACCTGAGAAAAAACGAAGTTCCCCACGAATACCGTGTTCGTCAGGGTTTGGCAAGCGATAATGATTTTCTGAATGGCATTTTTGAAGCCATCGGTTTTATAAACAAAAACCTGAAAAGCTAATATGAAAAAGACCCTTGCTTTTGTTTTTCTTTTCCTGCTTTTCGTAAGCAACGGCGCTTTCAGCCAGCTCCTGACGATGGAGAGTCTGGTTATGCCAAGTAAAATTCTGAATCACGAGGTTCGTTTTTCGGTCTGTCTGCCAAAAGATTATTATACCGATAAGTTGCGCTATCCGGTGGTTTATATGTTACATGGTTTGGGTGACGATGAAACTTCATGGCTCGAATACGGACGCATCGAACAGATTTCCACGCAACTCACCAACGATAACGAAATCGTTCCCATGATTTACGTGATGCCACAGGGATTCCGATGCTATTATTCGAACAGTTACGATTCAGCATTCATGTATCGCGATATGTTTGTGAGAGAATTCGTGCCCTATATCGACAGTATGTTTCATACAAAAGCCGATCGGAGCCAACGGGCTGTCACTGGCTATTCGATGGGTGGATTTGGCGCCATGATGTTGCCACTGAAAAACCCGGAGATGTTTGCCGTTTCAGTGCCATTGAGCATGTCGGTGCGGACAGATGATCAATACGAAACCGAAGATGCCAAAGGGTGGGACCAGCAATGGGGTAGCATTTTTGGAGGAATGGGCAAAACCGGAGAAGACCGGATAACAGCATTTTACAAAACAAACAGTCCGTTTTATGTGTTGAAAACCTTTGCCGTGCAATCCGGTTACAAATTGTCATTCTATCTTGATAATGGCGATAAGGAAGGAACACTGGCCAAAAGCAATGAGGCGTTGCACATACTGATGCATCAGTTGCAGATTACACATGAATACCGCGTGCGGCAGGGCGGACACAGTTTTTCTCATTGGTGTTCGGTCATGCCCGATGCCCTGCGGTTTATGAGTGATGCCTTCGAAAACAAACCTTATCGTGGTGATATATCGCGAATGGCAAATCTTGTACCGGTTGAGGGTGTTCTATTGCAAAAAATGATTTTTAATGGTCTGGAAAACCAGGTTTTTTTGCCTGAAAATTATTTTCATTCGAACCGTCAATATCCTGTATTGTACGTGCATGGCGATTTCCAGGTTAGTGAGCTACAAAAGGTAGCCAGGTTGGTGCGGTCACAAATTCAACACAATCAGCTTCCGGAAATGGTGGTAGCCTTTGTGCCATCGCAGGATTTCGGATCGCTCAGAAAATGCATGGATGAAATGGAAAATCAATTCAGGATTCGGAAAGGATTCCGTTTCAGGGCCTTACTCGATTACAGGGGATCAGCTTTATCCGGCTCTTTGGCCGAGGTTAAAGAAGAAGAATTCAGGATGCTGGTATTGTCGGATGCAAAATTAGACAAAGACGATGTACAATTATTCACCGACAAACCGGATGGTAAGGCATTTGAGCGCACTTCGGTTTTTTTGGATGCACCCGATCAGGGATCATCTTACGAAGGATACGGGGGTTTACACATCGTATTAAAGAAAAAGGAAATCAGTCATGAATACCGTGTGCGTGAAGGCTACGGTGGTTTCGATTGGTTTTTACAAGGTTTACCCGAGATTTTAAAGTTTACAGCGGAAAGTTTTCACAAATAATGAATATTAACTAAAACGTAAAACCATGTTTATTGTAAGTAGTTACACATTAGCAGTCGTTCTCTGCTTCATCACCATGCTTTGCTGGGGATCGTGGGCCAATACCCAGAAAATCGCCGCCAAAAGCTGGCGTTTCGAGCTCTTTTACTGGGATTATGTGATCGGAATTCTTCTGTTTTCATTGCTTTTTGGTTTCACCTTCGGAAGCAATGGCACGGTTGGAATGGGTTTCGTGGAGAGTATCAGTCAGGCAAGTATATCAAGCATGATCAATCCGATTATCGGAGGCATCATTTTTAACCTTTCGAATATTCTGCTCGTGGCAGCCATCGCCATTGCCGGAATGGCCATCGCGTTTCCGGTTGGGGTTGGTCTATGTATGGTTTTAGGTGTACTCATCAATTACATCGCGACTCCCATGGGCGATCCGGTATTACTGTTTACAGGTGTTGGTATCGTTGTTATTGCCATCATCCTCGATGCGCTGGCTTACGAAAAACTCACCTTAAGTGAAAAGAAAACACCTACAAAAGGAATCATCCTTTCGGTTGTGGCCGGATTTTTAATGGCCTGGTTCTTTCGTTTCGTTGCGAGTGCGATTGCCGTTGATCCTGAAAACACAGCTGCCGGAATGGCCGAGGCTGGAAAACTGACACCTTATGCAGCCTTTTTCTTCTTCGTGATTGGTATCGTCATCAGTAATTTTTTATTCAATACTTACCTGATGAAGAAGCCTATCGAAGGCGCTCCTGCAACTTTTGTCCAGTATTTTCAGGGCAATTTACGTAGTCATTTATCCGGAATTATCGGTGGTATGATCTGGGCTTTAGGAACCTCGCTGAGCTTGTTGGCAGCCAACAAAGCCGGCTATGCCATTTCTTTTGGTCTGGGTCAGGGCGCAACAATGATCGGTGCTTTTTGGGGTGTTTTTATCTGGAAAGAATTCAAAGGTGCAAGCAAGTCAGTCAATCTGCTGTTAGCCCTGATGTTCCTATTGTTTACAGCCGGTTTGGCTTTGATCATCGCGGCGGGAAATAATTAATATTTTGAGATTATTGGAAATGAATAAAAAATTAATTCGAAATATAAAGCCACTTCGGAGAACCTCAGTGGCCGGGCTTCGGGCTTCGGGCTTCTAACTTTAAAAAAAACCTTATCACAAAATAATTAATATCAATTTAATCAACACTTTAACTAACATTTAAAATTTTAACAAAATGAAAAAAGCGCTTTATTTACTGCTGTTTGTTGCCACGGCAACTGTAGCAATTTCGTCATGTAAAAAAGACAACGGGGGCGACGATCCTATCGTTGTTGTGGCTTCTCCGATCAAAACGATGGGCGTTGTTTACCCCGACGGCGTTGAAAGGTATGATTTTACCTATGACGCAACTTCCAAAAAAATCAGCAAAATCGAGGACTACTGGAATGATGAACTCGACAAAACTCTGGTTTATGATTATTCAGTAGCCGGAAAACTTACTATTACCGGTGGCAGCGACCCTATCGTGTATGACCTCAACGCTGCGGGCTATGTTTCAAAAGATGTCTGGAGCACCGATGAATGGGCTGCTTATGAATACAATACCGATGGTTATCTTATCAAGGTTACCGAACACTGGGGTGGTGCTGACCATCTGAAGAACGAAATAGAAATCGTAAATGGCAATGTTGTAAAACAAACCACCTACGATGATGACGGTGTAACTGTTAAGAAAATCAAGACTTTCACCTACACTACCGGTGACAATGTGAACGACATTCACCAAACAAGCATGATCGACAGCAACACCAAACCCATCGGAAATCTGTTTGGGAAACCAAGCAAGAAACTCAATGATTATCTCGAATACTGGGATCCAAGAGAAGAGCCGATTGAAAAGAGCAGAACTACCATCACCTATGAGTTCGATACCAAAAACCGTCCATCGATGATCACCAGGGTTGGTGTTGACTGGCAGGAAGTTTATACCTACACCTATGTCGAATAAAAAATTGGTTAAGCATAATTGTTTTTTTTGATTAGTGATGAATGGTGAAAGAAAGGTCAGCTGTATTGATTGCGGTTGCCTTTCTTTTTTGTAACTATACTTCAATCAAAAAGTTACAAACACATCAAAAATCGTTATTCAATGTTACTTGTTCTTTAATTATAAGAGGGCAACATTAATGACGAATGCCAATTTGTCCATAAACTAAGTTTCCGATTTAAACCCACAACGTATTCTCTACAACCAAAAACCCCGTCAATCCCATGAAACCCATTCAAATCAAAGGCCTTATCGGCGGAATATTATTTCTGGTTGTAAGCTTGCTGTTGCCGGTTCCGGAAGGAATGCGTGTTGAAGCGCGTAATGTGGGTGTTGTTGCCCTGCTCATGGCCATCTGGTGGATGACTGGCACAATTCCTATTTATGCAACGGCATTTTTGCCGATGGTATTGTTTCCATTGCTGAAGGTGATGCCTGCCGGAGAAACGGCAATCAATTACGGCCACGATTTTGTGATCATGATGCTAACCGGTTTCTTTTTAGCCAAAGCCATCGAAAACCAAAACCTGCACAAACGGATAGCTTTGGTGTTGATAAATAAACTTGGGACAAGCCGACGGATAATTTTACTGAGTATCATGATCGCAACGGCTTTCATTTCGATGTGGATTGCCAATGTTACAGCCGCTTTGCTCATGCTTCCCATCGGACTTGCGTTGATTGCGAAGGAAGAAACGGACAGCAGCAGCACAAGAAACTTTGGTGTGGCTTTGATGTTGGGTATTGCCTATTCGGCAAGCATTGGTGGTGTTGGAACCATCATCGGATCACCAACCAATATGATTTTAGGCGGAGTGATGATGAAAATGTTTCCCAATGCTCCATTAATCAGTTTCTTCGAATGGCTAAAGATCGGATTACCTATACTTATCATCTTTTTGCCGATAACCTGGTACTATCTTACACGGTATTACCGGATTACGGGAAGCATACAGGGAAGTGAAAATATGATTGCCAATGAACTTAAAGCCCTGGGCAACATGACAAAAGGTGAAAAATGGGTGATGTTTGTGTTTTTCCTTACTTCTTTTGGTTGGGTTTTTCGTGAAGATATTGTCATCGATCAGTTTGTTATACCCGGATGGAGCACCTGGCTGAATATGGGAGGATATGTGCAGGACAGCACGGTCGGGATGTTTTCGACCATGTTGTTGTTCCTGTTGCCGGCCGGTGATTCGAAACGATTGCTCGACTGGAAATCTGCTTCTCAGGTTCCCTGGGGTGTAGGTGTAATCGTGGGAGGCGGATATGCAGTTGCCGAAGGTTTCAAAACCTCCGGATTAGCAACCTGGCTTGGAAATCAGCTTACTTTCGTGAGCGGTTACCCATCTTTCATAGTTTTGATTATCGTGGTGATTTTCATTCTGCTTTTCACCGAAATGAATTCCAATACCGCTACGGCAAATATTTTTCTGCCGGTGTTGGCCAGCATGGGCCTTGCCGCGGGTATCAACCCGTTATTACTGATGATTCCTGCAACCATCGCGGCTTCATTTGCCTTTATCATGCCTGCCGGAACGGGACCGAATACGGTGATTTTTGCGAGTGAGAAACTCACCGTACCCGATATGGCCAAAGCGGGTACCGGACTAAAAATAATCACCATAATCCTGCTACCCCTGATACTTTATTACTTGATTCTCCCGATCATGGGCCTCGAACAAGGTTTGCCTGTTTGGGCAAAATAGCCGGAAATGGGATATAAAATGACTATCGCATTCCTTTTTTTTGAAATTTACTCCTGTAAAAGGCGGGTTACTTTTTATATCTTAAAATAGCCTGTCCGGCTTATTAAATATATCTATTTCCTTCTTTTATCATTATCTTTGGGTTTCGAATTTTAATTATTATTCAGCTACTAACCTCAAACCTCAAAAGATGAAAACAAAACAACACCAACTATTTATTTACCTATTATTCATGCTGTTAACACTGCAAAGCTCCGCCCAGGATTTATTTTCAAAGGTGTTTTATCATGAAACGGAGGGGATTCAAACCGCCGCTATGTCTAAAACGTTTGATAACAACTATATCCTCGCTGGATGGACAGAACTAAATAATGCCGGACTTACCATTAAGTTTAGTGAGACGGGGGAATTGATTTGGTCAAAGCAAATTCTTCAGAATGATATAACAATTATGTTCAGCGATATTATCGCAACGCACGATTCATGCAGTCTGCTATGCGGAAATGTGATGGGTGACATTTTGCTGGTGAAAATCAACGCTGAAGGTGAAATAATCTGGTGTAAAATGACCACATATGATCCGTATGCCACAGTGAAGTCAATATCCGAAACAAATGATCATGGATTTATCATGACCGGATACACAGGTTCATATCCTGATAATTTATACACTATTTTCGTTGCCCGATTCGACTCCGATGGCAATCAACTTTGGAACAACCAATACTATTCTACACAATTGAAAGATAAAGGTACTGCGGTGAAGCAATTGCCCGACAATACGTTCATTGTGACAGGTCAGATAGATTCCCATAATATGTTCCTGATGAATCTCAACGAAGATGGAACAGTTAATTGGGGAAAGAAACTCAATAATCCAGAAAACCTGTTTACGGATGCATTTGATGTAATAGTTACTGAGGATAATATCTATTTCTATTTCATAGCTTATTATGCAGGAAACGCGCTATTAAAAACTGATTTATCAGGTAATATTCTCTGGTCAAAAAGTTATCAACTTTCCTTTGATAATATGGCTTCCGAAACAAGACCACGAATAATCCAGACTAATGATGGCAGTATTTTACTTGTTAACTCCAACTTTTTCGGAGGAAAGCTTTTTAAAGTTGATTCATCAGGCGAATTAGCCTGGATGCAATCTTTGGAATTACTTGCATCAGACGTTTTCCCTTCGATATCCGGCAGTAACCTTGTTGTAGGTAACGGCCCTCTTTGGGGTGTGAAAAGGGATGATATTCGTCAACCCCAGATTGGTATTATCAAAACTGATTCAATAGGATATGAAGCCATGTGTACGCAGTCGGATTTTAATCCCGAAAGTTTTGACTATCCTTCAACACTTGAAGATATTAGTTTTACTGTAAATTCTACCGGAACAACCTCAGAATATATAGTGGAAGTTATTGACATTAATTTATTGGAACAGGAAGGCTGTGTAACATTTATTGGTGCGGTAGATGAAAATAAACCGGATATTTCGCCACTCCTGATTTCTCCAAATCCAGCCAAAAATACTTTCAGGATCGAATATGATGGTATGAAAAATCAGCTTTTTCAACAAGTCGAAATCAAGGATGCACTCGGGCGAACAGTTTATTCCACAACCGATCCGGCCTGTCTGGAAAACGGAATGAGTACTGAAGGTTTAAAACCCGGAATCTATCATGTTCGTCTTACCACTAACAAGGCGTATTTCGTTGGCAGGCTGATTATTTCAGACTGATTTTTTCAGTTATTCCATACTATGCTTTTTACCTGAATTTCAGTCATATAAAACATTATTTGGTTTGTTTATTTTTCTTATTTTCGCAATCAGCTAAAAGGCATTTGCTGTTAAATAACTGATTATGAGAATAGCCCTGAGAAAATCATTGAGCGAAGACTGGATGGCAGTTTTCACCGCTTTTGTTATCATTGCACTGACCATTTTCATCTACGAAAAAGTGCCGTCGTTACCGATGCTTTTCAATCCAAAAGAAAAATGGAGTGGATCGGAGTTTCTTACCGGATTCCTTTCGCGTCCCAATCTGTTGCGTATCGTGTATATTTTTCTGGCATTTGCCTTGTTAGCCTGGGCGGGATTGAAACTTGCCGGCAAAAAAACCAATTATTTCTTTGGATCATTCATCATCATTGCACTGCTGGCCACGTTGGCACAGGTTATTTCAACGCATACATCGGTAAAGTCGGTAAACCTTGAAACTGTGTTGTTTTCGGTGCTGATTGGTTTGATTATCAGCAACACCACGAAACTTCCCGGGTGGATATTACAGGCGGTGCAAAGCGAATTTTATATTAAAATAGGCCTGGTGCTGCTGGGTACAACTGTGTTGTTCAACAACATCATGAAAGCCGGGGCGTTGGGATTGATTCAGGCACTGGTGGTGGTGGTATCGGTATGGTATATCGCCTATTGGGTAGCCCGAAAATTGAAGGTTGATGCAGAAATGTCAACCATGCTTGCATCTGCCGTTTCCATCTGCGGCGTGTCGGCTGCCATCGCTACTTGTGGTGCAATAAAAGGCGATAATAAAAAACTTTCTTATGTTATTTCACTGGTATTGATCGTGGCTATCCCCATGATGCTCATCATGCCTTATTTAGCCAAATGGATGGGATTAACGCAGGAAGTGGCCGGTGCCTGGATAGGAGGAACCATCGATACCACCGGAGCCGTAGTTGCTACAGGAACCATCATCGGCGAAACGGCGCAGAAATATGCCGTTATCATCAAATCGGCACAAAATGTATTGCTGGGTTTGGCGGCTTTTGCCATTTCAATGTATTGGGCGTATTCAAAAAAAGGCAGTGGCGTCGAAAAACCAACAGCCCGCGTGATCTGGGAACGCTTCCCGAAATTTGTGCTTGGTTTCATTCTTACATCCATATTGTTTTCATTCATCCTGAATGCCGAAACAGTGAAACAGGCCGGCGACACAATCAAAGGTTACCAGAATATTTTTTTCAGCATCGCTTTTGTCTGCATCGGACTCGAAACACGATTCCGCGACATCTTCAGTGCCGAAAACCGAAAACCCATGTATGCTTTTCTCATAGCACAGGGCATCAATGTGGTGATCACTTTTATCGTTGCCTATCTTCTGTTTAACAGTTAGTTGTACTGAATTTATCCTTCTCAGAATGAAGGGACAATATGCCTGTATTATTGATTGAAAAAAACTCTTTCAATACATAGAACCGGCTTTCAATACGTTTTCACAAACACAGATTCCAACCCGCTATTCTATCCGGCAAAGTGGTAACACATTGCTTTTTCAAAAAAAT
The DNA here is from genome assembly GCA_013141455.1 of Bacteroidales bacterium. Lineage (GTDB taxonomy): Bacteria > Bacteroidota > Bacteroidia > Bacteroidales > F082 > CAJBPB01. Next base: position 57,735 of record JABFQW010000086.1, read on the forward strand.
TAATACTTTTGACCCGTTCTTTCTCATTCCTGACAGGGTCAGGTTACTTATCTGGGTTGCGTAAATTAGAGGGTCGCAATCTCATTATCAGTAATATATACTATTATTAACTACGGGAAATACTCATTTCTCAACGAAGAAAACAAGCTTATGCGGAACGTATTTATTAAAGGAACAGGTTCGTATGCACCCGAAAATGTAGTAAAAAATTCATTTTTTGAAAAGATTGGTTCATCCGATGATTGGATTTACTCACACCTTGGCATCAGAGAACGACGAATCTCAACCGGAGAAACCACCAGCGATTTAGGGTATAAAGCCGGTTTGTTAGCCGTTGAAAATGCCGGATTGACCGTAGATGATATCGATTTACTGATCGTGGCAACAGCCACACCCGATCGCCAGGCACCATCATGTGCCTGTTTTATCCAGGAAAAAATGGGTGCGTTTAACACGGTTGCCTTTGATGTGGCTGCCGTTTGCTCCGGTGCGCTATTTACCATTTCGGTTGGCGTTCAGTATATCCGGTCGGGCATGTATAACAATGTGCTGGTGATTGGCGCCGACACCTTTTCGACGATAACAGATTGGGACAGCAGAGATTCTGTTTTTTTTGGTGACGGAGCCGGTGCAATCGTGCTTTCGCACACAGACGAAGACAAGGGTTTTATTGATTTCATTTTGCACGCCGATGGTCGTGGAAAAGAACATTTTAACATACCGGCAGGTGGATCCGAAAATCCGACCACGCAGGAAACGATTGATAACAAAGGGCATTATTTCCAGATGAACGGGAAAGAGGTGTATAAAACGGCTATAAAAGTTGTCCCGGAATGCGTCAACGAGATTCTGTTAAAAAACAAATTGACCATCGAAGATATAGACTTTATGCTTCCGCATCAGCCGAGTATATTGATTTTGAAAGAGATTGCCCAACGTGTCGGTCTGCCTTTCGAAAAAGTGAAAACCAATATGGATCGTTATGCCAATACTTCGGGAGGCACGATTCCGATATTATTAGATGAAATACATCGCAACAATGAATTCAAAACCGGCGATATTTTACTTTTTGCCGCTGTTGGCGCAGGCTGGACCTGGGGAACGGCTTTGTATAAATGGTAGAAAGTGTTAGGAAAAAGTTCAAGATTCAAAGTTGGGTCCACTCCGAAAACTGATAAAAGAAAAAATGCCACCAAAACTCCAATCCTCCAAAATGCACCAAAACCTCACAATCAGAGCCTTACCTTTAGTGAAATTTGGTGTATTTGTGCATTGGTGGCAATACCTGGCTTTTCGGAGCGGACTCAAGGTTCAAAGTTTGTGTTGGAAAAACGGAAGTCATCTTTACCTTAATGAAATATGTCTGAATCAATAAATAAACTATTATCACTGTTAATCCAAACTTCGGTCTTCGGTCTTCCCTCGTCATGCTGCCGAGGCAGGCGACTTCCACCCAACAATTTTCACGCATCATTAACTAAATTAATTCTAATCCTCCATGATCAATCAAATTTTCGAAGGTAAAACCTATCTGATTACCGGTATCGCCGATAGCAATTCGCTTGCCATGTTTGTGGCTAAAAAAATAGTCAAAAATGGCGGCAAGGTCGTTTGCACCGGATTGGGTGTGAGTCCTTTTCACAAAAACTTATCCGAAAAAGCGATCGCCTTTCTCAATAAAAACAATCAGGATTTTCAGGAGGCAGTCAGGAGCGAACTCGGCGACTCGCTTACCCTTACATTGGATGTTACGATTGATGAAAATATCGAGCACCTTGCCAGGACATTGCAGGAGAAGAACATTAAACTGCATGGCTTTCTTCATGCCATCGCCATGGATAAAACCATCCGGCATAAGGAAGTGAAACCCCTGTTGGAAGTTACAAAAGATGAATTCTGTGATACGATGGAAGTATCGGCTTTTTCGCTGATACGATTGTGCCATTTTCTTCTGAAATATGATGTACTTCAACCCGATTCATCCATTTGTTCATTAAGTTATATCGCGGCGGCTAAGGTAACCTTCCATCCTTACCGGAACATCAGCATTGCCAAAGCAGCGCTTGAACGCATCACCATTGAGCTGGCCGATGAGCTGGGCCGAAAAAACGGGACCCGCGTAAATGCCATTCGCTTTTCGCCTTATATGGGAAGCAAAGCCGGAAACGCTACCTTGAACCAAGGCGACCTCGACATATCGAATGAGGTAAGTCCGTTGGGTAATGCGCAACCCGACGACCTTGCGAATGAAGTGATTCATCTGTTCCGACCCGGTGGTCGAATTACCGGTGAAATCAGGCATGTTGACGGCGGGTATAATATTATGGGTTGATATCGGGAAGTATTACTTCGAATTTTGATATTCTTAATTTTGCATTAAAACAATATCTTTGCTTATTACAATATAACAATGGGTTTTGGTGTAAAACGTATGCTTTTAACAGGTATGTTGTCTGGACTTATCACTTTTACCGGATTGGCCGGAGGAGTGATGAGCCATCATACTGAGCCCATTCCGCTTCATCGTCAACAAGTTGACCAAACTATGGTCAAGATATCCGAATTCAATTCGATGGGTGATTTCGAATCACTGACCATCCCGTTGAAACGCGCCGGTAAACTCATTTTGGTTGAAGTGGTGATTGATAGCATGCAGGGTAATCTGATTTTCGATACCGGCGCCATGGGATTGGTACTCAACAGTATTTATTTCAGAAGAAGTCAACAATCGGGAGGAAAAGTTTCAGGTGGGATCACGGGTAAATTGAATTCCGTATCCAAGACAAAAGTTAAAAACATGCAGATTTCGGATCTGTATTATGAAAATCTGATTACTGATATCACCGATCTTGGGCATATCGAAAATGCGCGTCAGGTTAAGGTACTTGGCTTTTTCGGCCTCAGTCTGCTGGCCGACTTTGAAGTAGTGATCGATCTGAACAACAATGTATTGGAGCTTCACCGTACCGACTGGTCGGGGAAAAGAACCTCTCAACCCGAACTAACGCCCGTTTACGACCTGACGCTTCCAGTTACTTCTGTATCAGAAGTCTTGTTTGTTGAAGCCCGCATTGGAACCAAAAAACTTACGTTTTGTCTGGATACCGGCGCCGAATCCAATGTGTTAAGCAGCGACCTTCCGGGAAAGATATTAAATACGGTCACCGTTCTACGGCGCTCAAAGCTGAGAGGTGCCGGAACACAGAGTGCCGAAGCCATTTATGGTGTTATGAATGATTTTTCGATTGACGATCACAAAATACCTGGAATGCAGACGATTATCACAAATCTCACTGCGATGAAAACGGCTTACAATATGTATATGGATGGCATGTTGGGCTGTGACTTCTTTGAACAGGGTGTCTTTTACATCAATCTGAAACGTAATAAAATAGGTATCTGTCTGAATAAAAACCAAAAAAAATGAAAAAACGGATTGTATCGCTTCTGTTTCTTATTTGCCTGGGAATCAGTTTCAGGGCAACGGCTCAGTCAGATCCTGAAAAAGCTGCATGTATGCAGAACGGACGTTTCGTGTTGGCAGTGGATCTCAGCTGGAATCACAAGCAACAGCTAAAATTTGCGGAATTGTATGATATCGACACTTTGCTGTTGAAACAACTTTTCAGCGATACATTAAACATCACAAAATCTGTAGCGGGTTGGACGGTTCAGATCGTGAAGCAAGGATTGCTGGAAATGTCGAAGAACATCAATGAACTCGAAGCGCAGGGTAAAATATTCGATGATATTGTGTTATCAAACTTACCGAACCTAATCGGCCTCGCACCTGAAGAAGATGTCAGTTACGGTACGAATGAACTCACCGATGTGCGCGCATTCAATTATGACGGCAAAGCCGCTTGTTTCTTCCTCCCTGCCATTAAAAACATACGTAAAGTGATGCTTGCCGGCAGCTTCAACAACTGGAACACCATGCTAAACCCGATGAAAACTACTGATTCGGGCTGGATATTGTGTATGAATCTGCATCCCGGAAAATATACCTACAAGTTTATTGTCGATGGCAACTGGAAACACGACCCGAACAACAAAGCGAAGGAAAAGAACGAACACGGCAGTTATAATTCGGTCGTTTATTGTTACAACCATACTTTTACCTTAAACGGCTATCAAAATGCCTCTAAAGTGATTGTAACAGGAAGTTTCAACAACTGGAAGGAAAACGAGCTGAAGATGACTAAAACCACAGCGGGCTGGCGCTTACCCATGTATCTCAGAAATGGAACCCATTCTTACAAATTTATTGTCGATGGTGAATGGATAAACGATCCCGCGAGCAAAAGTGTGAGGCCTGATGGAAGAGGGAATTTCAATTCATTTCTGGGCATCGGCGACACCTTGTTATTCCGGTTGAATGGTTTCACCAATGCAAAAGAGGTGATCCTAACAGGTAATTTCAACGACTGGAATACCGGCGAACTCTTTATGAAGAAAACAACCACCGGTTGGGAAATGCCGTATGTGACCGGATCAGGAAACTTCGAATACAAATTTATCGTTGACGGCGTATGGATGACCGATCCGGCTAATCCAAATACAGTTGGTTCGGGCGAGTTTTTAAATTCCTTTGTTTCATTCGGACCCTCTTATGCATTCCGACTGGCTGGTTATTCTGATGCAAAAGAGGTAATCGTAACAGGCAGTTTCAATGAATGGCGTGAGGATGGCTATCGTATGATACAAAATAAAGGTGGCTGGGACTTTTCGTTATACCTGAGGCCGGGCCGGTATTCCTACAAATATATCGTGGATGGCCAATGGATAAAAGATGAAGCCAACCCGTTGTGGGAAGAAAATGAACACGGAACTGACAATTCGGTATTGTGGATTCAGCCATAGAACAGCATTTGGTATGCTGCAATGCATTTTGATATTTGCATTTTGAATTGATCATGATTAATTTCGTCTCTAAACCCTTGATTTGCTTTTCATCGAACATATTTCTAATTTTGATCTGCTCCAAAAATCCTGTACCAGGACATTAAATGGAAAATGAATGTTTTGGAAAAATACAAACACAAAAATCAATGAAAAGATGAAAATATTCACATCACGTTTCATTATAACCAGCCTGCTTTTGCTTACCATGGCCTGCCAGAAAAGCGACACCTTTGTTCCGGAGGAAATTACGCCTGAATCAAACGAATATTATGTGCTCAACATCAAAGACTTTCCGACAACAGGTAAAATACTCCTCAATGTGAATTCGTACCAGCAAACCACCGATTACAGCTGTGGTCCGGCGGCAATAATCAGTCTGCTGCGTTTTCTGGGCCATGATGGCAACGAAATGACCATCGTAAACGAAATGGGAACGAGCACTACCACAGGCACAAATCCTGAACAGATGGTTGCCTGGATGAACGACCATAGGTTTATCGCATCATGGCACGAAGAAGGTTCGCTCGAGTTGATTCGTGAGAACCTCAGCAACAATATTCCAACGCTCATCGAATGGAGCGATTGGGGCGGACATTGGGTGCTGGTGGTGGGTTACGACACGCGTAACAACGACCTGCTTTCGGATGATGTGATCATTTTTGCCGATCCTTACGACTACCACGATGACAGCCGCGATGGTCTCACCTGGTTCAATGCCGAACGGTTTTACTATATGTGGTACGATGCCCGGTTATTCGGAAGGCTGATGAAAAGGATTTATATCGATGCAAAACCAAAGTAATTTTGTGTTTTATTCCTGCCGCTGGTTGCTTGTTACTGATTTCTGATCATTGGTATTTGTAAACAGGCATTAAATGAACGAATGCGACCACAGACTGAAAAGTTTGTCAAGCAGGTAGTTGAGCAAACTATCGGTAAACGGGTATGTGTGAAACCGAGTCCAAAAACTAATGGAATGTTGAGGTATTTTGGAAATGTGATGATTGATGAACCGTACGACCCTATCCTTGCCCGACGCATTGGCCGGTACATTTCCTGGTAATGTGAGCAAAGGGGTAAAGAAAGCACAGGCAAAAATCCATGCCATGTATAATATGACAGAAAACAAATTTGCAAGGCGGTATGTTTGCCTGGATTTGCTGTGTTTTGACAGAGAGCGTGGAAGCTTCGTTCAGACAAGAGGTTTTATTCACATAATACTTTATTTCATCGGAGTTCATGAGATCGCTACGCTCTGTTGGTCTTTTGCCTTTCAAAAGGACGAGAAAACAATTGAATTCTATTACTTTTTTCTTGATAAAAAAGTAACAAAAAATCAAGAATTAAAATTCTTTGAATTAAAAAACAACAGCCTCAATTTATCAATATTAAAATACCTTGAAATTTGCCAGTACATCAAAATAAAATTCTGCCGGAATTGACCCATAATTTTTTCTATTTTTGGTGTGTTGAGGCTGCCAGTACAACAGTTTTTTGAATAATCCGTTTATCAGTAAAATTAACCGTGAATCTGTATTCCCGTAAGAAAAGGTGGAAAATCGTTTTGGCAACGATGGCATTGATAATCATCAGCGCATCGATCTTTTATACCAACGTATTGGTCAACCGCTTTGCCGATGAAGAGCGAACCCGGGTGAAAGTCTGGGCCGAGACGGTGCAGCGACGCATTCAAATGATCGATTACAACGAAGGTTTTTATTCGCAAATCAGCAAACAGGAACGTGAACGCGTTGAGCTGTTTGCCAAAGCCTACCGCAGGGTGCTCGATGGTTCAACGGATGAGGACCTCACTTTTTTTGTTGAGATTATTCGCAATAACAACAGCATACCGGTAATCGTGGCCGATGAACAAGGCAAGATTCTGATGTCGAAGAACCTTCTTCCCGGCGAGGACACCATCGCTAAGTTAACGGGTGATCTACTCGCCCGGTTTTCGGTATATGAACCTATTTCGATTCAGTATTCGTTTCAAAACAGGAATATCCTGTATTACCGCGAATCACGCGTATTCAGCGATCTGAAACGTGTCATGGACGATCTGGTGAGTTCTTTTCTGGCCGAAGTCGCGTCCAATGCATCCAGTGTACCGGTTATCATCACCGACAGCAGTGCTATAAAAGTGTTGCAGTATGGTAATCTCGATCATCAAAAAATGCAGGATTCTGTCTATGTTCAAAATCAGCTTGCCCTGATGGCTGCCGAAAATACTCCCATCGAACTCAATTTTCTGGATTACGGTAAAACATTGATTTATTACAAAAGCTCCGAATTATTGCACCAGATGCAGTTTTTCCCGATGGTTCAGATACTGATCATCGCGCTCTTTTTGCTCATCGCATATCTGTTGTTCAGTTATGCACGGCGATCGGAACAGAACCAGGTGTGGGCCGGCATGGCAAAGGAAACCGCTCACCAGATCGGCACACCACTTTCTTCGCTGATTGCATGGATCGAACTGCTGAAGATAAATCCAAACCAGATTGAGGGTATCGATGAGATGGAAAAGGATGTGCAACGCCTCGAACTGATCACCGAGCGTTTTTCGAAAATTGGCTCACCTCCTATTCTCGAACCTGCCAATCTGATAGCGGAAATTGAAGAAACGATTGATTATCTGCGTGTACGGAGTTCAAAAAAAGTTGATTACCAGTTGATTGCCCCGGTCACCGGATCGGTGATCCTACCAATGAATGTATCTTTGTTTATGTGGGTGATTGAGAACCTCTGCAAAAATGCGATTGATGCGATGGGTGGATCGGGTAAGATTAAAATCATCATCAAAGACGAAGCGGATGTAGTGAAGATTGATATTTCCGACACCGGCAAAGGCATTCAGAAAGCTGATTATCAAACTATTTTCAATCCGGGTTTCACAAGTAAAAAACGTGGCTGGGGACTTGGATTAACCCTTGCCCAGCGCATCGTGCGTGAATACCACAAAGGAAAAATTTACGTGAAATCATCAACCATCGGCGAAGGAACGACGTTCAGGATCGTGTTGAATAAATGAGTTGCAGGAATGCAAAATGGAAAATGGAAATGGAAAATGGAAAAACGGAAACGGTTTACGATAAAGTTGAATCGCCTGTTCAATGCGACAATTAGACAGTTTGGAATTTCAATTTAACTTGAAACTGACCGGTTGTTTCATACTCATTATGCACGGAAATCCCCTGTAATATGGAATTGTGAAACGCTTTTTGTAAGATTTAATAACACTAAGTGCCTCCTGCTTAAGATATTTATCAGCCTTGCCTGGTACATCAACATCGGTAATTTTGCCCTCCTGGTTTACATTAAATTCAACAATTACTAAGCCTTGTATATTACTTTGTCTGGCAATTGCCGGATATACAACATTTTTGGAAATATATTTCTTCAAACCGTTAAATCCATCAACCGGCTCTGGTGATACTTTGATCTTATTATACTTATGTTTGACACCCAACGAGTCCGTACTTTCACCATCAATCAGCATACCGTCTTTGTAAAATTCAGTATATGTCAAATTAAATGGTTGATAATACCCTGTCCAAATGCTGTCTTTCACTCCTTTTCTGATATTTCCCTGAAAAAATGAACCATTTTCCCTGTGAAATACCATCCTGCCATGACCCTTTATTACCAATTGTTCAGCGTTTTCATCCCAATAATTAATGATAATACCACTTCCATCCGGATCAAAAGTTGCTTCTCTTTTGAGAAACACACATTCGAATTCTTTATCTCCATTTTCATACCATGTTTTATATTCTCCTGCTATTGAATCATTTACGTAATTTTCAATGTGAGCCAGATTTCCATTCTCATAATAATATTTGAATTTCCCGGTTTTTTTTGTAAAAAACTGATCGGAATACCAACCTTCCATTTGAATTTTACCACCTTTATAATGATCATTCACCAGATAAGCCTCCATTATTTTGCTATATCCGGTAACCATTCTGTAGTATTGATGATTTGCACTATCAGTTTCGTTCCACAATGAATCATAATATATCTTATTGTTTTGGCCTGAAAGATGAAATGAAAAGAAAATCATCGATAATATAAAACCATATTTTGCCATATAAAAATCTTTATTATGAGTTGAGTTATCAGAGGTAATAAACTGTTTATTTTGGTTCGAACAGCAAATATCATAATAAATTCGGAGTTATCATACGCAAATGCAGATAAATACGATCCGGGGATCAAAATACCAAAAAATCCAAGTAGATAAATTTTGTTTTTCAGGGTAAAACACGTTTGAAGTCTATCTTAACTCTTGCCCGGCGCATCGTTCGAGAATACCACAAAGGAAAAATTTACGTAAAACATTTACTTATCAACAGCACACAGATGACGCACCTGCCAGTCGCAGACGGGGATGCTGCGGATGAACGCAGATTAAAATCTACCTCGTTTGCCATTAAATTAATGAAAAAAGCCGGAATCCCTGCGAATCCCGGCTTTCGATTTCAACTTATTAAAAGCTACCAAATATTAGAACCTCAATGAATTAGCTTTGATTATTATCTTCAGATAAAAATCCGTGCCAATCCGTTGCATCCCCGTCTGCGACTGGCAGGTGCGTCATTCGCGTGCCATTGTTTTATTGTTTAATCAGCTCAAGGTTCACGCTGATGGCAACGCTTTCGCCAATCATCACGCCGCCTGCTTCGAGGGTGGAATTATAAAGCAGACCATAATCGGCACGAACGATTTCGCCACTCACCTTAAATCCGGCGCGTGTACCACCCCATGGGTCTTTCACGGTGCCATTGTATTTTACATTCAGTTCTACTGCTTTGGTAACACCATGCATGGTCAGGTCACCTTTTACAACATATTTGTTACCGCTCACTTGTGTAAGTGATTTGCCTTTGAACCCGATGGTCGGGTATTTGGCAACATCGAAGAAATCGGCTCCCTGCAAATGGCCATCGCGTTTTTCATTTTCGGTGTTTACCGAAGCAACCTGAATCGTGAAACTGATAGCTGCATCACTGAAATCTGGTTTATCCGATAAAATTTTACCTTCAAAACTGTCGAATTTTCCGGTGACTGATGAAACCACCATGTGGTCAACTTCGAAACCCACGATGGAATGGGCATTGTCGATTTTCCATTCGGTTGTCTGGGCGAATCCAATAAGTCCGGCAAAAATGAATCCTGCCATTAAAATTGATTTTTTCATAAAGATTTGATGTTTAATTATTTATTTGATTTAATTTCAATTTTTTAAAACCAGGAATTAGAAACTTACCAAAGTTCGAATCAATAGATTTACATTTGGAATATCTTGTTTATCCTTTCGTTTGAAACATTAAACAAAACATTTTAAATATTGTTCGTTAAGAAATAAAAATAATTCATGGCCGGAATTTATCTTCATATCCCCTTTTGCAAACAGAAGTGTCATTATTGCAATTTTTTCTCCATTGCCTCGGTACGAAACAAGGCAGCCTTTGTCGATGCACTATGCAACGAGATTGAGGTGCAGCATAACTATCTTGAGAAGGAAACTGTCAATACGATCTACTTTGGAGGCGGCACCCCTTCGATGTTGACTATCGATGAACTGAATCGTATACTACATCGGCTTCATCAGTATTTTACGATTGCCGATGATGTCGAAATTACGCTCGAATCGAATCCTGACGACTTAACTCCCGAATACCTGCAGGCGCTCCGCGAAACGGAGGTGAACCGTCTGAGCATTGGCGTTCAGAGTTTTTATGACGACGATCTGACGTATCTTAACCGGGTTCATTCATCCGAAAAAGCCATTGCAGCCATTGAACAGTCGAAATTAGCGGGGTTCAATACGCTTACTTTCGATTTAATTTATGGCATCCCGAACCTTACCGACGAAAAATGGCGAAGCAATATCAAGCGCTTTCTCGATTTCGGGATCAATCATTTATCAGCCTATTCGCTAACGATTGAGGCCCGCACCGCGCTGTCGCACCTGATCGGAAAAGGCAAATTGCCACCGGTGGACGAACAACAAAGCATCAGGCATTTCAAAATATTGATTGAGGAAATGGAGAAAAACGGATTCGTGCATTACGAAATTTCCAACTTCGCCAAACCCGGCTTCTATTCGCGACACAACAGCATTTACTGGATCGGCGGACATTATCTCGGTCTCGGACCTTCGGCACATTCGTTCAATGGCGTTTCGCGCCAATGGAATGTTTCGAACCTCAGTCAGTATATCGACCTGAAAGATGACAGGAAAACCGTTTTCGAAAAGGAGATACTCACCATTGATCAGCAATATAACGAATATGTGATGACCTCGTTACGGACCACCTGGGGTTGCGATCTTGAACATATCCGAAATGTCTTCGGTTCTGAATTTGTCGATTATTGTTTAACGGAAGTTGAAAAATACATCATTCAAAACAAGGTTGTCAGGCGCGAAAACCGGCTTTTTTTGACCAACACAGGCAAACTGTTTGCCGATGGTATTGCCTCCGATTTATTCAGACAGTGAAAGGCTCATTTTTCATTAACTCCCTTTTTCTTCTGATTGAATGTGTTCTTTTTCCCATTGGATTTTGAAGATTAGTTATTTCAGAGATTACAAAATACTTTTGCACCATTAACAAAACGAATATGAGAGTTACATTAAAAACATTGATTTTGGCCTGTACGATGGGTGTTTTGCTGATTTCATCCGCTTGCCGGCACGAGCCTGATATTATTGGAGCAAATCCGCCAATCTTACCTAATAATTGTAATCAGGATACGGTGTATTTTCGCACCGAAATACTCCCGCTACTTGTTTCGAGCTGTGCTGTTACAGGATGCCATGATGTTGGTGGTGAATCATTTACGATATCCGATTATGCATCAATCGTCGATAAAGTGAAACCCGGAAAGGCATCGAAAAGTGAATTATACAAAATAATAAATCGGTCGATACCTGAGTTACGCATGCCCCCGGCACCACGTCAGCCGCTGAGCCAGGCCTACATTGCCAAAGTTGAAAAGTGGATCAATCAGGGTGCAATAAATAATGAGTGCAATGATGATAATTGTGATACGCTCGCGGTCAGTTTTTCATCACATATTTTCCCTGTTGTTCAAAACTATTGTCAGGGTTGCCATAGCGGAAATGCTCCTTCCGGCGATTTAAAACTTACAAATTACGGTGAAATTGTGAATTCCATATCAACAGGAAAGTTTCTTGGCTCCATCCAACATCTGTCAGGTTATAAGGCCATGCCAAAAAACAGTGATAAGCTCTCATATTGCAAAATTCGGCAGTTCGAATTATGGATTGATGCAGGCACACCGGAAAATTAATTCGTGAATAAATAAAATACAAGATGAAATTTCAGATAATCATACGTAACAATGTTTTTAGAGCAGTGATCCTATTGCTACTGTTCTCAGGCACCGGTTGCTATAAAGACAACGAACAAACCATGTATCCAAGCGATTGCAACACCACGAATGTGTCCTTCAGCCAGTCGATAAGTCCGATCATCAATAACAACTGCGTTTCGTGCCATAGTGGCGGAATCGATGCATCAGGTGGAATTAACCTCACCAACTATGATGAAATATTGGTTATTGTGAACAATGGTAAATTGTTGGGATCAATCAGGCACGATGCCGGTTTTAAACCAATGCCAGAAGGAACCTCGCAACTTTCTGATTGTTCGATAAGTATGGTGGATGCATGGATTACACAAGGCGCATTGAATAATTAAGTAAAAAGTTGAAAGTAAACGACTTAAAACTCACAATGACAGAAATAATAATCAAAACAGTATGAGACGGAATTTAAATACAGCATTACTTGGTTTATTGATCTTAGTTACGACCGACATCTTTGCGCAGGATGATATGTTTGCTTTGTTCGACAAGGGAGACAAACCGGTAACCGAGTTCGCTTATGCAACCTTTAAAACCTCAAGGGTGGTTTACGGACAATCGGTTGAAAATCCTGCCAATGGTAACCTTTTGTTTCTGGTGCAACATAATTTTGGCGCCGTTAATTCGGGTGCATCCGAGTTTTTCGGACTCGATAAAGCCACCATCCGTCTTGGATTTGAATATGGTATCAACGATCGTTTTTCGGTTGGAATAGGCCGTAGCACCTGGCAAAAAACTATTGATGGATTTGTGAAAGCCAAAATATTACGGCAGAGTACCGGCGCCCAAAACACTCCGGTTACAGTTTCATATATGGGCTCAATGGCCGTCAGGACCCTGAAATGGGAAGATCAGAGCCGCAATAATTATCTCACGAACGGGCTGTCGTTTGTGCATCAGTTGCTTATTGCACGCAAGTTCAGCAATGCTTTTAGTTTTCAACTCAGCCCGACAATTATTCATAAAAACCTTGTGGCTACCACCTCCGATAAAAACACCTCCTTCGCCTGTGGATTTGGCGGACGTTACAAACTCACCCAACGCACCTCGGTGAATGCCGAATATTTTTATTATCCTGAGAGTCAGACAAGCCTGAAACGGAATGATGTGCTTTCAGTTGGTTTCGATATTGAAACGGGCGGCCACGTATTTCAACTCCATATCTCGAATGCCGATGCCATGTTCGATCGGGCATTCATCACCGAAACAAGCGGAAGCTGGGGCAAAGGCGATATCTATTTCGGATTCAATATCTCACGTGCCTTCGTGATACGCAAACCGAAAGATTTCAGGGAATAAACAGGCTGGTTCGGCACTTAGCATAACAAATTACTTAATACACTGATAATCTGCACTTCTTACGGTACCACCGGTGAAGTGCAGATTTTTTATTGGGTGGCAACGGCTAAATGACATGGATGCCTGTATTGTTAATTTGATAACAACCTAAGCTAAAACAAAAGAAAAATCAGTAATTTCGTCGGCTGAACCTTTAAATATTTCTCGTCATGAAACGCTTAAATATGTACCTGTTGACGGCCATTTGCTGTTGCACTTTTTTACTCCCATTTTACGAACAGCCTGTAATTGGGCAAACAACACAAGCCAAAGCAATGCCTGAACTTATGAGCAAATACGCCGAAGTAACCCTTACTTCCGATATCTCTCACCTGAGTGCAAACGAAAAAGAGATGTTGAAGCTGTTGTTCAAAGCAGGAAAAATTATGGACGATATCTTCTGGAAACAGAACTTTGGAGACAAATCTGGTTTACTGGCCGGAATCAAAGATGAAAACCTACGAAAATTCGCCGAAATCAATTACGGTCCCTGGGATCAGCTCGACGGACAAAAGCCTTTCATCGATGGATATTCAATGATGCCATTGGGTGCACAATTCTATCCACAGGATATGACAAAGGAAGAATTCGAGTCTTTTGACGATCCAAATAAAACAAGTCTTTACACACTGATTGTGCGCAACAAAAAAGGGAAACTGACTTCAAAATGGTACCACGAAGCTTATGCAACGCAAATTAAAAAGGCTGCCACTTTGCTCGAAAAAGCCTCCGAATTGGCTGCTGATCAGGCTTTTGCCAACTACCTGAAGTTGCGTGCAACGGCGCTTCGCACAGATGATTATTATGCCAGCGATCTGGCATGGATGGATGTGAAAGACAACAATATCGATTTTGTGATAGGCCCTATCGAAAATTATGTTGATGCACTAAACGGGTACAAAGCCTCGCACGAATCCTTCATACTGATCAAAGACAGGGCATGGAGTAAACGCTTGTCGCATTATGCTCAGTTTTTGCCCCAACTGCAAACCCAGCTTCCGGTTGATGAAATTTATAAGAAAGAAGTTCCCGGTTCGGATGCCGACTTAAATGCTTATGACGTTGTCTTTTATGGTGGCGATTGTAATATGGCCGGAAAAACGATTGCCATCAACCTGCCAAATGATGAAAAAGTTCAACTCGAAAAAGGAACACGTAAATTACAACTGAAAAACGCGATGAAAGCGAAATTCGATAAAATCCTCGTCCCTATCTCCGACGAGCTGATTGCACCCGAACTTCGTAAATACATTTCGTTTGATGCATTTTTCAGTAACACCATGTTTCATGAAGTGGCCCATGGCATGGGAATAAAAAACACCATCGACGGCACTTCCACTGTCCGCAAAGCCTTGCGCGAACAGTATTCGGCGCTCGAAGAAGCCAAAGCAGATATTCTGGGACTATATCTTGTTACCCGATTGCACGAAATGGGCGAATATAAGGATACTGAACTGATGCAAAATTATGTCACTTTCATGGCGGGATTCTTCAGGTCGGTGCGGTTTGGCGTATCAAGTGCACATGGCAAAGCCAATATGATGACATTCAACTTCTTTTATGAGGAAGGGGCTTTCACGCGCGACATCAACGGCCATTACGCCATCAACCTCGAAAAGATGATGGAAGCAAGTAAGAAACTCACGGGATTGATCCTTACCTCACAAGGTAAAGGCGATTATGAAGGTGTGAAAACATGGATTGCCACCGAAGGTGTGGTCAAACCACAGTTGCAGGCCGACCTCGACCGAATTACCAATTTAGGTGTTCCGGTTGACATTTATTTCAAGATGGGTCCCGACGTACTCGGACTGAAGTAATTGTTCGTTTGCGAACAGTTGCCTGTTTGAAATCGAACAGATCGAAAAAAAACATTCCACGGATCATTGCTACAAGATTTTGTAAAACAATCTATTACATTCTCTGGCATATTTTCTGTTAAATTTTCAGTTTTGTTTATTACCAGAAAGTGTAGAGAGAAATGTTCATATTTTAATAATTGTATCTTCATGATTCATCGGTTAAGTTGGTTTAAGCCTACTTCGGTCTTCGGTCTTCGGTCTCCCAATATTTAACCAATAAAGATAGTTCATCATAGATAAATCAAATTCATAACTCATTAAAAACCATAATTGTATGAAAAATTCCCTTTACGTTCTGGCATTTCTGATGCTTGGGGCTTTTGGTAAAATGCATGCCGATGAAGGTATGTGGTTACCCATGTTTGTCGATCGGTTAAATTATGTCGATATGCAGAAAGAAGGCCTGCAGCTCACCGCCGAAGAAATTTACAGTATCAACCAATCCAGTTTAAAAGATGCCATTGTAGGATTATCGGACGGGCCAAAACCGAATGGTTATTTCTGCACCGCCGAAGTTGTTTCCGATCAGGGATTGTTATTCACCAACCACCACTGCGGTTTCGATAAGATACAGAATCACAGCACGCTCGAACACGATTATCTGACGAATGGGTTCTGGGCCATGAACAAATCGGAAGAACTTCCGAATGAAGGGCTGTCAGTTTCATTCCTTGTCAGAATGGAAGATGTTACGGATAGTTGCCTGAAGGTTGTAAGCGACACCATGACTGCCGAAGAACGTTCGTCTGCCATCAGAAACGTGACCACACGCCTGAAAAAAGCAGCTTCGCAAGAAGATCGCTATCATGTAGTTGTGAAGAGTTTTTTCGAAGGAAATGAATATTATATGTTTGTGTATGAAGTATTTACTGATATTCGCCTGGTAGGCGCTCCTCCATCAGCCATCGGAAAATTTGGTGGTGACACCGACAACTGGATGTGGCCCCGTCACACCGGTGATTTCTCTATCTTCCGTGTTTATACCAGCCCTGATGGCAAACCGGCCGACTATTCAGCCGAAAATGTACCAATGAAACCGCGTCATCACCTGGCTATCAGTTTGGATGGTGTTAAACCCGGCGACTTCTCGATGGTTTGGGGTTATCCTGGTTCAACAGATCGCTACCTTACCTCAGCCGGTGTCGATTTTAATCTTGAAGACGAGTATCCGGCTATCATCGAACTTTTTGGAAAGAAATTGGAAGTCTGGAAAGAATTCATGGATACCGATCAGAATGTGAAAATACAATATGCCTCAAAATATGCTAGTGTTGCCAATACCTGGAAATACCTGATTGGTCAGACACGCGGATTGAATCGTCTTGGTGTTTCGGAAAAGAAACGTGATCAGGAGAAACAGTTTACTGACTGGGTAAATGCCGATGAAAATCGTGCAAAAAAATATGGTAATGTATTGCCCGATATGGCAAAAGGATATGCTCAGATGGGTGAGTCGATTGCACCTTTACTTTATACCAGCATGGCAGGCAGCGGTGGCGCCGAAATCATCGGTTTTGCTTCTGATTATTCCGATCTGGAAGCAGCTATGTCACCGATCGCGAAAAAAGATATGCCAAAAGATAAGGAATCGGCAAAGAAAATGAAGGATGAGAAGAAAGCCGAACTCGAAAAAACTATCCAATCATTGAAAGAATCACTGACCGAACAATACAAAGAATATTCAGCGATTGCCGATCAGAAAGTGCTTGCCGAACTGCTTGCCATTTATGCAAAGAAGGTTGATCCGGCCATGCAGGTTGATGAAATCAAAGAGATCAACAAAAAATACAAGGGCGATTTCAATGCTTATGCAAAGGATGTTTTCACCACTTCTATCTTCACCAGCGAAGCCAGGGTATCAGCATTTCTTGAAAAACCAAATCTGAAAACCCTGAAAAACGACCCGGCATTTGTACTTTCAAATGCATTTATGGCAAAAATGATGGAAGTATCCGGTGGTTATCGGGCAGCCGCGGGATCATTAAATACGGCAAAACGCCTGTATGTTGCCGGTTTACGCGAGATGCAGCCCAACAAGGTGTTTTATCCCGATGCCAATTCTACCATGCGTATGAGTTATGGAACGGTGCAGGATTACAAGGCTGCCGATGCTGTGCAGTATAATTATATCACAACCATGAATGGTATCATTGAGAAAGAAGACCCGACCAATGATGAATTCATTGTTCCGGCGAAGCTCATGGACTTAATCGAAAAACGCGATTTCGGTCCGTATGGCGTTGACAATGAACTGATCGTTTGTTTCCTTTCGACCAACGACATCACGGGTGGTAATTCGGGAAGTCCGGTTATCAATGGAAAAGGTGAGTTAATTGGTTTGGCTTTCGATGGTAACTGGGAAGCCATGAGCGGCGATATCGCTTATGAACCCGCGTTGCAACGCACCATCAATGTCGATATTCGTTATGTGCTATTTATCATCGACAAATATGCCGGAGCCACCAACCTGATTGATGAATTAACGATTCATAAAGCGATGCCTGAACCCAAAAGGGTTGAAATCGTAGCACAATAATCTGATGTTATCAGATGAAAAAAGCGGTTCGAAATATATTCGAACCGCTTTTTTTCTGTGATCAAGCATGACTTGATAATAACCTATTGTCAATTATTAGTAACCGATGAAAAACAACGTTTATCCATGCCTGCGACTGATCGGTGCTACGCTGAATTGGGACATAATTTTATTACTGTACTGCAACACTTTATCCCAGTCTGCGTCTGGCAGGCATTATTCTGAAAGTTCTCCGTAGGAGATTTAGTATTGTAGATAAAACAATCCCCCAGGAAATCTGTACCTCGTAGAGGTTCAACAAAACAAGGGCATATATGGGTTTCAAATTATTTAAGTCAGCCACAAATGATTGACATACATTTTAATTCATGTACAGGATTATTACATATTATTCAAATTTCATATGCCTTATTACTACAGTTTAATACATATCATATACAGGATTATTACAATCAACAACAAAATCATATACAGGATTATTACAAATGCACTATCTTTGCAATGTAGAAATATAATATATTATCGTGTATGTTCAATAGAAACAATCTGTTACAACTAAGGATATGGGCGAAGGAATCCGATCGGAAACCATTGGTGCTTAGAGGTGCCCGGCAAACCGGGAAAACGAGCCTTGTTAACATATTTTCAAAAGAGTTTGATCAATATATTTACCTCAACCTCGAAAAAGAAGAAGACAACAAACTCTTTTCCGTAACTACCTCGTTCTCACAATTGTTAGATGCAATTTTTTTTCTGAAAAACGCCGACAGATCCTCCAAAAAGGTGCTCCTTTTCATAGATGAAATACAAAACAATCCAAAAGCAGTAGCCATGCTGCGTTATTTTTATGAAGAGGCCAAAGAATTATTTGTGATTGCGGCAGGATCATTATTGGAAACTTTGATTGATAAAAACATTTCATTTCCTGTAGGCAGGGTTGATTATCTGGCAGTGAGACCATTTAGTTTTGAAGAATTTATTGAAGCAACAGGCGAAACAAAATCGTTGGCACTTATTTTAAATCTGGATGTTCCAATATTTGCCCACGACAAAATAAGAGAATTGTTCCAGACTTATTCAATCATCGGGGGAATGCCCGAGATTGTTAAAGATTATTGTGAAAACAGGGATTTTGGAAGGTTGAAAAATATTTATGAACGGCTGTTGGTTTCATATCTGGATGATGTTGAAAAATATGCATCTAACCAAACGCAAACCCATGTAATACGGCATATTATCAGTTCCGCATTTCATTATGCAGGCACCAGGATCGCATTTGAGAAATTCGGGCACTCTCAATACAGGTCGAGGGAAATGGGTGAAGCGTTCAGAATACTTGAAAAAACTATGTTACTTCAATTAATGTATCCGGTAAGCCAGACGAAACTCCCGATACAAGAAAAAACAAGACTATCCCCAAAACTATTCATGCTCGATACCGGATTGGTTAATCACGCATCCGGTTTACAAAAGGCATTGATTACATCGAAGTTAATCAATGAAAATTATCCTGGAAAAATATCCGAACATATTGTTGGGCAGCAACTTTTAGCTTTTCAATCCTCCGTTCGTTCAAAACTACATTTCTGGGTTCCTGACAAACCAGATACCCAGGCAGAAGTTGACTATGTTGTTCAGTTTCAGGATTTACTCCTGCCAATAGAAGTAAAATCAGGTGCCTCAGGGAGTCTCCGCTCATTACATAGATTTGTTGATGAATCACCGCATGATTGGGCTGTGAGGGTATATGATGGAAAATTTACCGTTGAAGATACCACAACCGTTTCAGGGAAAAAATTCCGACTGATTAATTTACCGTTTTATTTGGTTGGACAAATAGAAGGTATTGCCGCCAAAGTAACAGGAATTCAGATTTAACCCATTGCATTTACCTTCGGTGAGAAAGAATCGCAAAGTTGCAATGCATAATCGATTAAGAGAACGTAAATCAGTCTGATAAATCAAAAATTCAACCAGATTAAAAATTCAACACTCTCTAAGTCGGGGTTAACCCAACTAAACCAGCGTTTTAATGTCTAAACTCAAACATTACCCCACTTTTCATACCTGGCTTGTCTAATCAGCCTATGTAAGTAATCGCCCGAAACTCTTCTATTTAATCGCCTTCAGCAAAGCAATTTCTTTGGGAGTGAGGTGACGATATTTACCGCGGGTAAGGTTCAGTTTGGTAAGTCCGGCAAAGATAACCCTGTCGAGTTTCACTACCTCATAACCGGCTGCTTCGAAAATACGTCGTACAACGCGGTTTTTACCTGAATGTATTTTAATTCCGACTTCCTTTTTGCTCTCTGCATCGGTCACCCAGGCGATCTCGTCAATTTCGGCGATGCCATCTTCGAGTTCGATTCCATCCGCGATACGTAGTAAATCGGCTTTCGTGAGTGGTTTGTCGAGTTCAACATGATAGAGTTTACTCACATTATACCGGGGCGCCATCAACTTTTTGGCCAGATCACCATCATTGGTAAATAATAACAATCCTGTGGTATTGCGATCGAGTCTTCCAACAGGATAAATTCGTTCGGTACATGCGTTGGTAACCAGTTCCATCACTGTTTTCCGTTCATAAGGGTCTTCGGAGGTAGTGATATAATCCTTTGGTTTATTGAGCAATACATACCTTAAGGTTTCGCGGTTGAGTGTTTGACCACCATAATTCACTTTATCATTCACACTGACTTTCATTCCCATTTCGGTGACAACAACGCCATTCACGGTAACTGTTCCGGCTTGAATCAACACATCGGCCTCGCGGCGTGAACAAACGCCGGAGTCGGCCAAATATTTGTTTAATCTTATTATCCCTGTGCCATCAACTTTGGATGCCGGCAGTTTGCGATTCGAAAACCGGTCGGTATTCGTCCGTCCTGAACCAGTGCCTTTTCTGCCTTCAAAAGAACGGGGTCGTTCGGTTCTGTCACCCGATTCGGATTTTCCTTCAAATTTACGGGCCGGTCGTTCGGTTCTGAACGAGGGTTTATCTTCGGGTCTTCGTGGTCCACGGCTAACGGAATCGGGGGAGTTCCTGCGACCAGAGTTTTCACTTCTCCGGTCAACTGAACCTTGAGCCTGTCGAAAAGAGGATCTTCTACCCTCTCCTTTTTTTTCAGGTTTTTTCTTGATTTCAAATTTTTTAAAAGGACTGTCGTCACTCAATTTTGATTTATTGTCAGTGCTTCGGGTTTTGTAAGGACGGTCTTCGGGTTTGCGTGATCCACGGCTCCCGGAATCGGGGGAGTTGGTGCGACCCGGGTTTTCACTTCTCCGGTCGTCAAACGTACGGGCTGGCCTATCTGTTCTGAATGAAGGTTTATCTTCGGTGCTTCGACTTCTGTAAGGACGATCTTCGGGTTTGCGTGGTCCACGGCTACCGGAATCGGGAGAGTTGGTGCGACCCGGGCGTTCACCACTCCGGTCGTCAAATTTACGC
>JABFQW010000090.1 GCA_013141455.1 Bacteroidales bacterium
ATTATTACCAATTCATATTATGGTTAAACTGTTGAATAATTTATAGTTAAATCAAATTATGACTATTATTAATTATTACTTCAACTAGTAAAGAATCAGTTCTTAGGCAAAACTTTATCAGCCGTAAAATGACTCAAACAGCTTTAACGATATAAGTTATTGTTTATCTGTTCATTGATTATTCAAACATGCAATCAGATTCGCCTTTCTGATGTTAATTGTGTAAATTTATTATAGACCTTATCTGGTATAATTATAAATTAACCGGAATATGTATTTATGTTTGTTAACAATTTCACAAAGAATTATTCGACATATCAAAGTAAAGTTATTAACAATTGGAGTTGAAAAATATTTACATGATATTGATTTACAATAATTTACTATTATAGTCTGTTGTTTGGATTCGAATTTACAAGTAAGAATAGCGTTTGTATTATAATTTTTCTCTATTTTTGTTTTAGATTAATGGATTTTAACTCTAAAACGCAAAATATTGGAAAGTATCAAGGTTACTGAAATCAACGGAATCCAGCTTTATTACAGCTTTATTTCAGGCGCTCAGCGTATTTTTGAAAACCAAAAACTACTTAACAAAATCAATGTCTTTCCCGTTGCCGATGCTGATACAGGTACTAACCTGGCATCGACCATGCGAAGCATTGTTAATGCTGCACAGCCACAGGAGAGCCTCAAACTTACCGCTGTCGCACTTGCTGATGCTGCATTGATTGGTGCCCGCGGAAACTCGGGAATTATTTTTGCGCAGTTTCTTTATGGTTTCAGCAATGAAATCAAAGATGAAGCCACCCTTACCGTGAGTGCGTTTGCCGAATATATGAACAAGGCAGTACGTTATGCCTATGAAGCAATCGCCAACCCTGTTGAAGGCACAATGATTTCGGTAATCAAAGACTGGGCTGAGTATATCTATTTATTGAAAGATAAGTTTGACGACTTTCTGAAACTTCTGCTTGATGGTTTGATGAAGGCAATGGAATCGTTGAAAATGACAACCACACGTATGGCCGTGCTTGCCAAAGCAAATGTGGTGGATGCCGGAGCAAAGGGATTTGTCGTGTTTCTTGAGGGTATGTTCGATTATTTCAAAAATGGTCAGGTTCAGATACCTTATGACGATTCAAAAACAGAGATTGAAGAAGCCACGGATGCCATAAACCACGATGATATTACTTTCCGTTTTTGTACCGAAGCCATGATCAAAGGTGAGAATCTCACCCGTGCGGCTTTTACACAGGCAATGGTTGGAATGGGCGATTCAGTAGTTATTGCCGGTTCTCCAACAAAAATGCGTATTCATATCCATACAGATCAACCCTGGCTCCTTTTCGAAAAAATCGCAAAAATCGGAACAGTCACCTACAAAAAAGTTGATGACATGGTTATGCAGAATGACCTGGCATCAAACCGAAAATTTAAGATCGGCATCGTTACTGATTCAACCTGCGACATACCAAATGAATTATTGCAGAAATATCAGATTCAGGTAGTCCCGCTCACAATACATTTTGGTGAAGAATACTTTCTCGATCGGATCACCATGCAGCCGGAGCAATTCTTCAAAAAACTTCAGTCATCTTCCATTCACCCTTCAACGGCCCAACCTGCCTATCCTGAATTTGTTAACCGATATAATTACCTTTCAACGCATTACGAATCAATCATCGCTGCCCATATCAGTTCGGGTATGAGCGGAACCTGGCAAAATAGTCTGAATGCTTCCCGTAAAATTTCGGATGAGTCAGGAAAGAGAATTTCGGTGGTTGACACAAAAAAAATATCAAGCGGATTAGGCTTAATCGTATTACGCATGGCCGAAGCAATTGATACCGGGATCAGTCATGAAAGTATTGTACATGATATGAAACAATGGGCCGATAACACGAAAATCCTCGTTTCATCAAAGACCATGAAATATATGGTAAGAAGTGGCCGGGTTAGCTATTCTAAAGGTTTATTAGGTAAGTTACTCGGAATAAAACCAATTGTGGAAGTCATGAATCATGGCAAAACTGAAACTTTTGGTAAGCCATTTAATGAGAAAGCAAGCATGAAGCTTGTGATGGACGAAATGAAAAGATATGTTGATGAAAACGATGTCTGGGGTTACTCCATTTCTCATGCTGAGAATTTAACTGTCGCCAACTGGTATGCCGAACAGATGGAAACTCTGACTGGAAAGAAACCGGTTTTCATCAATGAAGCTTCGCCTGTGCTTGTAACGAATGCCGGACCAGGTGTTGTGGCACTCTCGGTGATGCTGAAATAACAGTCAGGGCTTGACTTAAAGTCAAGCCCTGACTGTTTCAAACCCTTGCTAAACGCTCACGGGATTCGATTGCCAATATAATTATAAAGAAAATCAATCCTGTAATAAAAAACAGGATGATCGATAGTACCGAAGCACGCATACTTCCGGTTAATGTCTCCATCAACCCGAAACTGAAAGTTCCGGCAACCGTGGCCAATTTCTCCATCACGTCATAAAAACTAAAAAACGACGTATGATTCTTTGTTTCGGGTGGAATCATCTTTGAAAAGGTAGAACGGGTCAATGCTTGCGAGCCACCCATCACCAGCCCGACGAATGCTGCGACCAGAATAAAACCTAACGCATCCTGAATAAAGTAAGCACAAATCACAATGATAATCCAACTGATGATCAAACCTGTCAACACCTTAAAATTACCCCATCTGGTGGATAAGTTTGCAAACAGATAGGCACCTGCCATGCCAACAATCTGAATTATCAAAATAACAGGAATAAGCACGGCATCAGATAGCCCGAGCTCCTTGGCTCCAAAAGTCGCAGCCATAAACATTACTGTCAGTATGCCACTGATCACGAAAAAGAAACCTATAAGATATAAGGTCATCTTTCGCGAATGAAACACCTGCCTGGCAACGAGTTGTAGTTCCTGATATCCTTTGATAAATAAATTCGCTCCTTTTTTACGGTGCCCAAATGTATATTTAGGCAGCTTTATGAAAGTCATTCTTGAAAAAAACAACCACCAGACACAAACTGATGCAAAGGCAATTTTTGCAGGCATGGTGCTGTCCTGAATACCAAACAAAGCCGGTTTTAGAACAATTATTAAATTGAACACCAATAATATAACAGCGCCAAGATATCCCATGGAATAACCTCGTGCACTAATCATATCCTGTTCTTCCGGTTCTGCAATTATTGGCAAAAATGAATTATAAAATACAAGACTACCGCCATAACCGAATGTAGCCAGGGTAAATGCGATGATACCAAGTTCGATATGCTGGCGATCGAAAAAGAATAAAACCCCGCAGGAAATTGCCCCGATAAAAGTAAATATCTTCATGAAAGTCTTTCGTCTTCCGGTGTAATCAGCCAGGGATGAAAACAAAGGCGAAAACAAGGCAACGATAAGGTAAGCACTGGCTATCGACCATGAATAGGCGACAGTGTTGATCACTTCGTATCCAAAAAATGAAATGATATTTCCTTTATCAGAACTGGTAACAGAAATAAAATATATTGGAAAAATGGCAGATAAAATAGTTAGTTGATATACTGAATTCGCCCAATCATACATCACCCAGGCCTTGATTGTTTTCTTGTCTCCCTTCTGAATCGGCCTGAATTTTGCAAATTTTGATTCGTTTTTTTCTTCACCCATATCATTAAGTTTGTATAGTTTCAGGTTTAAATTTAATACACTCTATTTCTAAATCACGGTTATTTCACTCATTTCTGATTCCTCATAACCTTTGTTAAGCATCGAAATCACAGATCAAAGTTGGTGTATTTATTCATAAAGTCAAATTTATGGGCCTTTTTAATTGATTGCTCTTTGAATTCATTCTAAATTCAACGCTTTGGCTTAAGCTGTTTTAGAATTTGCTACATTTGCCAATTACTATTGTTAATTTCTGAACAATAATTTAAATACATGATTACAAGACAGTTAACACATCCAAAAAGTATAGTTGTTGTTGGCGCATCAAATGATGTACACAAGCCGGGTGGCAAAGTTTTAAAAAATATTATTGATGGTGGTTTTCCGGGTTCCATTTATGTTTCGAACCCAAAAGAAGAAATCGTTCAGGGAATCAGATGCTTTCAGAACCCTGAAGATTTACCACAGGTTGATCTGGCAGTTATCGCTATTGCCGCCAGGTTTATTCCAGAATTAGTCGAGTTGTTAGCTTATAAAAAAGAAACAAAGGCTTTTATCATTTTATCGGCAGGTTTCAGTGAAGAAAGTGCCGAAGGAAAATTGCTTGAGGATAAAATTGTTGCAACCATTAATCAGGTGGGCGGTTCGCTGATTGGTCCCAATTGTGTTGGGATTCTTACTCCGCAGCATCATAGTATTTTCACCGAACCAATTCCAAGGTTACAGGCAGATGGTTGTGATTTCATTTCCGGTTCAGGTGCAACGGCTTGTTTCATCATGGAAGCAGGAATTGCGAAAGGATTGACATTTGCCAATGTTTACTCGGTTGGTAATTCGGCACAGATGGGTGTTGAAGAAGTGCTGCAACACATGGATGAAAATTTTGATCCGGTTACAGATTCAAAAATTAAGTTATTATATATCGAGAACATATGCAAACCTCAGATGCTACTCAAACATGCATCTTCGCTTATTAACAAAGGATGCAAAATTGCTGCCATCAAGGCAGGGACGAGTGAAGCTGGCAGCAGGGCGGCTTCATCACACACCGGTGCATTGGCAAGCTCAGATGTTGCTGTTGATGCCCTATTCCGTAAGGCTGGGATTGTGCGCTGTTATGGCCGTGAAGACCTGATTGCCGTGGCCTCTGTTTTCAGGCATGCTACATTAACAGGCAACAAAATCGCCATCATCACACATGCCGGTGGTCCGGCTGTTATGCTCACCGATGCCTTATCAGCCAATGGTTTGGAGGTACCAACGATTCAAGGAACAGCTGCATCTTCTCTAAAAGAGAAACTTTTTGCAGGTTCATCGGTTTCCAATCCAATCGACTTTCTGGCAACAGGAACAGCCGAACAGCTGGGTTTTATCATCGACGCATGTAACAATGATTTTGAGGAAATCGATGCCATGGTTGTCATCTTTGGAACACCCGGATTGAGTGAGATATTTGATGTTTATACGCTGCTCGTCGAAGAGATGAATACAAGCAAAAAGCCCATATTTCCTGTACTTCCTTCCATTTTAACTGCCGGAAAAGAAATTGAGTTTTTTTTATCAAAAGGACGGATCAATTTCCCGGATGAAGTACAATTGGGCAATGCGCTGGGGAAAGTGTGGCGCACACAGCCTCCACAAATAATAGAGCGTTCGTTTTCAATCGATACGGTTAAGATAAGGGAAGTGATCGATAAAAATGAAGATGGGTACATTTCTCCCGAAATGATTCAGCAATTGCTTGATGCTTCAGGAATCGCCAGGGCTGGCGAAATCGTTGTCAATTCGAAAGAAGATGCAGTATCGGGAGCAAAAAAACTTGGTTTCCCTTTAGTCATGAAGGTAGTTGGACCAGTTCATAAATCAGATGTTGGTGGCGTGGTTCTCTATATTGATAGCCTTGAGAAGGTGAAAATTGAATTCGAGAGGATGATTCAAATTAAAGATACAACTGCCATTCTGATGCAACAGATGTTGACCGGCACCGAGTTATTTGCCGGAGCAAAAAGAGAACCAAAATTTGGGCATCTTATTTTATGCGGACTTGGCGGCATTTTTATTGAAATATTGAAAGATGTAAGTAGTGCATTGGTACCGGTTAGCAAATCTGAATCTATTGACATGATACGGTCGTTGAAAAGTTACCCGTTAATCCGAGGTGTACGTGGACAAAAACCAATCAATGAATTAGCTTTTGCTGAAACAATTTGTCGGTTATCGGCTTTACTCGTGGCAGCGCCAGAAATCGCCGAGATTGACCTCAATCCTTTGCTGGGTAGCGAATTGGGAGTAGTTGCTGTTGATGCCCGGATCAGAATTGAAAGATAATTTTATGAAGCGTAAAGATTTGTTTGTTATACTATTGGTCATCTTACTCGCCAGTCCCTTTTTTATTTTTGATGCATTTTATTCAACCTATGTTCAATTTAATGTTACCCATGGATTTATCATGAGTTTCATGAAATTCGCCATCCTGGCTACATTTGGTGAGATGATTGCGCTACGCATGCAAACCGGTGATTTCAATCAAAAAGGATTTGGTATTCTTCCACGTATTATTGTCTGGGGATTTCTGGGTATTTCAATAAAAATGGCCTTCGTTATTTTTGCAACCGGCACCCCGGTTTTACTCAATCATTTAGGCATGGACAATGTCGTGATCCAACCCGGCGATATTTCAATACATACTGTTTTCATTGCTTTTTCGATCAGCACAGCCATGAATATCATGTTTGCACCGGTGATGATGACGTTTCATAAAATAACCGATTTACATATTTTGACAACCGGAGGTAGTTTATCAGGATTTTTAAAACCAATCCGGGTTATTATAATTTTCGAACAAATCGATTGGAAAAGACAATGGGATTTTGTTTTCAAAAAAACCATTCCTTTTTTCTGGATACCGGCTCATACCATTACTTTTCTGCTTCCGTCAAATTATCAGGTTCTTTTCGCTGCCATGTTAGGCATTGCCCTAGGAATAATCCTTAGTTTTTCGAACTTACAGCGTAAAGCGATCGTTGAAAGCAATATGATCGATAATTTAATTCTGGATCAGAATGTATTGGGCAAACAGTAGTGCATTTATAAATAATAATGCAATCGATTGCAGTTCATAATCTCTTTTTATTTAAATTTGTTGAAATAGAAAAATATCAAATAAACATAGAATTAAAATATTGAATAATAAATAGTTACAGTTTATGACCCCCACTCCTATTCAACCGGAAATTGTTCAGCAAAAAATAAAAGAAAGTGGTTTATCTTCTATTGGTAAAGCATCGATCCGTGAAATAAAAAAACTCGTTGATATGATTGAACAAGCCTCAGGGCAGAAGTTCATCAGGATGGAAATGGGGATTCCGGGTTTGCCACCAACGAAGATTGGTGTTGACGGACAGATTGAGGCGCTTAAAAACGGTGTTGCTGCCATCTATCCCGATATACACGGTATCCCTGTCCTTAAAAATGAGATATCACGATTCGTAAAACTTTTCATGAATATTGATGTAAATCCTGAAGGTTGCATCCCTACAGTTGGATCGATGCAGGGTGGTTTTGCCGCTTTTTTAATGCTTGGCCGAATTTTTAAAGAACGTGATACCACCCTATTTATTGATCCCGGATTTCCTGTTCACAAACAACAACATAAAGTACTGAATATCAAGTTCGAAAGTTTTGATGTCTATAATTATCGCGGCGAGAAACTACGTGAAAAACTTGAGTCATATTTCGTAAAAGGTAACATCCATTCGGTGCTGTATTCAAACCCAAATAATCCTTCCTGGATATGCTTTACTGAAGAAGAACTTAAGATTATTGGTGAACTGGCAAATAAATACAATATCGTAATCATGGAAGACCTGGCCTATTTTGGCATGGATTTCAGAAACGATTACAGCAAACCTGGTGAAGCGCCTTATCAACCCTCCGTAGCCAATTACACCGATAAATATATCCTGTTCATTTCAAGCTCAAAAGCTTTCAGTTACGCAGGCGAACGTATCGGGATGATGGTGATCGCCGACAGTTTATTCCAAAGCCACTTTTCTGATTTGAAAAGATTTTATCCGAATGAAAAGTTTGGGTATAATATGATTTTCGGAACCTTGTACCCATTAAGTTCAGGTACTTCGCACTCAGCACAATACGCCCTGACGGCCATGTTAAAGGCTGCCAATGACGGCCGGTTCAATTTTGTTGATGAGGTGAAGGAATATGGTGAAAAGGCCCATATCATGAAAAGGTTATTCGTCGAAAACGGATTCAAAATCGTTTATGATATGGACGTTGACAAGCCAATTGCTGATGGTTTTTATTTCACTTATTCCTATCCGGGTTTCAGTGGGGTCGAATTGTTGGAGAAAATGATTTATTACGGTATCAGCGCTATCTCATTGGATATAACAGGCAGTGACCGTCATGAAGGAATTCGTGCCTGTACTTCGCTCATTCAACGCAATCAGTTTGAGACCCTGGAGAAGCGTTTGAAACAATTTCATGCCGACCATCCGGTAAAATTGGAAATATAATTTAAACTGTTTATAAATTGAACTTTTTTAGTAATTTAGAAGGTGTGTGGTCGGTTCAATTCGTTATAAAACAGTAATTTCGTAGAAAATAATAATCATTTAATTATCTAGTCAGATATGGCAAAAATGAGAGGTGCTATTGTGGTCGATATACATAAATGCAAAGGCTGTGGCGTATGTGTGCCATCCTGTCCGAGCGAAGTTATCGACCTGGCAAATGAAGTAAACGGGAAAGGATATCATTACGCTTTCATGAATCAACCTGAAGAATGTACAGGTTGTTCAAATTGTGCGGTGGTTTGCCCGGATGGTGTTATCACTGTTTATCGGTTGAAAGTAAACAGTTAATAGTAAAATAAAAAACAGAATAATGGGCGAATTAAAATTAATGAAAGGTAACGAAGCCATGGCCGAAGCTGCAATCAGAGCAGGTGCTGACGCATATTTCGGTTACCCCATCACGCCACAATCGGAGGTGATTGAGTACTTAATGGCTGAAAAACCTTTTGAAAGAACCGGCATGGTTGTTTTACAGGCTGAAAGCGAAGTAGCCGCCATCAATATGGTGTATGGCGCTGGTGGATCAGGAAAACGGGTAATGACATCAAGCTCAAGTCCGGGAGTAAGTTTAAAGCAGGAAGGCCTTTCCTATATTGCAGGATCCGAAATACCTTGTTTGTATGCAAACGTAGTTCGTGGTGGCCCGGGTTTGGGAACGATACAACCATCGCAGGCCGATTATTTTCAAAGTGTGAAAGGTGGCGGACATGGCGATTACAAGCAAATTGTACTGGCACCGGCGTCGGTTCAGGAGATGGCTGATTTTGTGAAACTCGGTTTTGATCTCGCTTTCAAATACAGGATCGCCGTACTTATCCTTTCGGATGGGGTGATTGGTCAGATGATGGAAAAAGTAGAGTTGTTCGATCAGGTTCCCCGGATGACCGATGCGGAGATTAAAGAAAAGTATCCATGGGCAACTACTGGCAAGGCCAAAGGGACTGAACGACGCATCATCACTTCGCTTGATCTTGATTCACTAAAGATGGAAAAACATAACCATCACCTCCAGGCAAAATACAAACTGATTACAGAAAATGAAGTCAGGTTTGAACTGATCGGTTGTGAAGACGCTGAATATGTGTTCGTTGCGTATGGTTCAAGTGCACGAATTGCACAAAAATCGATGCAATTAGCACGCAAAAAAGGTATTAAAGTCGGATTATTGCGGTTGATTACACTTTTCCCTTTCCCGACAAAACAAATACAGACATTGTGTGATCAGGGAATAAAAGGTTTTTTGGCCGTTGAGATGAGTGCCGGACAGATGGTTGAAGACGTACAACTCTCAGTGAATGGGCGTGCAAAAGTGGCACATTACGGTCGTTTTGGCGGTATCGTACACAGCCCGGAAGAAGTTGAATTAGCATTAGAACAAATATTGATTGGAGGATAAACCATGGCTGAAATAACATTGGAAGACATCATCAAACCCGAAAATCTGGTTTACGAAAAAACCCGGTTGATGACCGACAAAGAACTAAGTTACTGTCCGGGTTGCGGGCATGGTACTGCGCATCGCATCACCATGGAAGTGATTGATGAGCTTGGGTTAGAAGAGAATACAATCGGCGTTGCCCCGGTAGGTTGTTCAGTACTCGCTTATGAATTCATGAATATCGATATGACCCAGGCAGCGCACGGACGTGCCCCTGCTGTAGCAACAGGCATCAAAAGAGTTTGGCCTGATAAAATTGTTTTCACCTATCAGGGCGATGGAGATCTGGCAGCTATCGGTACAGGAGAAACTATTCATGCATGCAACAGAGGCGAAAAAATCGTCATTATATTTATTAATAATGGCATTTACGGAATGACGGGTGGTCAAATGGCACCTACCACCCTACCAGGAATGAAGTCCTCAACCTCACCTTATGGCAGAGATGTCGAAACAATGGGTAATCCGTTGAAAATAACCGAATTGGTTGCGCAGTTACCAGGTACTTATTTTGTAACACGACAGGCTGTTCACACACCGGCAGCCGTTCGAAAAGCAAAAAAGGCAATTCGTAAGGCTTTCGAAAATCAACGTGATAATAAACCAGGCGTATCTTTCGTCGAAATCGTTTCAAACTGTAATTCGGGTTGGAAAATGACACCAATCGATGCAAATAACTGGATGGTGGATAATATGTTTCCATTTTATCCAATGGGCGATATCAAGGTTGACGGAGTAATGGTTAAATAGTTTTCAAATAAAAAGAAACACAATGACTGAAGAAATAATCATAGCCGGTTTTGGAGGACAAGGCGTTCTTTCAATGGGTAAAATACTCGCTTACAGTGGAATTATGCACGATCAGGAGGTCAGCTGGATGCCATCCTACGGACCTGAAATGCGTGGCGGAACTGCCAATGTTACGGTAATATTGAGTGACGAACGGATCAGTTCTCCCGTTTTAACCGTTTTCGATACCGCAATTATTCTCAACCAGCAATCGATGGATAAATTCGAAAAATCGGTTCGACCAGGTGGAATTCTCATTTACGACCCAAATGGTATTACCCATCACCCAAGCCGGAAAGATATTAACATCTATCAGATTGAAGGTGCACAGGTTGCTGCTGAAATGGGAAACACGAAAATATTCAATATGGTAATCCTGGGTGCCTATATGAAATTGAAACCTATCGTACAGTTAGAGTATGTTATCAAAGGATTAAAAAAATCGTTACCGGAACGTTACCACAAACTGATACCGCTGAACGAAGATGCCATCAATATGGGGATGAAACATATAAAACCCTATTATCTAATGAATTAAATAATAATATTTGATACAATTAAGCTCCTGATTTGTCGGGAGCTTTTTTTATTTTATACACTATGCCGACTGATTTGAAAGAATTTTTGGAGGAGATGTTCCTCAAATATCATACCACCGGATTTATCGCAAACGATCCGATATCCATCCCGCACCAATTTACCCGGAAAGAAGATATTGAGATAAGCGGATTTCTCACGGCTATCATGTCGTGGGGTCAGCGAAAAATGATCATAAAAAAATCGATCGAACTTATGGATCGGATGGATAATCAACCTTATGCTTTTATCACCCAATCTAATGAAAATGATCTGAAACAATTGCGTGGGTTCAACTACCGTACATTCAACGAAACAGATTGTTTATCAATTGTCAATGCCTTGAAAATGATTTATTTGCACGAAAATGGTCTGGAAAATATTATTACAAATGGCTTTCAGGAAAATGGTGCATTTGGTGGACTTGTTCATCTGAATGAGCGGATATTCAATTATCCACATCTTAACCGAACAAGAAAACATATTGCAAATCCGGTTGCCGGTTCAGCCGCTAAACGACTGAATATGTTTCTTCGCTGGATGGTACGAAGCAACGAAAAAGGCGTCGATTTCGGTTTATGGAAACAAATCAGTACTTCAGCATTAATTTGCCCGCTTGATGTGCATGTTGGCAACGTAACTCGAAAGTTAGGAATACTGAAACGCACAACCAATGATTGGAAAGCAGCCGTTGAACTTACGAACAATTTAAGACTTTATGATCCTATTGACCCGATAAAATATGATTATGCCCTGTTCGGACTCGGAATTGATAACTATTTTAAAGTTTAGTCTTCAATTGGTTCTTCCGAAGCTTCTTCACAACTGCAATTGAAACTCTTGTTGTACATATTCATGGCTTTCAGGCTCATTCCCATGCTTGAGAAGCCTCCATCATGAAAGAGATTTTGCATGGTCACTTTACGGGTAAGATCAGAAAACAAGGTGATACAATACATCGCGCATTCCTCCGAAGTAGCATTACCAAGCGGTGACATACGTTCGGTGAAATCCATCAGACCATCGATTCCTTTAACACCGCTTCCAGCCGTTGTACGCGTTGGCGATTGGGAAATAGTATTCACCCTGATTTTCTTTTCACGTCCGTAGATATATCCAAAACTACGGGCGATTGACTCGAGCAATGCCTTGGCATCGGCCATGTCGTTATATCCATAAAGGGTACGTTGTGCTGCAACATAGGAAAGTCCTACAACTGATCCCCATTCATTAATTGCATCCATTTTATTCGCAACCTGAAGCATCTTATGGAATGAAACTGCTGAAATATCAAGGGTTTTATTCAGGTATTCATAATTCAAATCATTGTAAACCCGA
The DNA here is from genome assembly GCA_013141455.1 of Bacteroidales bacterium. Lineage (GTDB taxonomy): Bacteria > Bacteroidota > Bacteroidia > Bacteroidales > F082 > CAJBPB01. The sequence continues at coordinate 12,414 of JABFQW010000090.1, forward strand.
TGTTTACGAACATTAAGCGACATCCCTATCGAATGAAGCACAAAATCAACTTTACCACCAAGTATTTCCATGCTCTTCGTAAAAACATGGGTGAGATCTTCAACCGAGGTTGCATCAGCAGTGATAACGGTTGCATTACATTTTTCGGCCAATTCATTAATTTCGCCAAAACGAAGGGCGGTGGCAGTATTGCTTAAAGTAAAAATTGCACCTTCTTCGTAAGCAAGTTCGGCAACTTTCCAAGCAATGGATTTGTTATCTAATGCACCAAAAATGATTCCTCTTTTTCCTTTCAGTAAATTGTAAGCCATTGTAGTTTGTATTGATTAATCCTTTGTTTTAAAGAGCCGCAAAGATACAAATATAAACCAAAGTCAATAATTTATGCAAGATATTGATATTAAGAGAATTAAAAATTTGGTAAGAAAATCTGCAACGAAAAAAACACCAATCAGTTGCTTTTTATCAGTTCCCGTGCAGCATTACGCGAGGCATCGGTGATGGTATCATCGCTCAACATACGTGCAATTTCATCCACACGCTGAGAATCGCTGAGTTGAATAATTTCAGATTTTGTACGTTGTGAGCCATCAATCTTATAGGCAAGCAAATGGTGATTTGCCTTACCGGCAATCTGCGGAAGATGGGTGATACTGATCACCTGCACCTTTTTCGACATGGTGGCCATGATACGGCCAACTTTGGCGGCAATTTCACCTGAGACACCCGTATCAATTTCGTCAAAAATAAGAGTTGGCGTATATTTCTGTCCCGAAACCAGACTTTTAATTGCCAACATCAAACGCGATAATTCACCACCTGAAGCTACTTTTGCAATTTCATCCATCTGCCCGCCTTTGTTCGCATTGAAAAGAAATTTCACTTTATCACTTCCGTTCGATTCAGGTTCAGAAAGCGGATCAAACCTGATCTGAAACCGGGCATTTGGCATACTTAGCTGAATCAAAACATCAAGTACATCTTTTTCAAACCTGGGAACTGCTCTCAAACGGTTTTCGTGAAGTTCGACCGCATATTTCAACACGAGCTGATATTGTTCGTTAACCTGCCCGTTCAGCAACCCGATCTTCGTATCAGAATGATCAATGAGTTGTATTTTATTGAGTAAATCTTCACGTAAACGTATTAATTCCTCGTCACCCGAAACCTTGTGTTTGTGCTGAAGCCGTGTGAGTAAATCGAGTCGTTCCTGTGTTTTAACCAACTCATCTTCATCGAAATAGACTTTACTTTCCAAACCGGATAATTCGCCTGAAATATCCTTCAAATCAATAATATTATTTTCGATCCGGGTTAAAATATCCTCACATTCGGGTAAAATCCTGCTTATTTTATTCAATTGTTGAAGCGCTTCTTTCAACAAACCAATGGCATTCGTTTCATCCTGTGCCAGGTATTCGTTCGATTGTATGAGTCCCGACCTTAGCTCAACGGCATGTGTAAGAATCTGGTAACGCGAATTCAATTCTTCAAATTCACCCTCAACAAGCCTTGCTTTATCAAGTTCTTCATATTGAAATCTGAAATAATCGAGATCAGCTGATTTCTCAAGGGCAAACTGCCTGAGATCTTCAAGTTCTTTTTGCAACAGTTTATACTTATGAAATGCTGATTTATAACTAATTATCAAGCCCTCATTTTGTGCTATTTCATCAATAAGTTCGAGTTGGAAACCGGCATTTGAGAGTAATAACGAATCATGTTGCGAATGAATATCAACCAAAAAACCACCAAATTCTTTCAGTAAATTCAAATTCACCGGTGTATCATTGATAAATGCACGGCTTTTTCCATTTGGATTAATCTCCCTTCGCAATACGCTTTCATCTGAATAATCGAGATCATTTAAACTAAAAAATGATTGAAGTTTCAGTTTCGACAGATCAAAAACGGCCTCGACCACGCATTTCGCTTCAGGATTCATCAACACATTGGTCTCGGCACGATTACCCAGAACAAGACCAAGTGCACCCAAAAGTATCGATTTACCGGCACCAGTTTCTCCTGTTATCACGGTGAAACCGCTGTGCATAACAATCTCAAGATGTTCGATAAGTGCATAGTTCGAAACTGTCAGGCTAAGTAGCATATACTTTTGGAGTTTTCACAAAAG
>JABFQW010000151.1 GCA_013141455.1 Bacteroidales bacterium
ATCTGTTTAATAGCTATTTAAACTTAATCTACTGTTTAATTATTTCCCAGGTTAATATGTAATTTTTCTTTCATGAATCTGACTTTTTAAAGTATTTTTCTAAGTTACAACTTTTAGGTCAAAACATCAAAATAATTGTTACCAAGTCTATTTCTCAGGCTTCAATATCAACCAAATAATTGGGCTTGTATTTCAAAGTTTCATATTAAAACTGAATGGCCACGTTTTTTTACCAATTTTGTAAAAAAAAGCTATGCGCAAAATATTGGTTCACTGTCATTTGATTTGGTTGTTTTCGATTCTGATGTATTTTCCTGCACTTTCTCAAACTAAAGTGATAGAATTTATTGATGACCCTAATCGTTTCATTCCCGAAAAACAAGTTGATTTTGAACATCTTACAGCCAATATCCGTATTAATCCGATTTCCCATTTAGTAAAAGGAAACGCCACCTTTGTTTTCAGACAGATCAAATCTGATAACGATACACTTCAACTTTTCACTCCTTCGTTTAAAATCTCAGGTCTGACCCTCGACAAGGTAAAAATTGACTATGTTATCCTCAATGATCAGTTGACCATTTTACTGCCTGAAAAAACAAAAAAAGGTGGATCGCATACATTATCTATTGATTATGAAACATTTCCAACAGATCAATTATATTTTAATGGTTGGGATGATACCACAAATACGTTGCGAAAACAAATCTGGGCGCATCGTCCGGCTTATTGGCTGCCTTTCGCTAACGACCGTTTGACAGTTGATATGTTGGTAACTTTCGATAGCAAATACAAAGTTTATTCAAACGGGGTACGCGAATCGGTAGTTACCAACAACGACGGGACAAAAACTTGGCATTACAAAATGTATCACAACCATCCGTTTTTTTCAACTGCTCTTGTCATCGGCGACTACGATTTCAAAAGTTTCAATACTCCCAAAAATCTTCCGGTCGAGCTATGGTATTATCCCGTTCAGGCGGATCATCTGGAGCCAACCTATCAATACCTGACGGAGATGATAAAATTTTGTGAAGACAGTTTTGGTGTCCCCTACCCTTATGAATTGTACCGCGAAGCGCCTGTTGTGAATTATCTCTATGGAGCTATGGAAACAACCACTTCTACCATTTTCGGCGATTATCTGTTTATCGATGAACGGGCTTACTGGGAACGTAACTACATCAATATCAACGTGCATGAACTTGTGCACCAATGGTTTGGTAACTATGTTTCGCATTTACGAAATAAAGATGTGTGGCTGACCGAAACCTTTGCCACCTATTATGCCAAGATGTTCGAAAAATCAATTTTCGGAGAAGACTATTATCAGTGGGAACGAACAAAAGAATATGAACGCACCATGCGTGCTGCGGCGATTGACAATTTTGGCGTAGGCCACAGCCGGGGTGGCTCCGATCGTTGGTATCCGAAAGGATCGCTGATTTTGGACATGTTGCACGATGTTCTTGGTGAACGCGATTTTCAACGCTCAATTACGGCTTATCTGAAGAAATTCGCCTACGATGAAGCCTGGACACCCGATTTAATCAAAACGATTCACGAAACAACCGGACAAAGCATTGACTGGTTTTTCGATCAATGGATCGAACGTGGTGGCGAACCACACTACCAGATCGAATATGAAGAACTTAGCGACAGAATATTGGTGAATGTAAAACAAATACAGCCCATTTCTGACCTGCAACCTGTTTTCAGGATGCCGGTAAACTATGAAGTTTACTTCACTGATGGCAGCATTCAGAAACTAAAAAGCTGGAACTCAACCGAATATCAGCAGATCAGCATTCCAAAGCAAAACGGGCAAACGCTTTTGTTTCTGCTCTTTGATCCCGGAAACCGCATTCTCAAGAAAACTACCTTCACTCGTTCAAACGATTTCCTGTTGAATCAATTAGCCAAGGCACCTGCCATGATCGACCGTCTGGAAGCCCTGAAGGCATTGAAAAACACTCCGGTTCAACAAAAGCGTGAGGCCTACTTACAGGCAGCAAACTCATGTACTTTCCACCTTTTCAAGGCCGAAATTCTCAATCAACTCGCCCGGGATTCAACACAGGTTTCGATCGACTTTTTCAGAAATTGTCTCACCGACAAAGAGCCTCTGACCCGTCGGGCTGCGCTGACTCAATTGAGCGGGATACACAAATCACTTATTCCTGAAATTGCTGATTGTCTGAAAGATACATCCTATTCCAATATTGTTATTGCCCTGAACACATTAGCCAACATTGATCCGAATCATCTCAGCAGCTATCTGGAAACGACTAAAAATGAAACCGGATATCCCGGAAAACTTGTCCGAATCGCCTGGTTGCAGTTATCAATCAACCAACCGGATAGCATCGGTTTACATGAATTGACTGACTATGCATCAATCCGTTACGAGTTTATGACCCGCATCAATGCCATCCGTGCCTTGACTTCGCTCAATTGTTTTAACGAAGTAATAGCGGCTAATTTCGTTGAGGCTGCGACACACTGGAATACCAAGTTACAACCTGTTGCCATGGATGCCCTGATATTCTTCAACAGGCAATTAAGATTCAAAAAGATCATCGAAAAGGCGGTCGAAAGTCAGGTAACGGATTTAATGGAAAGGGAAAAACTGATGAAGAAAATCGACTGAAACCCACCGTTTTGGCGCAAAAGTTATTATTTTTCACTATTGTCCGGTAAAATTAAAAGTTTATCCGCTACGCGGAAAAGTGAATTTTGGTTGTTTTGATCTACAATACTTTATCCGCTACGCGGAAAATTCTCCGTAGAGCCTGTCCCGATTTTTATCGGGAAGATTTAGTATTGTAGTGAAATCAGGCAACAATCTCTGTATACCTCGTAGAGGTTAAACCATATACGCGTTTCTGCCTGATGGACA
>JABFQW010000115.1 GCA_013141455.1 Bacteroidales bacterium
GGGGACAAGCTTCGTAGATTTTGCGTTCAAAGAATTTTAAGTCTTGATTTTTTGTTACTTTTTTATCAAGAAAAAAGTAAAAGAAATTCAATTGTTTTTTCGTCCTTTTGAAAGGCAAAAGACCAACTGAGCGTAGCGTTCTCATGAACTCCATAAAAATCAATTATTATGTGAATAAAACCTTTTGTCTGAACGAGGCTCCCCCGCTCTCTGTCAAATCACAGTAAATCCAGTCAAAGGAGTGGTCTCGTCCCAAAAGACGAGCCCAAACATACCGCCTTGCAGGCGGATGCCTTTGCCGGATTTTCTTGTGTTTTGACATTCACGCATTGCCTGGCTCGCCGTTCAGACCTGCCAGCACACTGCTTCGTAAAACGTTTTTATTGATGGAATATGATTCATTATTTTAATAACAATGACTTGAATAAAAGAGAACAAAGTTTTAGGAATGTATCATTGTTAATGCCAGCACATCAAAATAATAAGTAGCTATGATTTTGACTGAACCAATTTCCATGGACTTTTACCAGTATTGTGCTCCGATAATCGTCGTTCGATATCAAAACTAACCCCTTTGTAATAATCACCAAGTAACTCTGACTGAATTATATACACATAATACATAACGAAAAAAGCTCCCTTTTGAGGAGCTTTTGCGGACCGGACGGGACTCGAACCCGCGACCCCGTGCGTGACAGGCACGTATTCTAACCAACTGAACTACCGATCCGAATATGTAAGAACTTTGGTTAAAAGAAGTGCAAAGATAACGCCTTTTTAGTAACCTGCAAGAAAAATAAAGTTTTCTTGATTATTTTTTCAAACCGGGATTATCGAATGGCTGATATGCGTGTTTCTATAACAAAATACCAACCCCATCAATCGCTTCATAAGGTTCATTATTAAAGGTATCACTGAATTCTCCTCATTGATATTCAACACATTGACCATTTATTATACAGCCTGACCACTTTTAACTTTTAATCGTACCTTTGCCCATGGAAAAATGCAGCGATGTTTGAAAATCTTAATCAGTCGTATCCTTTTAATAACAATTTTAAACATAACCTGCGAACCATTACCTTAGTTAGCGCAGGATTCATGCTGATATTGCTATACTTTCAACCATTTGGCATCAATTTTATGGCTTCACAAAAGAATGGATATTTTGTCTTAGCCATTGGTATGGTAAGCGCTGTGATCTTTTTTTTCAACACCTTACTATTGCCAGGTTTATTTCCCGGATTATTCGAATCCGATAAATGGACCATCCGAAAAGAATTAGTCTGGAATTTCGGGATGTTTATTACGCTTATTCTTGGATTCACCTTTACTGCACTTGCGTTTAATATCACGAATTTACATTCAATGACAGTTTTCCGTTCAGGAGCCCTGGCAATTTTACCATTAGTTCTGTTCAACTTATTAAACTATAACCACTCACTGAAGTCAAAAGTTGCCCAGGTAATCGATACTGGTCGTCACTGGCTTGCCGATGATCATAAAAACGTATTGAATAAGAAAGATGAGCTTGTTCGTATTGAATCAGAGAATGGGAAAGAAGTATTTGAAAATGAATTGAATAATATCATACTCATCCAATCGGCAAGTAATTACATTGAGATATTTTACAGGGAAGGCACAATAATACAACGTCAAATTATCAGGCAGACACTTAGCTCCGTTGAATCACTTTTGTCGGGTTTTCCAACAATAAAAAAATGTCACCGTTGTTGTTTGGTTAACTTGAGTCAGATTTCAAAACTTTCCGGAACATCTCCAAATTACACACTTGAATCAATTGGATTGGATTTTCGCATTCCGGTTTCACGTCATAAAATTGCAGAATTCAGAAAACTTGTTTCAAGGGTATAGCAATCACATTTCACTATTTGCTTTACAATTTCCTCCATTTGATGATAATATCCTGTCCGAAATCAGAATTTTTGATTATTCTTCCCTACCATTCGTCCCTCAAAGAATGACAACTCAGCCCAAAACCCAGCATTTCTAACCATTTCAGCCAGCTAAGCCCATTTATCTCATTTCAGTATGGTTGTTAGATACTTTTGCCGATTAAAGCGATCTAAAAAATGTTTATCATTTATTAGAGGATAAATTTATTCAAGATAAAAAGCAGTTGTAAAGATGAAAATGAAAGCATTACACATCGGGGAATTAGTTATACCATCGTCGATCATACAGGGTGGAATGGGAGTAGGTATATCACTCTCCGGATTAGCCTCCGCTGTAGCTAACGAAGGTGGAGTTGGTGTGATTTCAGCCGCTGGTCTTGGCATGTTATACAAAGACGGCACGAAAGATTATCTTGCTAATTGCATCACAGGTCTTCAACAAGAAATAAGGAAAGCCAGAAAAATGACTTCCGGAATATTGGGCGTGAATATTATGGTTGCCCTCTCGAATTTTGATGATCTGGTTCGTACCTCTATTGAAGAAGGGATCGACATGATTATCTCAGGCGCCGGCCTCCCACTCGACTTACCAAAATATCGTACACCGGGTAGTAAGACCAAACTTATACCCATCGTTTCATCAGCCAGAGCTGCGGCATTGATCTGTAATAAGTGGCATACAAATTACAATTATCTTCCTGATGCAATCATTGTTGAGGGGCCAAAAGCCGGAGGCCATCTTGGATTTAAACCCGAACAGATTTCTGATGACAATTATTCTTTGGAAAAACTTATCCCTGAAGTAGTTAAGGTAGTTAACGAAATTGCCGCTCAACACAATACGATAATTCCGGTTATCGCTGCTGGTGGAATTTACACCGGTGCTGATATCGCCAATATCCTTAAATTAGGCGCATCCGGTGTTCAGATG
>JABFQW010000075.1 GCA_013141455.1 Bacteroidales bacterium
ACCGAAACACTTGAGCTCGAAGAATATTGTAAAAACGGCACCATTATCTGGGTCGAGATTGCAGTGACGTTTATACGGGATATAAATCTTAAGCCAACCGGAATACTAACTGTAACAAGAGACATTACAAAACGCAAGCTGGCCGAAGAAAAATTGAGGGTTCTTTCGCGTGCAATGGAACAAAGCCCTGCTTCGATCATCATCACCGATATTGAAGGAAAAATCGAATATGTCAATCCAAAATTCAATGAAATTACAGGATACACCCTGGAAGAAGTTATTGGTCAGAACCCACGGATTTTGAAATCGGGTGAAACATCAGCAGATAATTATAAACTATTGTGGCAAAGCATCACTTCAGGTAAAGGATGGGAGGGTGAATTTCATAATAAGAAGAAAAACGGTGAACTTTATTGGGAGCTTGCTTCGATCTCACCGATCGTTGACCCGGATGGAATAATTACCCATTTTCTGTCTGTGAAGGAAGATATCACTGCCCGTAAACAAACAGAGAAAGAACTGATCAATGCGAAAGAAAAAGCGGAAGAGAGCGATCGGTTAAAATCGGCCTTCTTAGCCACCATGAACCATGAATTGCGAACCCCATTAAATCATATTATGGGATTCAGTGATTTGATTCAGTCGGGGATTAATCTCGAAAATGCTACTGAATATGCCGGAATAATTTATAGAAGCGGACAGAACCTGCTTGAAATTATTGAAGACATTTTCGAACTGGTAATTGTTGAAAATACAGGGGTAATTATTCGAAAAGAAACAGTTAAATGTCTTGATCTTTTCCTGATCAACAGATCAACACTCACCGAAATTCGTGATGTTTCGGGCAAAAAGGATCAAATTGAACTTGTATTCAGCCCTGACGATCAGCTTTTGTTAAACTATATCATCACCGACAAAAATAAGGTGAACCAGGTTTTGATAAATCTCTTTAAAAACGCCGTGAAATTCACGAAATCAGGAAAAATTGAATTTGGATTCCGGTTAAAGTCACCGGGTTGGATTACCTTCTGTGTAAGTGACACAGGGATTGGTATTCCCAAAGATAAACATGAAGTGATATTTGATTTTTTCAGGCAGGCCGATGATTCCGATACACGAAATTATGGCGGAATTGGTATCGGGCTGGCCATCTCAAAAAAAATAGCCGAGGTTATGGGTGGTTCAATAAGTCTCGAATCGGAAACAGGCAAAGGAAGTACCTTTTGTTTTACGTTTCCGGCAGAAATTACATCCACCTATTCGCAAACTACAGAAACCATTCATCAGGCCAGCATACCCGAATTCACCGGTAAAATCGTATTGGTTGTTGAAGATGATTCGATCAGCATGAACCTGATCCGGACTTTTATTGAGAATACGGGTGCGACTGTTGTTGAATCTTACAATGGCAAAGAAGCGGTTGAAAAATCGGCTGAACATCCCGATATTATCCTGATGGACTTGAATATGCCTGTGATGGATGGTTTTATGGCAACACAGATTATAAAATCGAGGCATGAACATATACCGGTTATCGCGGTTACTGCCTATGCACTGATTAAAGATAAATCAAATGCCATCGCAGCCGGTTGCGATAGTATTATTTCGAAACCCGTTGACAAAGAAATTTTGTACGCGGAATTAACGAAATATCTAAAGGGCTGATTCTCTTGTCTTTCCCTCAAACCCCCAAAAATAGGGACTTATCAAAAAGTTGGTTTTACGGATTGTAAATTTTTTGTTCTCCCCCGATTCGCAGGTCGGGGAGCTATTTGTTTTTGTTATTGCCTCATAAAAATCGAATTATTGTAACTTTGCGGCTTAGGTTATGCAGCATCGGCATACTATTTTTTCCAACAATATAAAAAAATCATCAATGCGCACGATATCAACTACTTTGAAACTGACAAATAGATTTTCACCACAAGGAAACATTATCTATATCACTACCGAAAACACGCTTCCAAGCCAATTAGTTCTGTCGGAGGATGAAGAAAATTATGTGAATCAACAAAAAAATGTGTTGAAAAACGAACTCATCATGCTCAACCGGTATTCACATTGGATATATCTGCTTTTTCCAAAAAGTGCAAAGTCGGAGTATGTCTTACTTGAAAACCTGCGCAAATTGGCTGCAAAAGTTGGTGATCATGCGAATCAAAACGGGTTAACATCTCTGCAGATTACCGGTGAAGAAACAAATACAGCATGCATTTTGGCTGTTGCTGAAGGAATACTTCTGAACAACTATCAGTTTATTCAATACCGTAGTGATGCAGAGGCTAAAATAAACAGCCTGACCGAAATTTCAGTTGTTTCGGATAAATTGGATCAAAACGATATCACCCGTATTTCAGTTACTTCACAAGCTACATTATGGGCGCGCGATTTGGTAAATGAACCTGTCAATAAATTGAATGCCATTGAATTGGCTGAAAAAATCAGTGAAACCATCCGTGCTGCCGGTGGTAAGGCAGAGGTGCTGAATCTTCAAAAAATTGAAGCCTTGAAAATGGGTGGTCTGCTCGCCGTAAACAAGGGAAGTATCGATCCGCCCACATTCACCATATTGGAATGGAAGCCTGATCATGCCGTGAATCCGAATCCGGTTGTATTGGTTGGTAAAGGGGTTGTGTATGATTCAGGCGGTTATAGCCTGAAACCCGGTTCATCCATGGAGACAATGAAATGTGATATGGCTGGCGGCGCAACTGTTTCAGCCATTGTTTATGCGGTGGCCTCCTTAAAATTGCCCATACATCTTATCGCATTGATCCCGGCTACTGATAACAGGCTTGTTGGCAATGCCTACGTGCCCGGTGACATCATCACCATGATGGATGGAACCACCGTGGAGGTGTTGAATACGGATGCTGAAGGTCGTTTGATTTTAGCCGATGCGCTTTCCTATGCGAAGAAATATAATCCGATGCTGGTGCTCAATTTCGCAACGCTGACAGGTTCGGCAGGCCGGGCCATTGGCGCTCAGGGTATTGTGGCGATGCAATCGGATGCCCGTGATTTTTACGACAGCCTCGCCGAAAGTGGTCACGCTGTTCATGAGCGTTTGGTTGAGTTCCCGATGTGGGATGAATATAAGGAACAGATTAAATCAAAAATTGCTGACCTGAAAAACATCGGTGGCACAGAGGCCGGAGCCATCACCGCCGGAAAATTCCTCGAGCATTTTACAAATTACCCGTTTATACACTTTGATATCGCTTCACCTGCATTTCTCGAAAAAGCTGATAGCTACCGTGGATTGGGTGGAACCGGCATTGGCGTGAGGCTGGTATTCGATTTTCTGAAGAAATTTGCATCAGTGTAATAGAACACGGATGACACGGATGATGCCGATTTACACGGATTTTAAATCCGCGGTTATCCGTTATATCTGCGTTATCTGCGTGCCATTTTTATTAATCAATTTCAGACATCTGACCACAAAAAACCTATTCTCTAAAGAAATTTGCATCAGTGTAATAGAACACGGATGACACGGATGATACTGATTTACACCGATTTTAAATCAGCGCTTATCCGTTCCATCCGCGTCATCTGCGTGCCATTTTAAACAATCAATTTTGGGCTTCTGACCACAAAAAACCCTATTTTTGTTTGTCAAAGATTTTTCAACAATGAGTTCATTAATAGATTTTCAACAGGCTGTATTACAAGGTATTCCACAAAAATTACCTCCTGTTAAAGGATACGATACGGCGATCAGTCATGCCCCGAAACGAAAAGATGTCCTGAGTAAGGACGAAAAACGTCTCGCCTTAAAAAATGCACTTCGATACTTTCCTTCCGAACATCATGCTGAGCTCGCGATCGAATTTGCTGTTGAATTGAAAACCTATGGCCGGATTTATATGTATCGTTTTCGTCCGGATTACAAAATTACAGCAAGAAAACTCAGCGATTTTCCACATCAATCTGTTCAGGCAGCCGCTATCATGCTGATGCTCAGTAATAATCTGGATGATGCGGTAGCCCAGCATCCCAACGAATTGATCACCTACGGAGGCAATGGTGCTGTGTTCCAAAACTGGGCACAATACCTGCTTACGATGAAATACCTGGCTACCATGACTGACGATCAAACATTAGTATTGTATTCCGGTCATCCGATGGGACTTTTTCCTTCACACAAGGAAGCACCACGTGTGGTGGTCACCAATGGCATGGTTATTCCAAACTATTCAAAACCTGATGACTGGGAACGGATGAATGCACTGGGTGTTTCGCAATACGGACAAATGACAGCCGGTTCGTTCATGTATATCGGTCCGCAGGGGATCGTTCATGGAACCACCATCACCGTATTGAATGCGAAACGTATGCAAAAGCATCCTAACTACACGGGTGGGATTAAACTGTTTGTTACATCCGGATTGGGTGGTATGAGTGGCGCCCAGCCCAAAGCCGCTAATATTGCAGGTGTTGTAAGTATTACGGCTGAGGTGAATAATAAAGCTGCTTTCAAACGACAAAGTCAGGGTTGGGTTGATGAAGTGATAGAAAATGTGGACGATGCAATTGATACTGCACTCGAATGGAAATTGAGAAATACGCCTCACTCCATCGCTTTTCTTGGAAATATTGTTGATTTATGGGAAAGGCTCGCCGCACGTAAAATCGATGTGGATTTGGGCACCGACCAAACTTCGCTGCACAATCCCTGGGCAGGTGGTTATTATCCTGCCGGACTCACTTTTGAAGAATCCAATAGTATGATGGCTAACAATCCATCCTTATTTAAACAAAAGGTGCAGGAATCGTTGAGACGACAGGTTGATGCTATAAACATCCTGACGTCCAGTGGCATGTATTTCTTTGATTATGGAAATGCCTTTCTGCTCGAAAGTAGCAGGGCAGGTGCTGATGTCGTAGCTGGTTCGGGTAAATTTCGCTATCCTTCGTATGTTCAGGATATTATGGGGCCACTGTGCTTCGATTATGGATTTGGTCCGTTCCGCTGGGTTTGCACTTCTTCCGAACCTGCTGACCTGGAAACTACGGATAAAATTGCCTGTGAAGTGCTTGAAGAAATCGCGAAAACTGCACCAGTTCAAATCCGTGAACAACTCAACGATAATATTCACTGGATTAAGGAAGCAAAACAAAATAAACTTGTTGTTGGATCGCAGGCACGTATTTTATATGCGGATGCAGAAGGCAGAACGAAAATTGCTGCGGCGTTTAACGAAGCTATCGGATCGGGTCGTATCACTGCACCGGTAGTGCTTGGCCGCGATCATCACGATGTTTCGGGAACTGATTCACCTTTCAGGGAGACATCAAATATCTATGATGGTTCAAGTTTCACGGCTGATATGGCTATCCAAAATGTCATCGGGGATTCGTTCCGTGGCGCCACCTGGGTTTCGATTCACAATGGTGGTGGTGTAGGCTGGGGTGAAGTGATCAACGGTGGATTTGGGATGGTTCTCGACGGAACGGCCGATGCTGACCGGCGGTTGCGCAATATGCTGCACTGGGATGTGAATAATGGCATCGCGCGTCGAAGCTGGGCACGCAACGAAGAGGCCATCTTTGTAATAAAACGCGCGATGGAGTCGGAACCACGGTTGACTGTTACCTTACCGAATATTGCTGATGATGGTTTGATCGAACAATTTTTTTAAACCGAATATCATCCTTAATTAAAATCCGATGCCACTACTCGAAATATGCGCAGGATCAGTCGTTTCGGCTAAACGAGCGGAGCAAGGTGGTGCTCAGCGTATCGAATTGTGTGAACAACTGGAGGTAGGAGGGGTGACACCTTCCATTGAGATGTTGCAGGAAGTTTTGGCTTCAACAAACATACGCACCCATGTTTTGATCCGGACCAGACCCGGTGATTTTATCTATTCAAACCAGGAGATTGATGCAATGGTAGCTTCGGTGTTGGCTGTAAAAAATGCCGGAGCCCATGGTGTTGTAATCGGAGCGCTTGATCGTTCTGGCAGGTTAGACGAATCAGCTATCACAACATTGATAAATGCTGCAAATGGATTGTCGCTAACTTTTCACCGTGCTATCGATGTGGCCAATGAACCTATGTTACTTTTGGAAAAAATCATTGACTTTGGGTTCGATTACGTGTTAACTTCCGGTCAACAAGCCAGCGCAGAAGCAGGGATACCGCTGCTTAAAACTATGCAGCAACAATTCGGTAAACATATTTCCATTATTGCCGGAGGAGGAATAAACAGCCTAAATATCGGCCATATTGCTATGGAAACAGCTATTTCACAATTTCATGCCTCGGCGAGAAATCAATCTCCAAATATTGCAGTGGGTATTGAACATCAATTTGGTATCCGTAGTAACAATACTCAAAGTACGAAACCTGTTGAAACAAACCTTGATGAGGTTAAACGTCTGTCAGCGTTTTGCCAGGGATTCACTCCTGGTTGGGTTTGATAATGATTTACTTGCTTTACATTTGATTTTCTTACAAATTCATTGATAATATGACAAAAGCGAACAAACTGAACAACTGTACCTATTTTAGCCGGATTCTGTTTGTTCTCCTTATACAATGTATCGCCACGTTTACTCATGCTCAATCACCTGCCAATCAGATATTAACAAATAATTGGAAACTTACCAACCCCGAAACAGGGCGAACATACCCAATGCAATTACCTGCTGAAGTTCACAGGGTTTTATTTGAAAACGATTTAATTCCTGATCCTTATTTTGGTAACAATGAAATTGATTTACAGTGGATTGGTATGCAGGAATGGATTTTCAGCTGTGATTTTATACCCGACAGCAATTTATTCAACAGTGAACAGATCGAATTGCAATTTCCGGGACTTGATACCTACTGTACCATTTATCTGAATGACCGTTTGCTTTTACAGTCGGACAATGCATTCCGAAGTTGGAGTATTCCGGTTAAAAGACTTCTAAGAGAGGGAAACAATACACTAAAGTTAAGATTTCTACCTATCGATAGTATTCAGGATTCAGCAGCAAAGCAATATCCTTTTTCATTTCCCGAGAGCCGCTGTTTCAGCCGGAAAGCGCCATACCAATCGGGTTGGGACTGGGGGCCTACCTACAAAACGATGGGAATTACAAAAGCGATAAAACTTCTTGGATGGAATAATGCCGTATTACGAAATCTTACCATCCGGCAGAATAGTATTGAGACAAATGAAGCCTCAATTTGTTTTGTTGGAGAGATAGAAAGCGCACACAAACAAGAAGTTACGATTAAAATAAGTAATGATACATCTCAACCCATTCACCAACAAATTATCCTTGAGTCTGGTTTGAATCACTTTGAAATTCCTTACAAAATAAGTAATCCCCAACTTTGGTGGCCGAATGATCTGGGTGAACAACATCTGTATCGTTTCAATGTTTCAATGATTCAGGATGATGAAGAAATTGATAAACAACGAGTTAAAACCGGATTGAGAAGCATTAAGCTGATTCAGAAACCTGATTCAATCGGGACATCGTTTTATTTCGAAGTGAACGGAAAACCGGTTTTCATGAAGGGTACCAATTACGTCCCTCAGGATAATTTTGTAACGACAATTACGCCTGCCCGAACAAGGAAATTACTCGCTGATGCAGCGGCAGTTCACATGAATATGATTCGTGTTTGGGGTGGTGGCATTTATCCTGATGATGATTTTTATCAGGTTTGTGACAGTCTGGGTTTATTGGTTTGGCAGGATTTTATGTTTGCCGGAACTATGTATCCATTTGATAGTGCGTTCATTGCGAATGTTGAGGTTGAAGCGCGTGAGCAAATTCAACGGATCAGTTCGCATCCATCGTTGGCGCTCTGGTGTGGAAATAATGAAGTGAGTGAAGCATTTCATAACTGGGGCTGGCAGAAATCGTTGAAATGGACGGCGAATGATTCGATCAGGATTTGGAAAGGGTATCAACAAATATTTGAAGATTTATTGCCAAATCTGGTGAATGAATATGATTCGGGAAGACCATACTGGCCAAGTTCACCATCGGTTGGCTGGGGCAGGGCCGAAAGCATGACCCGTGGCGACAGCCATTATTGGGGTGTTTGGTGGGGTGAACAGGCTTTCAGCAAATACGAAGAAAAAGTCGGTCGGTTCATGAGTGAATATGGATTTCAGTCCATGCCCGAAATGAGTACCATTTCGAAATTCACCAATCCGGTTAAACTGACTCTTCATGATACTTTGTTGCAGTCGCACCAGAAACATAAGCGTGGCAAATATTTGATTGACAAATATATGGCCGACGAATTTCCGGTTCCGGAAAAACTTGAAGACTACGTTTATATGAGTCAGTTGGTACAGGCTTCGGGTATGGTGCGCGCCATCGAAGCACACCGGCGTGCCATGCCCTATTGCATGGGAACACTTTATTGGCAGTTGAACGATAGTTGGCCGGCTATTTCGTGGTCGTCCATCGATTATTATGGAAACCGGAAAGCCTTGCATTATCACCTTAATGAAGTGTTTGCACCGGTTCTGATAAGTTTTGAGCCTGATCATGATTCGGTAAACATAGTTGTTGTCAGTGATTTATGGCGCGATATTGATTGTAAAATGATCGTGAAATTGTCAACTTTTTCAGGTGAAGTGTTGGATTCTGTCGGGCAGAATATTCGCATTCGTTCAACTTCTTCTCATAAAGTTTTAGCATGGCCAACCCATTTTAATCACAGCAGATTTGATGAGAAAAATTGCATTATTCGGGTTGAATTGATTGAAAATGAAATGGTTATTGCTGACAAAAATTATTATTTTGTCGAAGAGAAAGATTTGAATCTTTCAAAGGAGAAACCAAAAATTGATACTGAAAAGGCGGGGGATAGCATCATACTTACCCTTTCGTCCGGTTCACTCATCAAGGATGTTTTTCTTCAAAGCAATGATACAGAAGGTTTTTTTCGGGAGAATTACTTTGATCTGATTCCTGGTACACGACGAAAAATAAGTTTTAAACCGTCAGGAAAGATTGCGGCTGGGGATTTGATTTTCAAAACCACAACGCTGAACGATATTGTGAATTAATAGACTAAAACATAGCACTATGAAACGGATTTTGATTGGCTTTTTACTAATGTTTAGCATCACCTGCACCTTAACTGCCCAGGATTCTTTGAAAATACTAACCTATAATATCCGTTTGGATACACCGGTTGACGGTCAGAATGCCTGGGAGTTCCGTAAAGATTCGGTTGGCGTTTTTTTGCGCGAAACTAAGGCTGACGTCATTGGGTTGCAGGAGGTAGAGCATAATCAACTGATTGATATACAGAACGCCTTGCCCAATTATGTGTATGTTGGGGTCGGACGGTCGGACGGTTATCAGAAGGGGGAATTCTCGCCTGTATTTTTCAGGACATCGAAGCTCGAATTACTGAATTCCGGTACTTTCTGGTTATCTGAAACGCCCGAAGTAGCCGGTTCGAAAGGATGGGATGCCGCTTGCGAACGTATTTGCAGTTGGGCAAGTCTTCGCTCAAAAATTAGCGGCGACACACTATTTGCTTTTAACACACATTTCGATCATATCGGAGTTCAGGCCCGATTTAAAAGTGCCCGCCTGATTTTGAAAAGGATTGATCTGATCGCCGGCAATCATGCCGTTGTGTTGATGGGCGATTTTAACTCGACAACAGATGAAACAGCATATCAGCGACTTGCAGGCGATTCCATCACTAACCTCACTGATTCAAGGAAAACTTACCAAAACGATTCATTAGAGTATGAAATAACATTCACGGGTTTTGATCAAAACCCTGAAAATGATAAACTCATCGACTTTATCTTTATAAACGGGCAATTCAAATCGCTCTCCTACGCGGTTAAAAAGATAAATGACCGGAACTTTTACTTTTCCGATCATTTACCTGTGTATTCAGAAATTCAACTGATCAAATAATCCCAAAGTTTATTACAGGGAAATTTGTTTTATAATCTTACATTAGTGTCCGGTTAAAATTTATCCATCAGGAGGAAACGCGTATATGGTTTAACCCAGTCTGCGCCTGGCAGGCTCTACGAGGTATACTGAGATTGTGGTCTGATTTTACTACAATACTAAATCTCCTACGGAGAATTTTCCGCGTAGCGGATAAAGTATTGTAGATCAATACAACCAAAATTCACCTTTCCGCGTAGCGGATAAACTTCTAATTTTACGGGACAGTAGTGATAATCTTATTAGAGCTTTTCCAACTCTTTGTAAACTAAGGCACTTGCACCGACAATAGCGGCATCACCCCGTTTGAGTTGTGAAGGTAAGACCTTAATTTTGTTTTTGAAAGTAGCCAGAAGATTCCTTTCCATACTTTCAATCGTCGGTTTAAATATAAGGTCCCCGGCTGCCGTTGGTCCTCCGAAAAGGAAAAATGCCTCAGGGCTGAGATGATGCGCTGTGTTGGCCAGACCCTGTCCGAGATAATTCCCGGTGATTTCAAATACCTGATTTGCAATGGTATCACCTTGCTCAGCAGCTTCAAATATCATTTTCGAATCCAATTCATTGTAGCTGTATCCTGAAAGTAAACTCTTGGTGTCGTTCGATTGTGAAATCAACTCGAAAGCAGTTCTTTTCATTCCCGAAGCCGAGCAATAGGCTTCCAGATGCCCGTGTCCGCCACAACCACAAAGTCTTCCGCCCGAAATAAGGATGGTGTGACCACATTCACCTGCAAAACCATCATGACCATAAACGAGGTCACCGTTCACAACAATACCGCTTCCAACACCTGTTCCTAAGGTGTAAACAACGAAGTTTTTCATACCTTTTGCACCGCCATAGATCATTTCTCCGATGGCTGCAGCGTTGGCATCGTTGGTAATAGTCAATGCTTTAAGCTCAGGAAACTGTTCTCTCAGCAATGCGACCATATGAACAACACCTTTAAACGAAAGATTTGGAGCCTGTTCGATGGTACCGGTATAATAATTTGCATTGGGTGCACCGATGCCAATTCCAAGAATTTCAATGTTTTTATTGAGTTTCTTAACCGAATTGATGAGATCGCGGATGGCGCCACTTAATTCTTCGATATACAGATTTATATCGCCATGCGCAGGAGTCAGGATATTGCCTTTCACCAAAACATTACCATCAATATCAACCACGCCAATAGCAGTGTTTGTACCGCCAATATCCACTCCGATTGCAACTTTTGTCATCTTAATTTTAATTTTTCTTTATTATTAATTATGCGGGAAGTTAAATATCCGCTTACTTTTCATTTATTCAACCAATCAGGCTTTCCGGATTTTACTTCCTTTTATTGCATAAAAGAAAATATACAAATAGCATATTGCCGGAACGATAAAGGCCAGCGAATATCCCGAAATGTCAGCTACTTTTCCCATGATCATAAGGATGTTGCAAATCCAAAAATAAAGAATATGGATCCGAATACCGTCATCCCCAGACCGTAGTTTGCGTTTTTTTGTTCCATTTTTATAGTTTTTGTAATTTTAGTGTATTGCCCGGTTCTCCTCACCCGAATCCCAACAAAAATAAAAATAAATCAATCACCCCGCAAAGTTTGATTATTATTTGAAGAATTGGCCGTAGCATGGTATCAAAAATAAATTGGTTGTTTAACCCAAATTAATCAGTAGGAGGCTAATAATAGCCGAACTATCTGATTTAGTTGGGTTAACCCCGACATAGAGTTTGTTTGAAGCATGATAAATCATGCTGAATTACAAACTCTTGGTCGATTACGCATTTTTAATGCGTAATTTGGTTTTAATTGTGGTCAGAAACAAGCTACTTAAATAATGTTGGAATGCCCGTCATTTTCAGTTATATTTGACGAATTAATCATAACAGCTGAGTTAAATGAAAAGACAATTTTTAACAATTATCGGTTTGATTGGCGTTTCGGTCATGCTGTTAAGTTGGGGTGGTACAGGCCATTACAAAATAAATACGGCTTCAGGTCTTTCGTTTAATGCCCAAATGGCTCAGTTTGATGTATGGATTACCACGCTGGCTAACCATGCTTCGGATGCTGATGACCGTAAAGCATGGGACCCTGATGAAGGTCCGAAACATTATATCGATATTGACAATTACCCGGAGTTTGTGGAAACTGGTCGAATTCCTCAAACACTTGATTCAGTTATTGCCTTGCATGGTTCTAACTTTGTTTATGATCAGGGTATTTTGCCGTGGGCGACGCTTGTTACTTTCGATTCTCTTGAAAGCTGTTTTGAGCGTCTGGACTGGGCGAAAGCCGTTCTTTTTGCATCCGATCTGGGGCATTATGTGGCTGATGGTCACATGCCACTTCATATAACCCGAAATTACAACGGACAATATACTGGCAATACCGGAATCCATTCAAGGTATGAATCCACTATGATCAATACTTATATATCTCAGATCACGTATCCTGGGTTTGATATCACTGAAATTGAAGATGTTAACCAGTATGTTTTTAATTATTTGTATACAAATTACCCCTTTGTCGATTCTGTGATTGCAGCCGATAATTATGCGAAAGAAATTGCTGGAAACACAAATTCTGCTGCTTATAAACAAGCGCTTTGGGAAAAGTCGAAAAGCTTTACGATTCCATTGTTCAGCAACGCTTCTCACGCGCTCACCGAGCTCAT
Source organism: Bacteroidales bacterium (assembly GCA_013141455.1). GTDB lineage: Bacteria > Bacteroidota > Bacteroidia > Bacteroidales > F082 > CAJBPB01. The sequence goes on from JABFQW010000075.1 coordinate 12,618, forward strand.
TTATACAGCCTGGGTTATGGCCGGAAGCCCGCAAATGTCGCCCGTTTTCATCGCTTCTAACGTTCAGCAGAATACTTCCATCCTGAAACAAAATGTCCCTAATCCGGTTACGTCTTCAACCCTTATAGAATATAACCTTACCGAAAATTCAGAAATACTGTTGCAGGTACTTGATCTGTCTGGCCAATTAGTTGCAACACTTGATAATGGTCCGAAAACTAAAGGAAAATACATTTTCGACTGGAGCCCGATTAAAGTAAAGCCCGGTATTTACTACCTGAAATTGAAATCAGGAAGATCGACTGATGTTAAAAAGATGGTTGTATTATGAAAAATTGGTGATTAAGCACGAAAACAAGAAATAATCAGCATTTTTCTATGTCTGAATTAGTTTTTATGTATGTTTGTTTTTTTAAATGAGATTCTTATGAAAAAGATACTATTTCTGTTTGCGATATTGCTGGTTGTTATGGGTAGTTCCTGCAGCAAATCAACCGACAAACCTGATGAAAATCAAAACACGGAATTTAAATTTGTAAGCCTTGCATCGCAAGATACCACATTGCCTGTTAATGGCATCACAACTGTAGAGGCAACGGCAACCGGTTCTGGTTTAACTTACACCTGGACTGCCAGTTATGGCTCTTTCATCGGGAGTGGCAAAAGTGTTAAATGGACTGTTTGTCATGCCGATCGGTTCACGGTTACTTGCGAAGTGAAAGATAATATGGGTCATTCAGATACCAAAACGGTTTCAATCAATGTTCATTAAGAAGCTTGTTTTCGGTCTCTCCCTGTTTCTTTTAGCTTCACAAAATCCGTCTTTTTCACAATGTTGTTCAACCGGAAGTCCGGTCGGCGCTTCGGTGTATGTAGGTGTGTTAAACGAAAATAGTCTTCGCACGATTGCCTATTACCGTCACAATAGTTCTCACACCTATTACAGTGGAACCGAGGTGAACGATGTGAATGATCAGCTCGAATCATCAAACTATAATTTTATGGGATTTGCTTTTGGTTATGGGATTACCAAACGAATGACCGTAGAAACTGATTTAGGGTATTTTTTTAATAAAACCCAGGTTTTTAAAACCTATGATTTCACTGAAAAAGGTTATGGACTTTCAACCGGCGGGCTTACCTTAAAATATGGCGCCCTTGTTAAACCCATGAAGCATTTCGAACTGACGCTTGGCGGTGGGATCAGATACCCTTTCAGTAATAAACCGCAGATGACCGATGGCGTTCAATTATCGCGCGATGTGCAGCCATCAACAAATGCCGTTGCACTTTCGGGCATGATTTTTATCAACAAGGGTTTTCCAGATTTAAATTTGCGTGTCTTTTCGATCAATCGTTTCGATCATAATTTTGAGGATAAGCTGAATTATAAATATGGCGATATGCTCATGAATTCGATATTTGTCTCGAAACAGATTGTAAAATATTTCATGGGTATTCTGCAAATCAGGAGTGAAGTGCGTTGGCACGATCAGGAT
>JABFQW010000118.1 GCA_013141455.1 Bacteroidales bacterium
ATCGACAGCAACCGCGTATTTATGCGTTCATTAGCCACGCGCCAATCGAACCTCGCCATGTCGAAATACGTGAAAGACGCCGAAATCATTCTTCAGGCCGCCGGGTTCGATCTGGTGATTCTCGAAACCTCTGGCATTGGCCAAAGCGACACCGAAATTATCGATCACAGCGATCTTTCGTTGTATGTGATGACACCCGAATATGGTGCTGCTACCCAGCTCGAAAAGATCGACATGCTCGATTTTGCGGATCTGATAGCACTCAATAAATTTGATAAACGTGGTGCATTGGATGCTTTGCGTGATGTGAAAAAACAATACCAGCGTAATCATCAGCTATTCGAACAAAATCCTGAAGAGATGCCGGTTTTCGGAACGATAGCTTCGCAATTCAACGATCCGGGCGTGAATGAATTATACCTCGCGATACTGAAAAAGATAGAAGAGAAAACTAAGGTCGTCTTTAATACAACGATGGCAAAGCCTGAAGAGATGTCGGAGAAAATATTCATCATTCCATCGAAACGGGTGCGTTATCTGAGTGAAATATCCGAATTGGTCAGGGCTTACAATGCCTGGGTTACAAAGCAGGCCGATATCGCCCAGCGTGTTCAGAGTTTGAAAATATCGGAACAACTATTGGCTCAGCATGGTGCTGATACTACTGACATTCAGAAACTTATAAAAAACGAAAACCAGCATCTCGATTCAAGCAGCATCAGGGTGATCGAAGGTTGGGATATCAAACGGAAAAAATATTACGATCCAAAATTTGTGTTTAAAGTACGTGACAAGGAGATTCTGGTCGATACGCATACCCAAACCTTGTCGCATCTGATGATTCCCAAGGTAGCGCTGCCACGCTTTACATCGTGGGCCGAGATTATACGCTGGACTTTCAAGGAAAATGTTCCCGGAAAATTCCCCTTCGCTGCCGGTGTATTTCCTTTCAAGCGTGAAGAAGAAGACCCAACCCGTATGTTTGCCGGTGAAGGTGGCCCCGAACGCACAAACAGGCGATTCCATTATGTATCATTCGGTATGCCTGCACGAAGGCTTTCTACTGCCTTCGATTCAGTGACATTGTATGGTGAGGATCCGGATTTGCGCCCTGATATTTTTGGAAAAATTGGCAATGCCGGTGTTTCCATCGCCTGTTTGGATGATGCCAAAAAACTCTATTCAGGGTTCAATCTGGCCGAGGCCAAAACAAGTGTCTCGATGACCATCAACGGTCCTGCACCTACGTTGGTCGGATATTTTTTAAATGCCGCCATCGATCAGCAATGTGAATTGTATATCCTCGAAAATGGATTGGTGAAGGAAGTGAATGACATTATTGAAGAAATTTATAAGCAGTCCAAAACGAAACGACCTGTTTATCAGGGAGATTTGCCCATTGGAAATGATGGTCTGGGATTGATGCTGCTTGGTGTAACCGGCGACATGGTATTGCCTTTGGAAGTATATGAAAAGATTAAAGCTGCTACCATGGCCAAAGTCAGGGGAACCGTACAGGCCGATATCCTGAAAGAAGACCAGGCACAAAATACCTGCATCTATTCGACCGATTTTTCATTGAAAATGATGGGCGATGTGCAGGAATATTTTATTAAGAATAAAATCCAGAATTTCTATTCGGTTTCCATTTCGGGCTATCATATCGCTGAAGCCGGTGCCAACCCTATTTCGCAACTCGCTTTCACGCTGGCAAATGGTTTCACCTATGTCGAATATTATCTGTCGCGTGGCATGAACATCGACGATTTTGCCCCAAACCTGTCGTTCTTCTTCTCAAACGGCATCGATCCTGAGTTTTCGGTCATCGGACGAGTGGCACGGTTGATCTGGGCTAAAGCCATGCGGCATAAATATGGCGCCAACGAACGGTCACAAAAGCTGAAATATCATATTCAAACGTCGGGACGCTCGTTGCATGCCCAGGAAATCGATTTTAATGATATCCGAACGACATTACAAGCATTATATGCCATTTACGACAATTGTAACTCATTGCATACCAATGCTTACGACGAAGCCATCACCACGCCGACAGAAGAATCGGTGCGCCGCGCCATCGCTATACAAATGATCATCAACCATGAACTCGGGCTGGCAAAAAATCAAAATCCGCTGCAAGGATCATTCATCATCGAAGAACTCACCGATCTGGTTGAAGAGGCCGTGTTGGCCGAGTTTGACCGTATCACCGAACGTGGCGGTGTGCTTGGAGCCATGGAAACCATGTACCAGCGCGGCAAAATTCAGGAAGAATCGTTGTATTACGAAACCCTGAAACATACCGGCGAATTACCAATCATGGGTGTGAACACTTTCCTTTCGAGCAAAGGCTCGCCGACAATCACTCCCGGCGAAGTAATCCGTGCCACACAGGAAGAAAAGGATTACCAGATCGCTATGCTGGATCAGCTTCATAAAACCTGGAAAAAAGAAACAGCCCTTAGTTTGAAGAAACTGCAGAAAGCCGCCATTCACAACGAAAATGTGTTTGATGTGCTGATGGAAGCTTCGAAGTATGCCTCCATCGGTCAGATCACACATGCGCTGTTTGAGGTGGGTGGACAGTATAGGAGAAATATGTGATTTGAATAAGTTCTTTGTATGTGAAGTATTACCTTGTGATCCGGATGCCTGGTGGGATAAGAAAGATATAAATAATATGGGCTAAGTTCTAATATTAACAGCATTTTCCTTAAATTGCAAAAACAAATCATACGCTTGTGGTGATGCAAGGATGGTTGCAAGCCACAATTTGATGGTCTCTTTTGTTCCTAATAATTTACTCCCA
>JABFQW010000046.1 GCA_013141455.1 Bacteroidales bacterium
GGTTAAAACCTGACGATTATATGGTCGGTTTTGATATTAATATGGTTGGTATGGAAACGGTTCTGGCTTCCAATACGAGTTTTTTGGCTGTTAACTGGAAAGCTGATCTGCTAAAACAGGAGAAGAGCGTTGATAATATGAATGGTTCAACGATTTACTACAAGCATTTGAATGATGATGTTGAGTATTTGTCGGAGACCAAGGACGAAGAATTATCTGTAAAGACCCGTGTGAAATGGGTTTCGTTTAAGCAACGTTTTTTTACAAGTACTTTAATTGCAGGCAATCAATTCGATAATGCCGACATGAGTACTGTCACAAAGCCGGATAAAACCAATCCGCGTTACCTGAAGTCGATGGAAACCACGGTGGAACTGCCTTTCAGCCTCGAATCAGCCAAAACCATTCCCATGTCGTTTTATTTTGGTCCCAACAAATTTACTGAGCTTAAATCATATCATCTCGATCTTGAGCGTCAGATTCCATTGGGATGGAGTTTCTTTTTGTTGGCATGGATTAATATTTATATCGTAATTCCTGTATTTACTTTCCTTGGATCTTATGGATGGAATTATGGCATTGTTATCCTTGTACTGACAGTTTTATTGAAAACAATTTTGTTTCCGATCGCCTATAAAACCTATACTTCATCGGCAAAGATGCGTGTATTGAAACCCGAAGTGGACGAAATATCAGCGAAGTTTCCAAAAACAGAAGATGCCATGAAGAAGCAGCAGGCTGTCATGGCACTTTACAAAAAAGCGGGAGCAAATCCCATGTCGGGTTGTGTGCCCATGTTGTTGCAGATGCCTATACTTATTGCGATGTTCAGGTTTTTCCCTTCGAGTATTGAGTTGCGTCAGCAGCCCTTTTTGTGGGCAACTGACCTTTCGAGTTATGATAGTATCTGGAATTTGCCCTGGAACATCCCTTTTTATGGCGATCACGTGAGTTTATTCACATTATTAATGACCGTTTCAACCATTATTTATACCTACCTGAATAATCAGATGATGGGCTCGCAAAGTACACAGATGCCCGGCATGAAGACAATGATGTACATTATGCCTGTTATGTTTTTAGGATTGTTTAATAACTATGCTGCCGGTTTGAGTTATTATTATTTCTTAGCCAATGTGATTACTTTCGGACAGATGTATATTTTCCGTCTGGTAATTGATGAGGATAAGGTACATGCCAAGATTCAGGAAAACAAGAAAAGACCGGTAAAAAAATCGGGCTTCCAGGCAAGGTTGGAAGAAGCAGCCAAAAAACGCGGTTATCAAATGCCAAAAAAATAAGCATCCCTATGCAATTATCGTATTACGAACGAATCGGAAATGAGAAACTACAGAATCTCATTTCCTTTTTTTATGACGAGATCCGACAGGACGAGGTGCTTCTGCCAATGTATAAAGGTGATCTGGAGGCCGCTGAAAGAAGGTTATTTATGTTTATTGTGCAATATTTGGGCGGTCCGCAAACCTATTCGGAGCGACGTGGCCATCCGCGTTTACGCATGCGCCATGCCGAATTTAAGGTGGATAATGAAGCTGCCGAACATTGGCTTGCCTGCATGAAAAAGGCCATGGATAAGATCGAAATGGAGGAAGATATCCGTCGCTTTTTATGGAGCTATTTCGTGCAGACAGCTCATTTTTTGGAAAATCAATAAACTGGTTTTAATGTTGGATTTGTTTCCTGTTTCAGTATTCTTTATCATTAGTGTCCGATTAAAAATTGTCCATCAGGCGGAAACACTTATATGGTTAAACCTCTACGAGGTATACTAAGATTGTGACCTGATTTTACTACGATACTAAATCTTCCCGATAAAAATCGGGACAGGCTCTACGGAGAATTTTCTGCGTAGTGGATAAAGTATTGTAGATCAATACAACCAAAATTCACTTTTCCGCGTAGCGGATAAACTTTTAATTTTACCAGACAATAGTGATTCTTTATGATCTTAATTATCAGGAAAAAACGATATAATCCATTCACTGAATTATTAACAGCCCGAAAGTATAAAACTAAAAAAGCAGCTGACCACCTTATTAGGCCAGCTGCTTTGTAAGGATCTGTTTTTTGATTTACGATTGCGAATATATCTCTGCGAAAACAGGGGCAAAAACTTTGAAATTAGTTTTTCCAAATGGGACAGGAGTACTTTTTAAATATTCACTCGTCATTTCACCCTTACGCATAGCGGCGCCCATCTCGGTATAGTTTTTTGCGATTTCTTCGGGTACACCATTCTGTATCATAGCTCCCAAAGTGTTTTCATCATTAAAGTTTACCCATTTTAAATCGGGTTTACCAACTGCATCACCCAGTATCTTCGCGATTTCATCGGTGGTAATCTCGTCACTCTTCACATAACGAATACTTTTTCCACTAAATGGCAGATTTAGTAATTCTTCGGCAGCCGCATCAGCAATATCACCCGGATAGGTAAGGGTCAGTTTTGTGCTTTCGCCATAATTACCACCGATCATGTTCATGTGTTTGATCATCCCAATGTTACCGAGGAAATTAGTAAAAAAGAATCCCGGGCGCAAATGCTTCACATGTACACCATCTAATGCATTCAATGCCTGTTCAACAAAGTACAATCCACTAACCGGTCCGCAGCCGGAAGGCATGTGTGCACCAATGCTGCTCAGATTGACAACATATTTTACGCCGGCAGTTTTGATGGCGTTGGCATAAATTTCACCAATCCCGGCGATGTACTGTTTCCAGTCACTTGCACCAAAGTTAGGAGGTACCATGGTGTAAACGGCATCACTGCCACCGAAAGTTTCTGTTACAAAGGATTGATCACTCAACGAACCAATCGCTGCTGAAGCGCCAAGTTCTTCAATTTCGGCAATTCTTTTGGCACTATTGCTGATTACAACTACCTGATGACCGGCTGCTATTAGTTTCTGTACGAGGGGTTTACTGATATTCCCCAATGATCCTGTTACAATTATTTTCATGATTTTGTTATTTATTTAGGGAACAAAGGTATATTTGCACTAACTATTATACAAGTACTTACCCCAAAGTATGTATCATGACAAAAATAAAAGAAAGCTCTACAAATCAGATCAACAGGCAGAAATCGCTGACGCAATGCCCTGTTACTTATACACTTGATAAAATTGGTGGCCGCTGGAAACCGATTATTATTTTCAATCTATTGAACGGGACAAGGCGCTACAGCGAACTAAAAAAACTTATTCCCGCCATCACCGAGAAGATGCTTATTCAACACCTGAAGCAGCTTGAGGCCGACAATCTTGTGATAAGGAAAGCCTATCCTGTCGTTCCACCATTTGTAGAATATAGTTTAACCGATTCGGGTAAAGCGCTGAATCAGGTGTTGGGTGCCATGGTTGCCTGGGCAGATAACAACAGGGCGAAATCAATCTGATGTCTGCCATATTTTGTAGTGTTGATTATGCAGTTTAAACATTCTGTTGAGAACCAATGAACGGATTCATTCAGGATTGCTTTCAGCCTTGAAATTATAATTCAATTTTCAGTCCATCTTCGGCTGCCACAGTATTTGAAAAAACTGTTTTCGTTTCTTCCAATAGCGTTTCGGTTGTAGGATAGCGTGAGGAGAAGTGACCGATGATGAGCTTACCTGCTCCGGCTTTCAAAGCAATTTCAGCGGCTTGTAAGGTAGTCGAATGAAAAGTGGCCATTGCTCTTTCAACCTGGTTGGCCATGAAAGTGGTTTCATGATAGATCACTTTCACCCCTTTGATATAATCGATCAATTCTTCAAAATAGGCCGTATCGGTGCAATAGGCATACGAACGGCAGTCGTGTTGAATGCTTATCTCGTGGTTAGCATGGGAATTACCATATGTATCAATAAAATCTGCTCCACTTTTGATAGCGTGAATTTCATCAAAATTAGGATGGAAAGCTTCAATAAAATCCGGTCTGATATTTCGTTCCGGTAGCTTTTCGTTAAACAGAAATCCCCAGGTCGGGATACGGTGCAGCACCGGAAATGAATAAACTTCCAAATGTACGTTATCTAAAATACATTGCTTCCCATTCGCCTGTAAAGTATTAAAAACCAATGGATAGCGAAGTTTTGTTTCACTGGCATCCAACTGAATTTGCAGGATTTCAGCCAGTTTTTCCGGCCCGAAAATATATAAGGGTTTGGTTCTGCCAATCAGATGCAACGAATTGATCAATCCTATCAGTCCGAAATAGTGGTCGCCATGCAGGTGACTGATAAAAATATGGCTGATGCGCATGAGGCTGATTTTCAGCGCATTTAATTGCAATTGTGTTCCTTCGGCACAATCGATCAGGAAATGATTTTCTCCATACGTCAGCATTTGTGCTGAGGCCTTGCGCTTGAGTGTTGGTTTGGCCGAACCCGAACCTATGATGGTTAATTCAAAGGGTATCATACAATAAAAGTAGAGAAAATAGTTGGACAAAAAAAAGCTGTCCCGTTCTCAACGGGACAGCTTCATCATTATTCTGAAAAAATGATTTATTTTTTCTTTTTAGCAGCGGCAGCTTCCTGATCTTCCAGATTCTGTTTCAGTCCGGCCAATACATCCAAGTCACCCAACGTAGTACGCTCAAGGTTTTCGTTGATGATTTTAACGGCACGTTTGGTCGATTTGGTAGCAGTGCGATCGCCTTCGGTTTCAGCCTGACGACTGATAAAAGCCTGATCTTCGTGAATACGTGAATGCGACAGGATGATTTTTTTGTTTTCTTTTGAAAACTCAATCACTTTAAAATCAAGTGTTTCTTCAATTTTAGCCTGGCTTCCGTCTTCTTTTTTCAGGTGGCGGTTTGGTGCAAATCCTTCAACACCGTAAGGTAATGAAACGATCATGCCTTTGTCGCTGTTGGTGATGATGGTGCCCTGATGAACAGTTCCTACACCGAATACGCTTTCGAACACATCCCATGGATTTTCTTCCAATTGTTTGTGGCCAAGGCTTAAACGACGGTTTTCTTCATCAACATCCAACACAATCACTTCGATATGTTCACCAACCTTGGTAAACTCAGCCGGGTGTTTGATTTTCTTCGACCATGATAAGTCAGAGATATGAATCAAACCATCAACGCCTTCTTCCATTTCGACGAAGATGCCGAAGTTGGTGAAGTTACGAACGGTAGCTGAGTGTTTTGAATTTGCAGGATATCTCCCTTTAATGTTTTCCCATGGATCGGGGATCAGTTGTTTCATGCCCAACGACATTTTCCGTTCATCGCGGTCAAGGGTCAGGATAACAGCTTCAACTTCGTTGCCAACGGTAAGGAAGTCCTGAGCAGTACGCAGATGCTGTGACCATGACATTTCAGAAACATGGATTAAGCCTTCAACGCCAGGAGCAATTTCGATGAAAGCGCCGTAGTCAGCAATCACCACAACTTTACCTTTTACTTTATCTCCAATTTTCATATCAGCATCGAGTGCATCCCAAGGATGAGCTGTCAACTGTTTCAATCCCAAAGCAATACGTTTCTTGTTTTCATCAAAATCAAGAATAACAACTTTTATTTTCTGATCAAGTGATACGATTTCTTCAGGGTGATTGATACGGCCCCATGACAGGTCAGTGATATGGATCAGGCCGTCAACGCCACCGAGGTCGATAAATACACCATACGAAGTGATGTTTTTAACGGTACCTTCGAGCACCTGTCCTTTTTCAAGTTTACTGATGATTTCAGTTTTTTGATGTTCAAGTTCGTCTTCGATGAGCGCTTTGTGCGAAACAACAACGTTTTTGTATTCCTGATTGATTTTAACAACCTTGAATTCCATCGTTTTGTCAACATAAATATCATAATCACGGATAGGTTTCACATCAATCTGTGAGCCTGGTAAGAAGGCTTCGATACCGAACACATCAACGATCAAACCACCTTTGGTGCGGCATTTAACATATCCGTTGATAATTTCTTCTTTTTCAAAAGCTTCATTTACACGATCCCATGAACGGAGTATGCGTGCTTTTTTGTGTGATAATTCAAGCTGGCCACTAACGCCTTCCTGATTTTCGACATAGACTTCAACTTTGTCGCCGATTTTCAGGTTTGGATTATAACGGAACTCTGAAAGTGCGATTACGCCATCCGATTTGAATCCGATGTTTACGATTACCTCACGGCTGTTTTTACCAACTACAACGCCATCAATCACTTCATGATCGCCGATGGAACTGAGTGTTTTGTCGTAAAGTTTTTCTAATTTGTCACGATCGGAAGTGGAGTATTTTTCACGCTTTTTACCAATCGCATCCCAATCGAAATCGGTTAAATCAACTGCTTTGGCTCTTTCTCTGATTGGAGCGAAAACCGGTTTCTCGGTCTCAACTTCAACTGTTTCTTCAATCTCCTGAACTTCAGCTACCGCAGCCTCTTCAACAACTGATTCAATCTGTACGGGTTCTTCAACTTCCTGAGGTTCTGTAACAGCTACAGCCTCAATGGTTGCATCAACATTTGCGGTTTCTTCAACCTGGCCTTCGTTGATGATTTCTTCGTTTTCTGTCATTAATTTAAAAATTTGTACCCGATCTACTTTTCCGGACGATTCGAACAGGGATGGTTTAACAATAATTACTTCTTTTAAGGTGCTGATTTATACAAGCTTCGTCAACTCCGGCAGGCCCTGAAAAGAGGCGGCAAAAGTACGAATATTTCCTTTAATCTAAAAATTTTGGTCAATTTTTTTTGATTGCCCCGTGATTTGTTGGGTTTTAACAATCCTGGAAAGCTAAAATACAGCAGGATAATATATTGATGTGTTGTAAAAGTTATACGTTCCGTGGTATTCAAGCTTTGTGAAGTGTTGGTTGATAACCTTATCATTTAAAATAACCTTCGTAGAAGAAATGAAAACAATATTTGAACCTTATTACCTTATTATCAGTCATGTAAAATAAAAATTGAATGCAATAATTCATCAACTTTTACCAAAAAATGTTGATTCAGTATAAGGTAATAAGGTTTGATCTAACGCTATGATACATTACTACTAAGGTTAAGCGTGTGAAGTAAATAAGGTTCTGGAAGCCTGCAATTACATATCTTCCGGTATTATAAAATTTTAATTCACCAATTGTTACTTCCTGCACATCAAAATAATATGTAGCCCAAATTAACCCGTCATTCGTCAAACCTGAGAATTATCGTACCTTTGCAAACTTAATTTTTATTCATTAATTCTTTCTGACATGGCTCTCAATTGCGGCATCATTGGATTAACCAATACCGGAAAAACTACCATTTTTAATTGTATTTCGAACACCAAAGCCGAGGCAAGCAGTTTTGCGTTCAGCGCAACGAAATCGAATATCGGCATGTGCGAAGTCCCCGATAAGAGATTATGGGAGATCAACAAATTGATAAAATCGGTGAAAGTGGTGCCTGCAACAGTTGAGATTGTTGATGTGCCGGGTCTGGCCAAAGGCGCCAGTCATGGTGAGGGTGTAGGTAATAAGTTTCTGGCCGATATCCAGCAAATGGACGCGCTGATCCATGTGTTGCGCTGTTTCGACGATCCTAATCTTGCCCATGTCGAAGGTTCAATTGATCCTGTAAGAGATCGTGAAATTGTTGACCTTGAGTTGCAGGTACGTGATCTTGACCTGATTACCCGTAAGATGCATCGGGCTGAGAAACTGATGAAGGCAAACGACAAGGATGCTAAAAGAGCTTTTGAAGTGCTTCATGTTTATCAACAACATATGGAGAACTTTGGAAATGCACGCAATGCACCTGTGGCCGAAGACGACCGTAAATACATTGCCGAACTGCAGTTACTCACAGCCAAACCTGTAATTTATGTGTGTAATGTGGATGAAGCTTCAGCACTTACCGGAAATAAATATACCGAAAAGGTGATTAAATCGATGGAAGGTGAACAAAATGAGATTCTGATTATCGCAGGTAAACTGGAAGCTGAAATAGCCGAGCTCGAAGATGAGAACGACCGCGAAGTATTTTTAGCCGATGCCGGATTATCTGAACCTGGTGTTGATAAACTACTCATGGCTGCTTACCGGATCCTTAACCTGATGTCGTTTTTTACGGCAGGGCCTAAGGAAGTAAAAGCCTGGACCATCCACAAAGGAATGAACGGTCCTCAGGCAGCCGGTGTAATCCATTCCGACATCGAAAGAGGTTATATCCGTGCCGAAGTGATGAAATACAACGATTTTATTCAATTTAAATCGGAACAAGGGGTGAAGGATGCCGGTAAATTCAAGATCGAAGGTAAAACTTACGTGGTCGAAGATGGAGATATTCTCCATTTCAGATTCAATGTATAATTGATTTCCCTGATTATAACAAGCCCGCCTTATATTTCTACGAAGAATTCTTAAAATAATATCAATGAAAAAAATCCAGTTTTTTATGTTTGCAATGCTTTTGCTTGCCGTAACTGCTTGTAATGATGTGAAAAAGGTTGAAAAACCTGAAAACCCATTCTTTACCGATTATTCGACACCATTTCAGGTTCCACCTTTCGATAAGATTGATACGAGCCATTATTTCCCTGCTTTCATCGAAGGGATGAAACAACATCAGAATGAAGTTGATGCCATAGCAGCCAATGCGGTTGAACCCACTTTTGAAAATACAGTGCTGACTCTTGACAAGGCTGGTAAATTATTGTCGAAAGTTGGCAAGGTTTTCTTTAACCTGAACGAATCGACTACCAATGATAAGTTACAGGAGATTGCACGTAGCCTTTCTCCGCTTTTGTCGAAACACAGCGATGATATCACGATGAATGCAAAACTTTTCGAACGCATTCAAAAAGTATATGATACTCGCAATGAATCCGGGCTTGATGCACAGCAAATAAGGCTTGTTGAAAAAATTTATAACGATTTTGTAAGGCAGGGAGCTAATCTGCCGAAGGAAAAACAGGATCAGTTACGCAAAATCAACGAACAGTTATCGTTGCTCTCGATTACTTTCGGTCAGAATTTATTGGAAGAAACAAACAAGAATTTCATGCTGGTGATTGATAACCGGAATGATCTCGAAGGTCTTCCAGAGGCCGTGATCACCGCCGCAGCCGAAGCGGCAAAATCGGTTGGGAAGGACGGAAAATGGGTTTTCACCTTATCGAAACCAAGTCTGATTCCTTTTCTTCAATATGCAGTTAATCGTGAGCTTCGCGAAAAAATATACCGTGGCTACTTCATGCGTGGTAACAACGGGAACGCAAATGACAATAAGAATATCGTGGCCGATATGGTGAAACTTCGTGCCGAAAGATCACAATTGCTTGGATATGAAAATTTTGCGACCTATGTTATATCTGAAAACATGGCCAAGACACCGGCAAATGTTGATGTTTTTCTTCAGAAACTCATGACTGCCGCTTTGCCTGTTGCAAAAAATGAACTTGCCGAAATGCAGACGATTGCCGATAATGAAGGTGCGAATTTTAAACTTCAGTCATGGGACTGGTGGTTTTATGCCGAGAAGCTGCGTAAAGCCAAATTCGATCTCGATGAAAGTGAACTCAGACCCTATTTCAGTCTCGATCATGTGCGCGATGGAATGTTCATGGTTGCTTCCAAGCTTTATGGAATCACTTTCACAAAACGCACTGATCTGCCTGTTTATCAAAAAGATGTTGAGACATTTGAAGTGAAGGAAGCCGATGGTAAACATCTCGGAATCTTGTACTTTGATTATTATCCCCGTGATTCGAAAAGCGGAGGTGCCTGGTGTACCGATTTTCAGGCTGCCGGTTGGGAAAACGGTAAAAAAGTTGATCCTATCGTTTCTATCGTTTGCAATTTCACTCCGCCAACAGCCGATGGACCATCGCTGCTGAACTGGGATGAGACACTGACACTGTTTCATGAATTTGGTCATGGATTGCATGGTTTATTTACGACCGGAAAGTACAATCGCACTGCCGGCGTAGTACCACAGGATTATGTTGAGATGCCTTCGCAAATCATGGAGAACTGGGCAGGGGAGCCGGAGGTATTACGTATGTATGCGAAGCATTACAAAACCGGAGAGGTTATTCCTGAAAGCTTAGTTACCAAAATCCATAATTCAAGTTTGTTTAACCAGGGATTCGAAACTGTTGAATACGTAGCAGCATCGATACTTGATCTTGATTTGCATAAACTTGAATCGGCCGACAAATTTGATGTTTTAGCTTTCGAGAAAGCATCGATGGATTCGATCGGTTTGATTGAAGAGATCATCCCACGCTACCGCAGCACCTATTTCGCCCATATTTTTGATGGTGGGTATGGCGCAGGTTATTATGTGTATATCTGGGCTGCCGTGCTGGATGCGGATGCTTTCGACTATTTCAAAAAATCAGGTGATTTGTTCAATCCGGCCATTGCCGCTGATTTCAGAAAATATTGCCTTTCGGAATGTGGTGATGACGAAGGTATGGTTCAATATGTGAAATTCCGTAAACAGGAACCTTCACAGGAACCATTGCTTAAACGAAGAGGACTAAAATAGTTTTTCAGATAAAAACAAAACCGGACTTCTGGATTTTAGATTCAGAAGCCCGGTTTTTTTATAAATTCAAATTATTTTTTGGATGACATTTTCCCAATTTTAAAACTAACACCAATTCTAAATCCATCAAACATTATATTATTAAAATTCGTTGTTTTAAATCCTGTAGATAGATTTAAACTAACATTTTCATTGAACCACCATGAGACTCCAATCGTTGGATTCAGAAAAAACTTATATTGCTGTTCATCCAAATATGAAAATTCTGAATTTAAATGTTGACTGTTAAACATTTGAATACCAGTGCTTAATTCGGCATAAGGTTTACATCGCGAATTTCCGAGATATTTTCTGACTACCGGACCAATCTCCAGATAGGTATGTCGGTAAGCCCCGGTATTCTGTGGTCCCTTAACATTCGATTTATAATAATTGTAATCGATACCCAAACCGATCGCAAGATTTTTGTCAACCAATTTCAAGGATTGTGTGTTCAGGTTGACGAACCAAAAATTTCCTTTGTCAGATATCCCAAAGTTACCTACAACATTTCCCAGCCAATATCCTTTATCAAGTTGTGCAAAGGAAACTGTGGAAAATAAAATACAAAAAACGGCTGATGTAATTAATGTCTTCATTGCTTGATTAATTTATTGGTTAATAATAGATACAATGGTAATTGATTAAAATACAGCGTGATGTTAATGGAAGTTAAGTAAATGTAATTGATGTTAAATTGTTAGATATTATACTTTTAGAAGTTTTAAGCAGGTTTTTTATCAGTTTTTCTTTACTACATCTATCACTTTTAGGATTCTTAACTATCTTTTTAGTAAGGTTTATATTTGAAAATTGGAAATTAGATGGCGAAAGGTGGTGTATTATGTTCCAATCAGGAATCAAGGTCGTTTAGTTATGGAATTATTCCTCAATGAAAGAATCATCTACTATTCTTCGACTCCACTCAGGATGACTATCAGTGCTCGGGATGACTGTTAGTCTAAGCGAAGTCAATGACTGTTTTTCTTAACTAAACGAATAGAATCAGGAATATAAGTTTGTTTGGTCTGTGATGTGTTATAGTAGTAAGTTAATACAAAGTAATAAAAAAACCGGACTTCTGAATCTAAAATTCTGAGGCCCGGTTTTTTTATTCATTAGAATGAATTGACCTATTTGTAGTTGAGCTGATAATTGAATCCAACACTGATCCAGCGACCGGGTTGTTCGATGGTTCCGAAATCAAAATAATGAACTTCGAAGAGGTTCGCTGCAATGGCATAAATTTCTGTCGATTTTGTTTTCCAGTAGAGACGTGTGTTCACTAACCAGAATGGCTTATACGCCTCTGTGGAAGTACGCATGCCATTACGATCCTGATAGCTGATTCGCCATGAGGCTTTCAACTTCAATAAAATTTTATGGTTCACTTCAATGTCAAGCTTTTGTTTCAGATTGTCGAGCACATAATACGAAAGAAATTTCATATCGTTTTTCTCCTGTTCGCAGTAGGCGTAATTGATGCCGAGTTTGGTAATGAAAATGTTTGTATTCCAGATTTTTTCAGGAAAGAATGCGCAATTCAATTCCACACCGGTGGTATTGATTCCGGTCAGGTTCAAGGTATGCCATTTGTCAGTTTCATTTTCGCGTACCCAATCAATCAGGTCCTTGCCTTTCCTGTGATAAACTGCTGCATGACCCGAAAAGCCATCATACAATACTTTAACACCGCCTTCGAAGGTGACAGATTTCTCTGGTTTCAGTGCGGGATTACCGGTATTGGTTGGTCCGTTATAAAATAAGTCGGTGAAGGTTGGCATACGCATACCCGAATTGGCCGATCCGTAAACTTTGAGATGATTCGTAAGTGCATACGCAACGTCGATGCCGGGATAAATATTCAAGTTAAAACCCAGATCAGAAATCCGGTTGACCATGGCTCCGGCCGAAATGCTTAGTTTTTTCAGATAAACAGAATGTTCGGCAAAATAGGATATGCTGGTCCGGGAATAGGTTTTGGTGAAAAATTGACCCGTTTCACCGGGGACTTCGGTAGGAGAGGACAGGCTATCGCCCAACACATTGCTCCAAACATTCTCATTTCTGATCTCGGCTCCAAAGGCTGTTTTGCCCAGCGGTGAAGTAAACCAGGCGTTGAGTGCACTGCCAAAAACATCGGTTAAATGATAGTTGTGGCCTTTGTACCAATCGGCCCAATCATTTCTGAAAAGTTCGAAACGGTCCTGGTGGCGTCGCCAATAGACCGAAGGAATTAAATGGATTTTTGTTCCGGCTTCAAATTTCAATGAGGCAAAAGTGGTTATGGTTTCCTCATATTGATCAGGATATTTGGCAGTGTAAAAACTGTTTGCCCCGAAAGCCTTGTTGGTTTTGCCGAACTGAATATCGAGTGTACCCGGTTTTGTACTGACTTTGGAATGATAAAAAGCGTTCCAGGTGTTGAAATCGGTGTTGTTGGTATAACCGGCCGATGAAAGGCGGTTAAAGGCTAAAAACTGAGTCCATGATTTGATTTTGATATTTCCTGAAATGTTAACATCTGATAACTTATGCTGACCAAACGAAACATCAAGTTTAATGTTTGGTTTAGCTTCGGTATCCGTGATGATATTTATGGCTCCCGAAAATGCGTTGGGGCCAAAAACCCTGGCGGCAGGGCCCTCAAGGATTTCGATTCGTTGGATGTTTTTTAAACTGACCGGAAGATTGAGCGCATGATGGCCGGTCTGGGGATCTGAGATATTGATGCCATTTAAGAGGATGAGCGTTTGATCGAAGGAACCTCCACGGACCGATATATCGGCCTGAACGCCCTGAACACCACGCTGTCTGACATCTACGCTCAGCGCGTATTCGAGAAGTTCCTGTAAACTTTGTACGGGAGCCGCTTCAATTTCTTCTCTTCCGATCACGGATACGATCCGTGCCGCCTGCGAGAAAGTAACAGGCGCTCGTTGGGCGCTGACCTCAACCTCATCGAGGTCGTGGGAAGTTATCACATTCGTGCTGTCCGACTGGGCAAAAGCATATTCGGGTGCAGTGATCATGGTATAAGTTGCCAAAAGCACACCGATGCGTATGGGTTTTTTCAACGAGTTGAATACCGAATACGCTTTTCTTGCCCATTGTTTGAATGTGAATACCTCAGCCCGTTTGTTAATGCTGATAGTTTTCATGAATATAATTTAATTTAATTTGAGCCGGCGAAAGTACTGATAAATTATTCGATGAAATATGAATTTGTAAAGAAAAATAATCATTAGTATCCGGTTAAAATTTGTCCATCAGGCGGAAACGCGTATATGGTTTAACCTCTACGAGGTATACAGAGATTGTTGCCTGATTTCACTACAATACTAAATCTT
>JABFQW010000089.1 GCA_013141455.1 Bacteroidales bacterium
TATCAACTATTCTGGCTGTTACCCGCTCAAATGCTGTCCATTCCCTGCTCTATCTGATTGTTTCATTTCTGGCATCAGCAGTGGTGTTTTTTGTATTGGGAGCCCATTTTGTTGCCGCTCTCGAAGTGATTGTTTATTTAGGTGCTATCATGGTTCTGTTTGTTTTCGTGATCATGATGCTGAATGTTGGCAGTGAAACAGAAAATATGCAAAACCGCTGGCTTTCGATAAAAACATGGAGTGGTCCGGCCATTCTGGCTTTGGTGCTTTTTATCGAATTGGCTTATGTAATTTTAACCAAAGAATCGATTCCAGGAAGTGAAAACATCGTAGCCCCGAAAGCAGTTGGTATTTCGTTATTTACGCAGTATCTGCTTGGTATCGAGATTGCAGCAGTTATGCTCATGTCGGGTATTATCGGCGCTTACCATCTGGCTCAGATTAAAAAGAAAAGCAAACATAGATTTTTAGGAGGAGAAGAATAATTATGAATACAATCCCTGTTGAACACAGTTTATTATTGGCCGCCATATTGTTTGTTGTCGGACTGGTAGGCGTTCTTTCGCGCCGGAACATTATTCTCATGCTCATGTCGGTCGAGATTATGCTAAATGCTGCCGGAATGGCATTTGTTGTCGCTGGTTCACGTTGGGCACAACCCGATGGACAGGTGATGTTTATTTTCATCCTGTCGATGGCTGCGGCGGAGGTTTCGGTAGGGCTGGCGCTTATTCTGCAGATGTTTCATATCAATAAATCCATCGATTCGAAATCATTGGGCAAACTGCATGATTGATTTTTAAAGTGCTGAATAATAAAGAGATAAATAATTAATTGCAACTTTTAACAAAACGAAATACCAAATACAATAGATATGATTGATTACTTGTGGTTGGTTCCTGCGCTTCCGTTTTTAGGCTTTCTGATTCTCACTTTTTTTGGGAAGAAGTTATCAAAAAGCCTGATTCCAATTGTTGGTGCAGGATCGGTCGGATTGGCGGCTTTATTGACAATTATCATCGGGATACAATTTATACTGTCACCTCCCGAAGGTAATTTTTTCAATCTGAAGCTATGGACATGGATGAGCGTAGGAGGTATGTCGCCTTCCATCGCGTTTCATCTCGATGCCTTATCATTAATTTTCATATTTGTAATCACTTTTGTCGGGTTCCTGATTCATGTATATTCGTCTGAATATATGCTTGAAGATGAAGGATTTGCACGATTTATGTCGTTTATGAACCTGTTTGTTGGTTCGATGCTGATATTGATTCTGGCCGATAACCTCGCTTTGATGTACTTGGGTTGGGAAGGTGTCGGCTTATGTAGTTTCCTGTTGATTGGTTTCTGGTATAAAGATCCGGCCAACGCGGCTGCTGCACGAAAGGCATTTATTGTAACCCGTGTTGGTGATACCGCCATGGCTTTGGGATTATTTCTTTTGGTCATGAATTTTAATACACTCGATATCCAAACGATACTGCATACGGCACCTTCACATTGGACAGCAGGTAATACAACTGCGGTTTGGATTGCATTCCTGTTATTGGGTGGCGCTGTTGGTAAATCGGCACAGCTTCCTTTACAAACCTGGTTACCCGATGCCATGGCAGGTCCATCGCCTGTAAGCGCTTTGATTCATGCTGCTACCATGGTAACAGCAGGTGTTTATCTCATAGCCCGCAATCATGTGTTGTTCGAATTAGCTCCATCGGCCATGAATGCAGTCGCAATAATTGGTGCCGCTACCTTGTTGATGGCTGGTTTTGCTGCCATAGTTCAAAACGATATAAAACGCGTGTTGGCTTATTCAACCATAAGCCAGATTGGATATATGTTTCTCGCTTTGGGTGTAGGCGCCTGGTCGGCAGGTATTTTTCATTTTATGATTCATGCTTTTTTCAAAGCCTTGTTATTCTTAGGCGCCGGGGCGGTGATTCATGCCTTGCATCATGAGCAGAATATGTTTAAAATGGGCGGTCTTCGAAAAGAATTGCCAATCGTTTTCTGGACGTTTCTGGCTGGTTCGGCCGCTTTGGCTGCCTTGCCGTTAATCAGTGCCGGATTCTACAGCAAAGATGCCATATTATGGTATGCCTGGTCTTCCGATAAAGGAAATCTGATTTTGTGGGCCGCCGCTTTTTTTGGTGCCTTTGTCACTTCAATTTATACCTTCCGTATGGTATTCCTTACTTTCTGGGGAAAGATGAAAACCCACGTTCATATTCATTTGGGTAACGCCATGCAGGTTCCTTTGATTATTTTAGCCATATTATCAATTCTTGGTGGATTCATCGAAACACCGCATAGTCTTGGTCATATCACCATATTCTCTAAATTTCTCTTACCCGTTCTGCCTGAAGTTCAATTAAACCATGGTGGGGAGTTTACCGAAATCATACTGCAAATCGTAACCGCATTAACTGGTTTTTTAGGTATTTTCCTTGCCTGGCACTTCTGGTATAAAAAACCAACTATGGTATATGGTTTCAAACAGACGAGTCTTGGAACTGGGTTATATAAGCTCTGGTTGAGTGGATGGGCTTTCGATTGGGTATATGATACCCTGTTTGTTAAGCCTTTTATTAAAATTTCGCAAATTAATAAGGACGATATTGTTGACCAGTTGAATATTGGATTGGCCGCACTCGTTAACTGGCTTCACAGCCTGATAAAAAAGACCCAAAACGGTAATATCCGTTGGTATGCAGCAGGCATTGCTATTGGATTAGTTATAACATTAACTATTGTAC
>JABFQW010000072.1 GCA_013141455.1 Bacteroidales bacterium
AGACACAACACCATCAATTTTCGCCCATACTTCAAAAAAGCATCAACAAAACCGGGACCAGCCTGGATACCGATGGTGAAAATGAATAGTAACAGACCAAGCGTCTGGAACTCCGATGGAACGGTAAAACCAAAATGTCCGAGCAGCAAAGCAACGAAAATAACGGCCGAGGAATCGAGTGAAAAACCTTTTACCTTCAGGTTTCCAATGATGATCCCCAGTGTAATAATCAGAAAAAGAACAAAGTAACCCTGATGCAGGAATTCCGACATTACGATTTAGATTAATAAACCCGTTTAAGCTATAATTGCTTCTCTTTAATAAGATTCAGCGCGCTTCCGGCCCTGTACCATTCAATCTGGTTCTCGTTGTAGGTATGGTTCACCGGAAACTCTTCCGTTGTTCCATCCGCATGATTAAGTCTGATCATCAGTGCCTTACCGGCAGTAAAGCCATGTAATCCAACCACATCCAAACGATCATCTTCACGGATTTTATCATAATCGGCTTTATCGGCAAAGGTGAGCGCCAACATCCCCTGTTTTTTGAGATTGGTTTCGTGAATACGTGCAAACGATTTTACCAAAACGACTTTTACACCAAGAAAACGGGGTTCCATGGCAGCATGTTCGCGTGAAGAACCTTCACCATAGTTTTCGTCACCAACGATTATTGAACCAAAACCTGCATCACGGTACGATTTGGCAGCATTTGGAACAGTCTCAACCGTATTTTTAATCTGATCTTTTACGGCATTGGTTTTTTCACCAAAGCTATTTACAGCGCCAATCAACAGATTCTGTGAGATATTTTCGAGATGTCCACGGTATTTTAACCAGGGTCCGGCCATGGAGATATGATCTGTGGTACATTTACCTTTTGCTTTGATCAACAGGTACATAGCCTTAATATCGTTCCCGTCCCAGGCCGAAAATGGTTCAAGCAATTGTAGTCTGCCTGAGTCAGCATTCACTTTTACGGTGATAGCAGAACCGTCTTTTGCCGGTTCCTGATAACCGTTATCTTCTACAGCAAATCCTTTGGCAGGCATTTCCAACCCACTTGGTTCATCGAGTTTTACCCTTTCACCTTTTTTATTGGTCAGGTAATCGGTCATCGGGTTAAAAGTAAGGAAACCTCCGATTGACATGGCTGTCACGATTTCGGGAGAAGCAACAAATCCAAAGGTATTTGGGTTTCCGTCGTTGCGTTTGGCAAAATTCCGGTTGAAGGAAGTGATGATGGAATTCCGTTCGCCTTTTTCAGCCCCTGCACGTGCCCATTGACCGATACATGGTCCGCAGGCATTGGCAAGCACTACGCCACCAATTTTTTCAAAGGTATCGATGAAACCATCGCGCTCTACGGTAAACCGTACCAATTCGGAACCGGGGGTAACCGTGTATTCCGATTTCACTTCCAGACCTTTCTCAATGGCCTGAGTGGCAAGTGATGCAGCCCGTGAAATATCTTCGTAGGAAGAGTTGGTGCATGAACCAATCAAACCGACATCTAATTTTTCGGGCCAGTTATTGGCTTTCACCGCTTCGGCAAACTTCGATAAAGGTGTGGCCAAATCGGGTGTGAATGGCCCGTTGATATGCGGCTCCAATTCCGACAAATTCAACTCAATCACCTGATCGAAATACAATTCGGGTTGTGCATACACTTCGGGATCGGCAGTCAGGAATTCGCTGATTTGATTTGCCATGTCAGCGACTTCTGAGCGGTTTGTTCCGCGCAGATAGATTTCCATTTTTTTGTCGTAACCAAAAACCGAGGTTGTAGCTCCGATTTCGGCGCCCATATTGCAAATAGTGCCTTTACCCGTACAGGAAATGGATTCAGCACCTTCGCCAAAATATTCCACAATAGCGCCGGTTCCGCCTTTCACCGTCAATAAACCGGCAACTTTCAGTATCACGTCTTTTGCAGAGGTCCAGCCGCTCAGTTTGCCGGTGAGTTTTATCCCGATGAGCTTTGGGAACTTCAATTCCCAGGGCATTCCGGCCATCACATCCACGGCATCGGCGCCGCCAACACCAATGGCAACCATACCCAATCCACCGGCATTCACCGTATGCGAATCGGTTCCAATCATCATTCCGCCTGGAAAAGCATAGTTTTCGAGCACTACCTGATGAATGATACCTGCACCCGGTTTCCAGAAACCAATACCGTATTTATTAGACACGGAAGCCAAAAAATCGTACACCTCTTTATTCGTATCATTTGCTATGGCAAGGTCGCTCACAGCGCCTTCCTTTGCCAGAATTAAATGGTCGCAATGAACAGTTGAAGGCACACTTACGCGGGTTTTACCGGCCTGCATAAACTGTAACAAAGCCATCTGAGCCGTTGCATCCTGCATAGCCACACGGTCAGGATTGAAATCGACATATGAACCGCCTCTGACAAAGGCACCCCCCGGAAGTTTATCGGCCAGATGCGCGTAGAGAATTTTTTCGGTGAGTGTGAGTGGCCTTGCCAGCAGTTGACGGGCGAGTTTTACCTTTTCGGGCATCGTTGCATAAAATGCCTTCATCATGTCGAGATCAAATACCTTCATGTTGATTTATAGTTTGTTATGAGATAAGAATTTCTTTATTTATGCTTTCATTCATGAAAATGCAAATTTAGTAAAACCTTGTCAATAAACATAGCTGGATTTATGTAAATGATGGGTTGGTGGGTTGGTGGGTTTATAGGTGTATAGGGAATAGGGGTATAG
>JABFQW010000097.1 GCA_013141455.1 Bacteroidales bacterium
ATTAAAATACTAAATGGTAACGATCCCTGGGCAAACAGCAATACAAAAATATAATGTGGCCCCGATTCAGGGATGATTCCGATCAACAAAGCCAACACCAAAACGATGAAAAGGTTTTCCGAAATCCAATGTTGCAGGTCGATAAAATCACCCAGAAAATGGATGATAATTAAGATCGAAAAAGTCCATAAAAAGATCTTGTGAAAATGCTTTTTGATGATGTGATGCCACAAATGTTCATGCAAAAAATGCTCCTTCACGGTGAGGATGATATATAAAATCATTGCTAAAATTGAAACCAAGCTGATTTTTATCCAGCTTCCTTCACCACCATGATCGTGTCCGGATTCCTCAGGGTGAACCGCATCTTTCATTCCACCCATCATAGCCTGCATCTCGTGACTGCTGTCGATAACTCCACTCACAAAAATGATGATCAAACCAACAACACCAGTGAGGAGCAATGCCCTGGTGAAACTCATATTTTTCAGATTTTCAAGGATCAACGATGGATGATAATGGTTACACTCCTCGTTTTTTGTATGTATTGGGAAATGCGCTTCTTTCTTTAATCCGATAAATTTGTTTTTTACCGTGAAATGAACCAATAAGCCTGTTCCTATGGCTAAAAAGAACATGATGATATTTAGCTTCAGGGCTTCTGCAGGTATGGTCGAAAACATGATAAATGCCTCATCACCCGATGAAACGAGCATATTGGCCACCAGCGCGGGAAACATTACTACACGGTGAACATACAGCGAAACCATTGTAAATGAACCGATACATCCTGGAACAAGACCCAACAGGGTTCCGAAAACGATCTGCACAAACGGTGATTTTTCAATCATTTTCGACCATAAACCTCTGGTTTGCACATTAATATACTCAATCACCAGCATCATACCCAATACGAGAATCGTAATAATAAATGTCTGGTGAAATATGGCTGAAATCATAGTGCTTGTCGTTTTCTATCCTGCAAAGTTGGCATTATTTAGGATTGGTCAGCCATGAAATAAAATAAATTATTCATCAATATGTTGATGAGTGTTTCAAATTTTGTGTAATTTTGGTATTCAAATACTTATTTAAGTTTATGTCGAGAATTGTTACACTGACTGAAGCTGCTTCCATCGCATTGCATGGAATGATCATTGTTGCCAAAGCCGAAACTTTGGTAAATGTTGTCGAGATTGCCGATTTAACCGGAAGTTCGAAACATCATGTCGCGAAGATATTTCAGCGGCTCGTGAAAGATAATTTTTTGAATTCACATCGCGGACCAACGGGTGGTTTTACCCTGAAAAAAAAACCGGAAGAGATAAGTTTACTCGATTTATATGAGTCCATCGAGGGAAAGATTGAAGTCACAAATTGTCCGCACGATAAAGCAGTTTGCCCTTTTAATATGTGTATCATGGATAATGTCACAAGAAAAATGACTACCGATTTCCGCGATCACCTGCTCAATCATACGTTGGCTGATTATATTAAATAACCATGTATGTTGGTTTGGGTAGTATAATTGTTGCCTTGATAACAACCGGTAGTTTTCATCTTAATTCAGTTACCTAAAATTCAAAACTATGAATATCAATCCATTTCAAACTGCTATTATCCTGAACTTCAATGAGCTGATCGATTATGCTGCTGGTGGTGTAGTGAGTAAGCAGGTTATGAAAGCCGAAAAAGGTAATGTAACATTGTTTGCTTTTGATGCAGGTCAGGGTCTTTCGGAACATTCGGCACCTTTTGATGCACTGGTTCAGGTAACCGATGGCACAGCAGAAATCACTATCGGAGGGAAGCCTTTTCAACTGAAATCCGGTGATAGTATTATCATGCCAGCCAATATTGCACATGCACTGAAAGCTACAACAGCCTTCAAAATGATTCTCACCATGATCCGTGCATGATTGTGTAAGAAACGAAGGTTTGTGACAAGTAACTCCACTTTTTGCATTTCACTGTTATATTTCTTAAAATCTGTCTAAATTTCTATACTAATCAATTGATTAACAAGTAGAATTATTTAGAATGGCATTTAAACAATAAATAAGGTATTGGATTACCGAAATACATTTTATCTTTGCATGACAAATGAAAAGTATGAAATACTTCGAGTTAACAGATAACCTGTTTGATATTACAGAAAAATATCCGCAGACCTTACCAATATTCATTAGTAATGGTTTTATCCAGCTTGCTGATGAAAGCAAACGGACAACATTTGGGAAAGCCCTTCAGTTAAATATCGCGATCATGATGCGCCAGTTGGATCAGGACAATTTTGTGGAGGCGATTGAAACGGCCATCACCGGAAGTATGATTGAGCCTCATGATGCCGAAACGGTGTATGTGAAGGGATTGTTGCCTTGCCCGGTGCGTTTGCCTCTTCAGGAATATTTGGATGAAGTGATTGCTGAGAAAGCCCTGGAAGGCGTGAAAATAGTAGCTGATCTGAAGGCAGCCTCTATGGGATTAGATTGGATGAAAGATGAAATAGCGAAAGTGACATCAGTTGATCAATTGGACGATATTTATATTTCTGCCGGTTTTGATATGTTTTTCGATCAGGAATATTTTGGAATATTTATTAAAAGTGGTGAATTTTCTGATCCAATCCAATGGAATTCGATCAACAGTGATTTTGATAATGAAAAGATATCCTTAAAGGATCCGCTCGGCAGGTATGGCATCATTGCCGTAGTGTCTGCGGTTTTTCTGGTAAACACAGAAGTTCTTGCCGGAAGGCCTGTTCCGCAAACGTGGTTAGAACTTTTGGATCCGGTTTATGAACAAAGCGTGAGTTTACCTGTGGCAGATTTCGATTTGTTCAATGCTATCCTTCTAACCATCGATAATAATTACGGACGGGATGCCGTAAGGGCATTGGGCAGAAATATGCTTACGAGCCTCCATCCCGCACAAATGGTGAAATCTGACCGAATGAAAATGAATAAACCGGCCATCACGATTATGCCATATTTCTTTACCAAAATGGTGAAAGAGGGAGGTGTGATGAAAGCAGTCTGGCCAAAAGATGGCGCCATAATCAGCCCGATTTTTATGATCGGAAAAAACAGTGATAACAAGCATATTACTGAAATTGCAGGGGTGATTTCCGGTGCGAAAGTTGCTGAAATTTTATCGCATCAGGGATTATTTCCGAGCCTTCACCCAACCATCGATAACCGTTTGCCGGATGGGGCAACATTTCTTTGGTTAGGTTGGGATTATATTGAAGAACACGATCTGAACAGCAAATTTGCTGATTGTCAACAGGCATTTAACGAGAGTCAGCTGGTCGAAAAAATAGTAGTATGAATTTAATTACCGTATCAGGCCCCCCTTCATCAGGCAAGACATCCATTATCCTTAAAACTGCCGAAACCTTTAAGCGGCGCGGCATACGATTGGGTGCAGTAAAATTCGACTGTCTGCATACCGATGATGACCTCGCTTATGAGAAAGCAGGAATCCCGGTAAAGAAAGGTCTTTCGGGCTCACTGTGCCCGGATCATTATTTTGTGAGTAATATCGAAGCCGTGGTTGATTGGGGACTGAAAGAAGGATTTGATCTCTTAGTTTCGGAGAGTGCAGGTCTGTGTAACCGTTGTTCACCCTATATCAAAGAGATTAAAGCCGTTTGTGTGATCGATAACCTGAGTGGGATTAACACCCCGAAAAAAATTGGCCCGATGTTGCGTATGGCCGATATTGTAGTCATCACCAAAGGCGACATCGTGTCGCAGGCCGAGAGAGAGGTTTTTGCTGCACGGGTTCATTCGGTGAATCCGGTTGCCATCATCATGCATATCAATGGACTCACAGGACAAGGCGCATTTGAACTGGGGACTTTACTTTTTGATGAATCAAAACACATCGATACATTGAAAGGAAGTAAACTACGTTTTTCGATGCCCTCAGCCTTATGCTCTTATTGTTTGGGAGAGACACGCATTGGCGAATCGTATCAGATGGGAAATGTGCGTAAGATAAAACTGGAGGAAAATTAACATGGTAAGTCAGGAATATATTTTACAATCATCACCAAAAGAACTCATCGAACGCTTTCCTTATTTACAGACATTTTTTGCCGGACTTACCCTGAAATTAGAAAATCTTCAAGAGGTTCCGTTGCAGGAAATAATTGCCGGGATGGATGATGAAGTGGCTGAAGATAATAGCTTTGAAGGCCTTCATTTTTTGAAGCAGTTGCAGGAATTTATTCAACAAATGCAATCTTTTTTGGGTGATGAGCACAATATCGTTGATTCATTGACGATACTACCCGGTACCGATAAAAGTGGCAATCCTGAACAATTTGAATCCCTTATTTTCGAAAAGAGTACCATCACCAGTATCGTTGGGCCAACAGGATCGGGAAAAAGCAGGTTATTGGCCGATATTGAATGGGTTGCACAAGGTGATACACCCACCGGGCGTACTATTTTGATTAACGGCGAAAAACCTTCGGCTGATTGGCGATTTGCTTCCGGCAAAAAATTAGTGGCCCAGCTCTCGCAGAATATGAATTTCGTTATGGATCTTACTGTGGCAGAGTTTATTGAGCTTCATGCCGAAAGCCGGATGGTGAATAATATTCAGGAAATTGTAAGTAAGATTATCGATGCTGCCAACGAATTGGCCGGTGAAAAGTTTGAACCCTCAACACCAATCACTTCGCTGAGCGGAGGTCAATCGAGGGCACTTATGATAGCTGATGTAGCTATGTTGAGCAGCAGTCCGGTTGTTTTGATCGATGAGATTGAGAATGCCGGTATCGATCGAAAAAAAGCATTGCAACTATTGGTTGGAGAGGAGAAAGTGGTTTTAATGGCAACGCATGACCCTATTTTGGCCTTGATGGCA
Source organism: Bacteroidales bacterium (assembly GCA_013141455.1). GTDB lineage: Bacteria > Bacteroidota > Bacteroidia > Bacteroidales > F082 > CAJBPB01. The sequence goes on from JABFQW010000097.1 coordinate 4,879, forward strand.
CACCAGCGTATTGTTATAAAAAATGGTAGAATCGTTAAAGTGATCAAAACTAATCTGGAAGAAAAAGCCATGCTGAAAGAGCTGGAAGAAATTGATCGTGGCGTACAACAATTACGTACGAAGCTCAGATCAGGCGAAATATTACATGCTAATGAATAGATAAACAGATAGTTAATTATTAAAATATTAAGAGAAATGTCACACGAAGGATGCTCCGGAAGTTTCACGAATGGTAAAATGATGGCCGACAAAGTACGGCAAATGGGTTTTAATGAACAATATATGCCAATGCCATTCGAAATGGAATGTGAGAATTGTAAAACAAAGTTTGAGATGGCACAGTTTGAAACCCATTGCCCTGAATGCGATATGGTTTATGCAGTTACGCCTTGTCATGCCTTTGATCCGGCACATATCAAAGCTGCAGGAGTAGGTTATTGACCTTGTTATAGTTTTTTGTTTATGTTTTCACTCGTTTCGATACCCTGAAACAAACCGTTAATTGACCATTAATGCCTACTTTTACACGGTTATTAAAACGTCAATTGAAAAATTTCAAACTATTTATTGCAATCGGTCTTGTAACCGCACTGTTGTTTTCGTGCATAAAGGACTATGACCCGGTCGTAATCGTCCCTCCACCGGTTCCCAAACCTGTTGAAATTTTTGACATCAGTAAGGTTACGCATATCAACCTCGAAATATCTACTGACGAATGGAATCGTTTGCTCACAAGTTTCGATATTAATCCTGCCAATGAAGAATATATATTGGCCAATTTCAATATCAATGGTGGTAATTCAGATATCGCTCTGGATAGTATCGGCATTCGTATCAGAGGGAACACCAGTCGCCGCAGACCCGAAGGTGATGAGGGTGAGCCACACAACCGAATTGCACCTGATTGGCATCATGCACATTTTGCTTTAAATTTTAAAAAATATCGCAATAACCAACGCTATAACAATCTCGAAAAAATTAATCTGAAATGGTTTAAAGATGATGCCAATTATGTTCGCGAAGTGTACTGTTACGACCTTTTTGAGCGCTTTGGTGTGTGGACAGCTCCAAAATCGAGTTATTGTATTCTGACAATCAAAATCAGGGAAGATGATAAATCTGCCTATTTTGGTGTTTATCAAATGGTTGAAAGTATTGATGAAGACTATCTTGTAACCAGGAGGAATAGGTATACCGGAACTGATGGCAATCTCTGGAAGTGCAGTTGGGGCGCCTCACTCCGGTATCCCGACAGAAATAGTATGGGTGTAGAGAATATTACACCCGACCCAAATACCATGCAGACATTTACCTATGACCTCAAAACAAACAAGGAAGCCTTGGAACCTGCCAAGGATGAATTATCGGAGTTTATTACCGATTTCACAACGAAGACCGGTGAGGATTTCAAGAACTGGGTAAGCGGAAAGATTGATATTCCATTGCTATTACGCACTTATGCCGTTAATGTGATGGTAGGCATGTGGGACGATTATTGGGCAAACACCAATAACTACTATATGTATTTCGATACTGACGGAAAATTTTACTTTATCCCTTATGATTACGACAATACGCTCGGAACCTCATTATTGATGGATAGTGGAACACAGGATTTTCTGCATTGGGGTGACGTGAACAATCCTTTGATCCGAAAAATCATTAATATTCCTGAATATCGAAAAATGTATTTTGGTTTTTTACATGAACTCATCGCAGAAGACAATGATTATTTCTATGCGCCTAAAAGCATTGTCCGTATCGAAAACTGGCAGAATATGATCAGGCAAAATGTGCCAAACGATACCGGTGAAGATATGTTTATTGGTGATTTTCCGGCAAACTGGGGAAACAAACCTGAATATAGACTCAATGCTGCTTCTGATAATTTTTTTACAATCAGGTCGTCGCATTTACCTCCAATAAATTGAAATGGTTTACATCAATCCGGGTCGAATTTGCTACGTTATAAGTACTCTCAATTTACTAATTTTAAGCCCTTCAAATTAAAACGCTTTTGATGTTATTTCGAAATATAATTCTTTCGTTAGTATTCGTATTTTCATTAGTCCATCATGTGAAAGGTCAGGTAATTAAGCATTTCCCGAAGTATAATTTTCAAATCGAGACCCGCGCACACTATGCAATATTTTTACAGCATCATTTCGAGATGGAGCGCTTCAATAGCCATTTCCCTGCATTTGAAGTCAATTTGCAACGTGCCACATTCGGTAACCAAAGATGGGAAGCATTGTACCGTTATCCGATCATCGGGCTAACTGCCTATTACTCGCCTTTAGGAAATAACAAAGAGATTGGCGAGGTTTTCGCAATACTTCCTTTCATAAATTTCCCGTTAAACCATGATTTGAAAAACAGCCTGAACTTCAGGCTTGGCTTTGGCTTAGGGTGGTTAACGAATAAATTCGATCCGATCGAAAATTATAAGAATTTCGCAATCGGTTCGCATCTTAACGCTGCCGTCAGTCTGTATTTTGAGTACAGGCTTCAACTTTCGAAACGATTCACATGGATAAGCGGAGCCGGACTAACGCATTTCTCTAACGGCTCGATGAAAACGCCAAACTTTGGCTTGAACTTGTTAACTGTTTCTACAGGGTTTGCCTGGTTTATTAAGAACCCGAACCCATACCTCGATAAAAAACTACGTCCGGAATTATACCGTTTTGAATTTGACGGAAAAAAATGGATCACAAGCGAGTTTTTATTTTCAGTCGGATTGAAAGATATGAGTCAGGATTATGGCGAAAAGTTTTTTGTTTACAATCTGACATGGAATACAATGAAACAGGTTTCTTTACGCAGTAAGATTGGAATGGGTTTCGATCTTACTTATGATAGGTCGGACAGAGCGGTGCTGAAAATGAGACAATCTCCATACAATTCTGATTGGCAATTACTTAAACCCGGTGCAAATTTTGCATATGAAATGTTACTCGATAAAACTTCATTTTTATTTAATCTGGGCTTTCATCTTGCCGGAAAAGAGAGAAGTGAAGGTGAATTATATCAAAAACTGGCTGTGAAACAACATTTTAGTGAAAATGTGTTCGGTGTAATAACATTAACTGCACACTATGGCCGGGCTGATTATATTGGATTTGGCTTGGGTTACCGTTTAAATTTCAAATATAATGCATTATAAATGAGAATTTTAACTCTATATATTGGTTTGGTTTGTTTCGTATTGGTTTCTTGTAAAAAGGAGGGAGGAAATTGTATTGAATCAACCGGAAAGATCGTTACCGAGCAACGGCAGATACCCTATTTTAACAGTTTGAAAATGCTTGATAACGTTGATGTTGAGCTTATATCTGGTGACGAAAATAAGATAGAAGTAACAGCCGGAGAAAATATAATTGACAATATATTCACGCAAGTTGTTGATATTGACATAAAACGTGATTCAGTTTCAAAAATGATAAAGCAATTGGTTATCCAAAATGTGAATCAGTGCAATTGGTTACGAAGCTATGATAAACCAATCAAAGTGAAAATTACGTATGCAAATAATATCAATAACATCGAATATCGCTCTATCGGGGATCTGATATGCCTGAATACGATTAAATCCGACACTTTTTATATCGATATTTTTGAAGGCTCTGGTAAAATTAATCTTGAACTTCAATGTTTACATTCGCACTTGCATTACTTTTTCGGAACTGCTGATCTCATCGTCAAAGGCCGTTCTTACGTTAATTACCTTCATCAGGCAAGTTATGGACCTATACACGCAAGTGAATTAATTACAGATTTTAATTATCTCGAAAACAGGGGTTCGAATGATTGCTATGTTCATGCATCTATCTATTTGGGTGCAACCATTAGCTCAGTTGGAAATATATATTATTCAGGTAATCCAGCCGAAAAGGAACTCAAAAAGATAGGTTCAGGAAATTTTTATGAATTAGAGTGATAATCCTGATTTGCCTGGTGATTGCTTTGCGTTCACACTCCGTATTATTTTATTCTCTTTCATTTTTTGACAGGTAATGCAATAATATTACTATGGGTATCACATAAACTAATACAAAAAAAAACGCTCTGATTTTCGTCAAAGCGTTTTTACACCTGTATTGTAAAATATTATTTTACAACATCTGATAGTTCAGTACCAGGCTTGAATTTTACTACTTTCTTGGCAGAGATTTTGATTTCTTTACCAGTCTGAGGATTGCGTCCTTTTCTTGCTGCTCTTTCAGAAACAGAGAAAGATCCAAAACCTACTAAAGCAACGCGGTCACCTGCTTTTAAGGCTTGAGTTGTTGCATCAATAAAAGCATCTAATGCTCTTTTTGCATCTGCTTTTGTTAAACCGGCTCCTTCAGCCATTGCATCGATTAATTCAGCTTTGTTCATTGTTTATAGTTTAAAAATTTAAAAATTGGTCGAACACCCAACAAAAATAGGGTTTTATAATACAAACGCAAATATTTTTTAAAAAAAATCAAAAATTGTTAATAAAACTGCCATATTGTTAATAAATCACACCAAAAATCGCTCTAAATCAATGGAACCGCAGCCATAATCCATCTGTTTTGCTAAATATGATCTGAAACATACCATTCTCCTACGAATTGAAACCCCCTGAGAAATTCATCGATATCCATCGATCGTTTGCCTGGCTGCTGAACGTTGGTTAATTTCAGGTATCCATCAGGTAGTGCAATTTTCAAATACTTTTTATTATCGGTCAGCACACTATATATGGTTTCGTTCGGATGACCAGCCTCGATGGATGCCTCGTAAATTTTTAAACCGAGCTGTTGCTTTTCCGAAGATATAAATGTAGAAACGGCTGCAGGATAGGGCGACAGACCCCGAACCTGATTAAAAATCTCAATAATCGGACGATTCCAGTTGATTACGCAATCCTGTTTGAAAATTTTAGGCGCTGATTTAATCAATTCTCCGACAGGTATCGACTGTTTTACCGGACGTACAGATTGTTCGAACAGTAGGTTTAAGGTGTTAATTACAAGTGGTTTACCCAATTCAATCATGCGATCGTGAAGTTCACCGGCAGTCTCATTATTGCCGATTTCAATTGGGATTTGATTGATGATACTTCCTTCATCAATATTGGCATTTAAAAAAAATGTGGTCAGACCGGTCTGAGTTTCCCCGTTCATGATAGCCCGGTTGATAGGCGCAGCGCCGCGATATTGGGGCAACATGGAAGCGTGCAGATTAAATGTGCCAAATTTTGGCATACGCCATACAATCTCGGGCAACATACGAAATGCGATTACCACAAAAACTGATGCATTAAATGCTGCAAGTTCCTTGATAAATGCTTCATCTTTAAGCTTTTCAGGTTGCAATACGGGAATATTCAATCGGGTAGCGGTAATTTTAACATCTGATTGTTGCAGTTTTTTACCCCTTCCGGCTGGTTTATCAGGAACAGTTACTACTGCGGCCACATCAAACCCTGAATGAAAAATATTCTCAAGCTGAGCCGATGAAAATTCGGGTGTCCCGAAAAAAATGATTCGTTTGTTATTCTCCATACAATTACAAAAATAAAAAAAACCTGACCCATTAAGAATCAGGTTTTTAAAAATTTCTTATTCAAAGGTTATTTGCCACTTTTGGCTTTAACCCGGCCAATATATTTATCAGCATTCCGGCCATCCGTTGTCGTTGGATACTCAGCTTTTAATTGCTCGTAAACTTTTAATGCCTCTGCATATTTACCCATAACTTCATAAGTATTACCGGCTTTCATTAAAAACATCGGGCTGGTGAAATCATTTATTTCGGTTTTAGCTGCGTTAAGATATTGATTTACAGCTTTTTCGGTTTGATTGAGTTCAAGATAAGCGTCACCCTTGGCGCCTTTCGACATGGCCGAAAGGATATGATCATCGCTACTGAACTTATCAAGATATTTGATGGCTTCGTTGTATTCACCTTTCTTCAGCAAAGATATTCCTGCATAATAGGAAGCAAGATTACCAGCCTTGGTTGAACCGTATTCATCAACGATATCAATAAAACCTAAATTGTTTCCATCACCGTAAAGCGCCTTTTGCAAGGAATCGGATTGAAAATATTTTTCTGCCATAAACATCTGAGTCTGAGCCTCTTTTTGTTTTGGTTCAAGAAAATAACGGTTGATTCCGAAATATCCGAATACAATGGCCGCAACGATAACCAACCCGAAAATCATCGGTTTCTGGTTGTTCTCGATAAATTGTTCCGTTCTGCTTAAAGCCGATTCAACAACTTCAATTCTTTCTTCGGCTTTTTCAGTACCTTTGCTATGGGTCATAATCTCTTATTTTTGAAGTGCAAAAGTAGTTTTTTTCATTTAAATAGCATCATATGGAAGTAAATAATTCGTTTATTATTGATAGACAAGGAAATAAACCATGATAAACCAATATTTTCAGGCTTTGTTCATGAAAATGCATCGTCGTATGATACAGGCTTTCATTGATGTGGCCCTGTTTTCGATTTCTTATTTACGTGGCTATCTGACGTTTCTGTGCTTATTTTTCGTTTTAGGAACCGCGCAAGGCGCTGCCGGGTGGTACATTGTTGAAAAGAGTGAAGACAGGTTTGGTAATTTTTCTTATCAGTCAACTTTCATTCAGGATGGGATGATGCGTATCGAAAATGAGAGATCAATTTTTATTTTGAACCTTAATTCTGAAGAAGTTACGCTTGTTTTCCCTCAATCAATGGCCTACTGGTCGGGGAAGCACGATAGTTTGCAGGAAGCGATTATCTCAACGATTGAAATGCAACTCAAAATATCAATGGCGCAATTGTCTGACACTGAGCGCCAGTCCGCTGAGATTGAATATGATACATTATTGAAAGCCATGCGATCGGATACCATTATTCATCATCTTCCCGATCAGATTAAATTTTGTGAGAATAATATCGAGATGAATCTGCTTGGCTTTCAGGCAAAGGGATTTGATGTTTTAATTGATACCACAGTTTATGAAAAAGTTTGGGTTACCGATCAGGTAGCACCATATAGCTCTCATGATATCAGGCAGATAGCGAAATTGACAAGGGTGTTTACGAAGCCATCGATTGTTACTTATTACCGTACGAGTGAAGAATGGTATGAGATAATGCAACATGGTTTGATCATGAAATCGGTTGTACCGACTGCCATTGGCGAAAGTGTCACCTTAGTCGATTCGATGAAGGAGATAAATATTCCATCGGCATTTTTTGAAGCACCACCTGATTACAGAAGAATAGGTATTATTGAATTAATACAGTTGACGATGGGTGATGATAAACCGGAAGAAAAACCTGTAATTGCACCGACTGACCGGCCTGAAAACAGAAATTTGTATGATATGCCTGAGAAGTGAACAAAGAGCTGTCGGTTTTACGTTTTCTGCTTGTTGCCAGGTAATTGAAACAATTTTTACCACGTAGTATTCGTCCGATACAACGGTAGATCGCGAAACACCAAACAAGGTTCACTTATTTCAATTAGGTAATGAACACTTTAACACCTTTAAATGAATAGTAATCAATTAATTAATAGTAATGTCAGCATTTGAAAGTCATTTTGATCAGCGACTTCTTGATTTGTTTTTGCAATTCCTGACCGATAAGCGAAGGGCTAAGTTTGAAGAAGTTTTAAAATACCGGACGCGACATATTACTGTTGTGATGGAAGATATTTACCAGTCGCAAAATGCCAGCGCTGTACTCAGAACCTGCGATTTGACAGGCATACAGGAAATTCATATTATCGAGAATAAAAACCAGTATGAAGTAAACCCAGATGTTGCTCTGGGAAGTATGAAATGGTTGTATCTGAAAAAATACAACAAAACGAAGCACAATACCGGGGATGCCATCGATGCCTTGCAAAATGACGGTTACCAGATCGTAGCGACGAGTCCACATCTCGATTACCATTCACCCGAGACACTTGCGCTTGATAAACCGGTAGCCTTGTTTTTTGGAACCGAGAAGCATGGACTCTCGAAGGAGGTGATCGAAAAAGCCGATACTTTTATCAGGATACCTATGTTTGGTTTTACCGAAAGTTATAATATTAGCGTTTCGGCAGCCCTACTGCTTTATACCCTTACCCAACGGCTTCACAATTCACCCATTGCCTGGCAACTGACCGATCAGGAGCACAATCACCTGTTGTTGGATTGGTGTCGTAAATCGGTTCAGGGGGCCGATTTGATTGAAAAGGATTTCTGGAGATTTAATAAAAGATTAGCTTAAATCTGATTCCCCCTATATTTCTTCAACATACTCATCCTGCAAACCCAATGGCAAGTTGTCGGAAGGCATTGCCCCGGTGTTCAAAATTTTTATACATATCGTAGCTGGCAGCTGCCGGTGACAACAAACAAACTGATTCTGACTCCGAAAACTTTTTGATTATATCAAATGCCTCATCCATGGTGTCATAGGTAAATAATTTACTGTCGATTGTGTATTTCGATACCATCTGCATCATCCTTGAACCTGCTTTTCCGGTGAAGAGCAAATTTGGAACAGGGTTATCGAGCAGGTATTCAATTAGTATTGAGTAATCGATGCCACGGTCGAAGCCGCCCAACAATAAAAAGTCAACGCCTTTAATAGTATCCAATGCCGCGATGGTGGCTTCAGGGA
>JABFQW010000071.1 GCA_013141455.1 Bacteroidales bacterium
CTGATAAACGAAGGTAGTGATGTGAGACGAAAATTCATCGATGGCGTTATCTCTCAGTTCGATCCTGTTTATCTTGATGAATTAATAATTTATAATAAAGCGCTTTTGCAGCGGAATACTTTGCTTAAGCAATTTGCCGAGAACAGGTTTTTCGATGCTGAACTTTTGGGTGTTTGGGACGATCAACTGATACGTGCAGGAACGGTCATCTTCGAAAAAAGAAAATCGTTTTTGATTTCTTTTACCCCGCTTTTTATTTATTATTATAATATCGTTTCAAGAAACAGCGAAACAGTCGAAATCAACTATGAATCAGCTCTTCAAGAGCAATCGCTTGATAATCTGCTTCATCAGAATATCGAGAGTGATCGTATGGCACGATATACCACAACCGGGATTCACAAGGATGATTTGATTTTTTTGATAAAGGATTTTCCATTGAAAAAGTTTGGCTCACAGGGACAACAAAAATCATTCGTGATAGCCATCAAATTAGCGCAATTCGATTTTACCCAGAAGGTAATCGGTTACAAACCGATTTTACTCTTCGATGATATCTTCGACAAACTCGATGACAGCAGGGTAGCCCAATTGATTGAGTTGGTGAGTGATGATAGTTTCGGACAAGTCTTTATTACTGACACGCAACGTCAACGGGTCGAACTTTTATTTCATAATTCAAGCATTCAACACAAAATTTTTGAAGTGATTTCGGGAACTGTTTCCGAAAATAAAAATTTATCGTAAGATGCAGCATCACAACGAACAATCCTTAGGTAAAGTCATCCAGGAATTTCTGAGAGTCAATAAGCTTGAATCAAAATTATCTGATGTCAGGGCATTGGATTGTTGGCCAAAAGTGGTTGGTCCAATGATTTCGAAACATACAATTGATTTAAGAATAGACAAAAAAACATTGTATGTTCGGTTAGATTCAGATGCAATCAGAAATGAATTACTTTATGCTAAAAGTTTGATAATTAAGAATATGAATAATGAAGTTGGCAAAGAAGCGATCATCGAAATTGTATTCCGGTAAATTGTTTCACTTGTTTTGTTATTATTTATTCGTAATATTCAGTATAACAAATGATTAGCCTTCCTGCGCTCAGTCGAATGTAATTTAGATCATTTATAAGAAGCAAATGCAAAATGATTAAATAGCTTTTTGTACTTTTGCAGACTTAATAATAAACAAAAGAATATGGCATCAGCTGGAGATATTAAAAACGGATTGATTATCGAGTTTAACAACGATTTATATGCTGTTGTTGAGTTTCAACATGTAAAACCAGGTAAAGGCGCGGCATTTGTTCGTACCAAGCTCCGGAATATTAAAACAGGGAAAGTATTACCCAATACATTTCCTGCCGGAGCAAAAATCACGATTCAGCGTGTTGAGCGACGCCCGATGCAGTTTTTGTATCAGGATGGTGACGATTACAATTTTATGAATGCGGAATCGTTTGAGCAAATCGCGATCCCGAAAGAATTAATCGATGCGCCTCAATTTTTAAAGGAGGGTGAAAAAGCAGAAGTCATGTATCATACCGACACTGATTCTGTTTTGCTTTGTGAATTACCCAATACCGTAAATTTATTGGTAACTTACACCGAACCGGGTGAAAGGGGCAATACTGCAACCAACGCAATGAAAGAAGCTACACTTGAAACTGGCGCAATTATCAGGGTTCCATTATTTATAAATATCGGGGACAAAATTAAAATCGATACGAAAGCCAGCGCCTATGCTGAGCGTGTGAAGGAATAAGCTGAGTGTGAGTTACTTATTATTAATTGAGTTAGAATGAAATTTGATCCGTCACTGAGTTTGAAAGAACTTGCAGCACTTATACATGGTGAATTTGAAGGTAATCCTGATTTTGAAATCAGTGGTTTAAATGAGATCCATATGGTTGTCCCGGGCGATGTTACTTTTGTTGATCATCCGAAATACTATGATAAAGCGTTGAACTCGAAAGCAACAACGATCATTATCAACAAAAGGGTAGCATGTCCGGCAGGGAAGGCCTTAATATTTCACGATAAACCTTTCGATGCGTTTATTTCAATTATCCGCAGGTTTAAACCATTTGAAGCATCGGTCAATGCAATAAGTCCGCTTGCCTCTATCGGGGAGGGGACAATAATACAGCCAGGAGCTTTTATTGGCAACCATGTCAAAATTGGCAGCAATTGTCTTATTCATGCCAATGTTAGTATTTACGATCATTGTATTATTGGTGATAATGTGATCATTCACTCAAACAGCGTAATCGGAGCTGATGCTTATTATTTTCAGAAACGACCGGAAGGTTTTAAAAAGTTCGAATCGTGTGGTAATGTTATCATCGAAGATAATGTTGAGGTAGGTGCACTTTGCAGTATTGACAAAGGGGTAACCGGTGATACGATTATTTCGTGGGGAACAAAGCTTGATAATCATTGTCAGATCGGGCACGACAGCTATATCGGTAGAAACTGCCTGATTGGCGCCCACGCGGCAATTGCCGGTGTTACACGTATCGAAGATGATGTTATACTTTGGGGACGTGTAGCTGTTAATAAAGACCTTGTTATTGGAAAAGGAGCAGTATCTTAGCAACTTCATCGGTTGGTAATTCACTCGAAGGTGGTAAAACCTATTTTGGAACTCCTGCTGTTGAAGCTTTCAAGACCTGGCGCGAGATGGCTTGTGTTCGCC
>JABFQW010000124.1 GCA_013141455.1 Bacteroidales bacterium
ACACAATTTTATGAACAGGCAAAATATGTTGAAGCGACAAAGGCTTTCGATTCTTATATAACAAACTACACCAGTGGAGCATACCTGCTACAGGCTAACTATTTCCTTACCAAATGCCTGCTTCGTGACAACAATTTTGATAAAGCAATCGTAAATATTCAGTATATACTTGATTTTCAGGATAACCAATACACCGACGAAATATTACTTCTGGCAGCACAAACGTATTACGACCGCCAGCAATTTACTGAAGCTGCTAATTATTACCAGCGTTTATATGCAATTGCCGATCAACTATTGATTAAATTAGAAGCGCTCGAAGGAAAAATGAAAAGCAGCTATTTTACAGGCGACTACGCAGGTGCCATCGAATCGGCATCATTACTTTCCGGTTCCGGAAATATTAGTTCAAACCAATTGATTCAGGCCCATTTCATAGCTGGTAAATCGCACTTCGAACAAATGAACCTGAGTGAAGCGAAAAAGGAATTAGCCATCGTAACGAATACGGATAAAGGTCGTTATGGTGCAGAAGCAAAGTATTTTATGGCCGAAATCGATTTTAAAAATACCCGTTATCAGGATGCTAAGAATGTGATTTTCGAATTATCGGAAAAATACAGCGCTTTCGATTATTGGGTAGCAAAAGGTTTCATTTTGTTATCGGATGTTTATGTGATAGAGGAGAATACATTTCAGGCAAAAGAAACTTTGAAAAGCATTGTCGAAAATTACAAAGGTGAGGATTTGCGAAAGATTGCCACCGATAAATTAAACGCATTAAAGTAAGAATCAGATTATCAGGAATGCGATTTTGGAAGTGTGTTTTACTACCCATGCTTACGTTGATCACAACCTTGACAGATGATGAAGGAAATTAGGATTTGTATATTTTAATATTGAAAAGACGAATGATTATAAGATTCATGAAATTGAATATCAATATATTAGTTTTGTGCATGGTATGTTCTTGTTCCATTAGCAGTTTGTTTGCGCAATCGAATAAGGAACATGTAACAATCGTGGGTTCATTTCAACCAAAGCTTGGTGAATTTAATAAAATCAACGTTTTGCCTGAAATTGAGAATACCACCTTCGAAATTGGAGATACGTCTGTTATGCGCACTGATACGGTTCTGACCAGTGATATCGAACTTGAACTTATTTCGCCAATCAATCTGAAAACGGAAGAAACGCAGGATAATTTCACCAATTTTGTGTTAGCAGGATTAGGGACACGGATATCTCCGGTTTTTATTTACATGCACAATTCAAAATTATCGAAAAACACCTCTTTTGGATTGGGTATCTCGCATCATTCTTCATGGTTGAATAAGCAGGAATATGCGCCTTCATCGTTTATGAACAGTAGTTTTGGTATTTCGCTCGATAACAAATTGAATAACTACCTTTTAAAGACAAAAGTCATTTATAAAAATGAAATGCTGCGCCATTATGGCTTTTTCCCAGACGATTTTCCGACAGTAAATGTTGATGTTGAATCAATTACTCAGAAATATCAAACTGTTGGACTGCAATCACATTTGCAGGGAAACACGAAAACATCGATTGGTTTTAATCATGAAATTGGCGTTTCTTATCAATATTTTCACGATAAATTTCAAACGGATGAACATAGTTTTGCAGTCGAAACAAAGGGTGAAAAATCGTATAAATGGCTGAAAAACAATGCAAAACAAAGTATCTCACTGGAAGCTGGTTTGCAAACCTGGTTTAATTCAGATTCGCTGAAAACAGCCAACAATATGCAATTGGTTGCCCGGCCTTCGCTAAAGCTTGCCGGCGATTTTTATCAATTGAAACTTGGTTTTGCTGTTGTTTTACATTCACACGAAAATTCAAATATTCATCTGTATCCAGCCCTGGAAGGTGGATTGTTTTTGCTTGATAAAAACCTAAAATTTTATTCAAGTCTCGGTGGTGATGCACAACGAGTTAGTTTTCAAAAGCTTGCGAATGAAAATCCATTCGTGAGTTCGATAGTGCCGATGCATTGGCAGCAAACGAAGATCGATTTCAAAGGAGGAGTTAAGGCGCTGGTGATGAAAAATCTTGATTTAAATTTCGGAATCGGATACCGCAAAACAGATGATGAGTTTTTCTTTATCACTGATTCAACTGCACCGTTTTCAAACAAATTTTTGGTGGTTTATGATGACGTAGAAGTGGTGAGTTTTGTTGCTGAGGCGGCATACCGTTTCAACCGGCGTATTGATGTGAAAGCTGTTTATCACAATACCCGGTACACGACCAAAACACTTACCACGGCCTTTTACCGGCCTGTAAATCAGATTCAACTTTCAGGTGAATATGCATATAACGAAACATTACACTTCACATCTTCAATATATTATGTTGGTGAACGAATGGCATCAACGTATAAATCGGGAACCGAAACACTTCATTCGCTTACACCTTATGTTGACCTAAATATTGGCGCGAGATATAAAGTGAATGAAAGCTTCAATGTTTTTGTGCAAACCAACAACCTGTTGAATTTGCATTATGACCGGTTTTACCATTTTCCGGTTAATGGGGTTGAGTTTTACGGAGGAATTACTATCCGGTTTTAAAAGGAGTTTCCAGTCATAAGCTCTCAAAATTTTATTATCGTTTATTCATCCCGAATTGTTAATAACTCATTCTGTTTAGGTTTGTTGAAAACCCTCAATCTTAGAGATTTTTTTGTACTTTTGCACGATATTATTTTCAGATTACAAAGATTATTATGACCGAAGAGAAAAAAAGAGCAATTGCCTCAACCCAATATACAGCCGATAATATTCAGGTTTTAGAAGGTCTCGAAGCAGTGCGCATGCGGCCTGCCATGTATATTGGCGATGTGAACGTGAGAGGTCTTCATCATTTGGTGTACGAAGTTGTTGACAACTCTATTGATGAGGCTATGGGAGGCTATTGTAATAAGATTGATGTTATGATCCATGCCGATAATTCGATCAGTGTGGAAGATAACGGACGTGGAATACCAACGGGTCTTCATGAAAAAGAAAACCGTTCTGCCCTTGAAGTAGTTATGACGGTGTTGCATGCAGGTGGTAAATTCGATAAAGGATCATATAAAGTTTCCGGTGGTTTACACGGAGTTGGTGTTAGCTGCGTGAATGGATTATCATCACATTTGAAAGCCGAAGTTTTTCGTGATGGCAAATCATATATTCAGGAATACGAATGTGGTAAACCATTATATTCTGTAAAAGAAGTAGGTACTTCGACTAAAAATGGTACAAAAATTACCTTTTCGCCTGATGGAACGATATTTCAGACGACCGTGTATGATTACAGCATATTGGCGTCACGCATGCGTGAGTTGGCCTTTTTAAATCGCAAAATCACCATTACACTTACTGATGAACGTGAGAAAGGTGATGATGATCAGTTTAAATCCGAAATTTTTCATTCCGAAAGAGGTTTGCCCGATTTCATTGCATACTTAGACGAGAGCCGTGAGAAACTCATTCCTTTCCCGATTACCATCGAAGGTGAACGAAACGATGTTCCTGTCGAGATTTCGATGCAATACAATGTTTCATTTTCCGAAAACCTTCATTCTTACGTAAACAATATCAATACGCATGAAGGCGGAACCCACTTAGCCGGTTTCCGAAGAGGTCTCACACGTACTTTGAAGAACTATGCCGACAAAACCGGTATGTTGTCGAAACTTAAATTTGACATTAACGGTGATGACTTTCGTGAAGGTTTAACGGCTATCATTTCGGTGAAAGTACCTGAGCCACAGTTTGAAGGCCAAACCAAGACCAAACTTGGGAATAATGATGTTATGGGTATCGTCGATCAGATCGTGAGTGAACATCTGTCGAATTATCTGGAGGAAAATCCGAAAGAAGCGCGTACCATCGTTAATAAGGTAATCCTGGCCGCCACGGCCCGTCATGCTGCCCGTAAAGCCCGTGAATTGGTTCAAAGGAAAAGTGTTTTATCCGGATCAGGATTACCCGGAAAGCTTTCCGATTGCAGTGAACGCGATCCGGCACAGGCCGAAATTTATTTGGTGGAAGGTGATTCGGCCGGTGGAACGGCTAAACAAGGCCGTGACAGACGTTTTCAGGCTATTTTGCCACTCAGGGGTAAGATTCTGAATGTTGAAAAAGCTATGCCTCACAAGATTTATGAAAGCGAAGAAATCAAGAATATTTTTACAGCGCTTGGTGTTAACATCGGAACGGATGAAGACAGTAAAGCCCTGAACATCGAAAAACTTCGTTACCACAAAATCATCATCATGACCGATGCTGACATCGACGGTAGCCATATCGCCACGCTGATCATGACTTTCTTTTTCAGGTATATGATGGAACTGATCGAACGGGGTTATATTTATATTGCAACACCACCTTTGTATCTGTTGCGCAAAGGCAAACAGGAACGCTACTGCTGGAACGAAGAAGAGCGTGAAGCGCTTACCAAAGAGTGGTCTAACGACGGAACTGAAAAGGGAATTCATATACAACGTTACAAAGGTTTGGGAGAGATGAACGCCGAACAACTCTGGAGCACCACGATGAATCCTGAATTCAGGACATTGCGTCAGGTGACCATCGAAAATGGCGTTGAAGCCGACCACGTTTTCTCGATGTTGATGGGAGACGAAGTACCACCACGTCGCGAGTTTATCGAAGCCAATGCAAAATATGCCAAGATTGACGTTTAAAGAAATTTTCGCAGTACAATAATAAAACCCGTCCGGTGATTTGCCGGACGGGTTTTTTGTTTCAGGGCAATTTGTGATTGTATTTCAGATTTTTTGAAATTTCATTTTACTCAAAATCACATCACTGTTTTTTATTTCAAGGATATACATCCCGTGACAGAGATTATTCAGGTTTAAATTGATCTCATTTTGTCCGGTCTGACAAGTAATATCCTGTTCGAATAGTCTGATACCCATTACATTGTAGATTGAAAATGAAAGTTTTTCATTATTTACTCCATTGAACGAAATATTCAGGATATTTTTTACCGGATTGGGGTAAATACCAAAATCAGTAGGGTTCATTTCGATAAGGCTAACACACTCATCAATAGTTATATTTAAAGTGTCGATTGTTGTACAGGTTAAATTAACTGTCTCATTTACTATTACATAACCAGTTCCAACCCCATTATCCCATATAACGCTTATCGCTGAGGTATTTTGTCCGTCACTAATTGTACCACCAACAACATCCCAGGTATACGTATTCCCATTAATGTTGTTTGTCTGGTAAGGAATTGTTTGGTTTAAACATACGAAAGATGCACCGGATATGAATGGTTGAGGCTGTTCAAAAACATGGATATAATTTTCCTGCGTTAAAGTTTGTGACTGTTCCGGATTGGAAGCAGTGAGTGTAACATCGTAATCGCCGGCATAATAATATGTTACAATTGGATTTTGCTCAATAGAAGTTTCTGGTGATCCACCTTCAAAATACCAATCCCAACCCGTTGCCCCAACCGAAAGATCGGTGAACTGAATTTGATTTCCAGTGCAAATAGCTGTTTCATCTGCTATAAAATTGGTGGCAATGGGTGCGTCTCTTCTTAGCATTGTACCTTGAGAACCTGAACAGAATCCGGTATTGTTGGCGGTAAATGAAAAATTATACATGGTTGAAGCACCTGATCCACCGTAATCGAGCGTCCATGTTTCGCCTGAATCAGTGGTTTTGAAAATATCCACATCCGTTCCTCCAACATAAGCACTGTCTTTATCAAACACATGCACAGCATAAAAGCTGTGATAGCCGGTTGAAAAGCTGCTCCAGCTTGATCCACCATCATTGGTTGTAAGGATTTCACCATCCTCTCCGCCAACAACTCCAAAATTTGTATTCGCAAAATCGACACCCATAGTGATTCCGGTTGACTGGTAATTGTTTGTCCATGATTGACCACCATTTACCGATTTCGAAATGACATTCCCTGTGCCAACAGCATACAAAGTGTTTTGGTTGGCATAGCAAATGTCCAATACCGAATAAGCCAATGCTCCACCCATTGTCCACGAAAGACCTCCATTATCCGTTTTATATACCCGCGAACCGCCTGCATTCATTACTGCAACAGCTATTCCATTGCTTTCGTCCCAGAATTCGATGTCCACATAATACCAGACATCAGTTCCAACTGTAATCGGAACCCAGCTTGATCCCCCATCGGTCGTTTTAATGAAATAATTGTTCCAGCCGGCTGCAAATCCTATGTTCGGATTGATAAAGCAAACCGCTTCGAGACCGTCAATTTCTCCTGTAACCGGATAAATCTGGCTCCATGATTGACCGCCATTACTTGTCTTAACGATCACACCGGGGGCATCATTGGTGTATTGCATGCCTGCTGCATAACCCACTTCATTTTGTCCGGGCGGAAAATGCATTCCATAAAGAATAAAGTTTGTTTGCGAATTAACGGCCTCCCATTGTTGTGCACTTACCTGAGAGCTGGTTAAAAGCAGAGCGAGGATGAGTTGTAAAGTAGTTTTTAGTTTCATTTTTTTTTTGCTGCAAAAGTGACAATATTTATTCATGCAGGTTTTTTTTGAAAGGGAACAAAAACACTACAATTTAAAAATATAATAGGCAAATGTTCCTGAAATAGAATCTGTGTTCTTGAGAATTTCAAGGATTCCACTTTTTTTTACCCGATTGTTTATTTATGAATAAAAATTGTAAAGCATTTTAACTCAATAATATACGTTCTTAAAATTGAAAATTATACATTTACCACGTAAAAAAAATGCTTGTTTTGTTGAAGTATTGGATATGAATTTTACCTTTAGTTTATAATTCAACACTTACGCTATGAACAAAGAGCAATGGGGATCGAGGGTCGGACTGGTATTTGCCATGGCCGGAAACGCCGTCGGTCTGGGTAATTTCTTACGTTTTCCGGTACAGGCCATTCAAAATGGGGGAGGGGCATTTATAATTCCTTATTTAGTGAGTTTTCTGTTGATGGGAATCCCTTTATTATTGGTTGAGTGGAGTATAGGTCGGTTTGGTGGTTCCTTCGGGCATCATGCCACGCCATTTCAGTTTTACCGTATGGATAAAAGGACGATATGGAAGTATATCGGGGTTTTCGGCTTGTTCACAAATATCGCGGTGGCTGCCTATTATTGCTATCTCGAGAGTTGGACGATTACCTGGGTTTTTCATAGTGTCGCACGAACCTTTCAGCACATGGGTAGTGGCGAAATAGCCACATTCTTTGATAGTTATGTGAATCTTGAATCACATGCAATTCCAATATTAGTTTGGGTTATGTGTTTATTATTGAATACATTTATCCTTTCGCAAGGACTTGATGGCGGTGTTGAGAAGGTTGCGAAAATCGGGATGCCCTTGTTGATTTTATTTGGAATTTTCCTTGCTATAAAAGCATTCCTCATCCGGGGTGGCGAAGAAGGGGCCGTTTATGATGGATCGCTTGGGATGAACTTTTTGTGGACGCCCGATTTTTCATCGATATGGAGTGCCAAAGTATGGCTGGCTGCGGCCGGACAGATTTTCTTCACACTATCGCTGGGGATGGGATCGATTCACTGTTATGCATCGTATGTTGCTAAAAATGATGATGTAGCGCTAAACGGAATGAGTGCCGGCTGGATGAATGAGTTTGTTGAAGTAGTGCTCGGAAGTTCGATCATCATTCCTATTTCGGTTGGTTATCTGGGTATTGATCAGGTGATTGAATTGACCAAACAGGGTGGCCTTGGCTTAGGGTTTAAAACGTTACCATTTTTATTTGAACAATGGGGACCGATTATGGCATCCTTTGCAGGTGTCTTCTGGTTTGGATTATTGTTCTTTGCCGGTATCACTTCTTCATTGGCTATGGGAACGCCTGTCATGGGATTTTTTATGGATGAATTTAGCTGGAAACGCAAATCTTCAGCCTGGTTCTTTGGCTTATTGATCTTTGTCTTTGGCCTCCCTACCGTTCTTTTTTATCGGTATGGTGTTTTTGACGAATATGATTATTGGGCCGGAACAGTTGCTTTAGTCACATTAGCCCTATTTGAAATTATACTTTTTGCCTGGGTATTTGGAATGGACAAAGGCTGGGAAGAAATAAAACGCGGTGCTGATATCCAGTTGCCATTGATCTATAGATACATAATTAAATTTGTGACACCGGTTTTTCTTTTAGTCATCTTTATTGGTAGTTTACCCGGTATTTGGGAGAAAATTATCAACAAGGATATCCATGCTAAACTGGATGCTGCTACTGATCCGCAAATCATCAGTGAACTCAACAAAACACTCCTTTTCGTAGATGGTTCACGAATTCTTCTGGTTCTGCTATTTATAGGTATTTGTCT
This sequence comes from Bacteroidales bacterium, assembly GCA_013141455.1. GTDB lineage: Bacteria > Bacteroidota > Bacteroidia > Bacteroidales > F082 > CAJBPB01. Next base: position 8,369 of record JABFQW010000124.1, read on the forward strand.
GATTGTTTACAAAGCTTATCGAAAAAATTACGCAAAATGAAAACTCCCGCACTTCTGATGATGGTGATAACCTTCGTCTTGGTAACTTTTTTTACAATCTATTATTTTGTGAAAGTCATTAAAAAATCAAAGTGATTCCTTGAGTTTTTTAATTGACAACAGCACAACTTCTTTTGAAGCCGGAAGCGAAAAATCGGGTTCTTTGGTATGATCAGCAACCGATGAAATGGCATCTTTGATGGCTAACCAAACCGAAAGTGCCAGCATGAACGGGGGCTCGCCAATGGCTTTACTTTGGTGAATGGCGTTTGGATTATTTGCGTTTTTCAGCAATTCAGCTTTGTAATTAAGTGGGAAATCACCAATTCCAGGAATTTTATAGGTGTCGGGCGAACAATTTAACAGGTTTCCTTTTGCATCCCAACGAATTACTTCGGTGGTACACCAACCAACACCCTGCATAAAAGCTCCCATGATCTGTCCTTTATCAATCTCTGGATGGATTGATTTACCGGCATCATGCAGAATGTCTGTCCGGATAATTCTCGTGTTGCCGGTTAAAATGTCCAATTCTACCTCGGAGACTGCCATTCCAAAAGCATAATAATGGAAGGGTTTCCCCTTGCCTTTTTCGCGGTCGAAATAAATATTTGGTGTGCCATAGTAACCGGTGGCGCTTAAACTGATTTGTTCGAGATGCGCTTGTTTTGCCAGTTCCGCAAAACTGATGGAAATTTCAGGATTCGATTTCGAATAAATCCGATCGTTTTTAAAAATAATGCGACCGGTATTAACAGTTGGATTCATTTTGGATAACATCTTGATAGCAAGAGGTTTCAGTCTCTTTTTGATGGTTCTGATTGCGTCTTTCACTGCCATGCCATTCAGGTCGGTACCTGAAGATGCGGCTGTTGCAGATGAGTTGGGTACTTTGGATGTATTAGTTGGACTGATGATAATATTGTCTTTCGAAATGCCCAATTCTTTAGCGGCAATATGCAATATTTTTGTGTGCAGGCCTTGTCCCATCTCAGTTCCGCCGTGATTCACCATCACCGAACCATCTTTGTACACCAAAACCAAGGCTCCGGCCTGGTTCAGAAATGCCGTAGTAAATGAAATTCCAAATTTGACCGGAGTTAAGGCCAGGCCTTTCTTTATCAGATTGTTGGAATGATTGAATTTTTCAATTTCTTTACGCCTTTCGAAATAATCACTCGATTTGATCAATTGATCCCACAAACGGGAAAGCCTGTTATTATTAACCAACTGGCCATAATGCGTCAGGTTTTTAGTTTGTGTTTGATAAAAGTTTTTAAACCGAATTTCAGCAGCGTCTTTCTTCAAAAATCGGGCAATGCTGTCGATGGCATTTTCGATCACCGCCATACCTTGCGGACCGCCAAATCCACGGAATGCGGTGTTTGAGGGTAAATTAGTCTTCCACATGGTCCCTGTAACACGCATGTTCTCAATAAAATAACTGTTGTCGGCATGGTACATCGCCCTTTCAAGAATTGGGATTGACAGGTCGAAGGATGAACCTGAATTACCATGAAGATCAACGATATAGGCTGTGATAATACCATTTTCATCGAATCCGATTTCATACTTTGAAAGGAATGGATGACGTTTCCCGGTGATTTTCTGGTCTTCATCCCGTGAAAGTTGCATAAGCACCGGTTGTCTGGTTGCATCAGCTAGCAATGCCGCCCAGACAGCAATAGGATTTGCCTGTGTTTCTTTTCCGCCAAAGCCACCACCCATGCGTTTCACTTCACAGATCACCTGATTCGACTGCAAGCCAAGCACTTCAGCTACCACATTTTGTGTTTCAGAGGGATTCTGCGTTGAAGCAAAAACCGTCATATTTCGGTTTTCGCCGGGAACACACAGTGCCGATTGTGTCTCGAGGTACCAATGTTCCTGAGCGCCGGTTTCAAGCCTTCCTTTTAAGCGGTATTTCGACGATTCCAGGGCTTTATCCGGATTACCGGTTTCAATTCGCCGGGAGGGGGCGAGGTTGTTTCTTTTTGCCATTGCATTCTCAATAGTAAAGATGGCCTCCAACTGTTCAAACTCAATATGTATTTTTTTTGCTGCTTTGAGCGCGGTTTCACGGTCTTTTGCTGCAATTAAAAAAATTGCTTGTCCGATAAATGTTACCTTGTCACCTGCCAGGCATGGTTCATCATGCATGTGCGTATTCAATTGATTGATGCCTGGAATACGTGTAAAATCGAGAATATCTACGATTCCATCGATTTTCAATGCTTCCGTTAGTTCATAACTTTTAATGGTAGCGTGTGCAACCGGGCTGAAATACACCTGTCCCCACAACAGATTGTTGCGCAACTGGATATCTGAAACATAACTGGCTTCACCAGTTACATGGCTTATGGCACTTTCGTGTGGAAGGAATATCGTTTCGCTATTATTCATTATTGTTATATCTATTTGATACTCTTCTGAATAGCTTATCAAAATCATTTAACACTTCCGGCAATTTGAATTGATGCGCTCCACTAATCAATAGTTCAAGCTTTTTCTCATTTGTTTCGATTTCATAAACGTATGAGCCGCCACCGGAAATTTCGATTACTATACCGCCGGTTGTATCGGGTTTTGTATAATTGAGATCAATGTTTAGTAAACCGGAAGTCATAATAAAATCTACAATAGAGTCATAATCAACTGTTTTCATCTGAAAAATTTGAGGCATTGTATCCCACAAATCATAGTCTTTCAAATACGCTTTGTTCAACGTATGTTTAGGAAGCAAAAAAAATTGATGACAAAGCTTGTAATTTGATATCCTGATTTCCTTTTTGACAAACGGAGGAACGAGATAGGATTGCCTACTATGAACGCTAATAAATGTTTGTTTGAATTCGTTGGAATTTTGACCAAAACAAAATCCTGATGTAAAAAGCAGGATGTAAAAAAGTAAACAATAGTTTTTTATCAGCTTCATTATTTTGTGGTTTTTTATAGAAATTTCATTTCGATTCCAGTTCATTTAGTACCGAATAATAACACTTTAACAGCAAATTTCCAGCAGTTTCAAGACGATACTCTGTTGTTGAACGGGCGTCAGAAATTGGCGTGAAATCGTTGGTAATCAAATTTATAGTTTCTGAAATAGTTGATAATGTGAATTGTTTTCCCAGCAAAAATGTCTCGCATGATTTTGCTCTTTTCACTGTAGCCGCCAGCCCGCCGTAAACCAGTATGATATCATCAACGGTTCCTTCTTTGGAAAGTTTGATTATGGTTGCAATACTCAATGTTGAAATATCGAGATCGCGCCGGGTTGACACTTTCTCTGAGAAATAGTACGAATCATTATCTCTTTTCGGAATGATAATATCAGTTACCAATTCTTTGTTATGCAAATCAATACTTCTGTAACCGGTGATAAAATCTTCAATATTGATCATTCTGGAATTGACAGTGCTTGCAGTTTTGACCTGTGCTTTTAACACAATCAACATCGGAATCAGGTCGCCGATGGGGGAGGCGTTACAAATATTTCCACCAACTGTGGCTACATTTCTGATTTGTAAGGAGGCGAAATGGTCGGTGATGGGTGAAAATTCATGAAAATTCTGCTGAACGAATTTTTTAAAATCTTCGATACTGCAACCGGCACCAATTTGAAAATAATTGTTCGTTGTGATGATCTGTTTAATCTCAGTAACTGATGAAATATCAAGTATTTGATGGTGGAATTCTGAAGTTTTATTTTGTCTCACAGCTATATCAGTCGAACCATTTACAATTGTAGCCTGTGGGTATTTTCCTCTTAACTCAAGCGCCTGTTTTAAGGTTTTTGGCAACAGATAAAGTTGATGCTTATGCGACAGTTCGATTGCATCTGTCGAACGGTTAATCTCTTTCAATGTTTCAATGATAGTCGGTTCAATGCCTGAGAAATGATCCGGTTTTATTGTGTTACAAGCCATTTTTGCAGCCTCGATAATCGACCCGTAGCCTGTGCAACGACATAAATTACCGGAAAGAGAATCGATAATATTTTTGGTATCAGGTATTTTAAGAGTTTTATACATACCGAAAACTGACATGGCAATGCCCGGTGTGCAATATCCGCACTGACTTGCATTGGTTTCAACAATCGCCTGTTGAACCGGATGTAATAGGGTGGCTGTTGGTGTTTTTGTCGCCAGATTTTCAATTGTAATCAATTGTTTCCCATGGAGAGCCGGTAAAAATAAAAGACATGAATCTATCGCTTTGTAAGTCAGTTTGTTATCCTGTGTTAATTCGGCCAATACAATGGTACAGGCGCCACAATCACCTTCGGCACAACCTTCTTTGGTACCGGTGTGCCCGGGAATTGCTCGAAGAAACTGCAATACCGTTGTCGAAGGCAGGAAGTCAACTTTCGACCAGTCGATGGTATATATCTCATTATCAAGTATAAATTGTATCGTGTTTGATTTCATCAACGAATTAATATTTTGATATTTGACTAATATTCACCTTCTTTAAATCCATCAAAAATATATTATTGTGTACATCTTTCATTTCTTACATCAATCAATTTTGCAACAATACTGATAGCAATTTCTTTTGGAGTTTCTGCTCTTAAAGGGATACCGATGGGCATATTTACTTTTGTTAACTGCTCTTTGGTTAAAACGTGATTTTCGCTTGCAGACTTACTTATTTTAGCCGCTTTTCGCTGACTCGCAATTAATCCGATATAGGCAAGGTCGAATTGAGCTAATTTCAAAACCAAAGCTTCGTCCGATTCGTGTGATGGGGTAGCAATTACAACGTATGATTCTGAAGTAAGGTCCAGGTTATCAATGGTGTCACCGAAATTTCCTTCATGACAGATGACATTTTTGATGTTCAGATTGGCCAATAATTCGGTTCGAAAATCGATGAAATGCACATTAAAACCGAGCGTTTCAGCATAAAAACCTACTTCTCGTCCCACATGACCTGCGCCAAAAATATACAGATCGGGTTTGCAAAGAAATGGTTCAAAATAGATTTCGACATTGCCTCCACATTGCATCGCGAGGTCTTTTTCTAATTGATACCGAATTTTTACTGGATTTCCGTTTTTCAAACA